>NZ_BNEL01000001.1:1212222-1818333 GCF_018327685.1 Streptomyces sp. TS71-3 | reverse complement strand
ATCCGGGCCACCCGGGCCCGCCCGAGGTGACTGACATCGCCGCGGCGCAGCGCAGCGATCTGCTCGCCGGTAGCCTCCGCCGCCGCCAGCGCCTTGGCACGCCAGGACGCCTCCCAGGTGTCGAGGCGCCCGGCGACCAGCGCGGCGGCGGTCCGGTAGAACTCCTGGAGCAGCTCGCCGGAGCCGTGCTCCACGTCCGCCACCAGCCGTTCGAAGCCCTGGACGGCGAGGTCGCGGCGGGCGCGGGCGCGGTCCTGCCGCTCGGCGGGCAGGCCGTCGCCGAGCGAGGCCGCCGCGGCGTAGGCCTCCGGGTCCGCCAGATGCTCCGGCGGGAACGTCATCACGGCGTCGCCGGCCTCGGGCAGGCCGTCGTTCTCCATGATGACCTGGACGTTGAGGTCCTCGACGTTGACCGCGCGGTGGATGGTGCCGGGGGTGAACCACACGGCGTCGCCCGCGGCCAGCGGCACCCGGCTCAGGCCGTCCGCGGTGAGGGTGTGCAGCTCGCCCCGGCCGCCGAGCACCGCGTAGCACTCGGTGCAGGTCAGGTGCATATGGGGGGATCCGCCGTGCAGGTGGTCCCGGGTCTGCCAGGGATAGACGCGCAGCCGGGACATCCCCACGCCTGCGGGCAGCAGTGGTGTGTCTGACATGAACTCTGCTCTGCCTCCTCGGACCGGCGGCCCCGCCTGGAACGTGCGGGCGCGAACACGACAGGAGACGTACCCAGGGAGCGGCCCGCCATAGCCGTGGCACAGCGGCGCCACAACCGCCGGAGCCACAGCCGGCGCCATCGCGAGCGCCACAGCCGGCGCCACAGCAGCCGCCAAGCCGCTCCGATCCCGGCCACACGAAGACGGCACACCGGCCACGGGGCGCGGCAGCGCCCTTTAACGGCGGTCGTCCAGGCTGGACCTGCCGCCGCCGACGGGGAGTTCGCGCCGCCGCTCCCGCCGGTGCGCCGTGGTGTCGGCGAGGCCGATGAGCAGGGCCGCGACGACGAACACCACGGACATCAGCAGGCCCCGGTCGTAGGCGGCGGCCCAGCCCGCCCTGCGCAGTTCGCCGAAGAAGGCGGCACCCACGGCGGCGATGCCGATGGCCGAGCCGACCCGCTGCCCGGTCTGGAGCGTGCCGCCGGCGCTTCCGGCGTCGGCCACCGGGACCTGGGAGAGCGTCAGGGTCTGGTTCGGCGCGATGACCAGGCCGCTGCCGAGCCCGGCGACCAGCAGGGGCGGCGCCATCGCCAGGCCGGCCCCGCCGTCCGGCACCATGTGCACGGCGAGCGCGGTGCCGCCGAGGCCCACCGCGACGACCGTGAGGCCGACGACCACCAGCGACCGCCCGAACCGCGCCACCAGCCGTCCGCCGATGCTCGCCGCGACACCGGAGCCCAGCGCGAAGGGCGTGATGGAGAGGCCGGCCGCGAGGGCCGAGTAGTGCAGGCCGCTCTGGAGGAAGAGCGTGGTGATGAAGAAGATGGAGGTGAATCCCGCGAAGTAGAGAAGGATCAGCACCGAGCCGGCCGAGAAGCTGCGGACCCGGAACAGCGACAGGTGCAGCACCGGGTCCCCGCCCCGGTTGCTCCAGCGGTGCTCCCACCCGGCGAACGCCGCGATCAGCGCCGCGGCGGCCACCACCAGCAGCCACTTGGCGTCGCTGTGCCACTGCTGGTTCTGCACGAAGGGCAGCAGCAACAGGACCACCCCGAGGCCGAGCAGCAGGACGCCCACGGGGTCGAGCCGCCGCACCGTGAGCCGGCCCGCCGTCGGGGTGTCCGGGATGAGCCGGCGGGCGAGCACCAGGCAGACGGCGCCCAGCGGCAGGTTCACGTAGAAGACCCACCGCCACCCCTCGTGCGCCCCCGCGGCGTGGATGATCAGGCCGCCGAGGACGGGGCCCACGGCGGTCGAGATGCCGACCACCGTGCCGAACATCCCGAAGGCGCGGCCCCGCTCGGCCCCCGAGAACATCTGCTGGATCAGCGCCGAGATCTGCGGCGAGATCAGCCCGCCGGCGAGGCCCTGCGCCACCCGCGCCACCACCAGCCACGAACTGGACTGTGCCGCGCCGCACGCCGCGGAGGCGAGGGTGAAGCAGACCAGGCCGGTCATCAGGACCGCACGCCGGCCGCGCGCGTCCCCCATCCGCCCCGACGGGATCAGCAGCAGGCCGAAGGCCAGGGCGTAACCCGACACCACCCACTGCAGCTCCGCCACTCCGGCATGCAGACCCTCGCGGATCGACGGCAGGGCGACGTTGACGATGGAGATGTCCAGCAGCGTCATGAAGCCGGCGACGAGGCAGACGGCGAGCGCCTTCCAGCGGCGCGGGTCCGGCTCGGTGCCGGCCGCGGCGGTCCCGGGTCGTGACGGGTTCTCGGACGACGGTGCCACCCTGCCTCCTCGTACTCGGGGCCGCGCCGGGGCGGCGGGTACCCGGCGGCCACGGGCGCATGCGTCAAGGCCATGCTCGCCCAATCCCACGGGGGCCACGCGCAACGGCACACCATCGGCGCCCCGCGCCTTGGCGCTCACCCGACCGGCCTCCGCGCCGTCACCCCCGAACCTGCAGCCAACTCGGCCGGGCGCGGGGCGGGTTGCGGGGCGGCGCCGGGGCTGATTCGCGTGGCCCCGGTGACGCCCCTCCCCGGGCACCGGCGCCGACGGGCAGTACGGAACGCCTCCAGCTCCTGTGAGGAACCGCCAGAGTCCTCAGGCATATGCCGCCAACAGCTCGTCGAGTGTCCATATGGTCGCCGTCAGGCCGGAGGTCCGGGCAAGATAGCGATCCCGTTCGATGAGGATGTTCAAATCGCCACAACCAAGCCAGTTGCAGGCATGTTCCACCAGGCTGCTGCCCGTGTTCCCACCCTCGATCAGGGCGCTGAGGTGGGCTGCGTCCCATTCCACCTCGTTCAGCGCCCAGGGGGCTTTGCCCTCCACCACGGTGCGCAACACGGCCGCGAACCTCTCCGCGCAGGTACGCCTGCTGTGGCCATCCTCCAACTGAGCGATGTGATTCCCGGTCTCGATCACCGCTGTGACCGGAAGGAGCAGGTCGCAATCCCGCGCCTCGCGTTTACTCCGCAATTCACCGATCACCTTTTCACGGTCCTGGCATTTACCAGGGACCGCCAATAAATTGCACAGAATGGACGTGTCGACGAATTCGACCCTGCGAGCCATGTTCAGCCGATCCCCAGCATCCTGTCGAATTCTGAGTAGTCTCGGTCGCGCCGTCCCCGTTCCTGGAGCCGACCTTGCGTGACGACGTCGCCCAGTGAGCCGGCCGCCATGGCCGCCGGATATCCGTCCAGCTCCGTCAGCCTCGTCAGCCGACTCAAGCCCGTGGCCCGATCGCGCCAGCAGACCACGACCCCGTCGTGGTCCTTGCTGTCCAGCGCGGACAGCAAGGCCGGACTATGCGTGGTGATCAGCACCTGGGTCCAGTTCTCCGCGCTTGCCTGCCGGACGAGCCTGAGCACTTCGGACGCCTGCGAGGGGTGCAGCCCGTTCTCGAGTTCCTCGATCACCAAAGTGAGTGGCCGATCGGCGGGTCCTGCCCCCGGTGCTCCCTGGGGCCCCAGATCGAGGCCGCCGCCGCCGGTGAGCAGAGAAGCGGTCACTGCCAGGAAGCGCAGCATGCCGTCGCTCATTTCCCGGGCCGGAGTGAGCCCGAGGGGCCCCTCGTCCAGCGCGAGCATCACATCGCCCAGTTCGGACCTGGTTACGGAGAGCGTGTCGATGTCGTGATCGGCGAGGCCTCGGAGCAGCGCCACCAGCCGCCCGAACAGGGCGGGGTGGGAACGCTGGATACCGCCGACGGCTGCGGAGAGGTTCTCGGCCGTTCGCCGCAGGCTGGTATCCCGCGCGGGCACATACTGCCGCATCAGGTGAGGTACGGGGTCGAGATGGAACGACCCAGCCAGGGCGGACAGCACGGTCTGGGCACTGCGGACCGTGTCCGCCTCTCCCTCGGTCTCCCCTACGATGCGCAGCGGCAGCTGCGAGGTGAGCAGCCGGCTGCTGCGGAACGGGCCGCTCGGGTTGGGACCCCGCTTGCCGTTGTGCCACGAGGCCTGGAGGTCGCCAAGGTGCGGACTGGGCTCCCCGCTGACAAGCAGGTCACGAGGTCCTCGTGCAGTCGGCCCCCACAGGTGCTCCTCGACAATCTGGACCTCGGGCTCCACCTGTACGGTCACGTCGAGGTGGACAGGCCCGGCCGGCGATGCCACGGTGCAGCCGAGCGAGAACCCGTCCGAGCCGTGCGGAACACATCCGGCCAGGCCGCCACGCACCGGTCCCGCGGGACCACTGCGGCTCTCCAGCGCCTCGGTGACGTCCTCGCCCCGCGCCAGCCTTGACAGGACTTCGAGACCATCAAGCGCATTCGACTTGCCGCTGCTGTTACGGCCGATGAGCACGCTCAGCGGAGCCAGCGGCAGAGCCTCGCCACGGAAGCTCTTGAAGGCCGTTAGGCGGACCTCTTGGATTGCTTGGACAGTCACACCAGCCAAGTTACCGCAGGTGGAAATCCGGCATCCCGATATTGCGAGCACCGGCTCGCAGCTTGCCGCACACCTCGTAAATTCCCGGCTCACGCACACTCCTCCGATACGATCTTGACTCCACGACGCGCACTCGCCGGGCGAGGCGCCCGTGCGCCTGGAGGCCCCAGCGGCCGGCGTGCATCTGTTCGGGGAACCCGGGCTGCACGGACTCCAGCAGTTGCTGCCGACGCTGACCCGCGGCGAGGGAGTCCTGGAGTACGCGTTCGACCACTACCGGCCGGTCCGCGACGAGGCACCGACCCGCTCGCGCACGGACCACAACCCGCTCAACCGCAAGGAGTACCTGCTGCACGTCGTGCGCAGGGTCTGAGCCGGGGCAGGAGGGGTGGCCCCAGGGGCCCGCGGGCCGCCGGGGCCACCCGGGCACGGAGTCACCCCGGGCCGCCGGGGTCACCTGCACCACCTGCACCACTGCGGCCGCCAGGTTCCTCCCCCCGGCGGAGGCGAGTACCGGTAAGGCGGGAGCCCGGGACGCTACGCGCGTAAATTCCTCGGCCGCGACGCGAGTTACGCGCGTCACATCGGGGTAAGTCCAGGTCGCTCCAACGGATTTGGCCACTCGATCGGTCGTCACCTGTGCGCCGGTGACGCGTCGCTGTTCGTCCATGCCCCGTACCGGCCGGCGACAGCGTGGCGCCGAACGCTATGACCGCCCGTGCGGACCCCCGCCGGGCAACCAGCGTCCCCCCACAAAGGAGTCAGCCACCATGCGTCGCAGATTCGCTCTCCCGCTGGCCACCACCGTGGTCGCCCTGACCGCCGCCCTGCTGCCCGCCGCCACCGCCTCCGCCGCCGCCCCCGCCGACAAGCTCCAGGTGCTCAGCAGCTGGACGCAGACGAGCGCGGCCAGCTACAACTCCTTCATCGCCGCCCGGAACAACCAGGGCGCCTGGACCGCGTACGGCTTCGACTGGTCCACCGACTACTGCAGCGACTCCCCCGACAACCCCTTCGGCTTCCCGTTCAAGGACGCCTGCTCGCGGCACGACTTCGGGTACCGCAACTACAAGGCCGCCGGCGCCTTCCCGGCCAACAAGGACCGGATCGACAGCGCCCTCTACGAGGACCTCAAGCGCGTCTGCGCCACGTACAGCGGCGCCACCAAGACCTCCTGCGACGGGACGGCCTGGGTCTACTACCAGGCAGTGCACAACTTCGGCTCCGTGGCGCCCCAGAAGGCCGCCGCCTGACCTGCCGGTTCACGGCCCGGGCCGGCCGGCCTCGGGGAGCAGCGGCTCTCCGGGACGGCCGGCCCCGGCGCAGAGTTGTCCAATACGGCGACAAGGGCCCCGGGTTCATGTGATATTTGGCACCTCCCACGCTGAGCGGTGTGCGGTCCCGCGCGATGGTGAACCGTGCCGTACCCGTGAGAAAAGGGGCCTTGTGAACCAGCCTGGCCACGTCCGCCGCGAACGACCACAGGACCGGGCACTGGAAGACGCCCTCGCCCGCGCTCAGGAAGGGGACGAGGCGGCGTTCGCGACGGTCTACCGCATGGTGCACCCCGGGGTGCTCGGCTACGTGCGCGGCCTGGTCGGCGACGACGCCGAGGACGTGGCGGCGGAGGCATGGTTGGAGATCACCCGCGATCTGTGGCGGTTCCGCGGGGACGCGGGCGGCTTCCGCGGCTGGACGGCGACCATCGCCCGGCACCGCGCGCTGGACCACCTGCGCCGCCAGAGAGTCCGTCCGCGCTCGTCGTTCCTCGACCCCGCCGTCCTCGAACTGCCCGGCGGGCAGAACACCCAGGAGCAGGCGATCGAGTCCATCACCACCAGGCAGGCGCTGAACCTGATCGCGGGGCTGCCGCAGGACCAGGCGGAGGCGGTACTGCTGCGCGTGGTGGTCGGGCTGACCGGGCCCGCGGCGGCTCGGGTACTGGGCAAACGGCCCGGCGCCGTCCGCTCGGCCGCCCACCGGGGCCTCAAGCGCCTGGCCCGGCAACTGACGGGTACTGGAGTGCCGGAAAGCGGACCCCATACGCTGGGGAAGCCGATATGAACGCTTTCAGGCCCCCCTCGTCCGGCGACCCCCGTGAACAGCGGATCATCGAAGCGCTGCTCGCGGCGGTGCAGCGCCCCCAAGAGATCGACCCGGAGGCCGAGCAGCGCGCGGTCGCCGCCTTCCGCCTCGCCAAGCTCGACGCCGGGAAGCCGGACCGCTCCCGGCACCTGGACGACTGGCGCCCGGCACGTCTGTTGGGGTTCGGCGGCGCGTGGCGTGCCGCGCTCGCGGCGTTAGTCGCCACCTGCGCGCTGGGCGGCGCGGCCTACGCCACGTTCTTCGCGCTGCCGGCGCGCCACGTGGACGGGCCGGGGCCGGCCTCGCGCCCCTCGTCCTCCACGTCGGCGGGCCTCAGCCATCCGTCGGCCAGCCCCGACGAGCAGGACCCCGACGGCCCGGACGGGACACCCGGAGGCCCGCCGTCCGCCCAGGTCCCCGCCCACGAGCGGGCCCGCTGCCGCGCCTACCTGAAGGACCCCGCCAGGGCCGCGGCCAAGCACCCGGACGACTACCGGGAGCTCGTCAGGGCCGCGGGCGGCGAACGGAACCTCCGCGCCTACTGCACGGCGGCGGCGGGCGGTTCGGCGAAGGACGGGAAGGCGGGCAAGGAGAAGCCCGAGAAGAACGGCAAGAACAAGAAGGAGAAGGGCGACAAGGGCAAGAGGAGGAAGGACGGAAAGGGCAGGAACGCCAAGCCCGAGAAGCCCGGCACCCCCTCCCCCACCGGCACGTCGGACCCCGAGCCCATCCCCGAGACCCCCGCGCCGTCCAAGACCCCGAAAACCCCCCACAAACCAGAGAAACCCCACGGCCCGGACAAGCCCCACACCGCCCCCGGCCGCAACAAGGACCAGACCGCGTAAGGGACACGAGGACGGAGCCGATCCCACACCACCGCCCCGTCAGGGGCGCGGGGAACGGCGCAATCACCCCCACCAACCGATGCAACCCCTGAGACCGCAAGGGGCACCCCCCGACAGCCCGCCGCAGGCGAACCGTGGCCGCGCCACGCCCACACGCACACCCGCATCCGCACCCGGTACCGCCCGCTCAGGCGGACTTCCGCCCCCGGGGCGGGGCCTTCTTGGCCGGAGCCGCCTTCTTGCCCCCGGCCTTCTTCGCCGAAGCCTTCTTGGCGGGAGCCCTCTTGGCAGGAGCCTCCTTGGCGGAAGCCGCCTTGGCCGGAGCCTTCTTCCCCCCGGCCTTCGCGGCCCCGGACTTCGCCGCCCCGGACCTCGTCGCACCCCCCTTCGCAGTACCGGCCTTACCCGCCGCCTCGGCGGCCCGCACCGAACTCTCCAGCGCGGCCATCAGATCGATGACCTTGCCCCCGCCGGGCTCCCCCTTGGGCCGTTCCAGCTGTCGCCCCTCCGCCTTGGAGACGATCAGCTCCTCCAGGGCCTGGCGGTAGTCGTCGTGCAGCGAGTCGAGTTCGACCTCGCCGAGCGTGTCCATGAGGGTGTCCGCGAGGTCGAGCTCCGCGTCCCGGACCCTCACGTCCGTCTCGGGCGCGGCCAGCTCCGGCGCCCTGATCTCGTCCGGCCACAGCAGGCCGTGCATGGCGATGACGTCCTCGACGACCCGCAGCATGCCGAGCCGCTCCCGCCCGCGCAGCGAGAACTTGGCGATCGCCACCCGGCCGCTGCGCTTCAGCGCCTCCCTGAGCAGCGTGTACGGCTTGGCCGCCTGCGCCCCGTTGGCCTGGAGGTAGTAGGCGGTGCCGAGCTGGAGCGGGTCGATGCGCTCGCCCGGCACGAAGGCGACGATGTCGATCGTCTTCGCGGTCGGCACGGGCAGCGCCGCCAGCTCGTCGTCGGTGATCGGGATGATCGTGCCGTCCGGGGCCTGGTACCCGCGGCTGATCTCGTCCTGCGGCACCTCCTGGCCCTCCAGGTCGCACACCTTGCGGTAGCGGACCCGGCCGCCGTCCTCCGTGTGGATCTGCCGGAAGGACACCGAGTGGCTCTCGGTGGCGTTCACCAGCTTGATGGGGATGCTGACCAGCCCGAAGGAGATGGCGCCGTTCCAGATGGATCGCATGCCGCACCTTTGCTGTGGTTCCGGGAGGCGGGGTGGGAGGCGGGGTGGACCCGGGCGGCGGCGAGCGCCCGTGGCGCCCGGAGCCGGACAGGGCCCGTGGCGCCCAGAGCCACCGAACCCTTACGGGCGTATTATTGGCTTTCATGGTATTTCAGGTGCTCCCGGGGGCGCTCGTCGTATGACGCCGATCACCGAGGTGGAGGGGCGGCGCATCGCGCTGTCCAACCTGGAGAAGGTGCTCTATCCCCGCGGCGGTTTCACCAAGGCCGAGATGCTGCACTACTACGCCACGGTCTCCGGCCCGCTGCTGGCGCAGCTCAGGGACCGCCCGGTGTCGTTCCTGCGCTTCCCCGACGGCCCCGAGGGCCAGCGCTTCTTCAGCAAGAACCTGCCGCCGGGCACGCCCGAGTGGGTGAGCACCGCCGAGGTCCCCCATGCGGAGGGCCCCACCCGCCAGGTGCTCGTGCAGGATCTGGCGACGCTGATGTGGGCGGCGAACCTCGTCACGGAGTTCCACACGCCCCAGTGGCGCGCGGACGCGCCCGGCGTCGCCGACCGGCTCGTCTTCGACCTGGACCCGGGCGCGCCCGCCACCGTTGTCGACTGCTGCGAGATGGCCCTGTGGCTGCGCGAGCGGATGGGCGAGGACGGCCTTGAGGCGTTCGCGAAGACCTCGGGGTCGAAGGGCCTGCACCTGCTCGTGCCGCTGGAGCCCGCCCCCTCCAAGCAGGTCACGGCCTACGCGCGGGGCCTCGCGGTGCAGGCGGGGCGTGCGCTCGCCGGGCGCGCCACCCATCTGATGAAGCGCAGCCTGCGGCCGGGGAAGGTCTTCGTCGACTTCAGCCAGAACGCGGCGGCCAAGACCACCGCGACCCCCTACACGCTGCGCGCCGTCGCCGAGCCCGCCGTGTCCGCGCCGGTGACCTGGGACGAGGTGGCGGCCTGCCGGGACCCGTCCGAACTGGTGGTGACGGCCCAGGAGGTGCCGGCCCGGTTGGAGGCGCACGGGGACCTGCTGGCCCCGCTGATGGATCCACAGCGAGCCCGTCCGCTGCCCTGAGCGGTCCGGCGACCGCGGCCGGCCGGCGTCAGAGCCCCAGCCACGTGTGCCGGTCGCGCGCCGTCGCGTAGAGGGACTCCACGTCCGCCGGTTTCAGCACGACCCCGTGCCCGCCGAGCGCCGGCAGCTCGCTGTCCCGTACCACCCGGACGTCGTCCGCGGCCCCCGTGATCTGCACGGTCTGCGGATCGAACAGGACGAGGACGGGCCGCACCTCGACCTGGAGGACGTGGGCGGCTCGGTCGGCGCACCCGCGGATCCGGTCCAGCAGGGGCACGGGCCTGCCCCGTCCGGTGTCCACCGTGGACGCGGCGACGCGCACCCGGCGCCGGTGCGCGGGCAGGGTGTGCAGGGCGAAGAGTCCGGCGGGACCAATCAGCAGGTGGTGGATGCGGTCGCCGCCGGGCAGCGGGATGGAGTGCAGGGCATGGTGCCCGGCGCCCTCCATCCGCTCCAGCGCCTCGCCCACCGCCTCCTCCGCGGCCAGCGCCCGGCGCCGCGGGTCGGGGCGCAGCCGCCTGGCCGGTGCCGGCTCGCGGTCGAGGGCGACGCGCAGCGTCTCCCCCGGGCGGTTGGGGGCGAGGTCGTCGTCGGGGTGCAGGGCGAGCCGGGCCAGCTCCGAGGCGGTGGGCGCCGGCGGCGGGCCGACCGTCACATCGCCGCTCAGGAAAGGGCGCAGGGCTTGCAGCACCTCCTCGGTGAGGCCCTGGCGCACGATGCTGACCCGGGCCGCCTCGCGGTCGTACCAGGCGACGTGCGCACCGTCGGGCCGGCACACGTACACCCACTCCCGGCCGCCCCGGCGGGTCGGCACGACCCGCAGTCCGCTCATGCCCCACCACCCGGGGCCGCCGCATCCGGGACCACCGCGCCCGGGGCCGCCCTGCGCCACCGCCAAGACCGCACTGCTCGCCTCCTTGGAAGACCGCCGCCACAGCACCGTAACCCGCGGGCGCCCGCCTCTCAGCCGCACCACCCGTCCAGACGGACCCCGGATGACCATGGGACCAGCCATGGCACCCGGCGGACAACAGCACGCGGACACGGGACCCCGCCCGGCGCGGAGTTCGGACGTCCCGCCGGGGCCCAGGGCAGCACCGTCGCCGTCCCGCCGGAGCCCTGGGCAGCACCATCGCCGTCCCGCCAGGGCCCAGGGCAGCACCATCACCGTCCCCCCGAGGCCCAGGGCAACACCGTCTACGCCCCTCCGCGGGCGGCGGCAGTGAGCCGTGGGGCTCTCGGCCGCGCACCGTGCACCACCCGGCCCGCACCCCGATGGCTCAGCGCGACCTGCGGCCCCGCGGGACGCGAACCTACGGTGAGGAGAGGCAGTTGAGCCTTCCCTCCGCCCCACCCCACCCCGCCCCGTTCCTCCGAGGAGGTTCCATGTTCCTGCGGTTCCCCGCCCTCCGGCTCGCCACGGCCCTGGCCGGCGGCGCCCTCGCCGCCCTCACGGCCACCGGCCCCGCCACCGCGACGACCGGCAGCTCCGAAACCACCGGCCAGCAGACCTACTGGGGCCGGGTCACGGCCCGCACCGGACTGCTGCTGCGCGACGCCCCCAACCGCAGCGGCGCGGTCGTGCGCACGGAGCCCTACAACGCGGTCGTCCCCATCTACTGCAAGACGCGGGGCGAGAACGTCGACGGGAACGACCTCTGGTACGTCCTGACCGACGGCACCTGGGCCTGGGGCTCCGCGCGGTACATCGCCAACATCGGTGCCCCGCCGCGCTGGTGCTGAGGCCCTCTCCGGCAGCGCCCCGCGAGCGTGCCGCCCGACCCGCACGCGCGGCGCGCCGGACCGCCCACCTCCACACCCTTAGCGGATAACCGATCAAAACGGGAAATAAACGGCAGAGCTTGCTAGGTTCCCCGCATGACGGGAACGACCCGACCAGCGCACTCGCCCGAACCGGCGGCGCCCCGCGGCCCGGCCGGACCCGCGGAGAGCGCCGCTGCCCCCGCGGAGACGGCGGTCCTCCCCACCGGAGCGGCCACGGCCCCCTTCCCCGGCCCCTCCCGCGGCACCGAGCTGGCCCTCGTCCTGCTCGCCCTGCTCCTGTGCGGCTGCGGCTACTGCGCCGTGGAGCTGGCCACCAGCGGTGCGGTGCCCGACGGGATCGCCTGGTACGGCGGGGGCATGGCGGCACTCGCGCTGCTGGCGCACCTCGCCGTCCGGCTGCGCGCCCCGGGCGCCGACCCGCTCCTGCTGCCGACCGCGGTGCTGCTCAACGGCATCGGCCTCGTCCTGATCCACCGGCTGGACCTGGCGACCCCTGGCCGTCCGGCGGCGCCCGCCCAGCTCGTGTGGTCGGCGCTCGGTGTCGCGCTGTTCATCGCCGTCGTGGCCGGGCTGCGCGACCACCGGACGCTGCGGCGGTACACCTACCTGTCCGCGGTGACCGCGCTGCTGCTGATGACCGTCCCGGTGTTCTTCCCCGCCGTCAACGGCGCCCGGATCTGGGTGCGGCTCGGCGGGCTCTCGCTCCAGCCGGCGGAGTTCGCCAAGGTCCTGCTCGCCGTCTTCTTCGCCGGGCACCTCGCCGCGCACGGCACGGCGCTCGCGCACTCCGGCCGGCGGATCTGGCGCTGCCGGCTGCCGACCGGGCGCGCCCTCGGGCCGGTGCTGGCGGCCTGGCTGCTGAGCGTGGCGGTCCTGGTGTTCGAACGGGACCTCGGCACCTCGCTGCTGTTCTTCCTGCTCTTCGTGATCCTGCTGTACGTGGCCACCGGCCGCACCGGGTGGATCGCGGTCGGGCTGCTCCTCGCGGCACTCGGGGCGTGGGCGGTGGGCCGCCTCGAACCGCACGTGCACGCGCGCATCGAGGTGTGGCTGCACCCGTTCGCCACGGTCGACGCGGGACGGGGGCCCGGCCAGCTCGCGCAGTCGCTGTTCGCCTTCGACGCGGGCGGCTTGACGGGCACCGGCCTCGGACTCGGCCACTCGGCGCTCGTCGGCTTCGCCGCGAAGTCCGACTTCATCCTGGCCACCGCGGGCGAGGAACTGGGCCTCGTGGGCCTCACCGCGCTCTTCCTGCTCTACGGGCTGCTGGTGGAGCGCGGTTTCCGCACGGCGCTCGCGCTGCGCGACCGGTTCGGGCGGCTGCTGTCGGTCGGCCTCGCCTCGATCGTGGCGCTCCAGGTCTTCGTGATCGCGGGCGGGGTCACCGGGCTGATCCCGCTGACCGGCATGGCGATGCCGTTCCTCGCCCAGGGCGGCTCGTCGGTCGTCACCAACTGGGTGATCGTGGCGCTGCTGGTGCGCGCGGGCGACGCGGCGCGCCGCCAGGCCGGCGGCGCGGGGCGGTGGCGCCGGGTGGAGGCGGTGGGGGCGCCATGACCCCGCACATCCGGCGGTCCGCGGCGCTGTGCGCGGTGCTCCTGATCGCCCTGCTGGTGAACGCGGCCCGGGTCCAGCTCGTCGGCGCGGGGGCCGACGAGCACCGGGCGGCCGACCGCCGCCCCGCCATCGCCCGGTACGCGCAGCCGCGCGGCGCCATCATCGTCGACGGCCGCCCGGTGACCGGTTCGCGGGACACCCACCAGCAGCTCCGCCACGAACGCACCTACCTGGACGGGCCGTTGTACGCGCCGGTGACCGGCTTCGCGTCGCAGCTGTACGGCACCAGCCTGCTGGAGGGCGCCGAGGACGCCGTGCTGTCCGGGACCGAACCGCGGCTCGCGCCGCTGCCCCTGTGGCACGAACTGACCCTCTCGCGCAGCCCCGGCGGCCGGGTCGTCACCACGCTGGACCCGGCGGCGCAGCGGGCGGCGTTCCGGCAACTCGCGGGGCGCAGGGGCGCGGTGGCCGCCGTGGACCCGAGGAGCGGCGCGATCCTGGCCCTGGTGTCGTCACCGTCGTACGACCCGGGAGAGCTGTCCGGCAACGGCCCTGGCGCCGAGCGCGCCTGGCGGCGGCTGAGCCACGACCCGGACCAGCCGATGCTGAGCCGCGCGACCGGCCGTACGTACCCGCCGGGTTCGACGTTCAAGGTGGTGACGGCGGCCGCGGCGCTCGACGCGGGCACGGTCCTCGACGTCGACGCCGCCACCCGCTCCCCCGACCCGTACCGCCTGCCGGGCACGGCGAGCACGCTCACGAACGAGGTGCCCGGGTGCGCGAACGCCTCGCTGCGGTACGCGTTCACCTGGTCCTGCAACACCGTCTTCGCCCGGCTCGGCACCCGGGTGGGGACGTCCGGGATGGCCGCGGCCGCCCGCCGCTTCGGCTTCGGCGTGCCGGGGCCCCGGATCCCGTTCGGGACCGCCGCGAGCGCGTTCGGCAGACCGGGGGACGGCGCGCAGCTCGCGCTCTCGTCGATCGGGCAGCTCGACACCCGGGCGACCCCGCTGGAGATGGCGATGGTCGCCGCGGCGGTCGCCGACGACGGCGTGCTCCGCGCGCCGTACCTGGTGGACCGCGCGACCACCGCGGGCGGCGGCCTGCTCCGGCTGGGCTGGGGCAGCCGGCCGCCGCAGCGCGCGATGAGGCCGCTGACCGCGCTCAGGCTGCGCGAGCTCATGACCGGCGTGGTGACGAACGGCACCGGCACCCGCGCCGCGATCCCCGGCGCGACGGTCGGCGGCAAGACCGGCACCGCCGAGCACGGCTCCGGCCCGCCGTACGCCTGGTTCGTCGCGTGGGCGCAGCCGGCGGGGGCGGTGCGTCCGACGGTGGCGGTGGCGGTGCTCCTAGAAGGGGGAGCAGGAGGGGCAGGGCGAGCAGGAGGGGCGGCAGGCAGCCACCGGGTTCGCGACACGACCTCCGCGGCCGGCGCCGAGGTCAGCGGGGGCGAGCTGGCCGCGCCGATCGCGAAGCGGGTGATGGAGGCGGTGCTGCCCGCGAGGTGAGACGGCCCTCGGCGGCGCGCACCGACCGATGTGTCGTCCGGTTCATGTCTTCATTCGACTCGAACGCCACCGAACCCACGCCCACAGCTGGGGAGTTCGAGCTCGCACAGGTCAACATCGCCCGGCTCCGCGCCCCGCTGGACTCCCCCGTGCCGGAGGACTTCGCGGCCGCGGTGGGCCCCGTGAACGAGGTCGCCGACGGCTCGGACGGCTTCGTCCGGCGGTTGCGGAGCGACTCGGGCGACGCGACCGACGTGCCCGTCTTCGACGACTCCTGGCTGATCCACGCCTTCACGCTCCGATCAGCCTTCCCGCCCTCGGCGGCGCCCGGCACGTCCGCTCCGGCGCCGTCCGCGCCCGCTCCTGCCGTGTCCGCGCCGTCCGCGGCGGAACCGTCCGCTCCGGCCGCGTCCGCGGACCTTGGCCAAGGGGATTGACGGCTTCCGCGAGGAGCGATGTCATGGGGTGTGACCGACGGTAACACCCCTCTTCGGGTGGCGCCGGCAGTCGGACCAGGAAGTGGGGAAGGCAATGACGGTCGTGACCGACGGTGCGGTGCTGCGCGACGCGCTCGGGCTGCTCAAGGACCGGGAGGAGGTGGCCGAACGGTTGCTGGAGGCCTCCGTGAAGCACTCCTTCGACCCGGACACCGAACTCGACTGGGACGCCCCGCCGGCCCCGGACAAGTGGTTCTGGCCGCCGGAGCTGGTCTCGCTCTACGACACCCCGCTGTGGCGCCGGATGCCCGAGGAACAGCGGATGGACCTCGCCCGGCACGAGGCCGCCTCGCTCGCCTCGCTCGGCATCTGGTTCGAGATCATCCTGATGCAGCTCCTGGTGCGCCACATCTACGACATGCCCGTGACCAGCGCCCATGTGCAGTACGCCCTCACGGAGATCGGCGACGAGACCCGGCACTCGAAGATGTTCGCCCGGCTGATACGGACGAGCGGCACGCCCACGTACGCGGTCACCCGGCTGCACCACAACATGGCCCGGGTGATGAAGACGATCTCGACGACCCCGGGTTCCTTCGCCAGCACCCTGCTGGGCGAGGAGATCCTTGACTGGATGCAGCGCCTGACATTCCCCGACGAGCGGGTGCAGCCGCTGGTGCGGGGCGTGACGCGGATCCACGTGGTCGAGGAGGCACGGCACGTGCGGTACGCGCGCGAGGAGCTGCGCCGCCAGATGGTGACCGCGCCCGCGTGGCAGCGGCGGCTGGTCGGGGTCACCTCCGGCCAGTCCGCGCAGGTCTTCGCGCTGTCCTTCGTCAACCCGAAGGTCTACACGGACGTCGGCCTCGACCGCGCGGAGGCCGTGGCACAGGTGCGGGCCAGCGGACACCGCCGGGAGGTCATGCAGACGGGCGCCAAGCGGCTGACGGACTTCCTCGACGACGTGGGCGTGCTGCGCGGTGCCGGGCGGCGGATGTGGCGGTCGTCGGGGCTGCTCGCCTGAGCCGCGCCCGAACGCGTCGGGGCCCCCGGGGTGGCGCGCCCGGTCCCGGGTGACACTGGAGCCGTGAGGAGCGAAGACACCCCCTTCGTGGGCGGGCCCCTGGACGGCCGGGTGCTGCCCGTGCTGCTCGGGCCGACCGGGCATCCGCCGAAGACGTACCGCGTCCCCGTTCCGGACGAGGCGGGCGGCCCGCCGACCGTGCTCGTGTACCGGCGCGTGAGTGCGGGGAGCCGCGGGCGGCTCGGGGTTCGCGTGAGGTGGCGGTACGAGTTCGACGAGGAGGGGCCCCGCGGGGGCGGGGGCCTCAAATGGCCGTGGTCGAGGCCCACCTGACGTCCCCTCTCCTGACGGAGCGCCATGCCACTTGCTCTGTCGCGGCCGACCACCCGCCGGAGCGGGTTGCTCGCCCAGTTCCCCGCGCCCCCGACGAGGCGCCATTGCCACTTGCTGTCTCGCGGCCGACCACCCGCCGGGGCGGTTGCTCGCCCAGTTCCCCGCGCCCCTGACGGAGCGCCATACCACCTGCTCTCTCGTAGCCGACCTCCCTCCGGCACGGGGTACTCGCGCAGTTCCCCGCACCCCCGACGGAGCGCCATACCACTGCTCTCTCGTAGCCGACCACCCTCCGGCACGGGGCGTCGCGCAGTTCCCCGCGCCCCCGACGAGGCGCCATTGCCACTTGCTGTCTCGCGGCCGACCACCCGCCGGAGCGGGTTGCTCGCCCAGTTCCCCGCGCCCCTGACGGAGCGCCAAGACCCTCCGTCTCGTGCCGACCAACCCCGCGCCTGGTCCTGACGGGGTACCAGGCCCCCGTCTCGCACCGTCGCAGCCCCCTGTACGAGTGGAATCCTTGGGCCGAATCGACCAGCACAGGTGAGCGTCCTGCCCGTGGCTCGGGACATGTACGTGCGGTGCGGGCGGAATCGCCGTCCGCCGCAGCGGAGGTGACCCAAGATGACGGGCAGGCTGGTGCGGGGGTTCTGTACGGCCGCGGTCGCGGCCGGCACACTCGTCGCGACCGGGACCGCGGACGCGCTGCCCGCGCGGCCGCCCATGTCGCCCGGCCCCGCTGCCGGCGGCCAGGAGGCCGCCGCCGTCGAGCGCCGCCCGGGCGGCGCGCCGGACGCCCCGGGGCCGGGCGAGCAGTCCGTGGACGTACTGCTGACCGACCTTCAGCGGCTCTACCGGCAGGCCGAGCAGACCACCGGCTCCTACCGCGCCGCCCAGCGCAGCCTGGACCGGCAGCGGGCCACGGTCAGAGGGCTCGACAGGCGGCTGGCGCACGCCCAGCACGCCCTGCACCGCAGCAGGGTCGCCCTGGGCCGCCTGGCCAGGCTCCAGTACCAGGGCAGCTCCGACATCTCCCCTTACGTTCGCCTGCTGCTCGCACCGGACCCCCAGCACGCCCTGGACCAGGGCCACATGCTCCAGCGGATGTCCGCCGCCCGCGCCTCCGCGCTGCACCGGATCACCGGCGACGAGCGGCGCAGCCGGGCGCTCGCGCTCACCGCGCGCCGCGCCCTCGACCAGCAGGAGCGGCTCGCCAGGCAGCAGCGCAGGGAGCACGACACCGTGCAGGGCCGGCTCCGCGAGGTGGAACGCCGGCTCGCCGCACTGGGTGCCGGCCGGCACGGCGCCGGCCGCCGCACCGACCGGCCGGGCCGCAGGAACGACGTGGACTCGCTGCTCTCCTCGGTGCTGCACGGCAGCCGGCTGCCGTCGCGCGGCGGCAGCGCGGCCGTCCGCTACGCCATGAAGCAGGTCGGCAAGCCCTACGTGTGGGGGGCGACGGGCCCGAGCGGGTTCGACTGCTCGGGGCTCACCTCCGCGGCGTGGGCGCACGCGGGCCGCCGCATCCCGCGCACCAGCCAGGGGCAGTGGCGCGGGCTCCACCGGGTGCCGATGGACCGGCTGCGCCCCGGAGACCTGGTGGTGTACTACCCGAGCGCGTCACACGTCGGCCTCTACCTCGGCGACGACATGGTGGTGCAGGCACCACGGCCCGGCGACCACGTCAAGGTCTCACCGGTCGACGTCGACCCGGTGCTCGGAGCCGTGCGCCCGGACCCGGAGGAGCCCCCGCTGGGCGGCTGAGCACGCCGTCCGGGGTGACCCTCCGGGCGCCATCAGCCAGCAGCCTCCGCCAGGTACGCCTCCGCCTTCTCCGGCTCGTAGAAGAACTGCTCGAAGTCGGCCGGGTCGTTGAAGCCGTTGGCGATGCGGTCCGCGACCGCGGGGATCTGGCCGGCCGCCCCTATCAGGTTGAGGACGTGCTCCGGCGGCGGCGCCAGCATCGCGTTGGTCCACTTGGTGACGTGCCGCGCGGTGTCCCAGTAGCGGTCGAAGGTCGCCTGCATCCACGCCTCGTCGAACGCGCCCTCGCCCCGGGCCAGGATCGCGTCCAGGTAGGCCGCCGCGCACTTGGCCGCGGAGTTGGAGCCCTGGCCGGTGATCGGGTCGTTGGCCACCACGACGTCGGCCGCGCCGAGCACCGCGCCCCCGCCGGGCAGGTGCCCGACGGCGTGGCGGACCGTGGGCGCGTACCGGCCCGCGAGGGTGCCTCCCGCGTCCGTGAGCTCCACCTTGGTGGCCCGCGCGTACTCCCAGGGCACGTACCTCTCCATCAGCTCAAGGGTGAGCGAGAGGTGCTCCGAGGGGTCCCTGACGTCCCGGAAGACGTCCAGCGGGCCGCCGGGGATGCCCTCCCAGAAGAGGATGTCGGCGCGCCCGGAGGTGGTCAGCGTCGGCATGACGAACAGCTCGCCCACGCCCGGCACCAGGTTGCAGCGCACCGCCTCCGTCTCCGGGTGCTCCGGGCGGGGCCCTAGACCGTGCACGTAGGCGACCGCGAGGGCGCGCTGCGGCTCTCTGTACGGGGACCGCGCCGCGTCCCGGGCGAACATGGAGACCAGCTCGCCCTTGCCCGCGGAGACCAGCACCAGGTCGTACGCGCGGGTGAAGTAGTCCAGGTCGGAGACGGAGGCGCCGTGGATGACGAGCTGACCGCCGCGCTCGGCGAAGGTCTCCATCCAGCCGGCCATCTTCACCCGCTGGTCCACGGACTGCGCGTAGCCGTCGAGGCGGCCCAGCCAGTCGATGACGCGCGTCGGCCCGTCCGGCGGGCCCGCGACCGAGACGCCGAGGCCCTCCATCCGCGGCGCCTGGTCCTCCCAGAAGCCGAGCCCGAGGTCCCGCTCGTGCTGGAGCGCCGTGTGGAACATGCACTGGGTGGACATCACCCGCCCGACGCGGACCTCGTCCGCGGTGCGGTTGGACATCACGGTGACCTCGTAGCCGTGCGCCTGGAGTCCCAGGGCGAGTTGGAGCCCGGACTGCCCGGCTCCCACGACGAGTACCTTCCGCATACGGCTCTTCTCCTGACGGCAGTTCGGGGGACGGATGCTGGAGGACGGTGCGGATGTTGAAGGGTTCGGGGGGTTTGGAGGGTGCGGACGGTGGGGGCGTGCGACGGCGGAGGGGTGAAGGTGTCAGGCGGGTACGGGTGTTGGGGACCCGCGGGTGTCATGGGACGGGTGGGGCGCCGACCCGCGGGGTCACCGTACGGCCGGGCTCCACAAGGCCCTAGGCGGGGGTGACGTCCAAGGCGTGGCCGACGAGGGCCAGCAGGGTGTCGACCACGGGGATCCGCAGCCGGGCGTCCATGACGAGCACGGGGATGTCGGCGGGCACCGTCAGGGCCTCGCGGACGTCCTCGGGGGCGAACTTCTCCGTACCGTCGAAGTGGTTCACGGCGACCACGTACGGCAGGCCGCAGCCGTCGAAGTAGTCGAGCACGGGGAAGCAGTCGGGCAGCCTGCGCGTGTCCGCCAGGACAACGGCGCCGATCGCGCCCCTGATCAGGTCGTCCCACATGAACCAGAAGCGCTGCTGGCCCGGCGTGCCGAAGAGGTACAGCACCAGGTCGTCGTCGAGCGTGATGCGGCCGAAGTCCATGGCGACCGTCGTGGTGGACTTGCCCGGCGTGGCGGAGAGGTCGTCGGTCTCCTCGCTGGCCTCGGTCATCAGCGCCTCGGTGAGCAGCGGCTCGATCTCCGAGACCGTGTTGACCAGCGTCGTCTTGCCGACGCCGAAGCCGCCGGCCACCACGATCTTGGTGGCGATCGGCGCCCGGCTGCGGTCCATCTGCCAGGGTTGCAGCGCCTCTTCCCGCCCGGCGCCGCCGGCGCCCGCGCCGGGCGCCGCGCCCCCGAAGAAGCCGCCGGTGCCCGGGGCGCCGTCGCCGCCGGGCCGTTCAGTGTCGTCAGAGACGGCGGAGTCCACTCAGCACCCTTTCCAGCAGTGCCCGGTCCGGCTGTCCGGGGCCGTGACCGGTTCCGTACACGCGGATCTTTCCCTGGTCCGCGAGGTCGCTCAGCAGCACGCGGACCACGCCGAGCGGCATCCTCAGCAGCGCGGCGATCTCGGCCACCGTCCGCATGCGGCGGCACAGTTCGACGATGGCCCGCATCTCGGGCATGACCCGGGCCGCGGCACGGTTCGTCAGTTCGAGGCGCTCCTCCGGGGCCTCGATGGCGGCCACGAACGTCTCGACGAGCAGCACGTGCCCGAAGCGGGTGCGGCCGCCGGTGAGGGAGTACGGGCGCACGCGCGCGGGCTTGGCCTCGGCGTCGCGCCGGGGCAGCTTCGGGTGGTTCACTGGCCGCCTCCCGTCGTCCTGCCCGCGGGCGCCGCGCCGCCCCGGCCCTCGCGCACGGCGAGCCGCGGCCGGTCGCCGCCGCCCGCCGCCTGGGCCCGCTCCTCCATGGACTGCCGCAGCTCGCTGCGGAGTTCGGGGGTGAGGACGTGCCCGGCGCGGCCGACGAAGAACGCCATGTGGTAGGCGACGATGCTCATGTCGGTGTCCGGGGTGGCGTGCACCCCGAGCAGCGAGCCGTCGCTGATCGACATCACGCAGAGGCTGCCCTCGTGCATGGTGACCACGGTCTGCTTCACCTTGCCGCCGTCCATGAGGCGGGAGGCACCCACGGTGAGACTGCCGAGGCCGGAGACGATGGCGGCCAGGTCGGCCGAGGATCCCTTGGGTCCGTCGCCGGCGCCGCCGTCGCCGTCACCCGTGTCGGGCTCGGCCTCTCCCGCCGGATCGGAGGAGAGGAGCAGCAGGCCGTCGGAGGAGACCACGGCCACGGAGAGCAGTCCGGGCACCTCCTCCACGAGATTGGCCAGCAGCCACTGCAGATTGCGTGCCTCGGTACTCAGTCCATAGGTGCTGGGCGCAGTCAACTGCTTGCCTCCTCGACCGTGTCCCCCTTGACTTCCGCGGGTGGTTGGGCCGCGCGTGCCGATGTGTGGTGCTGGTGCTGTCCGGTGCCGCGGGCGGTGCCGCGCTGCTGTCCTTGCTGGCCGTGCTGTCCCTGCTGGTCGTGCTGTCCTTGCCGGTCGTGCTGTCCGTCATGGCCGGCGGCGAGTTCCGCCTCGGCGTCCCGCAGGCCGTTTCTGGCGCCCTGCTGGAAGGCGCCCAGTCTGCGGCGCAGTTCCCCGGCGTCGACCGCGCCGGTACGCGGGGCGGGCACCCCGCGCGCCGAGGAGACCCTGGGGGTCCGCTTCGGCAGGCCCTTGTCCGTCACCCGCTCCCAGGCGCCGGAGTCCCGCGTGGGGCCGCCGGGCAGGGTCGCCGGACGGTCCTGCCCCGCGTCACGGGTGCGTTCGTGCGTGTCGGGCCCGATGGCGTACGGGTTCGGGGCGGGCTCCTGGGCCGGGGCCGGCCTGCTCGCCGGGGTGGGCGGCCCTGCCGGGAAGTGGACGCCGGCCGGGGCGTGGGCCTCGGCCGGTGCGGGTGCCTGCGCGTGGCCGCCGGAATCGGGAGCGGCGCGCAGGGCCGCCTCGGCGGCGGCGATCAGCGGGTCCGCGCCGGGGTCGCCCCCGCTGCCCCTGCCGGGCAGCACGTTGGAGTTGACCTCGGCCGACGCGCCGGGCAGCCGGACAGCGGGACCGCCGCCCAGCAGGCGGACCTCCCGCGGGGGCCCGGCCACGCTCGTGCCGGCCTCCGCGAGCATCTGTGCGGGCAGCACGACGACGGCCGCGATGCCGCCGCGCTTCTGGTCCCGCAGCCGTACCCGCACGCCGTGCCGGGCCGCGAGCCGGGCCACCACGTAGAGGCCGAGTCCCGACCCGGACGCCTCGTCCGCGGCGGTTCCGTCCGCGGCGGTGCCGTTCGCGGAAAGGCCGTGCGCAGAAGTGCCGTTCACGGACGGGCCGTTCGCGGAGGGTCCGTTCGCGGAGGGTCCGTTCGTGCCGGCGGAAGCGGGGGCGCCGAACGCGTCGGGGCCGGCCCCGTCGTCCGCCTCCGGCCGGGCCAGCCGGGCGTTGGTCTCGTCGAGCCGCTCGGGTGACATGCCGATGCCCTCGTCGACGACGGAGAGCATCATGTCCCCGCTCTCCAGCAGCCACCCCGAGAGCTCGACGGGGGCGTCCGGAGGGGAGCACGCCGTGGCGTTCTCCATCAGCTCGGCGAGCAGATGGCTGAGGTCGTCCGCGGCGAACCCGACGACGTGCGCGTGCGCCGGGAGCGAGGCGATGCGTATGCGCTCGTAGCGCTCGGTCTCGCTGACCGCGGCGCGTACGACGTCGACCAGCGGCACGGGCTCGTGGTGCTGGTGGCCGTGGTCGGCACCGGCGAGTACCAGGAGGTTCTCGCTGTGCCGCCGCATCAGGGTGGCGAAGTGGTCGAGCCGGAAGAGCGTGGCGAGCCGGTCGGGGTCGTCCTCCTGCTCCTCCAGCTTCTCGATGACGGCGAGTTGCCGCTCGACGAGGCCGAGGGTGCGCAGGGCGAGGTGGACGAAGGTGCTCTGGCCGGCACCCGGGGCCCGGCGGGCCTGGTCGAGACCGGCAGCGGCGGCGTCCAGGGCGCTGCGTACGGCGGCGCGGCCCGCGGCGGTGCCGTCCGCCCGGATGCCGTCCGCCCGGATGCCGCCTGCCCGGATGCCGTCTGCCGTGGGGTCCCCGGAACCGGATATGAGCCGCGCCTCGGGCGCCGTACCCGCGGCGGCCGGCGCGCCGTTCGCGCCGGCGCCGCCGCGCACCCGCCGGTGCAGGTCGAGGGCGTGCGCGTGCAGGGCGTTGACGGACCGTACGACCTGCGCGAACTCGTCGTTGCGGCCGGTGAAGCGGATCGGCTCCTCGGCCTCCGGAGCCGTGGCGAGCCGGGCCGAGCCGATGCGCAGCACGGCGAGCGGCCGGGTCAGGCCCCTGGCCATGGCCATGGTGACGCCGACGGCGGCCAGCAGGCAGGCACCTGCCAGCGCCGCCCGGATCTCCAGCGCGGTGACGTCGTCGTCGCGGAGCGCGGCGAGTTCCTTGGCGCGGGTCGTGTTCAGCGACGCCTCGGCGCCGCGCATCATGTCGATGCGCGAGGTGAGGGCGTTCCCCAGCTTCCCGGAGTCGGTGTCGAGGTCGTCCGCGGACAGCGTGGGCTGGTCGGTGAGCCGGGCGAGGTCGCTCTCCGCGGTGCTCACGTCGGGGCCCGAGACGGTGGAGTCGTACGCGGTCCGGTAGGCGGCGGGCGCGCCGTCGCGGAAGTCGGCGAACGCGGACTGCTCCCGCAGCCGTGCCTGCTGTGCGGCGGCGCTGAGCTCGGCGCGGTGCGCGGACGCGGAGGACGACTCGTCGGGCACCGTCTGGGGCAGCCCGGTGATCGGGTCGATGACGGTGGTGGTCCCGCCGGGCACGGCGAGCGCGGCGAGCAGCAGGCCGCGGGTGGCCTCGGCCTGCTCGACCGCGCGGTCCAGGTCGGCGAGGGCGTGCGCGCCGGTGCCGGCACGGGGCGGGGTGCGGTCCGCCAGGTCCTCGGCGAGCCGGTGCAGGCTCAGGATGACGGCGGCGTACGCCTCGTGGGTGTGCAGGGCGCTGCTCTTGCCGGTGAGCGCCGCCTTGCGGGCGTCCGCGATCCGGCCGAGGTCGTGGCGGAGGCCGGCCGTCGCGTCGGTGCGGAGTTCGGCGATACCGCGGTCGACGGCTGCGCGGTCCTCGGCGGAGGGCGCCCCGTCCTCGGGCCGGCCTGCGGCGACGTAGGCGGTGGCCTCGTCGCGCTCGTCGGCGAGGGAGTGGGCCAGGCTGAGCGCCTGCCGGGTCCGCTCCGCGTCGCTCACGAGGGCCTGCGAGTCGCTCACGTTCGCGCAGGCGGCCACGAGCGCGGGGGCGCTCGCCGCGGCGGTCGTGGCGGCCACCACGGCGACGGCGACGATGAGCCGGCTGCGCACCCGGCTGCGGCGGCCCTTGCCGGCAGGGGGGGTCGGCTTGCCGGCGGCGGTGCCGGTGGCCGGCGGGGTCGGCGCGCCGGGAGCGGGTTCGGCGGTGGCGGGGGGCGCGGTGGCGGAAGTCGTGTCCGGCTCGACGGTCGCGGGGGCCGGGGCCGCGCCGGCGGGGGACGCCGTGCCGGGGGCGGAGACCGGGGACGCCGTGCCGGGGGCGGAAGGCGGGACCGTGGCGGTGGCCTGCGCGGCGCCCTGGGCACGTACCGCCTGGCGCGCGCCGCGCACGGCGGGGTTCGGCGTGCGGTTCGGTGAGCCGTGGGCCTGCTCGGCCAGGCTCGTACCTCCGGCGACCGCCGCACCCGTGGCTTCCGCGGACGGACCGGTGGTGGCATCGGCATGGGTGGTGGCGTCCGCATGGGTGGTGCCATCCGCATAGGGGACGTACCCGCCCTGCGGCCGCGGGATCATCCCGGCGGGAGCACCCGCACCGCCCGCGTGGTCCACGGCACCCGTGCCCTCCACGACACCCGTGCCGCCCCTGACGTCCCCGCCCCCGCCGGCTGTTCCGGAGGGGCCGCTCGGTGCCAGGCCGCGCGTGGTCTCCTCCGAGACCGTCTGCTGCCTGCCCTCGCGCCGCGGCCGATTCATCTGCACCGGTGCTCGCAATCTTGATCCGTCTGCCCATGGACCCGGGTGACGATCCGTCAACACGAGCGTCTCCGGGTTCGGCTCCCGACCATCCCAGTGCCCGTGAGACGCGGACGCACATCGCCCTACCCGCCACTCAAAGGAGTGAACATCGGTGCAGGGCCAGCGGCAAGTTCCAAAGTCATTGAACAGGGGGCGTGTTCAGTGTGTCGGTTGGACGTGGGCCACACGCTTTGGCAAGATGCCCCGCCACGCCTCGCCGACCTTGATCAATCCACCCCAAACCCGGCGGCTGACCTGCAGGTACAGACCACGTTACGGCGTCCCGCGGCGCCCGCGCGGCCCATTGCGGGCACCTCGTGCAGACTGGCCGAATGCGCATCGAACTCGCCACCGTCCCGGGCGACCCCGCACGACCCAACGAGGACTATGCATCGGTTGCACTTCCGGCCTCCGGAAGGGGCGGAGTGCTGGTGCTGCTGGACGGTGTCACCCCGCCGCAGGGCGACGACGGTTGTCTGCATTCCGTCCATTGGTTCACCGCCAGGCTCGGCGGAGCGCTGGGTGAACTGTCCGTTTCACACCGTGACATGGCCCTGCGCGAGGTGCTCTCCGCGGCAATCCTGCGCACCGCGGATGCCCACCGCACCACCTGTGACCTTTCTCACCCGCGCACCCCTCAGGCAACCGTCGTCCTGGCCCGCTGGGACGACGACCAGGTCGAGCATCTCGTGCTGTCCGACTCGGTGTTGCTGGTCGTGGAGGCGGACGGCGGGGTGGTCCCGGTGCTGGACGACCGCCTGCACCGCCTCCCGCGCCGCGCGCTCGCCACGGAGACCGTCACCGATGCCACGTTGCGCAACAAGGAGGGCGGCTTCTTCACCGCGGCCGCCGACCCGGAGGTCGCCTCACGCGCGGTGGCCGGCGTCCGGCCGCGCTCGGAGGTCCAGGCGGTGGCCGCACTCACGGACGGCGCGACCCGCTGGGTGGAGAAGTTCCACGAGGGCGACTGGGCGGACTCCCTGGCCCTGCTCCGCAAGGAGGGCCCGCAGGCCCTGGTCGACCGGGTACGCGCCCTGGAACGAGCCGACACCGACCGCGTCTTCCTGCGCCGCAGCAAGACCCACGACGACGCGTCGGTGATCTACGCGGAGCTGTAAGGGGTCCGCCCCGGCCCCTTTCCGGTGCGGCCGCGCCCCGAAAGGGGCGCGAGGAACTGCGCGAGCAACCACGGCGAACCCGCAGCAGACCACGAGTCGAACCCACGCAACCCCGGCCCCGCCCACCACCCGGCAGGGCTGCACCCCGCAAGGGGCGCGGGGATGGGGGTACCTCCCACGCCTTCAAGGCAGTGGGGGAGCGAGCAACCACAACACACCCGCAGCCCGCCCACCGCCCAAGGCGGCACCCTCAACCGGCCCGGCCCACCGCCGGGTGAAACCCCACCGCCCGGCGAACCGCGACCCCGCAAACCCCGCACCCCGGGGCGCGCTACTCCTCGGCCCCGGCCGCCTCGTTGAGCTGGTGCAACAACCTCGCCAGCTCAGCCACCTCGCTGCGGTTCCAGTCCGCGAGCCGGTCCACGTAGAGCGCTCGGCGGGCATTGCGGACGGTGCGCAGGCGGTCACGGCCCCGTTCGGTGAGGTGGATCTGCCACGCGCGCCCGTCGTCCGGATCGGGCTCGCGGGCGACGAAGCCGAGCGCCTCCAGGGCGCGGAGCTGGCGGCTCATGGTGGCCTTGCCGACGCCGATGTAGCCGGCGAGGTCCGTGGCCCGCTGCCCGCCCTCCTCAAGGCAGACCAGCAGCCCGTACGCAGCGGGCTCCAGGTCCGGGTGGACGGCACGGGCCATCTCGCCCGAGGAGGCGCGGGCCCGGCGCAGGAATACCGTCAGCTCCCTTTCGAGAGCGAGGAATTCCGCGTCCATCTCGCCTTCCGACACCCCGGCCTCGGCGGCACGCCGCTCGTCGTTCCGGTTCCTGTGCACGTCAGCACCCATGCCCTGCATTCCGCGTTTCTCGCTGTTCACGGCGTTCTCGGTGATCTCGGCGTTCTCGGTGATCTCGGTGATCTCGGTGATCTCGGCGTTCTCAGTGATCTCGGTGATCTCGGTGGTTCTCGGGGCTCCCGGCGCCTCGGCCTCGCCTGCTGCTCAGCTCCCCGGCTTCTCGGCTTCTCGCTGTTCCCAACGCTCTCGGCGCTCTCGGTGATCTCAGTATCTTTCGGCGTTCTCAGTGTCTTTAACGGTTATCGGCGTTCCAGCCGTTCAAAGTTCCCACGAGGCACGATCTTCGCCGCAGCTCGGCCAGTATCGCCCAGGCGTGGGCCGACGATGGTCTCCCACCCCCCTTCCCCCCTGGGGTCTACGTGCATAGAGTCACTAACGTGGCATGTAACCGACAAGCCAGGTAACCGACAAGCGTCGGCGCGGCCCGTCCACCGTTGCCCTCCCTCCGCGGATCCCCCCACCCCCGATCCCGCCCCCTGACGGTCACCGGAAGAAGCCCTCAGACTCCCCCACCCCGGGTTCTCGTCGACCCTTCCCGGCCAGCGGGTTCCCCAGGCACTCGGAGGCACGTGATGTCCGTGCGCAGTTCAAGAACGCCCCGCCGCTCGCCCCTCGCCGTGTCCGGCACCCTCCTCGCCGCGCTCACCCTGCTGCTCGCCCTGCCCACGACGGCCCAGGCCGCGCCCCGCACCGCCGAGGCCCCCGAGCGCGGCACCGCCTACCTCGGCATGGGCGTCGTCGCCCACGACGGCCGGCAGCCGTCGTCGCCGCTGCCGCGTGCCGGGCAGACCGAGGGCGTGGACGTCAGCGGTCACCAGAACAGCGTCAACTGGGGGACCCTCTGGAACAGCGGTGTGAAGTGGGCCTACGTGAAGGCCACCGAGAGCACCAGCTACCAGAACGAGGACTTCGCGCAGCAGTACAACGGCTCGTACAACATCGGCATGATCCGCGGCGCGTACCACTTCGCCACGCCCGACACCTCCAGCGGCGCCTCGCAGGCGAAGTACTTCGCCGCGCACGGAGGCGGCTGGTCGAAGGACGGCAGGACGCTGCCGGGCATGCTGGACATCGAGTGGAACCCCTACGGGGCCTCCTGCTACGGCCTGAGCGACGCCGGGATGGTCAGCTGGATCCGCGACTTCGTCAACACCTACCGCTCGCTCACCGGCCGGTACGCCGTGATCTACACCGCGACGAGCTGGTGGAGCGACTGCACCGGCAACTCCAAGGCGTTCGGCTCCAGCGACCCGTTGGCGATCGCCCGCTACGCGAGCAGCGTGGGCACGCTCCCCGCGGGCTGGGGCACCTACACCGTCTGGCAGTACACGTCGACGGGGCCCACGGTCGGCGACCACGACCACTTCAACGGCACGCTGGACCGCGTCAAGGCGCTCGCCAACGGCTGAGCGGCCATCACGCTCCGGAGCGGCCCGGTGGCCGGCTCCCAAGGGGAACCGGCCACCGGGTGTGCCACGGGCACCACCCGTGCCGTAGGGCCGTCGGGCCGTCAGGCGGCCGAGGCCGTCACGCGGCCAGTGGCAGCTGCTCCGCCGCGTCGCTCATCGCGGGCGACAGCGCGAGCTCCAGCACCTGGCGGACGTCCGTGACGGTGTGCACGTCGAGCTTCTCCAGCACCTCGGCGGGGACGTCGTCCAGGTCGGGCTCGTTCCGCTTCGGGATCACGACCGTCGTGATGCCCGCCCGGTGCGCCGCGAGCAGCTTCTGCTTCACGCCGCCGATGGGCAGCACCCGTCCGGTCAGCGACACCTCACCGGTCATCGCCACATCCGTACGGACCAGGCGGCCGCTGAGCAGCGACGCGAGGGCGGTCGTCATGGTGACGCCCGCGCTCGGGCCGTCCTTCGGCACCGCGCCGGCGGGGAAGTGGATGTGCACACCCCGCTCCTTCAGGTCGGCCACGGGCAACTCCAGCTCCGCGCCGCGCGAGCGCAGGAACGAGAGCGCGATCTGCGCGGACTCCTTCATGACGTCGCCGAGCTGTCCGGTCAGGGTCAGCCCCGCCGCGCCCGTCTCCGGGTCGGCGAGCGACGCCTCCACGTAGAGCACGTCGCCACCCGCGCCGGTGACGGCGAGGCCGGTGGCCACGCCCGGCACCGCGGTGCGGCGCTCGGCCGGGTCCTGGGCGGACTCGGGCACGTGGTGCGGGCGGCCGATCAGGTCGCGCAGGTCGGCGTCCGTCACGGTCAGCGGCAGCTTCTGCTCGTCGAGCTCGTGCCGGGCCGCGACCTTGCGCAGCAGCCGGCCGATGCCGCGCTCCAGGTTCCGCACGCCGGCCTCACGGGTGTACTCGCCGGCGAGCTTGCGCAGCGCGCTCTCCTCCAGCACCACCTCGTCCGTCTTCAGGCCGGCCCGCTCCAGCTGGCGCGGGAGCAGGTGGTCACGGGCGATGACGACCTTCTCGTCCTCCGTGTAGCCGTCGAGCGTCACCAGCTCCATGCGGTCGAGCAGTGCCTCGGGGATGGCCTCCAGGACGTTCGCCGTGGCGAGGAACACCACGTCGCTGAGGTCCAGCTCGACCTCCAGGTAGTGGTCCCGGAACGTGTGGTTCTGCGCCGGGTCCAGGACCTCCAGGAGGGCGGCCGCGGGGTCGCCCCGGAAGTCGGATCCGACCTTGTCGACCTCGTCCAGCAGGACCACCGGGTTCATCGACCCGGCCTCCTTGATGGCGCGGACGATACGGCCCGGCAGCGCGCCCACGTAGGTGCGCCGGTGGCCGCGGATCTCCGCCTCGTCCCGGACTCCGCCGAGCGCGACGCGGACGAACTTGCGGCCCATGGCGTGCGCCACGGACTCGCCCAGCGAGGTCTTGCCGACGCCGGGCGGGCCGACCAGCGCGAGCACGGCACCTCCGCGGCGCCCGCCGACCACGCCGAGGCCCCGGTCGGAACGCCGCTTGCGGACCGCCAGGTACTCGGTGATGCGCTCCTTCACGTCCTGAAGGCCGGCGTGCTCGGCGTCGAGCACCTCCTGGGCGCCCCTGATGTCGTAGGCGTCCTCGGTGCGCTCGTTCCACGGCAGTTCAAGGACGGTGTCGAGCCAGGTGCGGATCCAGGAGCCCTCCGGGCTCTGGTCGCTGGACCGCTCCAGCTTCTCGACCTCCTTGAGCGCGGCCTCGCGGACCTTCTCCGGGAGGTCGGCAGCCTCGACGCGCGTGCGGTAGTCGTCGGACTCGTCCTCGCTGCCGTCGCCGTTCAGCTCGCGCAGTTCCTTGCGGACGGCTTCGAGCTGGCGGCGCAGCAGGAACTCCCGCTGCTGCTTGTCGACGCCTTCCTGGACGTCCTTGGCGATCGACTCGGCGACGTCCTGCTCGGCGAGGTGCTCGCGGAGCTGCTCCGTGGCGAGCTTCAGCCGGGCGACCGGGTCGCCGGTCTCCAGGAGCTCCACCTTCTGCTGCGTGGACAGGAACGGCGAGTAACCGGAGTTGTCGGCGAGCTGGGACACATCCTCTATCTGCTGGACGCGGTCCACGATCTGCCACGCACCGCGCTTGCGCAGCCACGCGGTGGCGAGGGCCTTGTACTCCTTCATCAGTTCGGTGACGCCGCCGGGCAACGGATCCGGAGCGGCGTCGTCGACCCGCGTGCCCTCCACCCAGAGGGCGGCGCCGGGGCCTGTCGTGCCCGCACCGATCTTCACGCGCGCCCGGCCGCGGATCAGCGCCCCGGGGTCGCCGTCGGCCAGCCGGCCGACCTGCTCGACGGTGCCGAGCACACCCGTCCCCGCGTACTCGCCGTCCACTCTGGGCACCAGCAGTACCTTGGGCTTGCCCGGCTCGGACCGGGCGGCGGCTTGAGCGGCTTCCACCGCGGCGCGCACTTCGTTGTCGTTGAGGTCCAGCGGGACCACCATCCCGGGCAGCACGACCTCGTCGTCGAGCGGCAGCACGGGTAGGGCCAGCAGTGTGGCAGCGCCGGCGGACTCAGCAGCCATGATCTCCCCTTCGGCAGTCAAGTTGAGCTATGTGGGCTCAATGCATGTGAGCCCGGAGATGTTCCCGGCGCCGGGGGCGTTCGCTGTGGGCGATCACGCGTGTCCGGCGTGTGGGCATTTCGCCTGGCGGCGGGCCGGGCCGTCTTCGGGGGCCTGCGGGTCCGCTTCGGCTGGGCGCACCCGCCCAACGGCGCCCCGCGGGGGCGCGGGGACCCGCGCGAGCAACCACCACCCACCACTGGTCCGGCTGCGACAGAACCAGCCCCTTCGGGCGGTGGCGACCTGACGGTGTCGTCGTGGCGGTCGCGCAGTTCTCCGCGTCCCTTGAGCAGCACGGGGCGCAGCCCCACGGACAAGGGGCGCGGGGAACTGCGCGAACGACCACCCAGCCGGCGGTGGGCCGGACGCGACCCGGACAGCCCCCTCAGGACGGCCACGAGCCGGCGCGCGGCTCCAAATGCAGTTGCGTCCCGGCCCTCCGTGGACTTCCGTACCGCCTGTGACCGATACCGATGTGCTTCTTGCCGCCTACGACGAGCAGATGCGCGGCGCGGGGCCGAACCTCCCCGCGGGCGTGCACACCGAGAGCGACGGGCCGCTCACCCGCGTCGTCGGGCAGTACCGCGGCCTCGTGACAGGTCCCGCCGACCTGGGCGTCGAGGGCGTCGACCTGGACCGCCTGATCGCCCGGCAGCGGGACCGCTTCGCCGCGCGGGGCGAGGCGGTCGAGTGGAAGACCCGCGGCCACGACCGGCCCGCCGACCTCACCGACCGGCTGCGTGCGGCGGGGTTCGCGCCCGAGGACCGCGAGACGGTGCTCGTCGGGAGCACGGAGGAGATGGCCGCCGAGCCGGTGCCACCGGACGGCGTCACCCTGCGGGAGGTCGCGTCCGACGCCGACCTGCGCCGCATCGCGGCCATGGAGAGCGCCGTCTGGGACCAGGACATGGCCTGGCTCGGGGAGGACCTGATCGGGCGGGTCGCCGCGGCGCCGGACGGTATCGCCGTCCTGGTGGCCGAGGCCGGCGGCGAAGTGGTCTCGGCAGCCTGGCTGGTGTTCCGGCCGGGCACCGAGTTCGCCTGCCTGTGGGGTGGTTCGACGCTCGCCGAGTGGCGGGGCCGCGGCATCTACCGCGCCCTGGTGGCCGCGCGTGCACGGCTCGCGGCGGAGCGCGGCGTGCGCTACCTCCAGGTGGACGCCTCCGACGACAGCGCGCCCATTCTGCGGCGGTTGGGCTTCCATGCCGTGACGACGACCACACCCTGGGTGTGGTCGCCTCCCGCCACCTGACCGACCGCCGCAACCGACCGCCCGCCGTCACCGGCACGGTGTGGCACGCGCGCGATCGGCGTTACGGGAGGCCGTGTTGCGAGGGGTCGCCGCCCTGAGAAGCCGCGCATGCGGCAGGCCGGTCCTGCGGCAATGGCAGGATGGATCCATGCACGCCCCGTACGACATCGGCGACAGGCCCTCGCAGGGACAACGGTTCGACGGTGACGGCAGCCCCGTGGTGCTGGACCGGCGCGACGGGCCGTACGGCGAGGTGGTGTTGCGGCGGCAGGGCGAGCTGTTGCAGATCATCGCCAACGGCTGCTTCCTGATGGACACCTCGGACGGCCGCTCGGAGCGGCTGCTCGTCGACGCGGCCATGGACGCACTCGACGGACGCCGCGCACCCGCCGTACTCATCGGCGGGCTCGGCGTCGGCTTCTCGCTCGCACACGCCGCGGCCGATCCGCGCTGGGGCCGCATCACGGTGGTGGAGCGCGAGGAGGCCGTCATCAACTGGCACGGCCTGGGCGTCGCGACCGCCGAGGCGACCGCGACGGGCGAACCCGCCCGGCCCGTCGGGGCCACCGCGCAGACCGCGGGCGCCCCGCTCGCCGCGCTCACGTCCGCTGCCCTGGCCGACCCCCGCGCCGAGGTGCTGCACGCCGATCTCCTCGCACACGTACGGGAGTCGGACGCCCGCTACGACGCGCTGTGCCTGGACATCGACAACGGCCCGGGCTGGACCGTCACTGAGGACAATGACAGCCTCTACACACCCGCCGGCCTTGCCGCATGCCAGGCCCGGCTGACGCGCGGCGGCGTGCTTGCTGTATGGTCCGCGCAACCGTCGCCCGAATTCGAAGCGGCCCTGCGAAATGCCGGTTTCCAGCGGGTGCACACCAGAGAGATCCCCGTTGTCCGGGGCGTTCCCGACGTCGTGCACCTCGCAGTCGGGCGTGGATAGCCGCAGCTCGGTTCATTCCGTACGCTGCGTACCGACGCGCAGATCATTCAAGCGTCAACCGCACAGGTGGAATCACCCCCACGATTCCGAGAAGCAATAGTCAGGGGCGGGGCGATGGAGCAGACACACACCTCCCACAACGGCAGCACGGCGGCCACGGGCGCACAGCGCCGGGTCCTTGTCGTTGAGGACGACCCGACGATCGTCGAGGCCATCTCCGCCCGGCTGCGCGCCGAGGGTTTCCTGGTGCAGACGGCGGCCGACGGACCGGCGGGCGTCGACACCGCGGAGGCCTGGCAGCCCGACCTGCTGATCCTGGACATCATGCTCCCCGGGTTCGACGGCCTGGAGGTGTGCCGCCGGGTGCAGGCCCAGCGGCCGGTGCCGGTACTGATGCTCACCGCCCGCGACGACGAGACGGACATGCTCGTCGGGCTCGGCGTCGGCGCCGACGACTACATGACGAAGCCGTTCTCGATGCGCGAGCTGGCCGCCCGCGTGCACGTGCTGCTCCGGCGCGTCGAGCGCGCCGCGCTGGCCGCCACCACGCCCCGCAGCGGCATCCTCCGGCTCGGCGAGCTGGAGATCGACCACGCCCAGCGGCGGGTGCGGGTGCGCAGCGAGGACGTCCACCTCACGCCGACGGAGTTCGACCTCCTGGTGTGCCTGGCCAACACCCCGCGCGCGGTGCTCTCCCGCGAGCAGCTCCTCGCCGAGGTGTGGGACTGGGCGGACGCCTCCGGCACCCGTACGGTCGACAGCCACATCAAGGCACTGCGCCGGAAGATCGGTGCCGAGCGGATCCGCACCGTGCACGGCGTGGGCTACGCCCTGGAGACACCCACCCCATGAGAGGTCCCGGCGGTACGGCGTGATGAGCGGGCTCAGCAGGACGAGCGGCCAGGACGACGCCCCCGGCACCGATCGGAGCAGCCTGGGGAGCAGGGCACGCGCGCGTATGCGGACGCTCAGCCGGGCACGCGCGCACCTGCGGACCCGCCGGCAGGAGCGCGCGGCCGCCGGCACCACCCGCGCCGGGCGGAGCGAGCCGCCGCCCGCCGCGCTCGAGCGGCGGGCCGCCCAGTGGGCGCGCGAGGCCGACAAGGCCCGGGCACGGGCGATGCGCGCCGCCGGCCTCGACATGGCCCGCGAGACCCGCAGGGTGCTCCGCTGGATCTCCGCGATGCGCCCGTTCTCCGTGAAGACCAAGCTCGGCATGCTGGTGGTCGTCTCGGTGTTCATCACCACCGGCCTGCTGATGATCGCCGTGCGCACCCAGACGGAGCTGCGCTTCATCACGGTCTTCTCGGTGATAGCCACCTTGCTGATCACCCAGTTCGTGGCGCACTCGCTGACCGCGCCGCTCGACGAGATGAACACCGTCGCACGCGCGATCTCGCACGGCGACTACACCCGCAGGGTGCGCGGCGACGGCCGGCGCGACGAGCTGGGCGACCTGGCGTTCACGATCAACCGGATGGCCGACGACCTGGAGGCGCAGGACCAGCAGCGCAAGGAGCTGGTGGCGAACGTCTCCCACGAGCTGCGCACCCCGATCGCCGCGCTCAGGGCCGTCCTGGAGAACGTCGTGGACGGCGTCTCCGAGGCCGACCCGGAGACCATGCGCACCGCACTGAAGCAGACCGAGCGCCTGGGCCGCCTGGTCGAGACGCTGCTCGACCTGTCCCGTCTCGACAACGGGGTCGTACCCCTCAAGGCGCGCCGCTTCGAGGTGTGGCCCTACCTGTCCGGGGTGCTGAAGGAGGCGAACATGATCGCTACCTCCCGCGCCGGGATCGCCTCCGGATCCGGCAGCCACACCCGTACGGACGTCCATCTGCACCTGGACGTCTCCCCGCCCGAGCTGACCGCGCACGCGGACCCCGAGCGGATCCACCAGGTGGTGGCCAACCTGATCGACAACGCCGTCAAGCACAGCCCGCCGCACGGCCGGGTGACCGTCAGGGCGCGGCGCGGCGAGGGACCCCAGTCGCTGACCCTTGAGGTGCTGGACGAGGGGCCGGGCATTCCGCGCTCCGAGTGGCACCGGGTCTTCGAGCGTTTCAACCGCGGCAGCCACGGCGGCCCCGGCTCCTCGCACGGCCCGGGCAGCGACGGCGGAACGGGCCTCGGGCTCGCCATCGCGCGCTGGGCGGTGGGCCTGCACGGCGGCCAGATCGGGGTGGCCGAATCATCCCGCGGCTGCCGCATCCGAGTCACCCTTCCGGGTGAGTCGCCTACGCAAAGTTGACGTAAGGGCCGGGCAAAATCGGCGTAAGGTACGAGTAGGTGCACGCCCGGCGGAGAGCGGGGCACGAGCCGGGTGTCGCGGCGGAGCGGAACCTCCGGTTTTTCCCGCCGGCATCGGCGCCGAAACACCCGCCTCGATGTGACTTACACGACGATGACCGGCCCGGACTGCGTGCGGCCCTCCGACAGGCGTAGCCTTTATTCCCGCTGTCCATCACCTTGTGAAGCGGAAGAGGGCGGTTGCCGCCGTGTCGCCACAGTCCAGTAATTCGAGTCCCAGCCTTCGGCCGGGCGGTGCCACCAGGACCGACCAAGAGGGGCAGGGCAAGGACCCTGCGGCCGCCTTCGGTCCCAATGAGTGGCTGGTCGACGAGATCTACCAGCAGTACCTCCAGGATCCGAACTCGGTCGACCGCGCCTGGTGGGACTTCTTCGCCGACTACAAGCCGGGTGGTGCGGCAGCCACCTCGCCGGACGGCACCACGGCAGCGCCCGCCGCCGCCCCGGCCCCGGCAGCCCCGAGCAGCCCCACGACGGCGGCGGCCAAGACCTCCGCCGCCCCCGCGGCACCCGCCGCGGCCCCCGCGCCCAAGAAGACCCCCACCGAGCCCAAGGCTCCGTCCGCCCCCGCCGCGCGGCCCGCCGCCAAGGCCCCGGCCACGGCCCCCGCGCCCGCCGCGGACGTCTCCGCCGCCCCCGAGGGCGGTCCCGAGTTCGTGACGCTCCGCGGCCCGGCCGCCGCCGTCGCGAAGAACATGAGCGCCTCCCTGGAGCTGCCGACGGCCACCTCGGTCCGCGCGGTCCCGGTGAAGCTGCTCTTCGACAACCGCATCGTCATCAACAACCACCTCAAGCGCGCCCGCGGCGGGAAGATCTCCTTCACGCACCTGATCGGGTACGCGATGGTGCAGGCCATCAAGGCCATGCCGTCGATGAACCACTCCTTCGCCCAGAAGGACGGCAAGCCGACGCTGGTCAAGCCGGAGCACACCAACCTCGGCCTGGCCATCGACCTCACCAAGCCGAACGGCGACCGCCAGCTCGTCGTCGCCGGCATCAAGCGGGCCGAGACGCTGAACTTCTTCGAGTTCTGGCAGGCCTACGAGGACATCGTCCGCCGCGCCCGGGACAACAAGCTGACGATGGAGGACTTCTCCGGCGTCACCGTCTCGCTGACCAACCCCGGCGGCATCGGCACCGTCCACTCGGTGCCGCGGCTGATGCCCGGACAGTCCGTGATCCTCGGCGTCGGCGCGATGGAGTACCCGGCCGAGTTCCAGGGCACCTCCCAGGACACCCTGAACCGCCTGGGCATCTCCAAGGTCATGACGCTGACGTCGACCTACGACCACCGCGTCATCCAGGGCGCCGCCTCCGGCGAGTTCCTGCGCATCATCTCCAACCTGCTGCTGGGGCAGGAGGGCTTCTACGACGAGATCTTCGAGGCCCTGCGGATCCCCTACGAGCCGGTGCGCTGGCTCAAGGACATCGACGCCTCCCACGACGACGACGTCACCAAGGCCGCCCGCGTCTTCGAGCTGATCCACTCCTACCGGGTGCGCGGCCACGTCATGGCCGACACCGACCCGCTGGAGTACCGCCAGCGCAAGCACCCCGACCTGGACATCACCGAGCACGGGCTCACGCTGTGGGACCTGGAGCGGGAGTTCGCGGTCGGCGGCTTCGCCGGCAAGTCGATGATGAAGCTGCGCGACATCCTCGGCGTGCTGCGCGACTCGTACTGCCGCACCACCGGCATCGAGTTCATGCACATCCAGGACCCCAAGCAGCGCAAGTGGATCCAGGACCGCGTGGAGCGGCCGCACAGCAAGCCCGAGCGCGAGGAACAGCTGCGCATCCTGCGCCGGCTGAACGCGGCGGAAGCGTTCGAAACGTTCCTCCAGACCAAGTACGTCGGCCAGAAGCGCTTCTCCCTGGAGGGCGGGGAGTCCGTCATCCCGCTGCTGGACGCGGTCCTCGACTCGGCGGCCGAGTCCCGGCTCGACGAGGTCGTCATCGGCATGGCCCACCGCGGCCGGCTCAACGTCCTGGCGAACATCGTCGGCAAGTCGTACGCGCAGATCTTCCGGGAGTTCGAGGGCAACCTCGACCCGAAGTCGATGCACGGCTCCGGTGACGTGAAGTACCACCTGGGCGCCGGTGGCACCTTCACCGGCCTGGACGGCGAGCAGATCTCGGTCTCGCTGGCCGCCAACCCGTCCCACCTGGAGACGGTCGACCCGATCATCGAGGGCATCACCCGCGCCAAGCAGGACATCATCAACAAGGGCGGCACGGACTTCACCGTGCTCCCCGTCGCCCTGCACGGCGACGCGGCCTTCGCGGGCCAGGGCGTGGTGGCCGAGACCCTCAACATGTCCCAGCTGAGGGGCTACCGCACCGGCGGCACGGTGCACATCGTGATCAACAACCAGGTGGGCTTCACCGCCGCCCCGGAGTCGGCACGCTCGTCGATGTACGCCACCGACGTCGCGCGGATGATCGAGGCACCGATCTTCCACGTGAACGGCGACGACCCGGAGGCCGTGGTCCGCGTGGCGCGGCTCGCCTTCGAGTTCCGCCAGGCGTTCAACAAGGACGTCGTCATCGACCTCATCTGCTACCGCCGCCGCGGCCACAACGAGTCCGACAACCCGGGCTTCACCCAGCCGCTGATGTACGACCTGATCGACAAGAAGCGCTCGGTGCGCAAGCTCTACACCGAGTCGCTGATCGGCCGGGGCGACATCACCCTGGAGGAGGCCGAGCAGGCGCTCCAGGACTACCAGGGCCAGCTGGAGAAGGTCTTCACCGAGGTCCGCGAGGCCACCCAGCAGCCGTCCGGCGCGCAGGTGCCGGACGCGCAGCCGGAGTTCCCGGTGGGCGTGCAGACGGCGATCTCCCAGGAGGTCGTCAAGCGCATCGCCGAGTCCCAGGTGAACATCCCCGACCGCGTCACCGTCCACCCCCGCCTGCTGCCGCAGCTCCAGCGCCGCGCGGCCATGGTCGAGGAGGACGCCATCGACTGGGGCATGGGCGAGACCCTGGCCATCGGCTCGCTGCTGCTTGAGGGCACGCCGGTCCGGCTCTCCGGCCAGGACTCGCGGCGCGGCACCTTCGGCCAGCGGCACGCCGTCCTGGTGGACCGCGAGACCGGCCAGGACTACACCCCGCTGCTGTACCTCGCCGAGGACCAGGCCCGCTACAACGTCTACGACTCGCTGCTCTCCGAGTACGCGGCCATGGGCTTCGAGTACGGCTACTCGCTGGCCCGCCCGAACGCCCTCGTGATGTGGGAGGCGCAGTTCGGCGACTTCGCCAACGGCGCGCAGACGGTCATCGACGAGTACATCACCGCCGCTGAGCAGAAGTGGGGCCAGACCTCCGGCGTCACGCTGCTGCTGCCGCACGGCTACGAGGGCCAGGGCCCGGACCACTCCTCGGCCCGCCCGGAGCGGTTCCTCCAGCTCTGCGCGCAGAACAACATGACCGTCGCGATGCCGACGCTGCCGTCGAACTACTTCCACCTGCTGCGGTGGCAGGTGCACAACCCGCACCACAAGCCGCTGGTGGTCTTCACCCCGAAGTCGATGCTCCGCCTCAAGACGGCGGCCTCGAAGACGGACGAGTTCCTCACGGGTGGCTTCCGGCCGGTCATCGGCGATGACACGGTCGAGGCGAGCGCGGTCCGCAAGGTCGTCTTCTGCGCGGGCAAGGTCTACTACGACCTGGCCGCCGAGCGGCAGAAGCGCGGCGTGACGGACGTGGCGATCGTCCGCCTGGAGCGGCTGTACCCGCTGCCGGGTGCCGAGCTCCAGGCCGAGATCTCCAAGTACCCGAACGCGGAGAAGTACCTCTGGGCGCAGGAGGAGCCGGCGAACCAGGGCGCATGGCCGTTCATCGCCCTCAACCTGATCGACCACCTGGACCTGGCGGTCGGCGCGGACGTCCCGCACGGCGAGCGCCTGCTCCGGGTCTCCCGCCCGCACAGCTCGTCCCCCGCGGTGGGTTCGGCGAAGCGGCACCAGGCCGAGCAGGAGCAGCTGGCTCGGGAGGTCTTCGAGGCGTAGCCCTTGGGCGGGCGGCTGTGCCGGTTCGCCTATTCCGTTGATTGCTTGGGCCCGGCCCTGGGGTGTTTTCCGGGGGCCGGGCCCTCGTCGTTCGCCGTGGGTTTGTGATGGGGCTGCGCAAGCAGGCTGCCACCTCGGGACGGTGACGACCTGACGGTTTCGTGGTGGCTGGTCGCGCAGTTCCCCGCGCCCCTGAGTAGGCCGGGGCGCAGCCCCACATACAGGAGCGCCCCGAAGGGGCGCGGGGAACTGCGCGAGCAACCAGCCACCCGCCGCAGGTCCGGCGACGACAGAACCAGCCCCCTCGGGACGGAGACGACCTGACGGTTTCGTGGTGGCTGGTCGCGCAGTTCCCCGCGCCCCTGAGTAGGCCGGGGCGCAGCCCCACATACAGGAGCGCCCCGAAGGGGCGCGGGGAACTGCGCGAGCAACCAGCCACCCGCCGCAGGTCCGGCGACGACAGAACCAGCCCCCTCGGGACGGAGACGACCCGGCGGTCTCGCCCGTCAGAGCTCCAACCGAGCCACGGCATCGCGGAGTTCCGCCGTAAGGCGGACGTCGCGGACATCGCCGGTGTCAGCCACGGTCAGCGCCTCCCGGTACTGCCGCAGCGCCAGGTCAGGCGCGCCCTGCCGTTCCAGGAGCATCCCCCTGAGCTGCTGAGCGCGAGCGACCCACGTCCCGTTCCCGGCCTCCCTCGCGATCTCCACCGCGTGCCGCACATGGTCGTCGGCGCGTTGCAGCAGCCCGATGTTGCCCAGCCGGTCGGCGAGTTCCATGACGACGGCGCCCCGTTGCAGCCAGCAGTCGTGGGCGAGTTCCGGGCTGTCCTTGGCGCCGCGCGCGGCCTCGCCCAGTATCCAGTCGGCCTCGAAGAGGTCGGCGATCACCTCCTGCGACCGGAACCGCAGGTAGTGCGCGATCCCCAGGGTCCGCCTGCGGTCGGGCAGCTCGGGATTGTCGTCGGACGTCCAGTCGACGGCGGCGCGCAGCAGGCGGACGGCCTGGTCGATGTCGTCCGCGGAGTCCCGCAGCTCGCCGCGGCGCACCAGGGTGGCGCCGTACTCGCCGAGGACGCCGGGCCGCCTCGGGTCGTCCGTGGCGAGCAGCGCGACGGCCTCCTGCCAGGACGCCACCGAGTGGTCCAGGTCGGCGCCGCGCCCGGTGGTGTCGTAGCGGTCGCGGTGCAGCCGGGCCGCCATGACGTGGCAGTCGAAGCGGAGGTCCTCGTCGTCGCCGGCCGCGGCCAGCGCCTGCGCCACGGCGTCCATGATCCGCGGTGGCTCCCCGTCCCGCTCGGCGGCGCCCTCGCCGGTGGTGCGGAACGTCTCGATCGCCGAGGCCATGTCCAGCCAGGCACGGCAGCGTTCGGGCGCCGGCAGCGCGTCGGGCGTGCTCAGCGCCGCCATCAGGTGCTCGCCTGCGCCGCGTCCCGCGTCGGCGGCGGCCGCCTCGTCGGGGCCGGCCTCCCGCTCGACGGGGCCGCGCCCCAGGTACTGGGTGGCCAGCTCCAGCAGGATGCGGCCGCGGACCAGGTGGCCGCGTTCCGGGTCGGGGTACTCCAGCCGCACCACGGAGGCCTCGGCGGCACGCTGCAAGTGCGTGAGGTACCAGTCCTCTGGGCCCGCGGCGCGCAGCGGTCCGTCGGGGCGGGCGAGCGGGGCCCCGGCGGTCGCCAGGGCGCTGCGCACGGTGGGCAGGGTGTCGGCGGCCGTCCGGCGCCGGTCGGCGTCCTCGCCGGCCAGCACGGCGGACAGGGCTCGGCGCGGTCCGGAGGAGAGCGGCGGCAGGTTCAGGGACGGGGCGCTCCCCGGCGCGCTCGGGCCGCCGCTCTGCGCCGGCATCGCGATGCCCTGCCCCTCGGTCTCGGCCATGCCCTGGGCGGGCGGGGACGGCGTCCCCTGGCGCGGTGCACCCGCGCGCGTGCCGGGCGACGTGTACGACCCCGTGCCGGTGGCGGACGGCGGGTCGTCGCCGAACACCACGCGGGTGAGCTCCTCGTCCGCCATGCGCAGCAGCTCGCAGAACGCCCAGGCGGTGGCCGGCTCCCCCGCCGCGGCGTGCTCCCGCGCCCAGCGGCGCACGCCGTCCGGCAGGTCGTCGACGCCGAGCCACGAGCTGTGCAGCTCCCCCGCGAGCAGCCAGTGGATGGTGCCCCTCAGCAGGCCCCCGCGCAGCGAGGTGACGTGCTCGGCCGCCAGCACGTCGAGCGCCTCGCGGAGGTCGTCGCCGACCCGGCGGACCCGCCAGCGGGCCAGGAGGGCGTTCGCCAGTTCCTCGGCGGCCGCGCCGCGTTCGGCGGCCGGCCCGGCCACGGCTGCCGCCTGCTTGAAGAGGGCCACCGCCTCGTCCAGCTCGCGGACCAGGCCCTCGGCCTCGTAGTGGCGCAGTGCGGCACGGCCGCGGGCCAGCAGCTCGTCGGCGCCGAGCCGGGGGTCGGGCGGCCGGGGCAGCGGCCAGGGGGTGCGCCGGCCCAGGTCGCGCAGGAGGTCGGAGGAGACCTCGGCGAAGGCGCGCAGCCCCGCGTGCTCCTCGTCGGGCGCCGGCTGCTCGGTGGGGTCGGGGTGTACCGCCTGCGGGTCGACGGCGCCGCGCAGGAAGGCGGCCGCCAGCGCGGGGAAGTTCCGCGCGGTGCGCCCGAAGCTCCGCTCGATGTACTCCGAGCAGTGCTTGAGCAGCAGCTTCGCCTCGTCCGCCGTGAGCCTCTTGCGCAGCTCGGCGGCGACGCCGGGCAGGAAGTCGTAGCGCACGGCACGCGGGTCGGCCGCGTCCTCGCGGCGCTTGAGCAGCCCGCCGAGCAGCACCTCGGACAGCACGTCGGGCCCGGTGCCGGCGAGCATGGCGCGCTGCACGAGCTGCATCACCGGCAGGAACAGCGGCACCGCGGACAGGTAGCAGGCGAGGCGGCGGGCGTCCGGCGAGGCGTGCCGCACGAAGGCCCGCACGCGGTCCTCGCCGGACAGCTCCTCCTCGGCCCGCACGGGCGAGGTGGCCGGGGGGTGCGCCGCGTGCACCCACCCGGCCGCGGCCATCAGGCTCTGCCCCGTGGCGCCCGCCACGAGCCGCGCCCATCCCTCGACGGAGGACCGGCGCAGCGCGAGCACCGGCACCGGCAGCGCGCCCGGCTCCAGGCGCCCGCGCTCGGGCGTGAACACCAGGCGCCCGGCGGGCCCTTCGCGACGGTGGAGCTGGCCCCGCCGGGCCGGCAGGTGGGTGCGCAGCCACATGCGCTGCGGCAGGGGCTGGACGACGGCGACGGGCGCGGTGGTGGCCCACCGGTACAGCAGGCGGTGGATCTGGCCGCTGCGCCACATGGGCCCCGCGCAGTCGCTGAGGACGAGCGTGAGCCGGCGCCCGGTGGGGTCGCTGAGCTGCTCGGGGGCGTGCAGCGGGCCGGTGCGCTCGGGGGTCGGCGCGTAGCCCGGCAGGCCCTCGTCGGTGGCGTGCAGGTACTGGACCTGCACCTCGCGGAACGCGCCGGCCCGCTCGCAGACCTGACGCAGCTCGTCGAGCGCCTGCTGCCACACCACGGTGGACGTGGAGGCGTCCATGACCAGCAGCAGCCGGGCCTCGCGGCGCCGTTCGGGGCGCAGCACGGGCTGGACGAGACCGGACTCGGCGGCCCGGTCGGCGGTGCGGTCCTCGTCGAGGGTGGTGCTGGAGACGGGGCGCACGGGAGCGCGGTAGCGCTGGAGGATGCGCAGGCCGTGCTGGAGCGCGAGCGGCTCCGGCAGGGCGGGCGCGGCGGGAACCTGCACCTGCCGCAGCTCGGTCGCGGCCTCGGGGCCCGGACCGCGGACGAAGAGCTCGGTCCGCTCGGCGAGCGTGTGCTCCTCCTGGGAGGCGGCCGGGGGCATCTGCGGGGGGCGGTACCCGCGGCCGTTGCTGTCGGTGGGCTTCACCGGCGGGGTGCGGTCGTCGGTCCCCTGGTCGGCGGGCCCGTCCTGGCCCGGGTCCGGCAGCCAGCGGGCGAGCCAGAGCGCGTCCGCCATCTCCTCGACGCTCGGCGGGATCTCCGCCTCGCGCATCCGCGCGATCAGCGCCGCGAGCGCCTGGCCCGCGGCGTCGCCGCGCGCTCCGTCCGGACTCCCGGGCACGGCCGGACGGGGGGTGGGCTCGACGCTGCTCATGGGGTCACCTGGGCCTGGGCCCGGGGTCCAGGGGCTGCATCAGCAGCTGGGCGATACCGGCGCGCTGTGCCGTGACGTCGCGCGAGGCGTCCCGCGCGGCGTGCTGGGCGAGGAAGATCGCGTTCAGCAACTGGTCGGTGGGGCGCAGCGCGCCGTCGGACTCAGCCTGCCTGAACTGGTCGACGATGTCGTGGTTGTCGTCGTACGAGCCCGTGCCGAAGTGCGCCTGCACGAGTGCGGCGAGCCGCTGGTCGCGGGGCGCTTCCAGGGTCAGCGGGATGCAGCGGCGCATCAGCGGCGCCGGGAACTCCCGCTCGCGGTTGCTGGTCATCACCACGAACGGGAACGCGCGGCAGCGCACCTGGCCGTTGGTGACGGGCACCCGCAGGCCGTCGTCCGTGAGGATCTCGACCGTCTCCATGCCGGGCCGGTCGGCGATCCGCTCCAGCTCGGGGATGCCGAACCTGCCCTCCTCCAGGACGTTCAGGAGGTCGTTGGGCAGGTCTATGTCGCTCTTGTCGAGCTCGTCGATGAGCAGCACGCGGGGCCGCTCGGCGGCCACCAGGGCGGTGCCGAGCGGGCCGAGCTTCAGGTAGCGGCCGATGTCGGACGAGCGGCTCGCCCCGTGCGGTCCCTCGCTCTCCCACGCGACGTGGGCGCGGTCCAGCTGCGCGTCTTGGAGCCGTCCTATGGCGTCGTACGTGTAGAGGCCGTCCTTGAGCTCGCTGCGGCTGACGATCGGCCATTCCAGGACGCGGCCGAGGCCGAGTTCGTACGCGATGGAGTGCGCGAGCGTCGACTTCCCGGCGCCGGGCGGTCCGGTGACGAGCAGGGGGCGCCGCAAGTAGAGGGCGGCGTTGATCAGTTCGAGGGTGTCGTCGTCCTGAACGGGCAGGGGGACGCTGCGCGCGCCGAGCCTGCGTGCCGTCGACGAGTCGAGCGGCGGCACCGAGTAGGGCACGACAGGGGCGTCGAACCGCCGCCAGGGCGGGGCCTCGGGCAGCTCCCTGATCTTGTCCGGATCCGGCCCCCCGGTGCCCCGGTAGATGAACCAGTCGGTCATGGGATGCTCCTCGTCAACGGTCGGTTGCAGACGACGTCCTGGCCGACCGGGGCGACGGGCGCCCGCAACGGGCCCCTGAAAACGTACCCGGGCCAGGTGTTCCATACGGGCGTTCTCGGCCAATCCACCGCAGGGCAGGCGTCCCGTCCGCGGCGGTCGCCGAGCGGCCCGCGGTGCGCGGCACGGCGGGCGGGGCCGAGGGTCCCCGAGGTCAGGACACCGTTCACAGCGGCGCGTCCAGGGGTGTGGTGTCCTCGGCGGGCAGCGGGCGCCTGGGGTCGTCGTAGAGCAGTGCCAGGGGCTCGGCCCAGCGGCGGTCGACGTGCCTCTCGCTGATCTCCTGCCTCAGCTGGCGCAGCCGGTCCGGCAGTTCGGTGACGGACTCCAGGGGCTCGAAGAGCCACTTGGTCTTGGCGTGCAGGTCCTCGCAGGAGTCCGAGCAGCCCCCCGAGCCGTGGCCGTCGACGCGCCACAGGGCCACGCCGTGGCCGCTCTCCAGGGCGAGCCTGAGGGCCGTGCGCCCGAGGCCCTGCCCCACCGAGCGGCAGATGACGGGGACGGCGTTGTTCGAGGCGTCACGGAACTGGCCCGCACTGGGGCTCACACCGGGCTCCGGAACGCGCCACCCGGTCAGCTGCCGCTGCTCGCCGATGGCGCCCCAGCGGGAGAGCCACTTTTTGTCCGGTTCTCCCCGGCGCTCAAGGGCGCGCAGCACGACGCGGCGTTGCGCGCCCAGGTGGTACGTGTCGTCCAGGGCCGCGATGTCGTTGAGGCGCCAGCGGTGCACGGCGATGTCGAAGTACTCGGCGGGCAGCGCGATTTCGAGGGGAACCGGCCGGCCCGCGCGGTCCCGGCGCTGGAAGACGTCCATCAGCGGCCGGCGCAGGGCCTGCACCAGGTCGCCGGGCCGGTGGCCGTGCGTGGAGCGGTCCTCGGCCTGCAACTCCGGCTCGCCCTCGCCGTCGTCGACCCACACCTGCCAGAAGAAGTGCGCCGGTTCGGAGCCGATCACCGGGTCGAGCAGGACCGCCACGGTGGGGCCCTCGCCCGGGCCCGGGTACGGGATGACGATCCGGCCGGAGTCCTCCTTGCCCGGTTCCAGGGACGCGGGCAGCCGGGCGTCGGTCACGAAGGCGGCCATGTGCGGCCAGGTGTGCCGGTGCAGGCGCTCCTGGACCCAGTCGGTGAGGGAGTCCACGTCACCGCCGCGGCGGTGCACGTAGAGCGAGACGAGCTGGAGGTAGCGCAGCATGATCATGGAGTCCATCGGCCGGCCGCCCTCGTAGAGGAGGCCGTGGCCGTCCCGCCAGGTGTGCAGCTCGGGCCCCTCCTGTGGCCAGCGGTTCCCGCTGATGGCCTGGCGGGCGAGGATCGCCACGGTGGGCCCGTCGGGCGGCGCGGGGAGCGCGGCGAGCCGGCGCAGCGCGGCCCGGCGGTCGTGCGGCGTCCACTCCTCGCCGCCGGTGGGGCGGTTCCCCGTCACGACGGCCTGCTGGGCGTCGACCCAGGTGGAGCCGGCGGACCCGGACGTGCGGCCGTGCCAGGCGTCGTGCGCCCGCATCACCTCGCCGTAGAGCGGGCCGAAGCGGCGCAGCGCGGCGATCGAGACGGCGAGGCCGCCGTCGCGCTGCCTGCGGCGCGACTTGATCAGGGCGACCACGGCGCCGGTGTCCGGGTCGAGCAGCGGCCCGCCGGAGACACCGGCCGGGAAGTCGACGTCGGGTTTGAAACGCAGTCCGTACGACCCGTCGCGGACGTTGATCTCGGCGTCGCCGCTCCAGGACACCGCCTCCGGGTGGCCGCCCTCACCGGGCCGGTAGCCGTAGGCCACCACGCCGCCGACGTGCTGCACGGCGCGGTCGACCAGCCAGACGCACTCGTGCTCGGCGTCGTCGTCGAGCAGCCGCACCAGGGCGAGGTCCTCGCCGGGCGGCACCTCGGTGGCCCCCGGGTCGGTGATCAGCCACTGGGCGAGCCGGGCCCGGACCGGGATCGCGTCGTTGGCCTGCGTCTCGCCGCATACCGCGAACGTGAGGTTCCGGTCGCCTGCCAGATGGGGGCGGAGCACATGGGCGGCGGTCACCACCCAGCCGGGCGCCACGAAGAAGCCGCTTCCCCACATGGGAACGGCGGGATCCCCTGCGTCCGAGGCCGGCAGCAGGCGGACGGTGGCGGCGCGGGCATGCGCATCGAGCCAGAGGTTCAGCTCAGGCATGGGCGCTCGCGCTCCCTGGAGTGCGGTCGTCGGGCGTTGCGGGCGACGCGCCGTCGGCCGGGACGCGCGGTGTGGGGGTCACCGGTGGGGCGTCGTCGGCCGGGGCACCAGAAGCATTGTCGGCACGTTCGCGGCTGGTTCGCGACCGCTCGTCCATGTGCCAGGTGAGGGTCACCTGGACGGCGGCCTTGGCCTCCCCCTCGGCGAGCACCGCAAGGGCCCTGCCCGACCTGGCGGTCAACTCCACGCCGAAGGTGACCGCGGCCTCGTCGGGCCCCGCGGCGCGGGCCGCGGCCAGCACGCTGGAGCCGACCGCGGTGATCAGCTCACCGAGCTGCTCGACCTTGGCGGTGGCCGTGTCGAACACACCGACGTCCTGGTCGTCTGAACCGTAGACATCGGGCGTGGTGAGCCTGGCCAGGACGACGGTGCCGTCCGGCAGCTCGATCTCCTGAATGTGACTCATCCCGATCACCAACTCCCCCGTCCGGCGCCCTGGACCGACACTTCCGTTCCGGAGCCCACATGAATCGCGACGAGGCTGGTGTCCCCGCCGGTTGCGGACGAGACGGCATCGTCGGGAAACCGGTACATCCGCAGGTCGCCTACCCTGAAGCCATAGGCAGCGGGGCACGCCCCATCCGCATCAGGAGCAACTGTTGTACTTCACCGACCGCGGCATCGAGGAACTGGAGAAACGGCGCGGCGAGGAGGAGATCACTTTCGAGTGGCTCGCCGAACAACTGCGTACGTTCGTCGACCTCAACCCGGACTTCGAGATCCCCGTCGAACGCCTGGCCACGTGGCTGGCACGGCTGGACGACGAGGAGGACGAGGACGGGGAGTAGGCGGGGCCGGGGGCGGGGGCGGCGTCCGCCGGGCCGGGGCCCGGGGCCGTGTCCGGCGGGGGCGGGGCTTGGGCCGCGTCCGGCGCGGGCGGGGCCCTGGGTCCCGGCTGAGGTGCGGAGGGGTTGCGGCTTGCGGCTTGCGGCTTGCGCTGAACGGTCCCGGGCGCTCTGAAGGGGCGCGGGGAACTGCGCGACCAGCCACCATTCACCCGACAGCCGCACACGAAACAGCAAGGGCCGAACGGTTCGCGCCCCAAAGACGCGCGGGGCTGTACTCGATGTGCGGCTCCGCCGCGCGTGGGCGCGACAAGGGGCGCGGGGATGGGGGTACCTCCCACGCCTTCAGGGCAGTGGGGGAGCAACCAGGACGCACCGCCCGGTAGTCGCACCGAGCCCGCAAGACGCACCCTCCGGAGGCCCGCCGCAGGCGAGTGGTGGCCGATCACTCAGTCCCCCGAGCCCCCGGACCACGGAGCCCCGGCCCCGGCACCTCCAGGCCCCCGGGCCTGCCCGCGGCATACCGCCAGAAGTCCCGCATCACCGCGGGCGAGGTGGGCCCCCTCATCTCCACCTGGGTGAGCAGGACGGCGACCGTCCCGGTGGCCGGAATGATGTGTGCGGAGGTCCCGGTGCCACCCACCCAGCCGTAGCGCCCGGGCACGCTCCAGGGATGCACGCGCGCCACGTCGACCGCGCCGCCGTACCCCCACCCCTGGCCCTCCAGGAAGAGCGCGCTCACCTCACGCTGCTCCGACGGAAGCCGGTTGGTGATCATCTCGCGCACCGACTCGGCCGACAGCAGCCTGCGGTCACCGGCCGATCCCCCGGAGAGCAGCATCCGGCCGAAGGCCAGCAGGTCGTCCGCCGTGGACACCAGGCCACCCGCACCGGAGGGGAACGGGGGCAGGCTGCTCCACTGCCCGTCGGGCGCGTCGACGCGTTCGAGGCCGCCTCCCTCGGGCGCCCGGTACAGGCTGGTGAACCTGTCGAGCTTGCCGGTCGGCACCGCGAAGCCGGTGTCCACCATGCCGAGCGGCTCGAAGATCCGCTCCTGGAGGAACTCGGGCAGCCCCTGGCCCGAGGCCCTGGCGATCAGCACGCCCTGGATGTCCGAGCAGGTGTTGTAGAGCCAGGCCTCGCCGGGCTGGTGGATCATCGGCACCCGCGCCAGCTCCCGGATCCAGGTGTCCGTTTCGGGCGCGAGCTGCGGCCGCGGCGCCCCTTGCTGGAGCACGCCGAACAGCGGCGCGAGCACGGGCAGCGTGAAGTCGGTCGGGAAGCCCCAGCCGGCGCGGAACTCCAGCAGGTCCCGCACGGTGATCGACCGCTCGGCGGGAACGGTGTCGTCGATCGGGCTGCCGGGGGTCCGGACGACGGAGGGCGCGGCGAGTTCCGGCAGCCAGGTGCCGATGGGGTCGTCCAGCGCGATCCGCCCGTCCTCGACGAGCATCATGACCGCGGCGGCGGCGACGGGCTTGGTGACCGACGCGATGCGGAAGATCGAGTCTCTGGCGACGGGCGGGCCGCCCGCGGTGTCGGCACGGCCGGCCGCCCGGGCGTCGACCTGGTCGCCGCGCGCGACCAGGACGACCGCGCCCGGCACCGTTCCGCCGTCCCCGCTCCCGTCCCCGACGTGCGCGGCAAGGATGTCGTCCAGGTCAGCCATCGGTCCGCCTCCATGAGTGGTGGGTTGCCGCCGGCACCGTCCGCCTGCCGCCGGGCTCGGGGCCCTGACCCCGGAACGCAGTCTCCCGTGAGGCACTGACAGGGGATTCCGGGGCAGCCGGGATCGGGGCGTGAGAGGAGAAGCCCGGTCGCGGGAGACGAGAGCCCCCGATGGAGACGAGAACCCCCCGATCAGGGGGCGCATATCGCGTATGGGGCGCACAAGCGCGTCGTATACGCCGGGCGCGGATGCCACCTCCCACGCCCGCTCCCCCGCACCCGCTCCCCCGCACACCCGAAAGGGTGTCTTGACTTTCCGCCTCCGCGATATATCGTGTTTCACGAGAGACGCGATATGGCGCGTCATCCCGGCCGAGGGAGGCCAGCACCATGCCCGTGTGGTCCGTCACAGAGCCCGAGAAGCTCACCTTCGACACCCCGGTGGCGTCGCTGCACGTGCGCACCGCCAACGGCACGGTCAACGTCGTGGGGACAGACGATGGTTCCCCCCGCCTCCAGGTCTCCGAGATAGAGGGCGCCCCCCTGATCGTCACCCAGCAGGGCGGCGCCCTCACCGTCGCGTACGAGGACCTCCCCTGGAAGGGCCTGCTCAAGTGGCTCGACCACAAGACCTGGCGGCGTTCCGCCGTGGTCTCCCTCGCCGTGCCGACCGGCACCCGCGTCGAGGTGGGCGTCGTCGGCGCCGGCGCCGTGATCTCGGGCATCGAGGGGCGCACGGAGGTCAAGAGCGTCTCCGGCGACACCACGCTGGTGGGCCTGTCGGGACCGGTGCGCACCAGCACGGTCTCCGGCAACGTGGAGGCGCAGGACGTCACCGGCGACCTCCTGTTCAACTCCGTCTCGGGCGACCTGACGGTCGTGGACGGCGCGGGGGCGTCCGTGCGGGCCGAGTCGGTCAGCGGCTCCGTGATCGTGGACCTCGCCTCGGCCAGCGTCAGCCCGGACGGACGCGCCACCCATGTGAGCGTCTCAAACGTCTCGGGCGAGATCGCCATCCGCCTCCCCCACCCGGCCGACGCGCGCGTGGAGGCCAACACGGCGAGCGGCACCGTCTCCAACGCCTTCGAGGACCTGCGCGTGAGCGGCCAGTGGGGCTCGAAGAAGATCACCGGCCGGCTCGGCGCGGGCAACGGCACCCTGAAGGCCAGCACGGTCTCCGGCTCGATCGCCCTGCTCCGCCGCCCGCACACCGAGGATCCGCCGCTCACGCCGCCGCCGTTCGAGGGGCCCGCGCCGGCACCGCAGGCCCCGGCCGCCGGTCCGCGCCGGCCCGGCCCGGAGGATTCCGGACCCGGCGGTTCCGATTCGCGGGACAATGGATCACGGAGTTCCACCCCCCAGGACTCCTCCCCGGGGGGCACGAGCCTGCGCAAGGCCCCGCCGGACGACATCCCGCCGGAGGCCGTCCCGCCCACCCCGGACGGGCCCCCCGAGGGCACCCGGGCGGCGGAGGCCCCCGACGCCGGCCGCCCGGCCGCCGCGGAGGCCGCCGACGCCCCGGGTGACGCCCCGACCGACAAGAAGGTGCTCTGAGATGCCTCCCGTCTTCGCCCACGGCCGGCTGCGGCTCTACCTGCTCAAGCTCCTGGACGAGGCGCCGCGCCACGGCTACGAGGTGATCCGCCTCCTGGAGGAGCGCTTCCAGGGCCTCTACGCCCCCTCGGCCGGCACGGTCTACCCCCGGCTGGCCAAGCTGGAGGCCGAGGGCCTGGTCACCCACACCACCGAGGGCGGGCGCAAGGTCTACTCGATCACGGACGCCGGCCGCGCGGAGCTGGCCGACCGCAGCGGTGAACTGGCGGATCTGGAGCTGGAGATCCGCGAGTCCGTGGCCGAGCTGGCCGCCGAGATCCGCGACGACGTGCGGGGCGCGGCGGGCGACCTGCGCCGTGAGATGCGTGCGGCCGCAACCGAGGCGCGCAGCTCCGACCGCCACAAGACCGGGGCCGAGGGCTCCTTCTGGGAGTACGGCGACACGGGCACCCTGCTCGACAAGGACGCGTGGCGCGCCGCGAAGGAGGAGATGCGGCGGGCCAAGCAGGAGTGGAAGGAGCAGGCACGCCGCGCGAAGGACGAGAGCAGGCGCGCGCGTGACGAGGCCCAGCGAGCGCGCCGCCAGGCCAAGGAGGCGCAGGAGCGGGCCCGCAACCAGGCACAGGAGGAGCTTCAGCGCATCGCCCGCCAGGTCCAGGACCAGGTACAGGACCACTTCGCCCGCGGCGACTGGCCCACGGGCGTACGCGAAGGCCTCACCGAACTCGCCAAGGGCTTCGGGGAGTTCGACTTCGGTGACCTCGGCCTGGGGTTCGGCAAGGAGGGCGGCGGCAAGGACGGCCGCAAGGACGGCCGCAAGGACGCGGGCCGCACTCCGGCCTCCGGCCGGGCGGGGGGCAAGCCGGTGCCCGAGCCGGACATCCTCCCGGAGGACGAGTCCTTCCCCGGCGTCTTCTCGCCGGACTGGGCCCACGAGGACTCCACGGGCAACCCCGCCCGTGACCTGGACCGCCTGCTGGACCGCTTCCGCGACGACATCCGTGACGCCGCCCGCGACCACGGCGTCACGGAGGACCAGCTCCGCGAGGCGCGCCGCCACCTGTCGACGGCGGCGGCCCACATAGCGGTGACGCTCCAGGGCCCCCGCCCCGAGCGATCCTCCGGTTCCTGACCGGCCGCGCCTCGGCTAGCGAGTGCCGCTCGCGTCCTCGCCGTACAGCACGCGGTCCACCTGGGCGTAGGTGACGTCGTGCTCGGCGAGGACCTCCGCGGGGATGCCGGGGCGGGCGAGGAGCGCCAGGAGGAGGTGCTCGTCGCCGATATGGCGGTCGCGGTGGCCGGTGGCGATGCGCAGGGAGCGTTCCAGGGTCCGCTTGGCGCCGTCGGTCAGGGGACGGTGGCGCAGCCGGCCGCGGTTCCTGCCTCCACCGGCGGCGGGGGCCAGGGCGCCCACCCCGTGGGCCTCCTCGACACGGGAGACGATCGCGGAGAGGTCGATGCCCAGCCCGGCGAGTGCATCCGCGTCGGCGGCCGAGAGGCCGCCCCTCCTGCGAGCCGCCGCGAGGCTCTGCTCGATCGACTTGCGCCGGTCGCGCGCGCCGAGTGCACCGAGGGCGAACGACGCGCGGCTGCCCTCCCGGTCCAGCAGGGCGAGCAGGAGGTGGTCGGTGTCGACCACCGGGGCCCCGGCCCGTTCCGCGAGCCCGACGGCATCGCTCACCACCGCACGGGCGTCCTTGGTGAACCGCTCGAACATCACTGCCCCCTGTATTTCTTGTGGACGGCCTGCCTGCTGACCCCGAGTTCCTCCGCGATCTCCTGCCACGACCAGCCCTGCTCGCGCGCGCCGCGTACTTGAACCGACTCCAGTTGCTCCGCCAGCCGCCGTAGCGCGACGACGGCCCTCAGCCCGATGCGCGGGTCGCGGTCTCCGGCCCGCTCGACGAGATCCGTTGCGTTGGTCATGTTTGTCAATGTACGTTGACTAGAGAAAGGCGTCAACAGAAGTTGACATAATTTCTCAAGTCCCTTCCCCGGTACGGACAAAGGCATCTCCGCAAGGAGCGCGCGGTGGATTCCCGGGATCGTCGCGACACCCCGCACCCTCCGACGGCGCCCTGGGCCGGACCTGGCCGCCTTGCGGTGGCTGTGCGCTCACCGGAGATGAGCTTCTGGTCATCATTCGCCTTGAGCTTCAGCCTTGGACAGACACTAGATCTTCGTTTGTCACCTCACGTCTGCCCGGCTTCGGTCGCTTCTGAGTAGCTTCGTTGCGTTTGAAGTGCCAACCCGGGAAGGTCCTTATGTGCGTTCATGGTGACAACCCATCACAGGAGTCGGCCGCGCAGAGCCGGCGAGGCTTTCTGCGCAACGCCGCGCTGGCGGGTGCGGGAGCGGCAGCGGTGGGAACCGGCGCGGCGGCGCTCGGGGGAACGCCCGCGTTCGCCGCGTCGGCCACGGAAAGCGGCAAGATCGGGCCGTGGAGACCGGATCCGACCGCCCTCCAGTTCACCCTCGCGGTGATGCCGGACACCCAGTTCCTGTACTGGGGCAGCCAGGACAGCGTCAACCGGACGCCGCAGGAGGAGTCGTTCCGCTACATCGTCGACCACAGCGGCGACACGACCGGCGACAACATCGTGTTCATGACGCACCTCGGCGACATGACGCAGGACGCCGACCCGTTGTCGTTCCAGCAGGTCGACAAGGCGTTCGCCCTGCTGGATTCGCACGGTGCCGCGTACAGCGTGCTGGCCGGCAACCACGACGTGTCAGGCGACGACAGCCGCGGTGACACGCCGTACCTGCAGACCATGGGCCCGCAGCGGTTCAAGCGCTCGAAGACGTTCGCCGGGGCGGACGCGACCGGCTACAACACCGCGCACATCTTCCAGGCCGCCGGCCGCTCGTGGCTGGTGCTGGCCCTGGACTGGCGGACCACCGACCAGGGCTTCGCGTGGGCCGACAACGTCATCAAGGCCCACCCGAAGATGCCGGTGATCCTCACGACGCACGACCTCGTCTACTCGAACTACGACGACAACGTTTTCCCGTACGAGTCCGGCGACCCGGAGAACAACGCGGTGCTCTCCGACTACGGCCAGACGGTCTGGGACAAACTGATCAACGACAACGACCAGATATTCCTGACCCTCAACGGGCACTACTGGCCGCCGGCGCGCACGGCGAAGAAGAACGCCGCCGGCAACGACGTGTTCATGCACATCACGAACTACCAGAACCGCTACTTCGGCGGCGGCGCCATGATCCGGCTGTACCACTTCGACCTGACCCGCAACACGATCGACGTCGAGACGATCAACCCGTGGATCCTGGCCCAGGACCCCGAGTCCCGCACCGAGCTGGCGGCCGAGCACGCCCGGATCACCGGCCCGGTCGACGACTTCTCGATGCCGATCGACTTCGAGAAGCGGTTCTCCGGCTTCGCGCCGGTTCCGGTGCGCCCCGCACGGCCCGCCGCCAAGGAGCTGGTCAAGGGCACGCTGGCGTACTGGCGCTTCGACGGCCAGGGCGCGCCCGGCACGCCGCTCACCACCGGCCAGACGATCCGCGACCTGTCCGGCAAGGGCAACGACCTGTCGGTGGTGACCCTGCCGGGCACCGCCTCCGACGCGCTGACCTGGTCCGCCGACCACCACCCCGACCAGCCGGCGCACGCCAGCCTGAAGTTCGTCGGCGGCAGGAACCCGCTCCACGGCACGTACCTGACGACCGGGGAGAAGGCTCCGCTGAACGCCGAGACGTTCAGGTCCGGCTACACGATCGAGACGTTCGTGATGATGCCGCTGGACTGGGACGCGGGGAACAACGGCTGGGCGTCGATCCTCAGCCGCCGCGGTTCGGCCGGGGACGCCGGCAAGCACGGCAAGAACACCGACCCGGGCGAGCCCGTGGTCCAGCTCTCCATCTCGAACAACGGCCGCGAGCCGCAGTTCAACCACTACCCGCTGAACGACGCCTACCCGACGACCAACTGGGGTCACGGCCTGGTGGAGCTCAAGTGGTGGCACCTGGCGGTGGTCAACGACGGCCGGCTCACGAAGCTGTACGTCGACGGCGCCCCGGTCGTCGACAACCCGAACCGGGTGTCGACCGGCCTCACCTCGCTCGGCCTGCCGTGGCTGGTGGGCGGCCACGAGTACGCGGGCGCCATCGACATCGTCTTCCACGGCAACGTCGGTGACATCCGCGTCGTTAACCGCCCCCTGTCCATGGACGAATTCCTGACCGCCCAGTAATACCGCTCAGGAATACCGCCCAGTAATACCGCTCAGGAACGAAGTGTCTCCCGTCTCCGGCCGGACCGCCGCCGGAGACGGGAGACGCTGCCGGCGAGGCTCGTCCGGGCCTCTTCCGGGCCTCTTCCGGGCCTCTTCCGGACGTCGGAGCGCTCCGGTGGACCGCCTCAGACGGTCAGGACGATCTTTCCGAACTGCCCGCCCGACTCCATCCGCTCGAACCCCTCGCGGGCCCGGTCGAGGGGCAGGGTGGTGTCGAGGACGGGGCGTACGCCGGTGGTGGCGCAGAAGGAGAGCAGGTCCTCCAACTCGTCCTTGGTGCCCATCGTGGTGCCGGCGACCTTCAGTTCCAGGAAGAAGATGCGGGCCAGTTCGGCGTGCGAGGGACGGTCGCCGCTCGTCGCGCCGGAGATCACGAGGGTGCCGCCGGGGCGCAGCGACTTCACCGAGTGCGACCAGGTCGCGGCGCCGACGGTCTCGATGACCGCGTCCACGCGGTGCGGCAGGCGGGCCCCGGTCTCCAGGGCCTCCACCGCGCCGAGCTCCAGCGCGCGCTTCCGCTTGGCCTCGTCGCGGCTGGTCGCGAAGACCTTGAGCCCGGCCGCCTTGGCCAGGACGATCGCGGCGGTGGCGACGCCGCCCCCGGCGCCCTGCACCAGGACGGAGTCCCCGGGGCGCACTCCGGAGTTGGTGAAGAGCATCCGGTACGCGGTGAGCCAGGCCGTCGGCAGGCAGGCGGCCTCCTCGAAGGAGAGCTCCTTCGGCTTCGGCAGCAGGTTCCAGGTGGGCACGGTGACCTGCTCGGCGAAGGTCCCCTGGTACCGCTCGGTCAGGATGGAACGGGACTCGTCGGGGCCGACCCCGTGCCCGGACAGGCCGATGACGGAGTACAGGACGACCTCGTTGCCGTCCTCGTCGATTCCGGCGGCGTCGCAGCCGAGGATCATGGGCAACTTGTCCTCGGTCAGGCCGACGCCCCGCAGCGACCACAGGTCGTGGTGGTTGAGCGAGGCGGCCTTGACGGTGACGGTGGACCAGCCGGGCCGCACCTCCGGCGCGGGCCGCTCCCCCAACTCAAGGCCCGAGAGCGGCTGGTCACGGTCGATACGTGCAGCGTAGGCAGCGAACATGACCTTGACGATAGGGCCGCCCGCCCCCGCACGGAACCACCCGCACCTGTGAGGCGTGCCGCGCGAGCGGAACCAACCATTCGGTCATGCGCAACGGCAGAGGGGTGGCCGGGTGCCCTCACACGGGCACGGCGGGAGAGTGCCAGGGGCCTCCACGCGGCCACGCCAGGAGACGGCCCGCGGCCTCCACGCGGCCACGGCAGAGGGGCCGCGCCCGGAGACGGATCCCCCGGCGCGGCCCCGCCACGCTGCTCCCGGCCTGCTGCCGGGCCCCGCTCCGGCCTACCGGCCTACCGCCGGGCGACCCCTTCCGCGCGGGCCGCCGCGGCCACCGCGTCGGTGACCGCCGGGGCCACCCGCTCGTCGAACGGAGACGGAATCACATAGTCGGCCGTGAGGTCGTCCCCGACGACGCCGGCCAGCGCCTCGGCCGCCGCGATCTTCATCGTCTCGGTGATCCGGGACGCGCGGACCTTGAGGGCGCCCGCGAAGATGCCGGGGAAGGCCAGCACGTTGTTGATCTGGTTGGGGAAGTCGGAGCGGCCGGTGGCGACCACGGCCGCGTACCGGTGCGCGATGTCCGGGTGGATCTCCGGGTTGGGGTTGGCCATCGCGAAGACGAAGGAGTCCTTCGCCATCGAGGCCACCGCCGGCTCCGGCACCGTCCCGCCCGAGACGCCGATGAACACGTCCGCGCCGTCCAGCGCCGTCTCCAGGGAGCCGGAGAGCCCGGCCTTGTTGGTGATCTTGGCAAGCTCCTGCTTGACCGGGGTGAGGCCGTCCCGGTCCTGGCTCACGACGCCCTTGCGGTCGGTGACGGTGACATCCCCGATGCCCGCCTCCAGCAGCATCTTGGCGATGGCGACGCCGGCGGCGCCCGCACCCGAGATGACCGCACGCAGCTCGCCCAGCGTCCGCCCGGTCAGCCGGGTGGCGTTGCGCAGGGCCGCGAGGGTCACGACGGCGGTGCCGTGCTGGTCGTCGTGGAAGACCGGGATGTCCAGACGCTCCTGGAGCTTCCGCTCGATCTCGAAGCACCGCGGTGCCGAGATGTCCTCCAGGTTCACGCCGCCGAAGGACGGCGAGAGCCGCACCACGGTGTCCACGATCTCGTCGGCGTCCGTGGTCGCGAGCGCCAGCGGCACCGCGTCCACCCCACCGAACTGCTTGAAGAGGATCGCCTTGCCCTCCATCACGGGGAGCGAGGCCTCCGGGCCGATGTCGCCGAGTCCCAGCACCGCCGTCCCGTCCGTGACCACGGCCACGACCTGGGACTTCCAGGTGTAGTCGTGGACCAGCTCGGGCCGCTCCGCGATGGCGCTGCAGACGGTCGCGACACCGGGCGTGTAGGCGAGGGACAGGTCGTCCTTGTCACGGACGGGGACGGTGGACTGCACCGCCAGCTTCCCTCCGCGGTGCAGGGCGAACGCGGGATGGAAGGCCTCCGGAGAACCTTCTTCCGATCCGGCCTGCACGTCCGCCCCGGCGTCGTTGCGAGGATTGACGATCTCCGCTGCCACTTGTTGTACCCCTTAGTTCTTCATGGTTGAGGGTTTTCCACTCCTGGTTGAGGGGTGGGCGGGCACCGCGTATGCCCCTGATGGGTCCGGTACATACGGCACATACGCGACGGGCGCGCCGCACGCGCGCCCTGAGCCCCGGATGAGGGGTGTGAGTCACCTTCTTACCGGACGGGGCCCGGCCGAGACGACTCCGGCCGGAAGCGGGTGAGATGGCTCATAGCCGTTTATACAGACTGCCTCGCCCCGCGCCCCGGAGCATCTGCCCGCGGCCGTGGTGGGGCGGAGATTCTCCGGCTCGAAGGTCCCGGACCGGGAAATGGTCAGGCCTTGGTGGGCCGCCCGCCGGGGGTTCTGGGGATCACCCGTTATGCGATTTTGACATGGGAGGCCGGCAGAACACGGCCGTCCGAATGGCAAGATGCGGTAATCACACGTGGTCGCGACACCCGATGGTGTGTGCAGAACGACAACCATCGGCCAGACCGATTGACGCCGGAGGACATCACCATGACCGCCAGCCCCATGCCCCGTACGTCCGCCACAGACGGCAGGACGTCCGTCATGCCCCTGGTTCGCAGGAGGTCCCGGACAGCCGCGGTCGGTGCGCTCGTGGTCGCCGGCGCCCTGCTGGTCGCCGGCTGCGGTGACCAGACCAAGGACAAGGACACGGGCGCATCCTCCACCGGCGGGGGCAAGAGCGCGTCGAGCGCACCGCTGGCGTCCAAGCTGCCTCAGGACATTCGCGACAAAGGCATCATCAAGGTGGGTTCCGACATCGCCTACGCGCCCGTCGAGTTCAAGGACGACAAGGGCAACACGGCCGGTATCGACCCTGACATCGCGGCCGCGCTCGGTGACGTCCTCGGCGTGAAGTTCGAGTTCGAGAACGGCACGTTCGACACCCTGATCACCGGCCTGCGGTCCAAGCGGTACGACATCGCCATGTCGGCGATGACGGACACCAAGGACCGCCAGAACGGCATCGACGCCGACACGGGCAAGAAGGTCGGCGAGGGCGTCGACTTCGTCGACTACTTCAACGCCGGCGTCTCGATCTACACCCCCAAGGGCAAGACCGAGGGCATCAAGACCTGGGACGACCTGTGCGGCAAGAAGATCACCGTGGAGCGCGGCACGATCTCCGACGACCTCGCCAAGGCGCAGTCGAAGGAGTGCCCGGCCGGCAAGAAGATCACCATCGAGGCCTTCGACAACGACCAGCAGGCCCAGACCCGGCTGCGCTCCGGAGGCGCGGACGCCGGCTCCTCCGACTACCCGGTGGCGGCCTACACGGTCCAGACCTCCGGTGGCGGCAAGGACTTCGAAATGGTCGGCGACCAGGTGCAGGCGGCCCCCTACGGTATCGCCGTGGGCAAGTCGAACCCCCAGCTCAGGGACGCCATCAAGGCCGCGATGGACCAGATCATCAAGGACGGCACCTACGGCAAGATCATCGCCCGGTGGAAGGTGACGGACGGCGCCGTCAAGCAGGCCACCGTCAACGGCGGCAAGTGACCATCCGGCGCCCAGCGTCACGCAGACTCCGGCAGGAGTGAAAGGCAACCCCCGTGTCAGACGACATCGACAGCGCGGGCGGCGTCCCCGAGGAAGTGCCGCCCGCCAAGGAGCCCGCGGCCGAGCGTTCGGCGGCCGAGCAGTCCACAGCAGAGCGGTCCGCCCCCGGGGAACCGGCGGCCGAGGAGTCCCCGGCCGGTGAACCCGTGGCCGGGCGGCCCCCGGCCGGAGAGCCGGAGCCGGCGGCGCCCGCGTCGGCGGTGGGCCCGCAGGTCATCAGGGCCATCCCGGTTCGCCACTACGGACGCTACGTCGCGGCGGTCGTCGCCATCGCGGTCCTCGTGGCGATCGTCTACGCGTTCGCCCAGGGGAAGATCAACTGGGGTGCGGTGCCCGACTACTTCTTCGACCACCGCATCCTCAAGGGCGCCGGGCAGACGCTTCTGCTGACCCTGCTGTCCATGCTGATCGGTGTCGTCGGCGGCATCGTCCTCGCGATCATGCGGCTGTCGCGCAACCCGGTGACGTCGTCCATAGCGTGGTTCTACATCTGGTTCTTCCGCGGCACACCGGTCCTGGTCCAGCTCTTCGTCTGGTTCAACCTCGGCCTGGTCTTCGAGTACATCAACCTGATGCCGCTCTACAAGGACTACTGGTCGAACTTCATGACGCCGTTCCTGACGGCGCTGCTGGGCCTCGGCCTCAACGAGGCCGCGTACATGGCCGAGATCTGCCGCGCGGGCCTGCTCTCCGTGGACGAGGGCCAGACGGAGGCCTCGCACGCCCTGGGCATGAGCCACGGCAAGACCCTGCGCCGCATCGTGATCCCGCAGGCCATGCGGGTGATCGTGCCGCCCACGGGCAACGAGGTCATCAACATGCTCAAGACGACCTCGCTGGTCTCCGCCGTGCAGTACTACGAACTGCTGAGGTACGCGCAGGACATCGGCCAGACCTCCGGCGCCCCGGTGGAGATGCTCTTCCTCGCCGCCGCCTGGTACCTGGTGATGACCTCGATCCTCAGCATCGGCCAGTACTACATCGAGCGCTACTACGCCCGCGGCTCCAGCCGCAGCCTGCCGGACACCCCCTGGCAGCGGATCCGCGCCAACATGCTGTCACTCGGCCGGCCGAAGGGGGCCCTGGGATGAAGACCTCCATGGAGAAGGACGGGGCGAAGGCCGCGGCCACCGCGATGGTCAAGGCCGAGGGCGTGCACAAGTCGTTCGGCAGCCTCCAGGTGCTCAAGGGCATCGACCTGGAGGTCGCGGCCGGCGAGGTGTTCTGCCTGATCGGCCCCTCGGGCTCGGGCAAGTCGACGTTCCTGCGCTGCATCAACCACCTGGAGAAGATCAACGCCGGGCGGCTGTACGTCGACGGGGACCTGGTCGGCTACCGGCAGCAGGGCGACCGGCTCCACGAGCTGCGGGACCACGAGGTGGCCCGCAAGCGCCGGGACATCGGCATGGTCTTCCAGCGCTTCAACCTGTTCCCGCACATGACCGCCGTCGAGAACGTCATGGAGGCGCCGGTCCAGGTCAAGGGCATGAACAAGGCGGCGGCACGGGAGCGTGCCGGGCAGCTGCTGGAGCGGGTGGGGCTCGCCGACAAGGCGGCCAGCTACCCCTCCCAGCTCTCCGGCGGCCAGCAGCAGCGGGTGGCGATCGCCCGGGCGCTGGCCATGGACCCCAAGCTGATGCTGTTCGACGAGCCGACCTCGGCACTCGACCCGGAGCTGGTCGGCGACGTGCTCGACGTGATGCGGGACCTCGCCGAGAGCGGCATGACGATGATCGTCGTCACCCACGAGATGGGCTTCGCACGCGAGGTCGGCGACTCGCTGGTGTTCATGGACGGCGGCGTGGTCGTCGAGTCGGGCCACCCCCGCGACGTCCTGACCAATCCCCGACACGAGCGGACCCAGTCGTTCCTGTCAAAGGTCCTCTAGCCAACGGCCGAGCGCCCCGCAGGGGGCGCCCGGCCGGGGGGCGCCCCGAAAGGGGCGCGGGGAACTGCGCGACCAGCCACGACGAAACCGACACGTCGCCACCGCCCTCAGGGGGACCCCTACCGCTGTCGACCCGCGGCGCGTCAGCCGCATAAGACAGGAAGCGTGACCCGGGGCTCACCGCAACGCGAGAACCACCGCATCGGAGGGCGACCTCCAAACCCCCCGCGCCTCAGCAAACCCACTCTCCCGCAGAACACGCACATGCCACTCCAGAGGCATGGTCTCCCCCTCCGCATGCTCACCGAATATCTCGAACCGCCGCGCGGTCGGCCCGGCCAGCACGGGATCCTCGGAAGCCAGCCCCCACCAGTCGGCCCAGTCGAGCGCCCCGCGCTCCTTCGCACGGTCCATGACGGCGTGCCTGCGGGCCCGCTCGGCGGCGTTGATCCTGGGCGTCGCGGGATCGGGCATGTGGTCCGCGTTCATGAAGACGCCACCCTCCCGGACCAGGCCGGCCAGCCGGCCGTAGAGCTCGGCGAGCGGACCGCTGTGCATCCAGTGCAGGGCGGTGGCGGTGAGCACGGCGTCGTAAGAGGTGTCCGGGAGCCGGTCGGGCCAGCCGGGGTCGGTGAGGTCGGCGGTGACGAAACGGACCCGCTCGTCACCCGCGAACGTACCCTCGGCGATGGCGAGCAGCGCGGGGTCGAGGTCGACGCCGACGCTGGTCGCCGCGGGGAACCTGCTCAGCAGCCGGGCGGTGATGCTGCCCGTGCCGCACGCCAGGTCGAGCACCCGGGGCGCCGGTCCGACGAGCGCCTCCACCATGTCGAGCATCACCCGGAACCGCTCCTCGCGGTCCGGCATGTACCACTCCTGCTGCCTGTCCCAGCTCTCCTGCCAGGCATGCCAGTCGGGCTGGGTCGACGTGTCCGTCATGGGATGTCCTCCACCTACTGCGTAATACCCTCTAACCATCGGCAGCCGTTACGCGTACGGCGTCGACCATAGACGGCACTCGGTAAGGATTACAAGTGGAGCTGGCCTATTACTCGGACTACGCCGTGCGCCTGGTCAACAGCGAGGAGCCGGGTCGCGGCAAGGACACGCTGACCTCGGTCAACGCCGTGCGGGCGCTGTTCGGCGAGAACCAGTCGGCGGCGCGCCGGGCCACCGATGCCGACGTGACGCGTTTCCGCTCGGTGCGCGCCCGGCTGCGCGCGGTCTTCGAGGCGGCGGACGGCGGGGACGCCACGCTCGCCGTCGACCTGCTCAACTCGCTGCTGATGGAGTTCCCGGTCAGCCCGCAGATCTCCGGGCACGACTTCCTCGACGAGGAGGGTCACCCGCGCTGGCACATGCACCTGGCCGACCATCCGTCCAACGCGACCGCCGGCTATGCCGCCATCGCCGCGATGGGGCTCGCCTTCCACCTCACCGAGCACGGCGCGGACCGCCTCGGCATCTGCGAGGCCGCGCCCTGCCGCAACGCGTATCTCGACACCTCCACCAACCGGTCGAGGCGGTACTGCTCCGACCGTTGCGCGACCCGCGCGAACGTCGCGGCCTACCGCGCACGCAAGCGCCAGGAGGCGAGCCGCGCCGGCCGCGCGGAGAGCACCGGGCGTACCGCGGAGAGCAGCCAGCCGACGGTCCCCGCCAGGGGCCGCTGACCCCGGTCCCTGGCACGCGGCCGGTAACGCCCGAGCACCCGGCCCATGATCAGCTCGTCGGGGACCACGCCGTAGACGGTGCTGTCGGCGCCCGCCCCCGGATTGTCCGCGAGCACCCACCAGCCGCCCCGGCGGCGCTGCACCGCGCGCTTGACGATCAGCAGGTTCTGCTGAAGAGGGTGGCGCAGTATCACGACGTGGCCGGGTCTCACCCGAGCGCCGTACCGGATGAGCACCTGGTCCCCCTGGTACAGGGTCGGCACCATGGAAGGCCCCTCCACCTCGGCGAGCCCGAACAGCGCCCGGACCTCCCGTCCCTCCGCTGCCTCCGGCATCAGCAAAACCTCCTGGTCCGATCCACGGCCATCCTCCACGTGCCCCAGTTTCACCCTGGACTTTTGTCCTAAGCCCCTGGGGGCACTCGAGAAAACATGTCTCCTACGGAGTAATGTCCCACCTGAGAAGACGATCACGAGGAAGGACAGCTATATGCTCTCCCGCCTGTTTGCGCCCAAGGTCAGGGTCAGCGCCCACTGTGACCTGCCCTGCGGCGTCTACGACCCGGCCCAGGCCCGCATCGAGGCGGAGTCGGTGAAGGCCATCCAGGAGAAGATGGCCGCCAACGACGACCCGCACTTCCAGGCTCGTGCCACGGTCATCAAGGAGCAGCGCGCCGAACTGGCCAAGCACCACGTCTCGGTGCTCTGGAGCGACTACTTCAAGCCGCCGCACTTCGAGAAGTACCCGGAGCTCCACCAGCTCGTCAACGACACCCTGAAGTCCCTCTCCACCGCCAAGGGCTCCAAGGACCCGGCGACGGGTCAGAAGGCGCTGGACTACATCGCCCAGATCGACAAGATCTTCTGGGAGACCAAGAAGGCCTGACACCGGCGGGTATCCACCGGGTCACGCTCGTCTGACGCGAATGCCGGGGCGAGGCGCACACGCGCCTAGCCCCGGCATTCTGCTGTCCTGAGGCCCCTGCGAACCCTTCAGCTCGTTCCCGACGGCCAGTCCTCCACCCCCACCACGGCGTCCACCGGCAGCGGCCCGTAGATGTGCGGGAACTCCTCGCCGCCCGGCTCCACGGCCTCATGGCGCACGGGGGCGGTGAGGCGGTCGGCGTCGATGACGAGGACGACCAGGTCGTCGCGGTCCGGCGGGTCGCCGTACAGGGCCCTGGCCACGGGCGGCAGTTGGTGCCGCAGCGAACAGTGGATGAATCCCTGCTCGCTCAGGGTCCGGCCCCGCGTGGACATTTCGTAGGTGCCATGCTCGCGGGCGGCCTCCCACAGCGACCGCTCGGTGATGTGCAGCAACTCGGTCATGCGAGCACGCTAGACGAGCGGCTCCGGGATGGAACGCGTTAGGCGTCTTCCGCCCGTTTTCGGGAACGGGATCCAGGCGCGGGGAGCCAGCCGAGACAGGCCCTGCCCTGGTGACCCCTGGGGCACGGCACGGGTCACCAGGGCACGGTATGCGTCACCGAGGCTCGGCACGGGTCATCGAGCGTCCACCCGGGCGGACCACCGGGCCCGGCCCGTTCAGGCGCTGCGGCGGGTGACGAACTCGGCGAGGGCCAGCAGTTCGCCCGCCGCCGCAGGGTCGGGGACCGCCCGGGAGAGGTGCTGCACGGCACGTGCCATCCGGTCGGCGGCGTGCGTCTGGGCCCAGTCCCGTCCGCCGGCCCGCTCCACCGCCTGGACGGTGCGCTCCAGGTCCACGGTGGCGTGGGTGGCGGGGGCGGCGTACAGATCGGCGAGTTCGACGGCGGCCGGTGTGCCCGAGGTGAGGGCCGCGACCACGGGGAGGGACTTCTTACGGGCTATCAGGTCCGCACCGGCGGGCTTGCCGGTGCGCCGGGGGTCGCCCCAGATGCCGATCACGTCGTCGATCAGCTGGAAGGCGAGCCCGGCCTGCCGCCCGAACGCGTCCAGCGCCGAGACCTCCTGCGGGCCCGCCCCGGCGTAGAGCGCGCCCAGGGCGCAGGCGCAGCCGATGAGGGCGCCCGTCTTGGCCTCGGCCATGCTCAGGCTCTCGTCGAGAGTGATCCCTTCGGGGCCGCGCCGCTCCAGGGCCGTGTCCGCCTGCTGGCCCTCGCAGAGCTCGATGACGCAGGCGGCGAGCCGCGCGGCCGCGGTCGGTGCCGCGGGGTGGGGGTCCTCCGCGAGCAGCCGGTACGCCAGGGCCTGGATGGCGTCGCCCGCGAGGATGGCGTCCGGGACGCCGAAGACCGTCCACGCGGTGGGGCGGTGCCTGCGGGTGGTGTCGCGGTCCATGACGTCGTCGTGCAGCAGCGTGAAGTTGTGCACCAGCTCCACGGCCGCGGCGGCGCGCGCGGCCACCTCGGTGGGCCCGTCGAGAGCACGCACCGCGGCGAACACCAGTGCGGGCCTGATGGCCTTGCCTGCGGGGCTGCTCGCCGCCGGGGCGCCTGCCACCCGGCCCGGCGCGCCCGCGGGCGGCGCCATCCCCAGCGGGCTCACCCTGGGCATGTGCCGGGGCCCGCCGGGCGGAGCCGCCTCGCCCGCGGGGCCGGGGCGCCTCGGAGGCCGGCCGGCCCGGGACCCGTCCGGCGCGGCGAGCGGCACGCTCTCCCAGCCGAAGTGGTGGAGCGCGATCCGGCGCATGGCCGGGGGAAGGGAACCGATGGCCCGGTGCAGTTCGGGGTCGACGGCCTCGCGGGCCGCCGCCAGCAGCTCCTCGGCGTCCTGGCCGTCGTGCGCGTCCTGAAGGCCGTCGTGTACCGCCTCCCGGCCGTCGTGGCCGTCCCGGGCGCGGTGGTCCTTCCCGGTAGCCGGGGTGTCCTGGGTGCCGGCCGGGGCCCCCGCCCGCAGCGGCGGGGGCACGGCGCCGGGCGTGCGGGCCTTCACTGCCAGCGGCCGATCTCGACGTTCTCCAGGACACCGAGGGCGTCCGGGACGAGGACGGCGGCCGAGTAGTACGTCGTCACCAGGTAGGAGATGATCGCCTGCTCGTCGATGCCCATGAAGCGCACGGACAGGCTCGGCTCGACCTCGTCCGCCAGACCCGTCGCGTGCAGGCCGACGACGCCCTGCTCGCACTCGCCGGTGCGCATGCAGATGATGGAGGTGGTCTGCGCGTCGCTGATCGGGATCTTGTCGCAGGGGAAGAGCGGGACGCCGCGCCAGGCGGGGATGCGGGTGCCGCCCACGTCGATCGTCTCGGGCACGAGGCCGCGCCTGCTGCACTCGCGGCCGAAGGCGGCGATGGCGCGGGGATGGGCCAGGAAGAGCTTCGAGTCGCGCCGGCGGCTGAGGAGCTCGTCGAGGTCGTCGGGGCCCGGGGCGCCGTCGTGCGGCTGGACGCGCTGGTCGTACTCGCAGTTGTTGAGCAGGCCGAACTCCCTGTTGTTGATGAGTTCGTGCTCCTGGCGCTCCTTGAGTGCCTCGACGGTCAGCCGCAGCTGCTGCTCGGTCTGGTTCATCGGCTGGTTGTAGAGGTCGGCCACGCGCGTGTGGACGCGCAGCACGGTCTGGGCGACACTCAGCTCGTACTCGCGGGGGGCCGCCTCATAGTCGACGAAGGTGGTGGGCAGGGCCGGCTCTCCGGCGTGGCCCGCCGAGAGCTCGATCTCGCGCTCGCCGTAGGCGTTGGCCGCGTGCGGGGGCGTGGTGCGGGCCTGCTCCAGGTGGGCCGCGAGGGAGGGCGAGCGCTCGGCCAGTTGTTCCAGGTCGGTGCGGGGCAGCTCCAGGACCGTGCAGGCCGTGACCGCGCGGGCCGTGTACTCCCAGATGGCGTCCGGGTCGGTCAGGGCGTGCTCGCCGAGGTAGGCGCCGTCGGCGAGGACACCGAGGACGGCGTCCGATCCGTAGGGCCCGGGGCCGACCTTCTCGATCTTGCCGTGCGCGAGCAGCAGGACCGTGTCGGCGGGGTTGCCGAAGGAGGCCAGCACCCCGCCCGCGGGCACCTCGCGCTGCCGGCAGCGGCGGGCCAGCTCGCCGAGCACCTCCTCGTCCGCGAAGCTCCGCAGCGCGGGCAGTTCGCCGAGCTCGGCCGGGACGACCTGGACCTGGTCACCCGTCTTCACGAAGGTGATCCGGCCGTCGCCCACCGCATAGGTGAGCCGGCGGTTCACGCGGTACGCCCCGCCCTGCACGTTCACCCACGGCAGCGTGCGCAGCAGCCAGCGTGAGCTGATCTCCTGCATCTGGGGTGCCGTCTTGGTGGTGGTGGCCAGATTCCGCGCAGCAGAGGTGCCGAGGCTCTGTTGCGGCGCGGGCTCCTGCGTGCGGGTTTCCTCGCCTACCGACATAAAAATGCCCTCCCGATCATGCACTGATCTACACGGGCCAGCCTTGCAGCGCGAGGTACGCGGGAGCCATTACACAAACGAGCGGGATTGGATCACCGAGAACCGGGCATTGAGGTTTTCTCAACGAAGATCATTTCAAGATTCCGTTGAGGACGAGTGCGGCACGGGCGATGTCGCCGATCCGGCTGGGACTGAGCGAGACCTTCTTGAGCGCGCGCCAGCGTTCCTTGAGTTCGGCGGCTGCGCGTTCGCCGAGGGCGCGCAGATCTCTGATCAGGGTGTTCGTGGTTCGGGTATCGGTGTGGAGGGCTTGCTCAGATCTACCCTGGGGGCGGCGCACCGGGATGTGGATGCCGATTCCGGCGCCGATGTAACCCTTGTCGGCAAGAGTCGGCAAACCGTCGGCGGCGGCCTTGTACAGAACGGGCAGGACGTGGATACGGGCCGCTGTGATGTCGGGGGTGGAGCCGGGCTCGACATCGGAGACCCACAGCGGGGTGCCGTTCGGGGAGGACAGGAACTGCACGTTGCCGCCGAACGCCTTGTGCTTCTGGCTGAACCACAGGTCGTTGCCGTTGTCGCGGACGCCGGCGAGACGGTCGGACTCGATGAGTGTGCCGTCCAAAATCACGTGCGTCATTCCTTCCCGCCGGCAGCGGTTCAGGACGTCGTGCAAGTCGGGGGCTTGGGCGGCCAGCGCGTCGATGCCTTCGTGGAGGTAGCGGTAGCCGGTGGCCTGGGAGACCCCGGCGTCGCGGGCCAGACAGTGCACGCACGCCTGCTCGCGGAACCAGCGCAGCACCAGCACGGCCTGACGGAACGGACCCAGCGCCCGCGACCCCCGCGGAGTGCCCAACCGTCGCCGGTGGGCGGCCAGCAGTCGTGAAAGGTGATCCACGACATGGCGCGGAACATCGAGCGTGGCAACATAGGTGACCAACGTGAAGCCTCTGGTGGGTCGGACGAGTTCTTGTGGTGAGACCTGTCCTACCAGGGGCTTTACGTCTGCTCACGACCAGGATGAGTTCGTCCGATCCACCCCGAGGCGAGCGGTTCACAACGCTTCGCGAAGATCATTTCTCTGAGAAAACCTCATTGGACGTCGGTTTCCGCGGGTTACCCGGCGCGTAAACGCATCCCGCGCGCCACACAGGGCACCCGTACCCCCGGTTCACACCATTGGCCCGCACAACTTGAGCAGTGATGATCCGCCGCCTGACCGCACGGGAAACCGGGAGGTCACCCGGTCGAGTGACGGCGAGGGAACCCAGTAACACGTTCGATCGTTCCCCTTACGGAAAGTCGTACGATCCTTCGATAGGAAATTCCAGGAATTCGGGTCGGCTCCCGCACCCCGCGGAGCTCGACGCCCCCATCCGGTCCTCGCACCGGGAGTTCCGCAGCGCTCAAGTCTCCGCAGGCTTCTTGAATTATCTGCATGCTCCGCACCACGACAGGAGAATCCGATGGCAGGCTTCCTGGACCGCGCGAAGGAACAGGCGCAGCGCGGCATCAATCAGGGCAAGCAGCGACTCGACGAGGTGCAGGCCCAGCGCGCCGGCAACGACCTCCTGAGGAAGCTCGGCGCGGCCTACTACGCGGAACACCGCGGCGGCGGCTCGCACGAGGCCACGCAGGACGCCCTCCAGACCCTGGAGAGCCACATCGCGGAGAACGGCGACTCCTTCCTGCGCCGGTGACACCACCCGGTCCACGGCTGCCCTCGCCGCTCGACTCCGTCGACGACGAGCGCTTCGCGCGCCACGGCGTCCGGCTCCTGCTCAAGCGGGACGACCTGATCCACCCCGACCTGGTCGGCAACAAGTGGCGGAAGCTGGCGCCGAACCTGGCGGCGGCCGAGGGCCGGACCCTCGTCACGTTCGGCGGCGCGTACTCGAACCATCTGCGCGCCACCGCGGCGGCCGGCCGGCTCCTGGGCGTGGCCACACTCGGGTTCGTCCGCGGCCAGGAGCTGGCCGCCAGGCCGCTCAACCCGTCCCTGCGGCAGTGCGCGGACGACGGCATGCGGCTGCATTTCATTGACAGGTCGACATACCGCCGCAAGAGACAGCCCGAGGTGCTGGCCGCCCTCCTTGAGGAGGCCGGCGCCGGGGACGGCTACGTCCTCCCCGAGGGCGGCAGCAACGCCCGCGCCGTACGGGGCTGCGCGGCGCTGGGCGAGGAGCTGCGGGGCCGCGCCGACGTGGCGGCGGTCGCCTGCGGCACCGGCGGCACCCTGGCCGGGCTGGCGGCGGGCCTCGACGCGGGGCAGCGGGCGCTGGGAGTGCCGATACTCAAGGGCGGCTTCCTCGGCGACGAGATACGCGCCCTGCAACGGCAGGCCTTCGGCGAGCCCCGCGGCACGTGGTGGCTCGACGAGCGCTTCCACTTCGGGGGCTACGGTCGCACCGATCCGGAACTCGACGCGTTCGCCGAGGACTTCGAGTCCCGGCACGCGGGGTGCCTCCCGCACGGGCTGCACATAGAGCGTCTCTATGTCGCCAAGATGCTCTATGGGCTTCTCGCCCTCACCGAGGAGGGGGCCTTCGCACCCGGCACCACCGTCGCCGCGGTGATCACCGGCACGCCGTTTCCCGGCCCGGCCCTGCGGTAGGCGGTCGCCGCGTCACGGGGCAGACGGCCGCCTTCATCGCGCCGCCGCCGGGGCTTTCGCGCAGTTCCCCGCGCCCCTTGGCCCGTGGTGCGCCCGCCTCGTTTCTCGGCTCTCCGCCGCGTGGCGTCGTGCGCAGTTCCCCGCGCCCCTTGATCCGTCGGTTTGCCAGTTTGCTTCGACGTCTCGGGTTCGTGGTTGCTCGCGCAGTTCCCCGCGCCCCTTTCAAGACGGTGCTGTGCCCCGGTCCCGCGCCCCTTCAAGACGGGGCCGCGCCCCTGATCGGGGCGCAGCCCTGCATTCAAGGGGGTGCGGGGTGGGGGTACCTCCCACGCCCTCAAGGCAGTGGGGGAGCGACAAGCCACGCCGAGGCCCGCGGACAGTCACCGGCCTGGCGGGGCAGGGGCATGCGGCCGGCAGGCCGAAGAGGCAGGGACACGTGGCCCACCGGCACGAAAGCGTCGGGACACGCGGCCGGCAGGCCGGCTCAGTCCGCCTCGCGGTACGCCGCCGCCTCCTCCAGGTCGAGCCTGCGCAGCAGGGTCCGCAGCATCTCGTCGTCGATGTAGCGGGCGTCCCGCAGCCGTACGAAGACCTGCCGCTCGGTCTCGATCATCTTCCTGGCGAGCCGCCGGTAGGTGTCGTCGGCGGTCTCGCCGGTGACGGGGTTGACGGCGCCGAGCCGCTCCCAGACGGCGTTGCGGCGGCGCTCCAGCACCGTGCGCAGCCGGTCGGCGAGCGGTCCCGGCAGGGCGTTGCGCTCGTCCGCGAGGAGGTCGGCCAGCCGCCGCTCGGCCGCTTGGGAAGCCTGCGCCTGGGCCTGCGCCTCCGCGAGGGTCTGCTCGTGCTCGTCCCGGCCGGGCAGCCTGAGCACTCGGATGAGCTTGGGCAGCGACAGCCCCTGCACGACGAGGGTGCCGATGACCGCGATGAAGGTCAGGAAGAGCACCAGGTTGCGGGCCGGGAAGGGCCCGCCGTCGTGCACGTGCTCGGGAACGGAGAAGGCGATCGCCATGGACACCACCCCGCGCATCCCCGCCCAGCCGATCACCAGGGGCCCCTGCCAGGTGGGGTTCGGCTCGCGCTCCCTGATGCGCCGCGAGAGCAGCCGCGGCACGAAGGTCGCCGGATACACCCAGACGAAGCGGGCCGCGACCACCACGGCGAACACCCCGACCGCGTACAGCGCGGCGGTCCAGCCTGAGTACGGGCCCAGCCCGCGCAGCACCACGGGGAGCTGCAGTCCGATGAGCGCGAAGACGGCCGTCTCCAGGATGAAGGCGACCATCCGCCAGACGGCCTCCTCCTGGAGCCTTGTCGCGAAGTCGACCTGCCAGGACCGGTGGCCCAGGTAGAGCGCGACGACCACTACGGCGAGCACTCCGGAGCCGCCCGCCTGCTCGGCGATGCCGTAGGCGACGAACGGGATCAGCAGCGACAGGGTGTTCTGGAGCAGGGCCTCGTGCAGGTGGGTGCGGAGCCAGTGCAGCGGCACCATCAGCAGCAGGCCGATGCCGATGCCGCCCACCGTGGCCAGCGCGAACTCGCGCAGCCCGCTCGCCCAGCTCGCCCCCTCGCCGACGGCCACGGCGACGGCCACCTTGTAGGCGGTGATCGCGGTCGCGTCGTTCACCAGGGACTCGCCCTGGAGGATGGTGACGATCCTGGACGGCAGTCCGACGCGCCGGGCGATCGCCGTCGCGGCCACCGCGTCCGGCGGCGCCACGACGGCGCCCAGCACCAGGGCGGAGGTCAGCGGCAGGTCGGGCACCATCAAGTAGGCGATCCAGCCGACCGCGAGCGTCGCGAAGAGCACGTACCCGACCGACAGCAGCAGGATCGGTCTGACGTGTGCACGCAGGTCCAGATACGAGCTGTCGCTGGCCGCCGTGTACAACAGCGGCGGCAGCAGCAGCGGGAGCACGATGTGCGGATCGAGCGTGTAGCTGGGCACGCCCGGCACGTACGAGATCGCGAGTCCCGCCGCGACCAGCAGCAGCGGCGGGGGAACGGGCAGCCGCCGGGCCGCGCCCGCGACGGCGGCACCGCCCGCGACCAGCAACAGCAGAGGCAGCGCGTTCATACGCTCCGCCCGCCTCCTTCCGCAACGCGGCGTCGATGGTCCCGGTCGCCCCTACGAACCGTAACGACCGAGCGCCACGCGGTACGCGTTCGGCGCGGGTTTCCGATCTACGCGGCAGGCCCAGGTCAGGCATCGTAACCTGGCTATTCTGAGGACCATTGGGCAAGCGGAGAGATAACCGATGAAAGAGTGCTCGCACCTCGCGGCGCTGCCGGAGTCCGAGCCGGCGCCGCAGAGCGAAACCTGTATGGAGTGCCTGGCCGCCGGCACCCACCCGGTGCAATTGCGGCTCTGCCTGGAGTGCGGTCACATCGGCTGCTGCGACTCGTCACCCCTGCAACACGGCACGGAGCACTTCAAGCAGACCGGACACCCGTTGATGCGCAGCTACGAGCCGGGGGAAGCCTGGCGGTGGTGCTTCGTGGACAACGTCCTTGTATGACCACGTGTCTCAGGGGGCGCGCGGCCACGGTTCGACCGCCCGGCGCGTGGGTACGTCAACCCGGCGCGCGCTCTTCCCAATTGGGACCCGCACACCCCTAGCCACGGAGTGTACCCGTAGGTTTACTATGAGTGACAGAAAGGGGCTGGGGTCCCGGGAGGGGCCATCCTGGCGCGCGATAGCGTCACGGTTGAACCACGTTTCGCGATGCCCGGGGGTCGCCTCCCGGGCCGAAAGAGCTTGTACCACCTTGGAGGTGAGGGTGTCCGAGATCGCAGGCGAGCCCGGGACCCAGGACTTCGTGGAAGTCCGGCTGCCCGCTGCGGGTGCCTACCTGTCGGTGCTGCGGACGGCCACGGCCGGACTCGCGGCGCGTTTGGACTTCACCCTCGACGAGATCGAGGATCTGCGCATCGCCGTGGACGAGGCCTGCGCGATCCTGTTGCAGCAGGCCGTGTCCGGCTCCGTGCTGAGCTGCGTCTTCCGGCTCATCGACGACTCCCTGGAGGTGACGGTGTCGGCCCCCACCACCGACGGCCGCGCCCCGGAGCGCGACACCTTCGCATGGACGGTGCTCTCAGCCCTGGCCGGCAAGGTGGACTCCTCGGTCGAGACGGACAACACCGTCTCGATCAGCCTCTACAAGCAGCGCGGCGCGGGACCCGGGCCGGCGTGAGGAACGGGGAAGGGCCGGTGCGGGACGAAGGGCGCGGCAAGAACGTCACACGGCCCTCGGCCGGGAGTGCGGACGGCACCGGGGCCGCCGAGCGCAACGCGCCCGCCGGCCGCCACAGCCGCGCCGGCGCGACCGGCGGCGGACGGACCGGCGGACCCGGAGCGACCGGAGCGAGGGGCGTGCCGAGCGGCATCCCGGAGCAGCAGGCACGGCCACACCCCCAGGACGTCCCTCCGCCGGCCCCCGGGCAGGACGGGCGGACGGAGCCGACCAGCAAGGACCAGCGCGATGCACCGGCCGGACAAGGCGGCGACCTCGGTGCACCTCCGGGGGCATCCCCAGAGGTGGCCGGGGGAGGCAGCCGGGGGAGGGCGGGACAGATGAGCGAGCACGGGCGCGGCGCCCGGCAGGGCGCGGACACCGCGCGGGACACGGAGCGGACCCACCAGGTGCGGGAAGCAGAAGAGCAGCAGAGCGTCCGGCAGCCGGCACAGGCGGCCGGCGCGGCCGAGCCGCGCCCGGCGCAGGGGGCAGCGGAGGCGCCCCCCGCGCACACTCGGCCCGCGCCGCACGACCCGCAGGACCGGAGCGGTGCCCGAGCGCTCTTCGTCGAGTTGCGCTCGCTGCCCGCCGGCACGCCCGAGTACGCGGAGCTGCGCAACCGGCTCGTGCGGATGCACCTCCCGCTGGTCGAGCACCTGGCCCGCCGTTTCCGCAACCGCGGTGAGCCGCTGGACGACCTCACCCAGGTCGCCACGATCGGCCTGATCAAGTCCGTGGACCGCTTCGACCCGGACCGCGGCGTGGAGTTCTCCACCTACGCCACGCCGACGGTCGTCGGCGAGATCAAGCGGCACTTCCGCGACAAGGGCTGGGCGGTGCGGGTGCCGCGCCGGCTCCAGGAGCTGCGGCTCGCGCTGACCACGGCCACCGCCGAGCTCTCCCAGCTGCACGGCCGCTCCCCCACGGTGCACGAGCTCGCCGAGAAGCTGAGCATCTCGGAGGAGGAGGTCCTGGAGGGCCTCGAATCGGCGAACGCCTACTCCACGCTGTCGCTGGACGTGCCCGACACGGACGACGAGTCGCCGGCCGTCGCCGACACGCTGGGCGCGGAGGACGAGGCGCTGGAGGGCGTCGAGTACCGGGAGTCGCTGAAGCCGCTGCTGGAGGATCTGCCGCCGCGGGAGAAGCGGATCCTTCTGCTGAGGTTCTTCGGGAACATGACGCAGTCGCAGATCGCGCAGGAGGTCGGCATCTCGCAGATGCATGTGTCGCGGCTGCTGGCTCGGACGTTGGCGCAGTTGCGCGAGAAGCTGCTGGTGGAGGAGTGACGTAGGGGGTGCCCCTACGTGCCGGGTCCCCCGGTTGCGCCCGGGCGCCGTGTGGCTTGCCGTGCGGCGCCTTCCGTGGGGCCGGCCCCTTCCGGGCTCGTTTCCGGGCACCTGCCGGTGGGGGTTCTTGCGCAGTTCCGCGCGCCCCCACCCTCCTGCGGAGAGCATCCAGCCTCCCGCCGGTCCCATCCCGGCTCACCACCGGTGGTGGATTCTGCGCAGTTCCCCGCGCCCCTATCCGCGGAGCACGTCCAGACCCCCGCGGTCCATGCCGGCCAGCCGCCCGGCGGGTCTTCTCGCGCAGTTCCCCGCGCCCCCTCCTGCGGAGAGCATCCAGCCTCCCGCCGGTCCCATCCCGGCTCACCGCCAGTGGTGGATTCTGCGCAGTTCCCCGCGCCCCTATCCGCATCCGCGGACGCCGTGGAGCCCCCCGCGGCTTCGTCCCGGCTCATCGCCGGTCGAAGTCCTCGCTCAGTTGCCGCTGGCCCCCGTCGAGATCAAGTGCGGGGTGCGTCGCCCGGGTCGGCGGGGCCCCGGATGCCGAGGGCCTTGGTGGTCGTCGGGTTGACCAGGAGGACCAGGGTCGCGATCGCCACCACCGCGAGTGCGATGCCGCCGGGGATCAGGAGGCTGTCGGCCTGGAGGAGGTTCCAGGCGACCGGGAGGGCCAGTATCTGGGTGATCACGGCCGGGCCGCGGCTCCAGCGGCGGCGCAGGAGCAGGCCGCGGGCGGCGAGCAGGGGCAGGAGTGCGAGCACGAGGAGCGTGATGCCGGCGGTGACCGCCTGCTGGCGGTCGTCCGGGCTCCCCGCGAGGCCCATCACCAGCAGATACGCGCCTATCACCACCAGCGCGAGGCCCTCCAGGCCCGCCAGCGCGGCGGCCAGCGTCAGCCGCCCGGGGCGGGGCTCGTCCTCGGGTGCCTGCGGTGCGGGGGTCTGCTCAGAGGTCACCTCAGCAGAGTAGCCCCGGCGGGTACCGGCGCACCGCCCGCGGGCAGCGCCCTCACCCCCGAGGAGCCGGGGGCACGGTCCCCTCAGCGTGAACCGGGCGCGCCGCGGTAGGTACCCTGCAGGGCATGCGTGCTCTTCTCGTGGTCAATCCGGCGGCGACCACCACGAGTGCCCGCACACGGGACGTACTCACCCATGCGCTGGCGAGCGAGATGAAGCTCGACGCCATCACCACCGAGTACCGCGGGCACGCCCGGGACGTCGGCCGGCGGGCCGCGGAGGCCGACGACATCGACCTGGTCGTCGCGCTCGGCGGCGACGGCACCGTCAACGAGGTCGTCAACGGTCTGCTGCACCACGGCCCCGATCCGGACCGGTTGCCCCGCCTCGCCGTGGTGCCCGGCGGTTCCACCAATGTGTTCGCCCGCGCGCTCGGCCTCCCCAACGACGCGGTCGAGGCGACCGGTGCCCTGCTGGACGCGCTGCGCCGGGGCAGCGAGCGGACCGTGGGCCTCGGCCTCACGGCGGGCACCCCGGGCACCGATGACGAGGCCGCGCCACCCCGATGGTTCACGTTCTGCGCGGGCCTCGGCTTCGACGCGGGAGTGGTCGGCCGAGTCGAACAGCAGCGGGACCGCGGCAAGCGCTCGACCCACGCGCTCTACATCCGCCAGCTCCTGCGGCACTTCCTGGAGGAGCCCAACCGCAGGCACGGCACGATCACCCTCGAACGGCCCGGCGCGGAGCCCGCGCACGACCTCGTGGCCTCCATAGTCTGCAACACCGCACCCTGGACCTACCTGGGCAATCGCCCGGTGTACGCCTCCCCGCGGGCCTCTTTCGACACGGGTCTCGACGTGCTCGGGCTGAGCCGCCTGACGCCCGCCGCGGTGACCCGATACGGCGCTCAGCTGCTGACTTCCTCGCCCGAACGAGGGCCGCACGGCAAGCACGCCCTGACGCTGCACGACCTGACGGACTTCACCTTGCATTCGAAGGTGCCGCTCCCCCTCCAGATGGACGGAGACCACCTGGGAGTGCGCAAAAGCGTGACGTTCACAGGCGTACGCCGTGCACTGCGTGTGATTGTGTGAGTCGAAGGGCTCAAAGTCCTTGCACTCGAACGTTTAGCCCATCTTCCACCCCATGGAAGTACGGCTGTGACCGAGTCGACACCGAGGAATCAAAAAAAACTTTCCGGAAGGGGTTGTATCCGAAGCCGAGGTTTGCGAATCTCTACATGGCGCTCGGGAGGCCCGCACCAGTGGCCCCGGAGAGCGCCGGATCCCCTCCTCACATCTCAGGACCAAGTACCGGGGAACCGGTAGCTGGCCCTTCCCTTGACGGGGGATTCGTGAAAGCGTTCACATTCACAAGCCCCGCACGTTATGAAGACGCAAGAGAGGTAGCAGCCATGGACTGGCGTCACAACGCCGTTTGCCGCGAGGAAGACCCCGAGCTGTTCTTCCCCATCGGCAACACCGGTCCTGCGCTGCTGCAGATCGAGGAAGCCAAGGCCGTCTGCCGTCGCTGCCCCGTTGTCGAGCAGTGTCTGCAGTGGGCGCTTGAGTCCGGCCAGGACTCGGGCGTCTGGGGTGGCCTCAGCGAGGACGAGCGCCGCGCGATGAAGCGCCGTGCCGCTCGCAACCGGGCACGTCAGGCCAGCGCCTGACGCCCACACACCCGCACGAGCCTGAGCCCGGCGGCGCATGTGCCCCCCATGGCACAACTTGCCACCAGCGAGTATGCATCCCCCGCCCCCGAGCCGCAGCGCGCAGTACCACCGAAGACATGATCAGGAAGGCCCCGGACCACCGGTCCGGGGCCCTTCTGTTGTTTCCCCGCCTGTTCCCTCGCCTGTTCCCTCGCCCCGGCCGGGCACACGGCTACCCGGCTACTCCCCCGGCCCGCCTACGGCCCTGTCTTCTCCGCGCGTACGGGGATGTCCAGCAGTACCTGGGTGCCGCGGTCGGGGGCCGGGAGCATGTCGAACGTGCCGTTCAACTCGCCCTCGACCAGGGTGCGGACGATCTGGAGGCCGAGGTTGCCGGCGTGCTTGGGGTCGAAGCCCTCCGGGAGCCCGACGCCGTCGTCCTGCACGGTGACCAGCAGGCGGGCCTGCTTGGGTGAGCCGCCGCGGACCGCGGAGACCTCGACCGTGCCGTGCTCGGCGGTGCGGAAGCCGTGCTCCAGGGCGTTCTGCAGCAGCTCGGTGAGGACCATGGAGAGCGGGGTGGCGACCTCCGCCTCCAGGATGCCGAAGCGCCCGGCGCGCCGTCCGGTGACCTTGCCCGGTGCGATCTCGGCGACCATGGCCAGCACGCGGTCGGCGATCTCGTCGAACTCCACGCGCTCGTCCAGGGTCTGAGAGAGCGTCTCGTGCACTATGGCGATCGAGCCGACCCGCCGCACGGCCTCCTCCAGGGCCTCCCGGCCGGAGACCGAATCGATCCTGCGGGCCTGGAGCCGCAGGAGCGCCGCCACGGTCTGGAGGTTGTTCTTCACCCGGTGGTGGATCTCCCGGATGGTGGCGTCCTTGGTGATCAGCTCCCGCTCCCTGCGGCGCAGCTCCGTCACGTCGCGCAGCAGGACGAGTGAGCCGATCCGGGGCCCCTTGGGCTTCAGCGGGATGGAGCGGCCCTGGATCACGCACTCCTCGCCCTCCACCTCGAACTCACGCGGCGCCCAGCCGCTGGCGACCTTGGCCAGCGCCTCGTCGACGGGGCCGAGCGAGGGGGCGAGTTCCGCGGTGGTCCTGCCGAGGTGGAGGCCGACCAGGTCGGCGGCGAGGCCGAGGCGGTGGTACGCGGAGAGGGCGTTGGGCGAGGCGTACTGGACGAAGCCGTCCGCGTCCACCCGGATGAGGCCGTCGCCGACCCGCGGCGAGGCGTCCATGTCGACGTGCTGGTCGGGGAACGGGAACGCGCCGGCGGCGATCATCTGGGCGAGGTCGGACGCGCTCTGGAGGTAGGTGAGTTCCAGGCGGGAGGGGGTGCGGACGGTGAGCAGGTTGGTGTTGCGGGCGATCACGCCCAGCACCCGGCCGTCGTGGCTGACCGGGATCGACTCGACCCTGACGGGTACCTCCTCGCGCCACTCGGGGTCGCCCTCGCGCACGATCCTGGCCTCGTCGTGGGCGACGTCCAGCATGGGGCGCCGGCCGCGCGGCACGAGGTGGCCCACCATGTCGTCCTGGTACGAGGTGGGGCCGGTGTTGGGACGCATCTGCGCGACGGAGACGTAGCGCGTGCCGTCCCGGGTGGGGACCCACAGGACGAGGTCGGCGAAGGACAGGTCCGAGAGGAGCTGCCACTCCGACACCAGCAGGTGCAGCCACTCCAGGTCCTTCTCGGACAGGGCGGTGTGCTGGCGTACGAGGTCGTTCATGGAGGGCACTCTGCGAGCGTACCCGGCGGGCGGCGGCCTTCTGACCGCCGCGGTGCGGCCCCCTCGGGGGGCGGGCCACCCGCGGGCCGCGGCGCCTGGGAGGGACCCTCAACCCTTCCCCGGGCTCCGCACGAGCCGGGGGTACCCAAGGCACCGCAGCCCCGAGCCGTATCGGCCGCCGGGTGTGCGGTTCCCGGCCGCCGAAGGGAGGAGCCGGCGCGGTCAGGGCAGAGAGCGCCGGTTCCTCGGTCCGTCCTTCTGTGCGGGAAGGACGGAGGCCTCATGCAGCATTGTGGACTAGACCATTCTCCCGTGTCTATGCGTTCGGAGATGTTTGTTGTTGTTGGGTATCCAAGAGGGGTGGGGGGCGCCGGTTTTTGCGCAGTTCCCCACGCCCCTTTCAACGGGTGCCAGGTCTGTCCTTGCGGACTCGCGGCCGGCTGCCCCTCGGTGGGGGGCTTTGCGCAGTTCCCCGCGCCCCTGTCGCGGAAGCTGTCCAGGGCCTTGCGGCTCGTGCCCGGCCGTCCCCCGGTGGGGGGTCTTGCGCAGTTCCCCGCGCCCCTGTCGCGGAAGCCGGCCTGCCCCTTGCGGTCTCGCGGCCGGCCGTCCGCCGGTGGGGGGTTCTCGCGCAGTTCCCCGCGCCCCCTGATCGCGGAAGCTGCCCAGGGCCTTGCGGCTCGTGCCCGGACATCCGCCCGTGAGGGTTCTCGCGCGGTTCCCCGCGCCCCTGGTGATGGCCGGGGCGGGCTCGTTCAGCGGGTTTCTGTGATTTTCGCCAGGGCCCTTGGTGCGTCCGGGTCCTGGCCTCGGGCCAGGGTGACCTCGTGGGCGAGGCGTTGGAGTGGGATGATCTCCAGGATCGGCTGGACCTCTTCCGCCACCCCCTCCGTGGGGAGCACGAAGCCGGCGGAGGCCTGCTTGACCTGCGCCACCGGGCCGATGACGACGAGGTCGGCTCCGCGGCCGCGGAGCCGGTCGAGGACCGGTTGGAGCGCCTCGCCGCCCGCGCCGTCCGTGACGACCGCGATGACGGGCGAGATGTTGTCGACCATCGCCAGCGGGCCGTGCATCAGGTCGGCGCCCGAGTACGAGAGCGCCGGGATGTAGCTCGTCTCCATGAGCTTCAGGGCGGCCTCCTTCGCGGTCGGGTAGCCGTACCCGCGCGAAGTGATCACCATCCGCTCGGCGAACCGGTACCGCGCGGCCAGCGACCTCACCTCGCTCTGCCGGGCGAGGAGCTGTGTGGCGAGGTCGGGCAGCTTGCGTGCGGCGGCGCCGTCGGAGTCCCGCAGCCCCTCGACGAGGAGGTACAGCGCGAGCAGCGCCGCGGTGTACGTCTTGGTGGCCGGCAGCGCGCGCTCCGGGCCCGCCATGATGTCGATGTGCTGCTCGCAGACGCCTGCCAGCGCCGAATCCGGATTGTTGGTCACCGCCAGCGTGAGCGCCCCGGCGGAGCGCGCCGCCCTCGTGGAGGCCACCAGGTCCGGGGAGCTGCCGGACTGGCTGACGGTGATCAGCAGGACGTCCCGCAGGTCAGGCCGTGAACCGTACGCCGTGATGCTCGACATGGAGACCAGGCCGCACGGCAGGCCGAGCCTGATCTCCATCAGGTACTTGGCGTACAGCGCGGCGTTGTCGGAGCTGCCGCGGGCGTTGAGCAGGACGAAGCGGGGGCGTTTCGCCGCGATCCCACGGGCGGTCTCCCGGATCCGCCCGGCGCCCGTGTCCAGCATCCTGCGCAGGACCGCGGGCTGCTCGCCCATCTCACGGGCCATGATGCGGCCCGGCAGTTCCCGGTACCCGGCCGATGTGCTGGAGCTCATCCGTATGCCTCCCGGTGTGCCCGCATCGCCGTGCGGGCCGTACGGGCCGTGCGGGTCGCGCGTCGTGCAGGCCGTGCGGGCCTGCGGGGCATGTGGCCCTGTACCCCGTGTGCCCCTGTGCCCGGTGCGCCCTGCGCCGCGTACCCATCCTGCGGCGCGTATCCCCCTACCCCCGCATACCCGTCCCGTCTCTCCACCCTCCCCTCTCTCCACCCTCCCGTCTCTCCCCCCTTCCCCGCCTCTCCCCGCGCCCCCGTCACTCCCGCGCCACCGGAGCCGCCCCCCGTCTCTTCACCTCCCGGCCGCCTCCCCGACGCCGGGGCGCCGCCTCGTTCTCCGGCTCCCGTTTCGCTCCCCGGCTTCCGTTTCACTCCGGGGGTGTCATTCCACTCCCTGGGACAGGGCGGCGCGGGGCAGGTACGCTCTGCTAGATTGGTCTAGTCCACTATGCGTATCCGTACGTGTTCGCCCTGAGTCGAGACCTCTTCAGATCGGCAGGACCAGCGTGGAAGTTGTCATCGTCCCGGACGCCGAGGCGGGCGGCGAGCTCATCGCCGAGGCCATGGCACAGTTGCTGCGACGCAAGTCCGACGCCGTGCTCGGCGTCGCCACCGGTTCGACCCCGCTGCCCGTCTACGAGGCGCTGGCCGCCAAGGCCGGTTCCGGTGCCGTGGACGTCTCCCGGGCGCGGATAGCCCAGCTCGACGAGTACGTCGGGCTGCCCGCGGACCATCCCGAGTCCTACCGGTCGGTGCTCGGCCGCCAGGTGCTGGAACCGCTGGGGCTCGGACCCGAGGCGTTCATGGGCCCCGACGGAGGGGCCGCCGACATCCCCGCGGCCTGCCTGGCGTACGAGGAGGCGCTGGAGAAGGCCGGCGGGGTCGACCTCCAGCTCCTCGGCATCGGCACGGACGGCCACATCGGCTTCAACGAGCCGTGCTCGTCGCTCGCCTCCCGCACCCGCATCAAGACGCTGACCGAGCAGACCCGGATCGACAACGCACGCTTCTTCGACGGCGAGATCGACCAGGTTCCGCGCCACGTGATCACCCAGGGCATCGGCACGATCCTCCAGGCCCGGCACGTGGTGCTGCTGGCCACCGGCGCCGGGAAGGCCTCGGCCGTGGCGGCGAGCGTGGAGGGGCCGGTGGCCGCGATCTGCCCGGCCTCGGCACTCCAGCTCCATCCGCACGCCACGGTGGTGGTGGACGAGGCCGCCGCGGCCAAGCTGCGGCTCGCGGACTACTTCCGCCAGACCTTCGCCGCGAAGCCGGAGTGGCAGGGGATCTGACGTCCCCCTCTCCCCGGTGGCCCTCTCCGCGGTGGCCCTCCCCCCGGCGGCGTCCCCGCCGGGGCTCATGCCGCGGCCGTCACGTGCTCGTGCAGTGCCGGGAGCAGGGTGCGGGTGCAGGCGGCTGCGTCGTCCGATGCCCAGCAGACGTACCCGTCGGGCCTGAGCAGCACCGCCGCGGCACCCGGATCGTCCGGGCTGCCGGCGCGGACCAGGTCGACCCCGGCGGGGAGGCTGAGGCCCGCCGGGACGACGCCGGCGAGGTCGAGCAGGACCGCGTGCCCGGCGTGGAGGAGCGCCGACAGCCGGGTGGGCCCGGCCGCCGTGTCGAGGTCGAGGTCGGGCAGCCGGTGGCCGGTGAGCGGGTGCTCGCCGGCCAGGTCGTAGCGGAGTGACAGGCCGGACATCAGGCCCGCGATGTGGCGGTTGGCGTCCGGCAGCCGCAGCAGGTCGGTGACGATGTCCCGGAGCGCCGTGACGTCCTCGGACGCGGCCGGGCCGGCGAGGACGCGCTGCGCCGAGGTGTGGTGCAGGACCCTGGCCGCGGCCGGGTGGCGCTCGGCGTGGTAGCTGTCCAGCAGGCCGTCCGGAGCCCGGCCCCGCACGGCGGCCGCCAGCTTCCAGCCGAGGTTGAACGCGTCCTGCACGCCGAGGTTGAGGCCCTGGCCGCCGAGCGGCGGGTGGATGTGCGCGGCGTCCCCGGCGAACAGCACGCGCCCCTCGCGGTAGCGGACGAGCTGGCGGGTGGCATCGGTGAACCGTCCCGCGTTGACCACGCCGCCGAGCACGGTCTCGTCGCCGTAGACCGCCCGCAGCGCCGAGGCGATCTCGTCCCGCGTGACCGGGACGTCCCGGGCGGCGCTCGCCCCCTCCGTACGCCCGAAGGTGAACCGGTACCGGTCGTCTCCCACCGGCACCAGCATCGCCCAGTGCCCGCCCGCCTCGCGCGTGAGGGAACTGATGTGCCCGCTGCGCCGCGGCACCAGCGACGAGACCGCGGACAACCGGACGTCGGCCAGCACCGCGACATAGGTGCCGTCCCGGCCGGGGAACGGCAGGCCGAGCAGCTTGCGCACCGTGCTCCGGCCGCCGTCGCAGGCCACCAGGTAACGCGCGCGTACCCGCAGACCGCCCGCGGTGACCGTCACGCCGCCCTCGCCGGAGCCGTCCGTGCCGCCGGCGCCGTCCGCACCGGGCGCGCCGTCGATCCCGTCCCCGTCGACCGTGGTGACCGCGGTGACCTCCGTGCCCCGCAGGATGCGCGCCCCGCGGGCGACGGCCCGCTCCGCCAGCACCGCCTCCAGCTGCCACTGGGGTATCGGCACCGGGTACGGGTGCCGGGTCCGCCAGGGCGTGCAGTCCAGCGGCACCGGGAGCATCGCGAAGTGGCCGGTTCCCGGATCCCGCGGCATTGCCCTGCTCAGCACGGGCGCCAGCAGGCCCCGGGACTCCAGCAGCTCGGTGGTGCGGGGCTGGATCCCGCCGCCCTTCACCTGCTCGACGGGGCGTTCGAGGCGCTCCAGGACCAGGGTCTCGACCCCGGCCAGGGCCAGTTCGTGGGCGAGCGTGAGCCCGGTCGGCCCCGCGCCCACCACGACCACCTCGGCCTGCTTCTCGTTCTCGATCCTCATGGTCAGCTCCCGCTCCCATGCATGCGTGAGGCATGCATGCGCTCCCGGCGTTAGTTCGCCTCAGTGCGAATGTACACCAGGTGCAGAATTGCTCCGGGAGTACTTCCTGATATCGTGCGGGTGTGGACGGCGAGCCGGGGCTGCGGGAGCGGAAGAAGCGGCGGACGCATGCCGCGATCTCGGAGGCGGCGATCGCGCTGTTCCTCGAACACGGCTTCACGCAGGTGTCCGTGGCCCAGGTCGCCGAGGCGGCCGAGGTCTCCAAGCGCACGCTCTTCGCCTACTTCGCCACCAAGGAGGACCTGGTGGTGCACCGGCTGGCGGACCACGAGAGCGAGGCGGCCCGGGTGGTGCGCGGGCGTCCGGCGGACAGCGGGCCACTCGAAGCGCTGCGCGCGCACTTCCTCGCGGGGCTGCGCGAGCGCGACCCGATCACCGGGCTCAACGACCATCCCCAGGTGCGCGCGCTGTACCGGATGATCCTCGGCACTCCGTCGCTGGTGGCCCGCATGGAGGGCTTCAAGGCGGGCGCGGAGGACGCCCTCGCCGAGGCGCTGCGCGAGACCGCGGGAACGCCGCCGCTGACGGCACGCCTGGCGGCGGTGCAGATCGTCGCGGTGCAGTGGGCGCTGGCGAACGACAACGCCCAGCGCCTGGCGCACGGGGAGCCAGCGGACGACCGCCTCCCCGGGGCCCTAGGGGACGCCGAACACGCCTTCACGCTGCTGGAGAGCGGGTTGGGCGACCTTCGGGCCGCCCACGCGACGTGACCGTCGGCTCGTCACCGTCCGGGAGGGGCTGTTTCGGTCGTGTCCGGACCACCGGTTGGTGGGTGGTCGCTCGCGCAGTTCCCCGCGCCCCTTGAAGGACGGGGCTGCGCCCCGAGAGGGGCGCTGGCCTGTGTCGACATGAGGCTCCACCGCGTCGGCGCGACCGGCGACGACGAGCCGACCGACGACCGCAAGCGGCAGCCCCCTCAGGGGCGCGGGGAACTGCGCGAGCAACCGCGACGGGCCGGCAGCCGGAACAAGACCGCAAGGGGCAGGACCCCAAAAGGGGCGCGGGGGCCTGCGCAAGCACCCCACACACCGACAGCCGACCGACAACCCCAAGGTGCAGGCCCCTGACAAGGGACGCGAGGCTGTGTCGACAGGCCGCTCCGCCGCGTGGCCGCAAAACCCGGCTACCCCCCGACGATCACCTCCGCCGCCGCCACCCCGCACACCCGTGCCGCGCCGTGCGTGGCGATGTGCAGGGCACCCCGGGCCGCGGCCTGGGGAACGCCCATCTCGACGACGACGGTGTCGGGCCGTGCGGCCAGCAGCGTGTCCAGGGCCGACGACATCCACGCATGCCGGTGGACGTCGCGGACGACGGCGACGATGCGCTCGCCGCCCGCCGCGGCGAGCGCCCGCTCCCCCGCGCCGGCGCCGCTGAAGCTGTCCGTCCTGGTGCCGGGCAGCAGCCGCTGGAGCTCGGCGGCGACGCCCCACGGGGTCTCGTCGCCGACGGCGATGTTCGCGACCGGGGTGAAGGCCGCGACGAACGGCGGCTCGGTGACGGGCCGGCCCGCGCCCGGCGCCGACGCGTCCCGGGTCACCCGCAGCGCCCGCCGCGCCGCCTCAAGGCCCACCTCGACCGCCCGACCGTCGTCGTAGGCGGCGCTGCGGGGCATGGTCGCCGCCGTCCAGCCGGCGAGGTCGCGGACCCGCGCCGCGGCCTGAGCGAGGCGTTCCTCCGGCAGGTCGCCGGAGCGCACCGCGGAGACCAGGGCGTCGCACAGCCGGCGGACCGTGTCGTCGTCCGCGAGCCCGCCGCCCACGCAGATCGCGTCGGCGCCGGCGGCGACGGCGAGCACGCTGCCGCGTTCGATGCCGTAGGCGGAGGTGATCGCCTGCATCTCCATGCCGTCGGTGACGATCAGCCCGTCGTGGCCCAGCTCCTCGCGGAGCAGGCCGGTAAGGATGAGCCGGGAGAGGGTGGCGGGGCGCTGCGGGTCGAGCGCGGGGACGAGGATGTGCGCGGTCATCACCGCGCGCGTGCCGGCCGCGATGGCCGCGCGGAACGGCTCCAGCTCGCGGGCGTGGAGCGTCTGGAGGTCCGCGTCGATGCGGGGCAGCGCGTGGTGCGAGTCGACGGCGGTGTCGCCGTGCCCCGGGAAGTGCTTGGTGCAGGCGGCGACGCCCGCGGCTTGCAGGCCCTCCACGTAGGCGGCGGTGTGCCGGGCCGCGAGCGCGGTGTCGGCGCCGAAGGAGCGCACGCCGATCACGGGGTTGTCGGGGTTGGAGTTGATGTCGGCGGACGGCGCCCAGTTGAGGTTGACCCCGCAGGAAGCGAGGCGGCGGCCGAGTTCGAAGGCGACCTCGCGGGTGAGCGCGGTGTCGTCGACGGCGCCGAGGGCGTGGTTGCCGGGGAAGGTGGACCCGGTGCCCGCCTCCAGGCGGGTGACGTCGCCGCCCTCCTCGTCGATGGTGACGAGCACGTCGCCGCGCTCGGCCCGCAGCTGCGCGGTGAGCGCGGCCACCTGTTCGTGCGAGGCGATGTTGCGGCCGAAGAGAGCGACGGAGGCCAGCCCCTCGCCGAGCCTGCGCAGCAGCCAGTCGGGGGCGCTGGTGCCGGTGAAGCCGGGCTGCAGGACCGTGAGGGCGTCGCGGGTCAGGGTGTCCGTGTGGCCGGCGAGTGTGGTCATCGAGAGCTCCTTGGACGGGTGACCGCGGCGGACGGCGAGGGCCCGCGGGTGACCGGTGCGGTGGCGGCGATGCGAGGGGCGCGGGCGGTCGCGGGCAGCGGCGGCGGTGCCGGCGGCACGGGCGGCGGGGGCGCCAGGGGCGCGGGTACGGACATCAGCCCTTCACCGCGCCCGCGGTCAGGCCCGCCGCCATCTTGCGCTGGACGAGCAGGAAGAGGGCCACCATCGGCACCGCCATCATCGTGGAGCCGGCCATCATCGGCGCGTACTCGGTGCCGTGCTTGGTGGTGAAGTTGCCGAGCCAGACCGTGGCCGTCTGGTGCTGCTGGCTCATCAGCATCAGCGCGTACAGGTACTCGTTCCAGGCCTGGATGAAGCCGTAGACGGAGGTGGCCACCATGCCGGGCGCGAGCAGCGGGAAGACCACCCGCAGGAAGGCGCCGGTGCGGGTGCAGCCGTCGACCATGGCCGCCTCCTCCAGCTCCTTGGGGATGTTGACGATGAAGCCCCGCAGCGTCCAGACGGTGAACGGCAGCACGAAGGTCAGGTAGGTGACGATCAGGCCGCTCAGCTTGTCGTACTGCCCGAGGTCGTTGAGGAGCAGGAAGATGGGGATGATCATGGCGACCAGCGGGACCATCTGCACCGCGAGGATGCCGACGATCACGATCTTGCGGCCCCGGAAGGCGAACCGCGAGATGGCGAGCGCCGCCAGCACGCCGATCACCATGCCGATGACGACGACCGTCAGCGACACGGTCAGGCTGCGCCCGACGGGACCCCAGAAGTCGGCGATCTGCAGGGCGCGGCGGAAGTTGTCCAGGGTGAGGCTGGCGGGCAGCAGGCCGGGGGTGGGGTCGATGGCGTCGCGGGCCGGCTTGAACGCCGTGGCGAGCATCCAGTAGACGGGGAAGCCCGCGCCGACGAACACGCAGAGCCCGAGCAGGTTCCAGCCGGCGCGGGTGCGCCCCCGGCGGGGGGTGGGCGAGGGGCGGACCCGGGTGGCGGAGCCGGCCGCGCCGGCGGTGCTCACGGTGCTCATGCGCTCTCCTCCACGTCGCCGATCCTCAGCATCTGACGCATGTACACCGCCACCACGCCCAGCAGCAGGACGACGGTGAGCAGGGCGATGGCGGAGCCGCCGCCGTAGTCGTTGACCTGGAAGGCCCTGTCGTAGGAGTAGGTGGTCAGCAGCTGGAACTCGGCCTCGGGGTGGCCGCCGCGCATCACGAAGACCTGCGGGAAGACGCCCATGTCCCAGATGACGGAGAGGGTGGTGAGCATCACCAGGATGGGCTTGAGGACGGGCACGGTGACGTTCCGGAAGACGCCCCAGGAGCCGGCGCCGTCCAGCCGGGCGGCCTCTTCGAGCTCCTTGGGCACCTGGGTGAGTCCGGCGGTGAGCGTGATCACCACGAACGGCACCGCGCCCCACACCACCAGCAGCATGATCACGGCAAGCCCCTGGGGGCCGCTCGCGAACCAGTTGTGGCCGATCAGGTCGACGCCCGGCAGCTTGCTGAGCAGGTAGTTGAGGATGCCGTAGTCGGAGTCGAACATCCACTTGTAGATGGTGGTGGCGACGATGACGGGCATCCCCCAGCTCGCCACCAGCGCGATGTTGACCAGCGTCTTCACCCAGGGCGAGACCCGCTGGAGCACCAGCGCGACGAGCATGCCCAGCACCATGGTGACGATGACGGAACCCGCCGCGAAGATGACGGTGCGCAGCACCACGGCCCAGAACTCACCGTCGCCGAGCACCTTGGAGAAGTTGTCGAAGCCGGCCGGCTCGGCGGGCTTGAAGCCCCAGAGCTGGGACTGCCCGAACTCCTGGAACGAGAGCGTGACCAGCCGCACCAGCGGATAGCCCAGCACCAGGACCAGTACCAGCAGGCAGGGCGCGAGCAGCGCCCAGGGCACGGCGGAGGCGCCGCGGGCCGCGCCCGGTCTGGCGCCGGCGGACACCCGGCGCGGGCCCTCGGGCCGGCCGCTGGATGCCCCGGAGTCGGGAGGTGGCGAGGGCCGCGCCGGCGGCACCTCGGCGGTGGTGGTCTCTGCGGCACTCATGGTGCGCTCCTCAACGGTCCCTCTCCTGGCGGCCCGGGCGTGCGGGCTCCCTGCGGTTCCGGGCCCCGGCCCGGCGGCTCCCCGTGGCCTCCCGTTTCCGCGGGCCGAGGGCCGGCACCGGTCCGGCTGCTCCCCGGCACCCGCGTGCGGGCGGCGTCCCCGCCGGTCCCGTGCGGCGGCACGGAACCGGCCCGCGCCGGTGCCGGGGCCCCACCCCTCGTACGGGGCCCCGCCACCCGGCACGGGTCCGGGTCACTTGTTGTTGATGACCTTGTCGATCGCGGCGTCGGCCGTCTTCGCGGCGGCCTCGACGGACTGCTTGCCGGTGCCGATGTTCTGGAGCATCGTCTGGAGGACCTGGGCCTTCTCGACCTGGCCCCAGCCGGGCGCCATGGGCACGAACCAGTTGCTCTCGGCGGCGATGGCGGGCACCGCGGTGGCCGGGTCCTTCTTCTGGGTCTCCAGGTCGGCCTTGTCGTTGGGCAGGTTGCCCTTGGCCATCAGGCCCTTCTGGCCCTTGGCGCCCGCGAAGTCGTTGATCCACTCGGCTGCCAGGTCCTGGGCGCCGGACTTCACCGGGATGGCGAGGTCGCTGCCGCCGAGGAAGACCGGCATGTTCTTGCCGGACGGGCCGGGCATCACGAAGTTGACGGCGTTGTCCTTGAGCTTGCCGGTCTTGTCGTTCTTCGGGTCGGCCGAGGTGGCGCCCTCCCAGGCGGCCGCGAAGATCATGGCCGACTTGCCCTGGCCGTAGACGATGTAGCGGTCCGACTCGTCCTTGGTCTTGTCACCGTGCATGTACGCGTCGATGACCTTCTTGAACTCCCCCAGCCCCTTGAGGGACTCGGGCGAGGAGAGCGTGCCCTTCCAGGTACCGCCCTGCTCCTTGGCGATGGCGCCGCCCGCGTCGTAGACGAAGGACATGCCCGCGTACCAGTCGCGGGTGGGCTGGTACCAGGCGTTGAAGCCGGAGCCCTGCTTCTTCTGGATCTTGTCCAGGTCGGAGAGGAGCTCGCTGTAGCTCTTCGGGGTGTCCTTGATGCCGGAGGCCGCGGCGATGTCCTTGCGCCAGTTGGCGACCCGGCCGCCCGCGTAGTACGGCACGCCGTAGGTCTTGCCGTCGTAGGTGACGGAGGCCTTGAGGCCGTCGAGCCAGCCGTCCGAGTGGTCGAACTTCGACGGGTCCACCTCGGCGAAGGCGCCCTTGACCATGTAGCCGAGCATCTCGGTGTTGCCCATCTCGACCACGTCCGGCACCTTGTCGGTGGCGAGCACGGCGTCCAGCTTGGTGTTCTTGTCCGGCCAGCCGTAGTACTCGTGGGTGATCTTCACGCCCGGGTGCTTCTTCTTGAGGGCGGCGTCCGCGTCCTTGACCAGCTGGGGCCAGTTGTTCTGGGCGTCGACCGTGAGCCAGACCGTGAGCTTGTTCTCCCCGGAGCCCCCGGCCTTCTCACTGCTGCCCCCGCAGGCCGCAATGGAGACCATCAGGCCCGCTATGCCGATCGCCGCTGTCAGCTTGCGCTTCACGTCACCCTCCTCAGGGATGCCGCACCCCCCATCCACGGTGAGGAGTCAGGCATGGCTGACCGCGCGGCTGGGTCCTGGGCATTGGTGTAGACCAGTACGTGGGGAGCTTGGCCTAGACCTATACGAGTGTCAAGCATGGAGGGAACGCCCGTCTCGTCCTTTACCGGACCGACACTTGTGAGGACGCCCGCGGACGTGCACGGACGCACGCGGATGGCGCTCTTGCGCGCCTGAGGCGGTCCGGAGGCGGCGTCAGGCCCGGCGCCGCGACCGCCACATGCGGGGTGGACTAGACCAGGCGGGGTGCCGACGGTGTATAAGAAAGGACACGGCTCCCGCGGGACGCGGATTTTGCCGTGCCACGATGTGAGCCGCGGCCGGCACAGCGCCGGACCTGTGCAGCAAGCCGGAAGGCGGAGCATGAGCACCGACGCCACCAGCGCGGAGACCGAGGGAGGGGCCGCCGTCCGCACTGCGCGCGTGCCCAAGTACTACCGGCTCAAGAGGCACTTGCTCGACATGACCGAGACGCTCGCGCCGGGCTCCGCGGTGCCGCCCGAGCGGACGCTGGCCGCCGAGTTCGACACCTCCCGCACCACGGTCCGCCAGGCCCTCCAGGAGCTGGTGGTGGAGGGCAGGCTCGAACGGATCCAGGGCAAGGGCACGTTCGTGGCCAAGCCCAAGGTCTCCCAGGCGCTGCAACTCACCTCGTACACCGAGGACATGCGCGCCCAGGGCCTCGAACCCACCTCGCAGCTCCTCGACATCGGCTACGTCACCGCCGACGACACCCTCGCCGAGCTGCTCGACATCGTTCCCGGCGGGCGGGTGCTGCGCATCGAGCGGCTGCGGCTGGCCAGCGGCGAGCCGATGGCCATCGAGACCACGCACCTGTCCGCGAAGCGCTTCCCCGCGCTCCGCCGGGGCCTCGTCAAGTACACGTCCCTGTACACCGCGCTGGACGAGGTCTACGGCGTCCAGCTGGCCGAGGCCGAGGAGACCATCGAAACGTCGCTGGCCACGCCGCGCGAGGCGGGGCTGCTCGGCACGGACGTGGGCCTGCCGATGCTGATGCTCTCCCGGCACTCACTGGACGGCGAGGGGCGCCCGGTGGAGTGGGTGCGCTCGGTCTACCGGGGCGACCGCTACAAGTTCGTCGCCCGTCTGAAGCGGCCGGCCGACTGACTGCGCACCACGGCGGGCGGCCGGGAACAGCGGGGGCGGCGCCGGCGCAGGGGGCATGACGTGCGCGGACTGCAATACGCCCGTTATCGGGCCGGGGTTCCCTCATGCTGACGTAGCGCCTAGATTTCCAGCGCATCACGATCCGATCAGTGGTGCAACGGTGATCGACGAGCCGACGGAGCCGCCCATGTCTGAGTCCGAGGTACCCCAAGTGAGCAGACCGGTGGTGACGCCGGTCCGTGTGGTCATCGCGCTGTGCCTGCTCGCACCGTTCGTGGCCATGCTCTGGGTCAGCTCCTACGCGAAGGTCGACCCGGCGTTCATCGGCATTCCGTTCTTCTACTGGTACCAGATGCTGTGGGTGCTCATCTCGACCGCGCTCACCATGACCGCGTACAAGCTGTGGCAGTACGACCAGCGCAGCCGGGGGGCCGCCTCGGCGGGCCGCGGCGCGGCGGCGGACGGCGACGGTGCGAGGCGCGAAGGAGGTGAGGGGCGATGAAGGACGGTGTGAACGGCGTCGCGCTCGGCGTCTTCATCTTCTTCTTCCTGGCCGTGACGGTGATGGGCTTCTGGGCGGCGCGCTGGCGGCGCGCCGACAACGCCCACTCCCTCGACGAGTGGGGCCTGGGCGGCCGGTCGTTCGGCACCTGGATCACGTGGTTCCTGCTCGGCGGCGACCTGTACACCGCGTACACGTTCGTGGCCGTGCCGGCCGCGATCTACGCGTCGGGCGCGGCGGGCTTCTTCGCGGTGCCGTACACGATCATCGTCTATCCGATGATCTTCACCTTCCTGCCCCGGCTCTGGTCGGTCTCGCACAAGCACGGCTACGTGACCACGTCCGACTTCGTGCGCGGGCGGTTCGGCTCGAAGGGGCTCTCGCTGGCGGTGGCGCTCACCGGCATCCTGGCCACGATGCCGTACATCGCCCTGCAACTGGTGGGCATCCAGGCCGTGCTGGACGTGCTCGGCATCGGCGGCGGCGACAGCACCAACTGGTTCGTCAAGGACCTGCCGCTGTTCCTCGCGTTCGCCGTGCTGGCGGCCTACACCTACTCGTCCGGGCTGCGCGCTCCCGCGCTGATCGCCTTCGTCAAGGACACGCTGATCTACCTGGTCATCGCCGTGGCGATCATCTACATCCCGATCAAGCTGGGCGGCTTCGACGACATCTTCCACAAGTCGGCGGAGGCGTTCGCGCAGAAGAACCCGGCGACGGGCGCGCCACGCGGGGCGCTGGCGCCGAACGCCGCGGGGACGTGGGGCTACGCCACGCTGGCCCTCGGCTCCGCGATGGCGCTCTTCATGTACCCGCACTCGATCACGGCGACGCTCTCCTCGCGCAGCCGCAACGTGATCCGCCGCAACACCGCGATCCTGCCGCTGTACTCGCTGATGCTGGGCCTGCTGGCGCTGCTCGGCTTCATGGCGATCGCGGACGGCATCAAGGTCGAGAACGGCCAGCTCGCCATCCCGCAGCTCTTCGAGAACATGTTCCCGGACTGGTTCGCGGGTGTCGCCTTCGCCGCGATCGGCATCGGTGCGCTGGTGCCGGCGGCGATCATGTCGATCGCCGCGGCGAACCTGTTCACGCGCAACATCTACCGGGACTTCCTCAAGCCCAACGCCACCCCCGCCCAGGAGGCGACCGTCTCCAAGATCGTCTCGCTGGTGGTGAAGGTGGGCGCGCTGGTCTTCGTGCTGACCATGGACAGGACCGTCGCCATCAACTTCCAGCTGCTCGGCGGTATCTGGATCCTCCAGACCTTCCCGGCGCTGGTCGGCGGCCTGTTCACCCGGTGGTTCCACCGCTGGGCGCTGCTCGCCGGCTGGGCGGTCGGCATGGTCTACGGCACGGTGGCGGCGTACGGCGTCGCGAGCCCCACGCAGGCGCACTTCGGTGGCAGCAGCGACAAGATCCCCGGGCTCGGCGAGATCGGCTACATCGGCCTGACGGCCTTCGTGCTCAACCTCGTGGTGACGGTGGTCCTCACGTTCGTCCTGAACGCCGTGAAGGCGCCCAGGGGCACGGACGAGACGTCGCCCTCGGATTACACCGCTGACGCGGGTGAGCCGGGGGTCCAGACGGAGCTCCCGCCGGCTACGGCGGCTCCCTCCGGAAGCTGACACAGGCGGCCACCTGCCGGTGGGGCCACCTGCCGGTGGGGGGGGCACCTGCCGGTGGGGAGCACCTGCCGGTGGGGAGCACCTGCCGGTGGCCAGGAACGAGACCGCAACGGGCTCGGCCCGGTGGCCTGCCACAGGCGCGTCGTGGTTACTCGCGCAGTTCCCCGCGCCCCTGTCGGGGCGCACCCTGCCGGGCCGCTAACGCCGGCCCATCCAGGGGCGCGGGGCTGTGCTCGACTTGCGGCTCCGCCGCGCGGGCGCGACCAGCCCCCACCGGCCGGTGGATGGAAACGAGACCGCAAGGGGCTGGGCCCGGTGGCCCTCCCCCCACTGCCCGAAGGGCGTGGGAGGTACCCCCGCCGGGGCGGAGCCCCACCGCCGGTCGGCCGGTGGGGTCGGCCACCCGGGGGCGGATCAGCGCGGCTCCGGCCGCAAAAGCAACCGTTTGGGATGCAACGTGATCCCGATCCGGGACGACGTGTCCGTACCCTCCACCGCGCTGAACCGCCACCGCGGAACCACCGTCGCGAGGACGATGGCAAATTCGGCCATACTGAAATGATCACCCGGGCATTTCCGATTGCCGGTGCCGAACGGAATCATCGCCGCCGCCTCCATCTCCCCGGCACGTTCCGGAAGCCACCGATCCGGGTCGAACTCCAGATGGCGCGGGAAGGAACGCGGATCGCGCTGCATCGCATACGTGGAGTACACGATGTCCGCGTGGGCCGGAATGGCGTATCCACCGAGTTCGGTCTCGGCCACGGTGCGCCGCGTGAGAATCCACGGGGCAGGCCGAATCCGCATCGCCTCCGTGATGACATTGCGCGTGAACGAGAGCGCGCCGACGTCCGCGAAGGAGACCGGTCGCCCACCGGTCACGGCGTTCACCTCCTCGGCCAGCCGGTCCGCGCGGCCGGGGTGCTCGGTGAGCAGGCAGAGGGTCCAGGCCAGCGTCGACGAGACGTTCTCGGCGCCCGCGACCACCAGCGAGACCAGGTGGTCGTGGATCTCCCGGTCGCCGAGCGGCGCCCCTGACTCGTCGGTGGCCTCCAGCAGGACCGTGATCAGGTCCCGGGGCCGGGCACCGGAGGCGTGCCGTTCCGCGAGGATCTCGTCGACGAGGCCGTGCAGATCGGCCAGGGCGCGCGAAAAGCGGCGGTTGGCAGGGGTCGGCAGCCGGTGCAGAGGGCCCGCCGAGAGCACCATGCGGCGGTACAGGCCCTCGAAGACGGTGCCCAGTGCCGCGCTGATGTGCTCGGCCTTCTGCGCGATCGAGTCGACCTCCAGCAGGGACCGGGACACGATGCGCACGGACGCGCGGAACATCTCGGCGCCCACGTCGATCGTGCCGCCGGGTTCCCAGCGCGCCACCATGGCGCGGGCCTCCTCCTCCATCACGGCCGCGTAGTCGGCGATCCGCTCGGGCCGGAAGGCGGGCTGCATCATCCGCCGCTGCCTGCGGTGCAGGGCGCCGTTGCTGGTCGCCACGCCCTTGCCGAGCAGCACCTCCATGGTGTCCCACAGCGGGCCGCCGACCTCGTACTCGGGGCTGCGCAGGAGCTGGCCGACCAGTTCCGGGGCGCACACCGCGTAGGCCGTCCTGGGGCCCAGCTTGAGCCGGACCAGGTCGCCGTGGTCGCGCAGGCCGGCGAGGAACGCGAGCGGGTCGCGCACCAGTCGCCAGGCGTGGCCGAGCAGCGGTACGGCGCCCCCGGCCAGCGGCGGCTGGGGCTGTTTGCGAGGCTGAGGGCTTCTCTGGGGCTCGGGACGGCTCTCCTGCCGGCTCCCCGGCTGCGCCTGGGCCCGGCCCCGGTGCTCGTGCTGGTGCTGGTGCTGGGACTCGATGCTCATGCCTCACCTGCCGGGTCGCTGACGTACGGAGGGGTCGACCTGTCGTCCCAGGTGTCCACGCGGTAGCGGCCCGACTCGTGATGGAACCAGTAGACCGAGGAGAACCAGTTGCGCATATTGAACAGGCACATACGTAATCCGGCTGCGAGCGCGGCTCCCTCTCTCGTCCCGTCTTCCGATTCCTCGGCCATACGCAGCAACTCGCTCTCCGCCTCCAGGAATTCGGTGATGCGTGAGGCGGCCCGGCCGCGTACTTCCACCACCGCTTCTTCCAGGGATATCCCTTCGTGCTGAATGAGGCAGATACCCAGATTGTGGACCTCGTCGCCCGCGATTTCCTTGGGAAGGGAGCAGAGGTCGTTGTACCAGGCCGAGAAGTCCTGTGAGGCGAGGCCGGCCCGCCGGTATTCCGGGTGGGTCCGCAGGCTTTCCGGGAGTTCGCGGTCCGCCGCGAGTTCCAGGAGGTCCAGCCAGACGTGGTGGCCGAAGGTGTGGCGACGCAGCGCTATGTATTCCTCGACCGTGGGCACCGTGCCCGTGCGGCGGTTGGCGAACTCCTGGTCGTAGGCCTCGATCACCGCGTGGAAGTGCCGGGCGAACCGCGCGTTCCAGGCGGGACCGAGGTACGAGCACATCCGTACCACGCACTCGGCGAACGCCGCGACCAGCGGTTCCCGGTGCGCCTGATGCGGCTCGGGGTCGTCGAGCGCGGTGTGCAGGCGGTCCGCCAGCGCCCGCCAGGAGGCCGTCCTGCCGTGCACGGCGTCACGGTCGTGCCTGTCGTCCCAGACGAAGAACCAGGTACTGAAATCCGCTATCGCCGCGACGACGTCATCCGGTGCGCCGACGTAGTAACCCGCCACGAGATCGGTGTAACGGAGCGTGTCCGCATACGCATCGATCTTGTCCGCGGGCATCAGCCGCTTTTCCAGCAGCCAGATCCTCGCCCTGCGTTGAAGCTTTGGCCAATACGTGTGGCGATGTCGCGCGAATAGCGCCTCCACCCTCGGCATGCGGAGCGCCTCCGGCACGGAAACCTCCACCACCGGGGCCGGCGGCGTCTGTGTCGTCCGTGAAGTGCTGTATGAGGAAGCAGGCATGAATACCCCTCTCGACCGTTTTTGGGCGCGCACCCGCCCTGCCGCCGGGCGTGCGCCGGTGCGTCCCCCCACGCGGATTCCATTCAGCACCAAGAGAGACGGAGAGGGAATAGCTTCACAGCACCTGCCGGAAAAGGATGCCGCGAACATACGTCCGGTGGCCTTGTCACGGCGACCGTGACCTCTGGCATATGCCAAAAACCCGGCCGGCGATGGCCGACCGGGCTGATGCACGGGGAAAGGTGCACGCGGGCGCGCTGAGCAGGTGCACGGCGTACGAAGGTGGCCGTTCACGCCCGCGCGGCGGACCCACCCCCTGCCTCACGTGCTCCCCGACTGCCTCAAAAGGCGTGGGAGGCGCCCCCAGCCCATAGGAAGCAGCCTCGCGCCCCCCAGGGGGGCGACCGGGACGGTCAGGGCGAGGTGACCGGGACTGTCAGGGCGCCCCGCAAAGGGCGCCGGCCCGCGGTGGGTTACTCGTTGGGCACGGTCTCGTACCGCGGCGTGCCCTCGGCCATCTGCCGCAGCGCGTCCTTGCGTTCGCGCTTGGAGAGCCGGTCGATGTAGAGGCGGCCGTAGAGGTGGTCCGTCTCGTGCTGGAGGCAGCGGGCGAAGTAGCCGGTGCCGCGCACGCTGATGGGGTTGCCGCGCTCGTCCTGGCCGGTCACCACCGCGTAGTCGGGCCGGGCCAGCGGCGCGTAGGCGGTCGGCACGGACAGGCAGCCCTCGTTCGAGTCGTCGAGGCGGCGCAGTTCGGCGGGCAGCTCCTGCACGACGGGGTTGCAGACGACGCCGACGTGCCGGGCGTTCTCGTCGTCGGGGCAGTCGTAGACGAAGACCTTGAGGTCGACGCCGATCTGGTTGGCGGCCAGGCCGACGCCCTCCGCGGCGCGCTGGCTGGCGAACATGTCGTCGACGAGCCGGGCCAGGTCCTCGCCGAACTCGGTGACGTCCCTGCACTCGCGGTGCAGCACGGGGTTGCCTACGACGGTGATGGGACGGGAGGTGCCACGCGCGCGGTAGGCCGCTTCGCGCTCCTCGCAGTCCTCGGTGTCGATGACGAAGCCCTCGTCGTCGACGGGGAGCACCGCCGGGCCCGCCGAGGTCCGCTGCTGCTCAGTGTCCTGCTGCACCATCTCTTCGCCGTACGCCTTCCTGGAAAACCCTCATGGTCTACTGCCGGTACAGCCTACGGTGCCGGCCGGCGCGACCAGAGGGGTATGCGCCTGACTCGGCCACCGCGAGCGGGGCGACGGTGGCGCGGGGCACTGGCGCGGGGGCCGCGTGCGAACGCCCCTGGTTCAGCAGACCTCTTCGAGGTCCCGCCAGGCGCGGGCGTCCGGCCGGTCCGCGACCCATCCGTCCAGGAGGCCGCTGACCAGGGCCGCGGGCGCGGCGATCCCGCACTCGCGCTCCGGCACCCAGAGCTGCCCGTCGGTGCGGTGGCCGAGGGGTCCCGGGTGGCCGGGCTCGCTGTGGTCGTGCGGGTCGAGGTGGTCGCCGTCGCCCTCGTCGCTCGGCATCCGGCTCTCGGAGCACATCCGGCACAGCAGCCGCACCGACGACGACCAGTCCTCCGCGGCGAAGCCGGCGTCGGCGGCGAGCTGCTCCAGGGCGTCCCGGTCCTCCTCGGTGGCCGCTTCCAGCAGGACCACCCAGGTGGGCACCGGCGAGGGCGCCCACAGCTCGATCTCGTCGAACACCGGGTACGCGTGCCCTGCGGTGGTCGTCCGCTCCCCGTGCGGGACGCCGTCGTGCAGGACGACCTCGCCCCAGCGGCGGCCCGACGACGGCAGCGGAATGGACAGCACCTCCATGCGGGCCGGATCCAGCCTGCGGCCCCAGACGACCTCCGCCTCGCCCTCCGGGGAGAGCCGGACGGCCGCGCTGCCCAGCTCCATGCCGAGCGGCTCGCTCGCCGCCGCGGGGCCGCCGGGCACCTTCAGCCCGTACGCCTGCCAGGCCCTGCGCGCGAGCGGCCAGTCCTGCAGGGCCGTGGCCGCGATCCCGACGTTCCACCAGTCCGGGGCGCCTCCGTCGCGCTCCACCAGGGCGACGGCGCGCAGCCCGGCGGCGCGCGCCTGCTCCCAGTCGTGCCGGAACTTGTGCAGCAGGGCGAGGTTGAACCAAGACTCCGAGAGCCACGGCTCCAGGTCCGCCGCACGCGTCAGGAGAGCGCCCGCGTCCTCGTAACGACCGTCACCGATCAGTGTGAACGCGCGGTCGGTGGCCTGCCGCCACGAGGCGGAGGGCCGATGCCGTCCCTTACCGAAGATCCTCACGATTCCCGCCTGCCGTCTGGACCGGAGCCCGGGGGCCCGCCCCCCGGAGAGGACACCCCACGGCGGACCGCGCCCCCGGAAACGCCCTCTCCTTCGCATCCAACCACGTGGGGTCGGACACCCGCTCATTACCCATGGGTTACCCACCTCCGGCCAGGTCAGACCGCTCTTTCACTGACAACAGCGCTCAACACAGGCCACGTGTGCCACCCGCTTCACCCTGGGCCCATGCCCACCGCGGACGCCCCGGACACTCGTCCGGTGCGGGAGGCCGTCCCGTACCGCGAGCAGCCGCTCGCCACGGCGCGCAATGGCGGATTGCGGACGTGGGGAGGGAGTGGATTAGTGCATTCGAGTGAGGGCCGGCCTGCGGCCGGGGGGATCCGACGGACTCCAGTGGGCGTGGGCCGGGGCCTGTGGCGGCAGCGCCTGCCCGCTTCGCCCGGTGGCGATCCAACCGTCTCGTCGTGGCTGTCCCCCACTGCCTGAAGGGCGTGGGAGGTGCCCCCAGCAGTTCCCCGCGCCCCTCACGGGCCCGGGTACGTCTCAGGTGCCGTCCGCCGTTGCCGTCACGTCGCTGTCGGGGACCGACTGGCCGGAGCGGATCAGGTCGATCCGCCCCATGACCTTCGACCGGAGGTCGGTGGGTACGTCGTCATGCCCGCAGCAGCGCTTGACCAGCTTCTTCACGGCCTGCTCAAGGCCGTACTTCTCCAGGCACGGGGAGCACTCCTCGAAGTGCTGCTCGAACTTGGTGCAGTCGGTGTCGGGCATCTCGTGGTCCAGGAACTCATAGAGATGATCCAGTACTTCACTGCAGTCCGTCTCGTGCGGCTCTCCGCAGCTCATGAGCCCGAACCTTTCGTTCCGTTCGACTCTCCGGCGCCTGCCGGGACCAGACCGCGGTCCCTGGCGTAGTCCTCCAGCATGCCGCGCAGCTGACGCCGGCCGCGGTGCAGCCTGGACATCACCGTACCGATGGGTGTTCCCATGATGTCCGCGATCTCCTTGTACGCAAAGCCCTCTACGTCTGCGAGATAGACGGCGATGCGGAACTCTTCGGGGATCGCCTGGAGCGCGGACTTCACATCGGAGTCCGGGAGGTGGTCCAGCGCCTGGGACTCGGCGGAGCGCAGCCCCGTCGACATGTGCGACTCGGCGCGCGCGAGCTGCCAGTCCTCGATGTCCTCGGCGGCACTGCGCTGCGGCTCGCGCTGCTTCTTGCGGTACGAGTTGATGAACGTGTTCGTCAGGATGCGGTACAGCCAGGCCTTGAGGTTGGTCCCCTCACGGAACTGGTGGAACGAGCCGTACGCCTTGGCATACGTCTCCTGAACCAGGTCCTCGGCGTCGGCCGGGTTGCGCGTCATCCGCAGCGCTGCCGAGTACATCTGGTCGAGGAACGCGAGCGCGTCCCGCTCGAAACGGGCGCTGCGCTCGGCGGCCGACTCCTCGGGCCCTTCGGCCCGGCCATGATCGGCCCCCGCGTCGGTCCCAGTGACCGGACCCACCTCCTCCAGTGCTGTGGCGGAGCCGAAAGCGGCACCACTCGCATCGGAGAATAGTCGACCCTCAACCTTCGAGGTCGGCCCAGTGGCCGCACCCGGTGCCCGAACGGCGGAGTCCTTGGCCGCGTGCAGGACCGACCACTCCAGCTGGGCGGTGTCCCGGCGGCTCGGGCAGGCGATGGAACCCATGCAGCGGACTTCCTCTCGTACGTCCAGGTACCGGACCCCGGTACCTTCTGTCCGCCACAACAGCGCCGGGCGTGCCGGCATTCCCGTGCGCCGTGCGGCCTCCACCGGCCGCGGTCACTCCCGGTCAGGCGATCGTGACGGCCCAGCCGGCGACGGCGTCGGTGATGATCCGCATGGCGTCGTGCTGCTCGACCGGGGCCGTCTTGGGCACCCCGAAGCTGTGGTCGGCGAAGGGCACCACGACCTTCAGGTAGTGGCCGGAGGGGAACTCCGTCGGCTTGCCGAAGGGGTCGCGGCCACCCTGGATGACCAGGGTCGGAAGGCCCGCCTCCAGCAGTTCCGCGCTCCGGGAGCGCTCGGGCTTGCCGGGCGGGTGGAGCGGGAAGGCGAGCGCGAGCACGCCCGCGGCGCCCAGCTCGCGGCCCGTGCGGCAGGCCACCCGGGCGCCGGCGCTGCGGCCGCCCGCGATCACCGGGAGGCCGGGGCCCGTGAGCGCGGGCCACACCCCCCGCCACCCCGTGTCCAGGGTCTTCGGGGCGGGCGCCAGCTTCTTGCCGGCCACCCGCCACGGCTGCTCGACGAGGGCGACGGTCAGCCCTCGCGCGGGGAGCCTGGTGGCCAGCGCCTGGAGGTCGCGGGCCTCGATGCCGCCGCCGGCGCCGTGCCCGAGGGCGAGGACGCCGATCTGCTCTCCCGTGCCCCGGTGCCAGGTGATCCTGGCCACACCCGCGTCGGTCTCGATGCTCTGGATGTCGGTCACGCCCTCATCCTGCCGTGCGGCTCCCGCACCCGCCGCGCAGGGGCGGGCCCGGCGAGCCGGACCGCGGCCTGGCGGATCCGCGTGCCTCGGGCGGCTTCGGGCGCGGGGCCCCGGGACGCCCGTGGCAGGCCTCCCTCACAGGCCCAGCAGCCACCGTCCGCCGCCGAGCAGCGAGCAGAGCGAGACCGCGTGGAAGAGGAAGAGCCACAGCCCCGCCGGGACGTTCGTCAGCCGGGCGAGCTGGTCGGCGTCGGAGTCGCCCGCCTGCCCGCGCCGCCGCTTGGTCTGGAGCTCGAAGGCGGGGCGCACCCCGCCGAGCAGCAGGAACCACACCACCGCGTAGGCGAACGCGGCCTGCACCTCGGGGTCGGCGAGCCAGGACACCACGAGGAAGCCGCCGCCGGTGACCAGCACCGTGAGCACCCCGTAGGCGTTCCGGATCATGAGGAGCATGGCGATGAGCAGCGCGGTCGCCAGCCAGAGGAACGCGGTGATGTGCTGCGCGGCGAGCAGCGCGGCGCCGCCGAGGCCGAGCAGCGGGGGCGCGGTGTAGCCGGCCGCGGCGGTGAGGATCATGCCGGGTCCCGACGGCCTGCCCCGGCTCACGGTGAGGCCGGAGGTGTCGGAGTGCAGGCGTATGCCCTGCAGGCGGCGGCCGGTCACCAGGGCTATCAGGCCGTGGCCGCCCTCGTGGGCGATGGTGATGGTGTTGCGCGCCAGCCGCCAGGGGCGGTGCGGAACGACGACGGCCAGCGCGAGGACGCCGGTCGCGACCACCATCCAGGCCGCCGGGTGCGGCTGGCTGCCGAGGACGCGGTCCCAGAGGGAGGCGGCGGACGCGCTCGCCGTGGCCGCCCAGGAGGTACTGCCGTCGAAGGCGGCGAGGCCGGCCTGGCTGATCATGTACGGGCTCCTCATCGGAAGGCACGGGTGGCCCGGAGGGCCCCGGGTCGTGGCAGGGTTGCTGTCATGTGCGGACGGTACTCAGCGAGTCGTAGGCCAGAGGATCTCGCAGGCATCTTCGAGATCGAGAAGTGGGACCCCGAGGAGACCCTCGCGCCCGACTGGAACGTGGCCCCCACCAAGGAGGTCTACGCCGTGCTGGACCGTCCCCTGAAAGACGCCGACGACCCGCGACCGGTTCGCCAGCTGCGCAGGCTGAGGTGGGGACTCGTCCCGTCGTGGTCGAAGACCCCGGAGGGCGCGGCCCGGATGATCAACGCCCGGGGCGAGACGGTGCACGAGAAGCCGTCGTACCGCCGCGCCTTCGCCACCCGGCGCTGCATCCTGCCCGCGGACGGCTACTTCGAGTGGGTCACCGGCAGCACGGAGCGCGATCTGGAGGTGAAGGGGAAGAAGAAGCGGCCGCGGAAGCAGCCGTACTTCGTCACGCCCGCCGACGGTTCGGTGTTCGCGATGGCGGGGCTGTACGAGTTCTGGCGGGACGGCACGCTGCCCGACGAGCACCCCTCCGCCTGGTGGGTGACGTGCTCGGTGATCACCACGGAGGCCGAGACCGCGCCGCTCGCGGTGGCCCCGGAGGAGGGGCCGAGGGCGCTCGCCGACATCCACCCGCGGATGCCGCTGATGCTCACCCCGGACCGCTGGGACGCCTGGCTGGACCCCTCCCGCACGGAGCCCGAGGAACTGCGCACGCTGCTCGCGCCGCCGCCCGAGGGCCTGATGCGGGCCTACCCCGTGACGACGTCGGTCAGCAACGTGCGCAACAACGGTCCCGAACTACTCAAGGAACTGCCGGCCCCGGAGGAGGGCACCCTCTTCTGAGGACCTGTTGACGACCTGCCCGGGACCCGGCTGAGGGCCTACAGAGGCCCGGGGGCCTACAGAGGGGCCCGAGGGGGGCCTACAGGGGCCCGAGGGGGCCTGCGAGGGAGCCGACGGCGAGTGCGCCACTTTTTGGCCGGGCGGCGCCCTTATCAAACATAGGTTTCACCCACATTTCGCCATATTTGATCAAGTTTGATGATCCGCCGCAGCCACTAAAGTAAGAGCCATGACCGCTACCCCAGCGCCTACCGTTCTCTGGCCCGCCCCGCACGCGAGCGGAGCCGTCGACGCGACGGTCCACGTGCCCGGATCCAAATCGGTCACCAACCGTGCCCTGGTGCTGGCCGCGCTCGCCGCGGAGCCGGGTTGGCTGCGCCGCCCGCTGCGCTCCCGCGACACCCTTCTGATGGCGTCCGCGCTGCGCGCGATGGGCGTCGGCATCGAGGAGACGGTGTCGTCGGCGTCCGTGATGTCGTCGGTCTCGTCGCTGTCCCCGCAGGCGACGGGCGCGGGCGGCGGTCCGGTGGGACGCGAGGAGTCCGGCGAGGCGTGGCGGGTCATCCCGTCGGGACTGCACGGCCCGGCCGCCGTCGACGTCGGCAACGCCGGCACGGTGATGCGCTTCCTGCCGCCGGTCGCGACCCTCGTCGACGGCCCCGTGCGGTTCGACGGCGACCCGCGCTCGTACGAGCGTCCCCTCGGCGGGGTGATCGGGGCGCTGCGTGCGCTGGGCGCGCGTGTCGACGACAACGGCCGCGGCGCGCTGCCGATGACCGTGCACGGCAACGGTGCGCTGCTGGGCGGCCCGGTGGAGATCGACGCCTCGTCCTCGTCCCAGTTCGTCTCCGCGCTGCTGCTGTCCGCTCCGCGCTTCAACCACGGCGTGCAGGTCAGGCACACCGGCCGCACGCTGCCGTCCATGCCCCACATCCGGATGACCGTCGACATGCTGCGGCAGGCCGGCGCCAAGGTGGACACCCCGGAGTCGGGCGGCGAGCCGAACGTCTGGCGGGTCACCCCGGGCGCGCTGCTCGGCACCGACCTGACGATCGAGCCCGACCTCTCCAACGCCCAGCCGTTCCTGGCCGCCGCCCTGGTCACCGGCGGCCGCGTGGTGATCCCCGACTGGCCCGCGCACACCACCCAGCCCGGCGACCGGCTCCGGGAGATCTTCACCGAGATGGGCGGCTCCTGCGAACTGACCGACCAGGGCCTGGTGTTCACGGGCTCGGGGCGGATCCGCGGCATCGACGTGGACCTGGGCGAGGTCGGCGAGCTGACCCCGGGCGTCGCCGCGGTGGCCGCCCTCGCCGACTCCCCCTCCACGCTGCGCGGCGTGGCGCACCTGCGGCTGCACGAGACGGACCGGCTCGCGGCCCTCACGAAGGAGATCAACGAGCTGGGCGGCGACGTCGCGGAGACCGCCGACGGCCTGCGCGTCAACCCCCGGCCGCTGCACGGCGGCACCTTCCACACCTACGACGACCACCGGATGGCCACCGCGGGCGCGGTGCTCGGCCTCGCCGTGCCGGACGTGGGCATCGAGAACGTCGCGACCACCGCGAAGACCCTCCCCGACTTCCCCGACCTGTGGACCGGGATGCTCGGGTTGTGACGGGCGAATCCGATCATGCGCCGCTACGGCAAGCACACCGACGAGGACGACGTCAGGATCCGCCCCCAGCGCCGGGGCACGCGCCCGCGTACGAGCATCAGGCCCAAGCACGAGGACGCCGCCGAGGGCATGGTGCTCACCGTCGACCGGGGCCGGCTCACGTGCCTCGTCGAGGACCGGATCGTGCTGGCGATGAAGGCGCGGGAGCTGGGCCGCAAGGCGGCCGTGGTGGGCGACCGGGTCGCGCTCGTCGGTGACCTCTCCGGCGCGAAGGACACCCTGGCGCGCATCGTGCGGATCGCGCCGCGGACGTCCGTGCTGCGCCGCACCGCCGACGACGACGATCCCTACGAGCGGGTCGTGGTCGCCAACGCCGACCAGCTCGCCGTCGTCACCGCCCTCGCCGACCCCGAGCCGCGCCCGCGCCTGATCGACCGGTGCCTCGTCGCCGCCTACGACGGCGGGCTCGACCCGCTCCTGGTGCTCACCAAGTCCGACCTGGCCCCGCCCGAGAAGCTCCTGGAGACCTACGAGCCGCTGGGCGTGCCGTACGTCGTCACCTCCCGCGAGGAACTGGAGAACGGCGACGCCGCCGACCGCGTGCACGCGCTGCTCGACGGCAAGATCACCGCGTTCGTGGGGCACTCCGGCGTCGGCAAGACCACCCTCGTCAACTCCCTGGTCCCCGAGGAGCGGCGGCGCAGCACCGGGCACGTCAACGCGGTCACCGGGCGCGGCAGGCACACCACCACGTCGGCACTGGCCCTGCCCCTGACCGGCCCCGGGGACGACGGCGGGCAGCGCGGCTGGGTCATCGACACCCCGGGCGTGCGGTCCTTCGGGCTCGCGCACGTCGACCCCTCCCGGGTCATCCACGCCTTCCCCGACCTGGAGCCCGGCACCGCCGGCTGCCCGCGCGCGTGCAGCCACGACGAGCCGGACTGCGCCCTCGACGCATGGGTGGCCGAAGGCCACGCCGATCCGACCCGCCTCTACTCGCTCCGGCGCCTGCTGGCTACGCGGGAGCGGCACGAGGGCGACTGAGCGCCCCTTTCCGGGGCGCGCGAAACCGCTCAGCCGTGGTGCCGGGGGCCGTCCGGTGGGGGGCGCTCCGGCTGGGGTCCTGCCCCGGCTGGGGTCCTGCCCCGGCTGGGCGCGGCTGGGGCGGGTCTGTCCCGTGCGGCGGTTCTTGGGCGTTGCCCTGGCGGGGGCGCGGGGCCGTGTTCTGGGGGTACTGGGGCTGGGCCCGGTGGCCTACAGCAGGCGCATCGTGGTTGCTCGCGCAGTTCCCCGCGCCCCTTTCGGGGCGCAGCTCCACGCCGCGTCCAGGCAGGGACACGCGGCTGTGCTCGAATTGCGGCTCCGCCTCGGGCGCGACCAGCCCCCACCGGCCGGTGGCCAAGCACACGACCGCAAGAGGCCCGGCCCGGTGGCCCGCCGCGGGCACGTCGTGGTTGCTCGCGCAGTTCCCCGCGCCCCTTTCGGGGCGCAGCTCCACGCCGTTTCCAGGCAGGAACGCGCGACTTCCAGGCAGGAACGCGCGACCCGGACCATGTGCGCCCCGTCAGGGGCGCGGGACCGTGCTCGATTTGCGGCTCCGCCGCGTGGGCGCGACCAGCCCCCACCGATCAGCGGCCAAACAGACAACCCCAAGAGACTCGGCCCGGTGGCCCTCCCCCACTGCCCGAAGGGCGTGGGAGGTACCCCCAAGGCGCATCGCGTTCCTTCGAGGTTTGCGTGAACGACATGTAGGTAAAGGCATAATCGCACCGAGCGGGAACGCGCGATCGACCCGGTCGAAACGACCATAATCCGGGTGTCCCATACGATCGAACCTGGTCGAACGGCTCCCGGGCGCGCCACACGCCGGCGGGACGGCGGCCCGCGTGCCGCCGGGACGGGCGGGACGGCGGGGCGGGCAAGGCGGCCACGGCAGGCGGAGAGTCGGGAGGCAGGACATGGCGTGGCTGCTGGTCATCGTGGCCGGGCTGCTGGAGACCGGCTTCGCGGTCTGCCTGAAGCTGTCGCACGGCTTCACCCGGCTGTGGCCCACGGTCGCCTTCTGCTCCTTCGCGCTCGGCAGCTTCGGCCTCCTCACGCTCTCGCTGCGGCGCCTGGACGTGGGCCCCGCGTACGCGGTGTGGACGGGCATCGGCGCCGCGGGCACCGCGATCTACGGCATGATCTTCCTGGACGACCTGGTCTCCGTGCTGAAGATCGTCTCGATCAGCCTGGTGATCGTGGGCGTGATCGGCCTCCAGCTCTCGGGCTCCTCCCACTGACCCGGGGAAGCCGCTCACCGGGCCACGCCCCGCCCCACGTTCCCGTGAACCGGCCGCGCACCGGCCGGCCGTGCGCCCGCCGTTCAGGACACGTTCTGCCGGACCAGCCGGGGCAGCGCGGCGCGCACCAGATGGGCGGTGCCGTCCGCCCCCGTGGTGTTCGGCGGCACCAGCAGGCACGACAGCGCGAGCCGGAGCGCCAGCTCGCAGAGCCTGGCCTGCTCCACGGCCTCGGATCTGGCCGTGCCCGGACCGCAGATCGCGCTCAGCGTCCGGTCGCGGACCAGCACGAAGAGCTCGCCGGGGGCGGGCAGCGGCCCGTCGGCGCGGCGCTGCGCGGGCACCACGGAAGTGGACGGCACCGCGGACAGCGTCGGCGCGGGCAGCCGCCGGTTCCACAGGCCGGTGAGCACCGCTCGTACCAGCGCGTTGGAACCGGCCGAGGCCACCGTCCACTCGGCGACCGCCGCCAGCCGCTCCCGCGGGTCCCGGGGACCGGCGAGCGCGCGGTCCACCCCCGCGAGATAGGAGTCGGTCTCGCGGCGCACCAGGGCGCGGGCGAGACCTTCCTTGCTGCCGAACTCGTTGTAGAGCGTCTGGCGCGAGACTCCGGCTTCGGCCGCCACGTCGACCATCCGGACTCTGGACCACGACTTGCGGGTGAGTGCTGTGCGGGCCGCGTCCAATAAGGACTCCCGCGCTGCGGGCATCAGCGCCTCCCAGACCGAGGGGCGAGGCCGGATGGCTTCGACCTCGCCGGTTGGAGCGGGCTCCAGCTCAGAGTTTGACGCCCCTCATGACCCTGTCAAGAGTGCCCCTGGAAGACCACACCACACGCGCATGGTGGCCCCCACCTGACCGAGATCGATACTGTTCGCCCATGCCCGACTATCACGATGATCTGCGTCTCGGTCACGTCCTCGCGGACGCCGCTGACGCCGCGACCATGGACCGGTTCAAGGCGCTCAACCTGAAGGTGGAGACCAAGCCGGACATGACGCCGGTGAGCGACGCCGACAAGGCCGCGGAGGAGCTGATCCGGGGTCACCTGAAGCGGGCACGGCCGAGAGACGCGGTCCTCGGCGAGGAGTACGGCATCGAGGGCACGGGCCCGCGCCGCTGGGTGATCGACCCGATCGACGGCACCAAGAACTACGTACGGGGCGTCCCGGTCTGGGCGACGCTGATCTCCCTGATGGAGGCCGGCGAGGGCGGTTTCCAGCCGCGGGTCGGCGTGGTGTCGGCACCGGCGCTGGGCCGCCGCTGGTGGGCCGCCCAGGGGCATGGCGCGTTCACCGGCCGCAGCCTGTCGTCGGCGACTCGCTTGCGGGTCTCCGGCGTCTCCCGGCTCGCCGACGCCTCGTTCGCCTACTCCAGCCTGACGGGCTGGGAGGAGCAGGGCAGGCTCGACGGCTTCCTCGACCTCAGCCGCTCGGTGTGGCGCACCCGCGGCTACGGCGACTTCTGGCCGTACATGATGGTGGCCGAGGGCTCCGTGGACATGTGCGCCGAGCCCGAGCTGTCCCTGTGGGACATGGCGGCGACGGCGATCGTGGTGACCGAGGCGGGCGGCGAGTTCACCGGCCTGGACGGCAGGCCGGGCCCGCACAGCGGCAACGCCGCCGCTTCGAACGGCCTGCTCCACGACGAACTGCTGGGCTACCTGAACCAGCGGTACTGACCGGTACGCGCCCTCCGGACGGGTGATGGCCGAAGGGATGCCGGGTACCCCCTTGTTGCCGGCCCGAACGGATGCGACTCTGAGAGTCCCCCCCACTTGTGAACTTGTGAATCGCTTCTCTAACGGCGATTCCCCAGGAGGTGGCTCAAAGATCATGCTCGTCCGTGACGCCATGACCACCGTCGTCCTCACCGTCGGCCCCGATCACAGCCTCCGGCAGGCGGCCCGGCTGATGTCCGCACGCCGGGTCGGTGCGGCCGTGGTCCTCGATCCCGACACGTCCGGCCTCGGCATCCTGACCGAGCGCGACATCCTCAACTCGATCGGCGCCGGCGAGGACCCCGACCGGGAGACCGCCGGCACCCACACCACGTCCGACGTCGTCTTCGCCGCACCGGGCTGGACGCTGGCCGATGCGGCGGACGCGATGACCCGCGGCGGCTTCCGCCACCTGATCGTGCTGGACGCCCAGGAACCCGTGGGCATCGTCTCGGTCCGCGACATCATCCGCTGCTGGCTGCCGAGCCGCGCGGAGGAACGGACCCTGGTGAGCTGACCGGGGGCCCGCCAACACCCCCGTCCAGCGCCCCCGCGGGCGGACCGCTCGATGCGCCGGGCTCGCGGCCCGCACCGCGGGGCGCGTGGAGGCATGGATGAGGGCCGGACTTCCGGGGGATGGAAGTCCGGCCCTCGTGGTTCGGCAAGGGGCCGGTCAGCCGCGGAGGGCCTGGACCGCGGCCTCCAGCCGCTTGCCGAAGTCGCCGTCCGCCTGGCGGAAGTTGGCGATGGCGCGCTCGGCGATGTCGTCGCGTGAGACACCCGAGATGGCGCCCGCGAGGTTGTCGACGAGGCGCTGCTTCTCGTCCTCGGACATCAGGCGGTAGAGGTTGCCCGCCTGGACGAAGTCGTTGTCCTCGGCGTGGCTCGGCGCTTCGTGCTCGCCGGTGGCGCCGGAGACGTCCAGGGGCTGCCACAGCGGACGCCCCGTCTCGAACGGGCCGCCGAAGCTGTTCGGCTCGTAGTTCTTGGCGCCCTTGTGCCGACCGTCGTAGAGGAAGCCGTCCCGGGAGTTGGTGCGGGCCTCGGTGGCGTGCGGACGGTTCACCGGGAGGTGGTCGGCGTTGACGCCGACGCGGTAGCGGTGGGCGTCGCCGTACGCGAAGAGGCGGCCCTGGAGCATCTTGTCCGGGGAGGGGCCGATGCCGGGCACGAAGTGCGCCGGGCTGAAGATGGACTGCTCGACCTCGGCGAAGATGTTCTCCGGGTTGCGGTTGAGCTCCAGCTTGCCGATCTCGATCGGCGGGTAGTCCTCGTGCGGCCAGATCTTGGTGAGGTCGAACGGGTTGAAGCGGTAGGTCGCCGCCTCGCTCGCCGGCATGACCTGGATCTGCACGGTCCACGTCGGGTACTCGCCCCGCTCGATGGCCTCGCGGAGGTCACGCTGGTGGGAGTCGGGGTCCTTGCCCGCCAGGACCTCGGCCTCCTGGTTGGTGAGGGTCTTGATGCCCTGGTCCGTCTTGAAGTGGTACTTGACCCAGAAGACCTCGCCCGCAGCGTTGTTCCACTGGTAGGTGTGCGAGCTGTAGCCGTTCATGTGGCGGTAGGACGCGGGGATGCCGCGGTCGCCGAAGAGCCAGGTCACCTGGTGGGTGGACTCGGGGCTCAGGCCCCAGAAGTCCCAGACGTTGTCCGCCTCCTGGGACCCGGTGTACGGGTCGCGCTTCTGGGTGTGGATGAAGTCCGGGAACTTGATGGCGTCCTTGATGAAGAACACCGGCGTGTTGTTCCCGACGAGGTCGTAGTTGCCGTCCTCGGTGTAGAACTTCAGGGCGAAACCGCGCGGGTCGCGCACCGCGTCAGGCGCCCCGAGGTTGCCGGCCACCGTGGAGAACCTCAGGAAGGTCTCCGTCTGCTTGCCGACCTCGGACAGGAACTTCGCCCGGGTCCACTGGGAGACGTCCCGAGTCAGCGTGAACGTCCCGTAGGCGCCCGCACCGCGCGCGTGCACGATCCGCTCCGGGATCCGCTCGCGGTTGAAGTGGGCCAGCTTCTCCAGCAGGACCTGGTCCTGGACCAGAACAGGACCGCCGACACCCGCAGCCTCGCTGTTCTGATTGTCTGCGACCGGAGCACCGGCCTCCGTCGTAAGCGGTCCCTGCGACGTCACGTCTGCCTCCTGCGTCCTTGCTGCCGATCCCTTGCCGTGGCTGATGTGCCGACTCGATCCTACGATAGACATTGTCTAAGTCAAGCTGTCTTCCAGACTCACACTCGTTACGGAACTGGTCACCACCCAATGCTAGGATGGTGCTATGAGTGACCTTCTGGAGCGACTGCGCGGCCGCGGATGGCGGATGACCGCACAACGGCGCGTCGTCGCCGAGGTGCTCGACGGCGAACACGTGCACATGACCGCGGACGAGGTGCACGCGCACGCCGTGGCCAAGCTTCCCGAGATCTCCCGGGCGACGGTGTACAACACACTGGGTGAGCTGGTCTCGCTCGGCGAGGTGCTGGAGGTCTCCACCGACCAGCGCGCCAAGCGGTACGACCCGAACGCGCACCGCCCGCACCACCACCTGGTCTGCTCCGGCTGCGGCGCGATCCGCGACGTCCACCCGAGCGGCGATCCGCTGGCCGATCTGCCGGCCACGGAACGGTTCGGCTTCGCGGTCGCCGAGGCCGAGGTCACGTACCGTGGACTGTGCCCCGACTGCGCGTAGCGCGGTTCCCGCGCGGCCGCCGGGGTCCGGGGTCGCTCCTGTTGCCAGCTGCACGGGGCCGGTGGCCGGCTCCCCGGAAAGCCCACTCCCTGGAAGGCTCTGCAAACACGCCGAAGGCCCGGTCCTGATCTTCCAGAACCGGGCCTTCGCCTTGGTAGCGGGGACAGGATTTGAACCTGCGACCTCTGGGTTATGAGCCCAGCGAGCTACCGAGCTGCTCCACCCCGCGTCGTTGTCCATGACCCTACGCGACCAACGGTGTCCGTCGCAAATCCGTTTCTTTCCCTGTCGCCCTCCCGCGGTTTCCCTGACGTCAGCCTCCAACCGCACCCCGGAAGGGGCGCGGGGAACTGCGTGAGCGACCACACTGAGACCGTCAGGTCGCCACCGGCCGAGAGAACCCCCAGGAGCCGCCCCCGGCGACCGGCCTCCCCCGCCGGAAGGGCGACCCGCGCAAGGGGTGCCCCGGGGCTCAGCCCCCAAGCAGCGCGCCCTACGCCGTCAGCTCCTGGCGTACGGCGTCCCGCAGCCGCGTCGCCCGCGCAGCGACCTCCTCCGGCCCCAGCTCGGCGGCCCGCGTGCTCCACCGCTGCGCCTCGGCCAGCTCCCCGCGCCGCGCGAAGAGCAGCGCGAGACGCAGTGCGGCACGCCCGTGGCCCGCGTCGGCGGCCCGCCGCCACCACAGCGCCGCCTCCGGCTCGCTGCCCTCCCTGGCGAGCAGCAGGCCGAGGTTGAACGCGCCGTTGCGGCTGCCCGCCTCCGCGGCCCTGCGGTACCAGTTCGCCGCCTCGACGACGTCGCCCCGCGCAGCGGCCAGCATGCCGACCCGCACCTGGGCACGCCGGTGCCCCTGCCCGGCCGCGCGCTCGTACCACTCCTCGCACTCGGTCTTCTCGACCACGGGCTCGCCGAGCTCGTGCGCGGGCGGCACGGGACGGCGTGCGTCCAGCAGGGTCGCCAGGCGGTACGCCGCCTCGGGGCTGCCGCCGCCCGCCGCGCACCGCAGATGCCGCTCGGCGCCCGCCTCGTCGCCCTCCTTGAGGCGCGCGATGCCGACCTGGAGCGCCGCCTCGGTGTGCCCGTCCGCCGCCGCACGGCCGTACCACGCGAGCGCGCCCCGCTCGTCGCCGCGGCCCGCGCAGAGGATGCCGAGGTTGAACGCGGCGTCGACGCTGCCCGACTCGGCGGCCTTGGAGAACCACGGCTCGGCGCCCTCCGCGTCACCGCTCTGGAGCAGCTGCACGGCGAGCGCGTTGGCGGCCTCGCGGTGCCCCGCGTAGGCGGCCCTGCGGTACCACTGCTCCGCCTGCTGGCCGCGGTTGCGCGCAGCGCAGAGCAGGCCGAGGTTGTAGGCGCCGTTGATGTCGCCCGCCTCCAGCGCGGCGCGGTACCAGCGCTCCGCCGTCTGCGGCTCGCCGCGCTCCGCGTGGAGCGCGCCGAGGGCGTTGGCGGCGTTCCCGTCGCCCTCCTTGGCGGCCTTCAGCCACCACGTCTCGGCGCTCTTCAGGTCCCCGGCGTCGCGCAGCAGGAAGCCGAGAGCGCACGCGGCGCGTGCCTCGCCGTCCTTGGCGGACGTCAGGTACCAGCGCCCGGCCTCCTTCAGGGCACCGCGCTTCTCCAGGATGGCCCCGAGGTGCAGGGCGGCACACCGGTGCCCGCGGGCGGCGGCCTGCCGGTACCACTGCTCGGCCTCGTCGGCCGGTGCGAGCTGCCGGCTCCCGGACTCCGGGCCGGCAGGCGGCTCGGAGGCGTCGGAGCGCGCCATGGCGGCACCACGGTGCTCGTCCGCTCCGCGCTTGCTCCGATGCGCCCCGGAACGGTTGCTTCCGTCGCGCTGCGCGCCGCCCTTGGGCCCCGCGCGTACTCCCCCGGGGCCCTGGACCCCCTTCTCCTCTGCCTTGAGGTCGAGGATCCTGGCCAGCCGGTAGGCGGCCTCCCTGTGCCCGTGCTCGGCGGCGGCGCGCATCCAGTACTCGACGCCGTCCTCGCTCCGGTGCTCCAGGAGATCGGCGAGTGCGTACGCGCCGAGGACGTGGCCCTGCTCGGCGGACTGCCGCAGCCAGTAGGCCGCGGCGGGCTCGTCGCCGCGCTCGCGGTGGTGCCGTCCCAGGGCGTGCGCCGCCGCGGCCGAACCGGCGACGGCTGCCACCCGCCACCAGCCGGCGGCCTCGTCCGGGTAGCCGCGCTGGTGCAGCAGGACGCCCAGGTTGTTGGCGGCGGCCCGGTCGCCGGCCGTGGTGGCGGCGCGCAGCAGGGGCTCGGCTCCGTCGAGGTCGCCACGGCGCAGCATGGTGGCGCCGAGGACACTCATGGCCTCGACGTCACCGGCCTCGGCGGCGAGCCGCCGGCGGGCCTCCTCTGCGGCCACCCCGGACTTGTCCCGGTCGGCCTGCTGCACAAAACGGGCTGTCTCCAACAGAGTTGCCTTATCCCCCATACCATCCATCGTCGCACCACCTGCAACCTTGGTACACCTGGTATACCGCAGCCAGTGAGGTCACTTCAGCGTTTTGTCGACATGCCCACAGAGAGATAAGTCAAACGCGTGATTCTCAACTCCGCGAGGGTGCCGCATCGTCGCACTAGTCCGACCGGACCGGTCCCCGTGCGGACGCGCCCCGGTGCCGGAGCCGTGCGCGGCGCGTAGCGCCGACGCGCGGGCGCCGCCCACCGGGACGGCGCCCGCCGGAGAGGCCTGGTCGCCGGGTACGCGGAGGAGTTGGGTCCGCGGACCCGTTCCGGGCGCCTGGAAGGCCCGCACGGGCACACAGTAGGCCCGAACGGGCACGGGGACGCCATGGATCGGACCGGACACGCGGATGGCCCGGCGCGGGACCCGGGCCCGGGCCCGGACCCGGCCCCGGACACGCCGAAGGCCGGGATCCGGAGCGGACATGCGAAGCGGACATGCGAAGCGGACATGCGAAGCGGACATGCGAAGCGGACATGCGAAGCGGACATGCGAAGCGGACATGCGAAGCGGACATGCGGAAGGCCCGGATCCAGAGTCTGGATCCGGGCCTTCTCCCGAGTAGCGGGGACAGGATTTGAACCTGCGACCTCTGGGTTATGAGCCCAGCGAGCTACCGAGCTGCTCCACCCCGCGTCGTGTTCCAGAACCGTATCACGACGCGGGTGAGCATTTGATCAGGTCAGCCCTGCCCGCCCGAGCCCTTGCCGGTGCTCGTGCCGCCGCCCTTGCCGTTCTTGCTGTCGGCGGCGTCCTGCGCGTCCGCGGCGCGCTTGAGGGCGTCCTTGAGCCTGTCCTGCGCCTTGGCGTAGGCGGCCAGGTCGCGGTTCTCCAGGGCCTTCTGGCCGTCGTCGAAGGCCTTCTGGGCATCGCTCAGGGCCTGCTTCACCGTGGGACTCGCGGGTGGCGCCTGTTGCCCGCCGGGTTTCTGTGGCTGGGCGGGCTGGGATCCGGCCACGCCGAAGGCCTGGTTGAGGGAGTCGGCGAGGGTGTCCGCGAATCCGGTCTTGTTCCCGTAGGAGACGGCGACCTTGCGCAGCAGCGGATACTCGGAGTTCCGCCCTTGTGCGTAGATCGGCTCCACATAGAGGAAGCCGTCGTCCAGCGGCACCGTGAGCAGATTGCCGTAGAGGACGGTCGAGTCGGCGCCCTTCATGTCGCGGATGAAGTCCGCGACGGGCGTCACGGAGTTGAGCTTGTTCTGCACCTGTTCGGGGCCGTCGACCTTGTCCTCGGTGACCCTGAGGAGTCTGATCTTGCCGTAGTCCTTGCTGGTGGCGTCCGCGTCGACGGCCATGAACGCTCTCAGGTTGGGCCGCCCGCTGGGGGTGAAGGTGGACGTCAGCGAGAACTGCCGGCCGCTCTGGTCCGGCATCGCCAGGGACAGGTAGTAGGGCGGAACGGGGCTGTTGTCCCTCTTGGTGGGGTCGTTGGGGACCTGCCAGGCGTCACTCGCGTTGTAGAACTGGTCGGGCGTCGTGACGTGGTAGAGGGACAGCAGCTCGCGCTGCACCTTGAACATGTCCTGCGGGTAGCGCAGATGCTCCATGAGGTCCGGGGGGATGTCCTTCTTCGGCAGCACGGTGCCGGGGAATGCCTTCTTCCAGGTCTTCAGGACCGGGTCCTTGTCGTCCCAGGTATAGAGCTTGACCGTGCCGTCGTAGGCGTCGACGGTGGCCTTCACGGAGTTGCGGATGTAGTTGACCTGGTTCTGCTGGGCCACCACCGCGCGCTGGTTGTCGGCCTCGTTGAGCGAGTCGGCCGTCGTGTCGCCGAGGGTCGTACGCGAGGCGTAGGGATAGCCGTTGGAGGTCGTGTACGCGTCGACGACCCACTGGATGCGGCCGTCGACGACGGACGGGTAGGCGTCGCCGTCGATCGTCAGCCAGGGGGCGACCGCCTCGACGCGCTCCTTGGGCGTGCGGTTGTAGAGGATCTTCGAGCCCTTGCCGATGGCGCCCGAGTAGAAGATCTGCGGTTCGTTGAAGGCCACCGCGTACGCGGCGCGGTTGAGCGGGCTGGAGATGTCGACGCCGCCCTTGCCCCGGAAGCTGGTGGTCTTCTGGTTGCCGCCGTCCTGCTCGTAGTCGAGCTCCTTCTGCGGGCCGCCCACGATCGAGTACTGGTTCGTCTTCTCACCGTAGTAGACGCGCTGCTGGTAGCTGCCGAGGTCGCCCCCGGCCGGCAGGCCCGACTCGGTGAACCGCGGCGCGCCCTTGGAGCTGGCGTCCGTCTCCGTGCCCTTGGCCGCGACGATGCCGTAGCCGTGGGTGTAGGTGAAGTGGTCGTTGATCCAGTTGCGCTTGTCGACGCCCGAGAGGTTCAGCTCACGCAGGCCGATGACCGTGTCCTGGCCGTTGTAGCGGTCGACGTCGAGCGTCTTCGGGAACTGGTAGTACGTCCGCTCCTGCTCCAGCTGCTGGAAGGTCGGCGAGACGATGTTGGGGTCGTTCAGCCGGTAGCTGGCGGCGGAGTCGGCGGCGGCGCGCTGCTTCGAGGCGTTGCTGACCGCGCCCTTGCCCGAGTAGTCCACGGGCGTCACGCCGTCGATGCCGTAGGCCTTGCGGGTCGCCTGGATGTTCTTCTCGATGTACGGCGCTTCCTTGGCCTGCTCGTTCGGCTGGACCTGGAACTTCTGGACGATCGCCGGGTACAGGCCGCCGATGAGGATCGCCGAGAGCACCATCAGGCCCAGGCCGATGACCGGAAGCTGCCAGGTGCGGCGCCACAGCGTCGCGAAGAACAGCAGGGCGCAGATGACGGCGATGCAGAACAGGATCGTCTTGGCGGGCAGGTAGGCGTTGGCGTCGACGTACCGCAGGCCCGTCCAGTTTCCCGTCGCCTTGAAGTCGCTGGTCTTGACCGCGAGGCCGTACCGGTCGAGCCAGTAGGCGACGGCCTTCAGGGCGACGAAGATGCCGACCAGCACCGAGAGGTGGCTGGTGGCCGCGCCGGTGGCCCGGGCGCCCGGGCTGGTGATCCTGAGCCCCCCGTACAGGTAGTGCGTCAGGGCCGCGGCGATCAGGGAGATCACCGCGGCGGCGAACCCGAAGCCCAGCAGGAAGCGGTACCAGGGCAGCTCGAACGCGTAGAAGGAGACGTCCATGTGGAACTGCGGGTCCTTCTGGCCGAAGGGCACGCCGTTGACCCACATCAGCCAGGTGCGCCACTGGCTGGCCGCCGAGGCGCCCGCGATCAGGCCCACCAGTGCCGTGATCGCCAGCAGGATCCACTTCTTGTACGGGGCGATCCCCATCCGGTAGCGGTCGAGGTTCTGCTGCTCCATCGACATGGCGCTGAGCGGCGGGCGCAGCCGGTGCGCCAGCCAGACGTTCAGCGCGACCGCCACCGCCATCAGCAGCCCGAAGACGCAGAACAGCCCGATCTTGGTCCACAGCGTGGTGGTGAAGACGGAGGCGTACTTGACGGACCGGTACCAGAGCAGCTCCGTCCAGAACCCCGAGAACATCACGAACGCCATGGCCAGCACGGCCAGCACGCCCAGCGTCAAGAGCAGCGTGCGGGCGCGCCGGGAGGGCCGGCCCACTCTGATCCGTGACCCCGTGGGGCCTGAGCCGCGGTCCGGCATCTGGAAAGCCAAGGTGCGCACCTCGAAGTTCGCGAATAGCTGTCGGTTGCTGTGGACGGGTGTTCGGTCCGTTGAGGACGGTTCTGCCGTATGAGGTTATGTGCGGTATGGATTCTTACGTGGTGTGCGGTTTGTGTGCGTTGGGGTGCCTCTGCGAGGGTTCCGCACGGGTCCTTCGGGGCCGGGGCGCCGTCGGCGATCGTAGGGCCCACTGATGCAACTTACTGAGGCTTTACACAGTTCCCGCTCGGGCCCCCGAACCAGGCAGGATATTGCCCATGTCCAACGATTCCCCCGCGGGCCCTCCGATGGCCGCGAGCCCCCTCACCCGTGCCGTGCTGGAGATCGACGAGTACGTCTCCGGTCTCGGCTGGGACCAGTCTCCCCGTCTGTTCGCCCTCGTCGACACCGCCCGGCTGCGGTCCGAGGAGCCCTCTCTGGCCGAGCGCCTCGGTCTGGCCGAGGACGGCCCGGCGGGCTCGCTGACCCCGATCGAGCAGGAGGAGGTCCCAACGGGCGAGCCGCTCGACACGTTCCTCGGCACCATCGCGTGGCCGGATGCGATCACCGGCTGCGCCCTGACCGTGGAGCGCCTGATGCTGCCGCCGTCGGCCGAGGCGTCGGTGCCGGACGACCTGGACGGCGCCCGGCTCGCGGAGTGGGTGGCCGAGCACCCGGACCGCCAGGAGGTCCGGATGACGGTGGCGGTGCTGCGCGACGGCGCCCGCGAGTCGGCCCTGCGGCTGCGCGAGAAGGACTCGCCGTCCGAGGTGCTGACCGGTTCCGGGCTGGTGCCGGGCCTCGCGGACGCGCTGGTGGCCACGTTCGAGGAGTAGCGGCGTAGGGGCGCGGCAGCCTGCCTGGCGCCGGGGCGGGGCCGCACCGCCCCGCCGTCAGCCGGCCCGCGTCCCTTCCCGGGCGCCTCCCGCGGGGTCACTTCTTGGCGCAGGTCGGCAGGGCGCCCGTCTTGCCGCTGCGGATGTCCTTCAGGGCGGCGAGGGCGTCGTGGATGGTGTTCACCTTGACGAGCGTGAGGCCCGCGGGGACGTTCTTCTCGGCGGTCGCGCAGTTGCCCTGGGGGGTCAGGAAGTACTTGGCGCCCTTGTCCCGCGCGCCGATGGTCTTCATCTCGATGCCGCCGATCCGGCCGACCTTGCCGGAGTCGTCGATGGTGCCGGTGCCGGCCACGAACGACCCGCCGGTGAGGTCCCCGGGCGTCAGCTTGTCGACCAGGCCGAGGGAGAACATCAGCCCCGCGCTCGGGCCGCCCACGTCGGCGAGCTTGATGTCGATGGAGAACGGATAGGTGTGGTCGGTGCCGGCCTGGATGCCGACGATCGCGCGGGCGTCGTCGGGGGCCTTGCGAGTGGTGACCCGCACATCCCGGGTCCCGCTCGGCGCCTTCCCGGACTTCTCGGCGGCGGCCTGCTCCTTGGCGGGGACCACGGTGAAGACCACGTCCTGACCCGGCTTGTGCTCGGTGACCAGCTTCGCCACGTCGTCGGGCTTCTTCACGGCCTTGCCGTCCACGCTCTTGATGACGTCGCCCGCGTGCAGCCTGCCCTGGGCTGCGCCGCCCTTGAGCACGGAGGCGACGACGACCCACGACCTGACCGGGATGTGCAGCTCGCGCAGGGCGGCGACCTTGGCGCTCTCCTGGGACTGGCTGAACTCCTCGGCGTTCTCCTGGTTGGACTGCTGCTCGGTCTGCCCGTCCGGGTAGATGGCCTGGTGCGGCACGACGAGCCGGTCGTCCGCGAGCCAGCCGTAGACCGCCTCGACGAGGTTCATGTTGTACTCGGCGCTGGTGACGCGGACGGTGGTCATGTTGAGGTGGCCGCTCGCGGGATAGCTCTTGCGCCCGGAGATCTGCAGCACCGGCTCGCCGTTGTGATCGGAGAGCGTGTTCACCGTCGGACCCGGGGACATCTCCGAGTACGGCACGCGGATGAACACACCCGCACACAGCAATGCGATCAGGATCAGCGTCGAGGCGAGCATCGTCGCGGTGCGGCGTGGCATGGGACGACAGTACGTGACAAGCCTGTGGGAGCGCGGACGGGGCGGCGGCCCCGGGCCCCCGGCCCGGCGGTGCCGGTAAGGGCGCCCTACGCGCGCGTGGCGGCCGTGGAGCCGGTCCGCGGCCCAGGGCGCCGGACGACCGCTGACGCGCGCGTGGAGAGCCTCCGACGGCGCTCTCCACGGCTCGGCGTCCGGGCCGACGCCCTGCCCGTGTCCGAGCCGCAGGCGCCTGCCGTGTGGATCGCGCCGCCTACGCGCGCGTGGAGACCGGTTCGGGATCCTCGGTGCCGGCGGTGACGGAGCCGGCCCCCTCCAGGGCCGTCTTCTCCATCGCCGCGCGGAAGCGGGCGTAGCCGGCCAGCTCGGGGCCGTCGCCGACCTTGCGCTGGCGTGCGGCCCACTTCCCCCACAGGCTGGCGCCGACCGCAGCCACAAGCGGAATCAGCAGCCAGGCGAGCACCGCCATGCCGACCTCCCAACCCCAAAGAGCCACCGACACTGACTGATCAGCAGATTAATCGTCTGCTCCGTCAACGCTCACGGCAGGGGTCCGGTTACGCAACCGGAATGCTCCGGGCCGGTTTGTGGTCAGCAGGCGCCGACCCATTCCTCCGTACCGTCCGAGAAGTGCTGCTGCTTCCAGATGGGCACCTCGTGCTTGAGGTCGTCGATGAGCTTGCGGCAGGCGGCGAAGGCCTCCGCGCGGTGCGGGCAGGAGACGGCGACGATCACGGCGAGGTCGCCCACCACCAGATCGCCCACCCGGTGGACGGCCGCGAGGGCGCTCACCGGGAACTCCGCGACGACCTTCTCCGCCACCTTTCGGATCTCGGCCTCGGCGGTGGGGTGCGAGCTGTACCCGAGGCGGTCGACCGCGGCGCCGCCGTCGTGGTTGCGCACCGTGCCGACGAAGAGGGCGGTGCCGCCCGCCGCGGGATCCCCCACCGCCCCGAAGACCTCGTCGAGGGAGAGCGCGACATCACGCACGGCAATCAGCCGGATGACCTCAGAAGTCGTTGACATGCCACCATCCTAGGAATCACGCCCTGCCGCCCAGCCGCGAGGAACCGTTCCCGCGACCGCCCACCGCCACTCTCCCACGCCGTTCCTGAGGGCGGTCCCGTCCCACGGGTGCCCGGCGGCCCCCGGGGCCCGGCGGCCGGGCCCGGGGGCCGGACCCGGGAGCCCGCTCTCCCGGTCCGCCGCGGCTCTCACGGCGTGCGTGCCCCGGCCTCTGCCCGCGCCTGCCCGGCCCTACCGCCGCCGGGCCTTGCGCGCCCTGCGGACCAGGGCCGCCGTGCCCAGCAGTGCCACCGTCGCCCCCGCGGCGCCCGCGGCCGTGGCGTCCTTGCGCCCGAGCCGCCGCCCGGCGACCGTGTGCCGCCCGGCCGCCTCCGCCAGGAGCTCGGCGAGCACCTCCTCGTTGGACCACTGCGGGCGCCAGCCCGCGTCGTGCAGCCTGCTGACGCTGACCACCCACGGGTACATCGTGTACGCGAGGTCGCCGGCGGGCGAGGGGGTGAGCCCGATGCGGTGCAGCCGGGCCGCGGCGCCCAGGGCCACCGCGGAGGGCAGCTCCATGCGGCGGATCCCGCTGAGCTCCTCGACCTCCTCCTGCTCCAGCCAGCCGTCGCAGCCGACCGCGAGCTCGCCCTCCACCTTCTCCAGCGCCGCGTACTCCAGGGCGCTGCACAGGTCCTCGACGTGGCAGAACTGCCAGGCCGGCCGGGACCCCGCGACCACGAGAAGCCGAGGTGACTCGAAGTAGCGGGTGAGCGCCGTGTCGGTACCGCCCACCAGGACGGCGGGCCTGACGACGGTGACGTTGAGGCCGGGGTGCGCTCTGGGAGCCCGGCGCCCGAGGCGCTCGATCTCCAGGAGGTCGCCGACGCCGGTGGCCTCGGCGGTCGCGCGCAGCTCCGCGTCCTCCGAGAGCGGCAGCTCGTTGTCGGGCAGCGCCCCGTAGACCATGGCGGACGTGCACAGCACGACACGGCGGACCCCGGCCGCGGCGGCCGCGGTCAGCACCGTCTGGGTACCGCGGACGTTGTAGGCGCTGCGGGCGGCCGGATCCGTCTCCAGGTCCAGGTCGACGGCGAGGTGGACGACGACGTCCACGCCGCGCAGCCGCTCGGCGATCGCCGGGTCGCGGACGTCCAGGGTGTGCCATTCGGCCGCCTCGCACTGCCCGCGCCGCTCGTCGACGGCGACCACCTGCCCCACCTCGTCGCTCGCGGCGAGGCGCTCGGTCAGCAGCGCGCCGACGCCCGAGGCGGCGCCGGTGACGGCGACGACGGGCCCGTTCTGTACAGGCCCTGGCCCGGGGTTTCGCGCTGCGCGAACCTGTGGATCAGGGGAACTCACCAGGTGTCTCCAGCGGTTGTCTTCAGTACGTACGCCAAGGAAATCGCACGTGGCCGGTGGCATCCATCCTGCCGCAGGCACCGACTCGGCGGAGCACCGAGGCTCGCAGGGCCTCGGGTGTCTACGCTGGAATGTGACGCAGGGCAGTCGCCGCCGGCTCCATCCGGCGGCCCAACGAGCCGAGGAATCCCGTGAGTGACACCCCATTCGGATTCGGCCTTCCGCCGGAGGAGCCGGACGACGGCGACGAGGGCAAGGAGAAGGACCAGCAGGGCGGTGGTGGTCAGGGACAGGGACCTGCCAATCCGTTCGGTTTCGGACTGCCCGGAGGAGGCGGTGGGGACAACCCGCTGGCCGCGATGTTCGGGTCCATGAACCCGAACGACCTGGGCGCCGCGTTCCAGCAGCTCGGCCAGATGCTCTCCTACGAGGGCGGCCCGGTGAACTGGGACATGGCCAAGCAGATCGCCCGCCAGACCGTCTCCCAGGGCACGCCGGACGGCACCAAGGACAGCAGCGTGGGCCCCGCTGAGCGCTCCGCTGTCGAGGAGGCGATCCGGCTCGCCGACCTCTGGCTGGACGACGCCACATCCCTGCCGTCGGGCTCGGGCTCGGCCGTGGCCTGGAGCCGCGCCGAGTGGGTGGAAGCCACCCTTCCGATCTGGCAGGAACTGGTCGATCCCGTCGCCGAGCGGGTCGGGGCGGCCATGGGTGATGTGCTCCCCGAGGAGATGCAGGCCATGGCGGGCCCGCTGATCGGGATGATGCGCTCCATGGGCGGCGCCATGTTCGGCACCCAGATCGGCCAGGCCGTGGGCGTGCTCGCGGGCGAGGTGGTGGGCTCCTCCGACATCGGCCTGCCGCTCGGCCCGGCGGGCAAGGCCGCGCTGCTGCCGCTGAACGTCGCTGCGTTCGGCAAGGACCTGGGGGTGCCCCAGGAGGAGGTGCGGCTGTACCTGGCGCTGCGCGAGGCGGCCCATCAGCGCCTCTTCGCCCACGTGCCGTGGCTGCGGTCGCATCTGTTCGGCGCGGTCGACGGCTATGCGCGGGGCATCAAGGTCGACACGCAGAAGCTGGAGGACGTGGTCGGCCAGCTCGACCCGCAGAACCCCGAGCAGCTCCAGGAGGCGCTGCAACAGGGCATGTTCCAGCCGGAGGACACCCCCGAGCAGAAGAACGCCCTGGCCCGCCTGGAGACGGCTCTGGCGCTCGTCGAGGGCTGGGTCGACGCCGTCGTCCACGCGGCCGCCAGCCCCCGCCTGTCGTCGGCCTCGGCGCTCCGTGAGACGCTGCGCCGCCGCCGTGCCACCGGCGGCCCCGCGGAGCAGACGTTCGCGACGCTGATCGGTCTGGAGCTCCGCCCGCGCCGCCTGCGCGACGCCGCCCGGCTGTGGGCGTCGCTCACGGACGCCCGCGGTGTCGACGGCCGCGACGCCCTGTGGTCCCACCCGGACATGCTGCCCACCGCCTCCGACCTGGACGATCCGGACGGCTTCGTGCACCGCGAGCAGCTGGACTTCTCCGAGCTGGACAAGATGCTCGGCGAAGCACTCGGCGGCGAGCGGGATCGGACGGAGGACGAGGACGGCGGCGAGGGTTCCGAGGCCCCCAGGGCCTCCGGCGGCAAGGCCGCCGAGGGCGGAGACAAGGCCGCGGGCGGCGAGGATTCCGCTTCCGACGAGGACTCTGCGCCCGGCAAGGACTCGGGCAAGGGCCCCGACACCGGCAAGGACTCCGGCGAGGACTCGGGCAGCGAGGGCGACGACAAGCGGTGAGCCTGCACGACGACGCCGTTCTCGTCCTCAAGGAGTACCCGGCGCAGGACGCGCTGCGCCAGTCGTACCTGGACCATCTGACCGCGCACCCGGACGGCATGTGGAAGGCCTGCGCGGCCGGGCACATCACGGCCAGCGCGCTGGTGATCGACCCCGACCGCGGCCGGGTGCTGCTGACGCTGCACCGCAAGCTCCGCATGTGGTTGCAGATGGGCGGCCACTGCGAGCCCCAGGACGGGACGCTCGCGGACGCCGCGCTGCGCGAGGCCACCGAGGAGTCCGGTATCACCGGCCTGACGCTGCTGCCCGGCCCGGTACGGCTCGACCGCCACCAGACGCCCTGCGCGTGGCACCTCGACGTCCAGTACGCGGCCCTGGCCCCGGCCGGGGCGGTGGAGGCGATCAGCGACGAGTCCCTCGACCTCCGCTGGTTCCGCTACGCGGAGGTGCCGGACGCCGCGGACGACTCGGTGGTCCGGCTCCTGGGGGCGGCACGGGAGAGGGTCGGAGCGTAGGGGCGTCGCGGCGTAAGGACGTCGCGGCGTAGGGACGTCCGGAGGACAGGGATGTCCGGCAGCGTAAGGGCCGGGACGGCGGCGCGGCCCCGGGCGTCAGTTCCAGACGGTGCCCTGGTTCTGGCTCTCCGGCCCGTACGGGCCCATACCGTACTGCGTGCCCGGCCCCTGGCCCTGGGCACCCGATCCCTGGCCGGCCGTGGCTGCCACCGGCGGCAGTGGCTCGCCGGGCTGGACGAGCGCGTAGCCCTGCCCCATGAAGCTCAGCTCCCACGCCCCGCCGGTGTTCCCGCCCCGGCGCCGTGCACCCGGGGAGTGGTTCTGCGCCTGCATCTGCACCCGCAGGCCGTTGGACCACGCCACGACGGCGTCCGCGTCGGCGTTGACGTAACGGTCCGGGGTGACCTGGACCATCAGCGGGTGCCCCGAGGTCATGAGGGCCACCTGACCGCGGCCGCTGACGACGATCAGGTGCCTGCCCGAGCCGGAGACCCCGTACCGGCTGTCCACGGCCACGATCTCGTGGTGCAGCGCGGCGTCCATCGCGAGCACGGAGCCGCTGTCGACGGTCAGGCCGTCCTGATCGACGTCGACGACATGGACGTACTGGGCGAGGCCGGCGAAGTAGGCCGTGCCCTGCCCCTGGCAGCGCATGAGGTCCGCGCCCCCGCCGGTCCCCGCGGGGGCGTGCTGCTGCCCCATCGTCGTCTGGATCTCGCCGTCGAACTCGACCAGCCCCTGGTGGGCGACCACGGAGCCCTGACGCGCCAGCACGTCGTCGTTCCCCCGCAGAGTGATCCGCAGGAGCTGCGGGTTCTGTAGGGCGTAGCGCTCCTGGGTCTGCCGTTCGGCGAAGCTGAAAAGCGGGCTCTGCATCTGTCTGGTCTCCCCCTCAGCCCCGGATCCGGAGCCGGTCGGCGCTGTCGGTGCTGTTCTCGCTCGGCTGCACGACGACGATGCCCTGTCCCACGAAGCCCATCTGGTAGGCCTCGCCGCTGCCCCGCCCGATGAGGGTGCCGGCCTTGAATATGCGCTTCGCCTTCACCTTGAGGTTCGGCGACCAGGCGACGAGTGCGGCGGGGTCCACGTAGGTCTCGTCCTCGCCCCGGCCGCAGTCGAGGACGATGGGGGTGCCCCTGGACGTCAGCGCCACGGAGCCCCGCCCGGAGACATGGACGTTCCAGAGGCCCTGCCCGGTGAACTTCGCCATGCCCTTCACCCGCTCGACGCCCCACTCCAGATGCGCGTCGAAGGCCAGCAGGCTGGTGCCGTTGACGGAGAGCCCGTCGCCGTTGAGGTTGACGACGACGACGTCCGCACCGTGGTCCGCCAGGTAGAGGATGCCGTCGCCGCTGCACTTCATCAGGGGCGCGCCCTCGTCCGTGGTCCAGTCCCGGGCCGTCTGCCGGACCGCGGGAGGGTCGGGCTCGTACTGCACGAGGCCCTCGTGGGCGGACATCGAGCCCACGCGCGCGTAGAGGTCCTGACCGCTCTGGAGGGCGACCTTGACCATGTGCGGGCCGTGGTTCTCCATGCGGGCGGCCACCGGTGCCGGCGCGAAGCCCGCGAGCTGCTGGTTCATGACGGACCTCGGACCTCGAACGGCTGGACGACGATGAAGTGGCCGGGCGCTCCCCGGAACTGGAGGTTCACGCTCTGCCCGCCGGCGCCCGGATGGGCGTTCGACCGCGTCCGCACCTGGCCGGCGACGACAACCTGGGACGCCGCCGACCAGGCGACGACCGCATGGCAGTCGGCGAAGGTCGTGGGCGTCACGGGGAGCACGACGGGCAGGCCGTGCGTCTTCACCAGGACCGTTCCGGTGCCCTGGAACTGGAGGGTGGCGAGGGCACCGCCGGGGATGCCCTGCCCCTCGATGCGACGCGCCTCGTACTGGAGGGCCTCGTCGAACGCGAGGACGTGCTCCGCGGAGACGCAGATGGCGTCGCCCTGGAGCTCGACGGGGAACAGATGGGCGGCGTCCTCCGCGAGGAACACCTGGCCGTGGCCCGTGCAGCGCACCAGCTGGTCCTCCTGGCCGGTGGCGTCACCGGCGACCCGGCCGGCGATCCCCGCGCCCTTCTGGGCGAAGTCGACCTTGCCCTGGTGGAGCACCACTGTGCCCTGGCGGGCGAGCAACGCCTGGGCGCCGATGGCCAGGTCCACCCGGACCAGCTTCTCGTTCTGCAGGGTCCAGCGCTGCCCGGTCGCGGTCTCCCGGTAGGGCTGGAGTGCGGCCATGACGCCCTGCACCCCTGCTCCCTGCCCGGCCGCGCCGGGGAACTGCGGCTGTCCGGCCTGCGAGTACGCGGACGGGGGCGGGCCCGCGTACGTGCCGGACGGGGGCTGGGAGAGCCCGGGGCGCGGTGCGCCCGGGGGCCGACCGTAGCCGGGCGGCAGGGTCGGGGCGGGCGGTGTGGTCGGCAGGGCGAGCGGCCGGCCCCAGTCGAGGGGTGCGGTCGGGGTGGGCGTCTGGAGGCCGTAGCCGTCGCCTTCGGTCGGCGCCAGCAGCTCGGGCTCGTCGTAGCTGGGAGGCGGGGCCGCGGGGTGGCCGGCGGGCACGGACGCCGTCTGGCCGGGAGGCGCGTAGCCGGGCGGCAGCGGCGCCGGCCGGCCCTGGGGGTGGCCGGGCGGGATGGGGGCGGGGTGGCCGGGCGGCGGGGGTGCCGGATGAACGGGATGGCCGTAGCCCGGCGGTAGCGCGGCTGATGTGCCCTGTGGAGCGTAGCCGGGTGGCACGGAACCCGTCTGGCCAGGCGGCTGAGGCTCGGGGTGACCGGTCTGACCGTAGGCAGGCGCCGTCGGGCCGTGGTGGGCGTACCCGGGCGGCAGGGCCGCGGACGCGGACGTGCCCTGCTGGGCGTACCCGGGCGGCAGGGCACCCGTCTGGCCAGGCGGGTGAGGCAGGGGTTGATCGGACGGCCGAGGTGACGGCTGCCCGGGCCGGCCGTAGCCGGGTGGCAGGGACGCCGGCTGGCCGGACGCGTGACCGGGCTGCTGCGGCTGGCCGGGATCGGGGTTCCCGAAATGGCCGGACTGGCCCGGAAGCAGTGGCTGGTCCAGCGGGCCGTACGGGGACGCCGGTGCGGTCGTGCTCTCGGGAGCGGTGGGGCCGGCGAAGGTCGCGGCGCCGTGCACGATCGGCCGGCCGGCGACCGTGGGGGCGTCCGAGAGCGCGGGCTCGCCGCCGGGCGGCGTGGCGTCGTCGGCCGCCGGCGGAAAGCTCTGCGGCGCGGGAGCGGGGGCGGGCGCCGGCGCGGGGCCGGGGGCGGGCGGCACCGCCCGGCGCTCCGGGGCCGCGGGCTCAGGTGCGGCCGGGGCCGGAGCGGGGGCCGGAGCCGGGACGGCGAACGCGGGCGGCTCGACCGGCTCCGAAGGCGGGGCGAACGCCGGCACGGGAAAGGCCTCGGTCGGCAGCGCGAAGGCTGGAATCTCCGTCTCCGCTTCCCGCGCGGCCTTCTGCTCCTCGGCGATCTCACCGCCGAAGTACTTGATCAGCGTGTCCAGCGTGCCGTCGAATCCCTGGCCGACGGCGGCGAACCGCCAGGCGTCCTTCATGTAGAAGTCGCCGAGCACCAGCGCGCGTTCGGTGGTGAACTCGGGACCGCTGAACGAGTACCGGGCCACCTCCAGGCCGCCCGCCACGATCCGCAGGTAACCGGAGCCGATCTCCGACATCTGCCCCTCGCCGTCGACGCTGGCGGTGAACGACAGCCTCTGGATCTCCGCCGGGATCCTGTCCAGCGTGACCCGGAACGACTCCGTGTCGCCGGCCTGGGCCCCGAGCAGTTGGAGGGCCTCCTCCGGGGACTTCGGCTGGTTGAAGAAGACGAGGTAGCGGTCGTCGGCGAGCCGTTCGTCCGCGTCGAGCCCGAAGCAGCTGATGTCGAAGGCCAGCCCCGGGGCGTCGATGCGGACGCCCACGTACAGATCCGTTCCGGCGGTGAGGTCACTGATCCTGGCCTTGTGGCCGCGCTGGAATTCACGAGCCATGCGAGACGACCGTCCCCCATCACGATGTGTGTGTACGTCGCGTCAGGCTAACCGCAATCTCTGACAGCGCACGAAGCCGCTACACACCCGGTACACAATCACCGGGCGGGACGGGACGTGACGGATCAGTCCGGGGCGGGCACATGGGGCAGCCGGTCCGCGGCGACCACCCCTTCGAGATAGCCGCGCGCCCGCTCCGTGCGCGGGTAGGCCTCCAGCAGCCGCCAGAAGCCGGGGCCGTGTCCGGGCACCAGCAGGTGGGCCAGTTCGTGGGCGAGGACGTAGTCGATGACGTAGTCGGGCATGCCCTGCAGGCGGTGCGAGAGGCGGATGCTGCCCTCGGCCGGGGTGCACGAGCCCCAGCGGGTGTTCTGGTTGGTGACCCAGCGGACCGAGGTGGGTCTGGCCCGGCCGTCGAAGTACTGGGCGGACAGCTGCCCGGCCCGCTCGGCGAGGTCCGCGTCGTCCAGGGTGCGCTTGCTCTCCTGGGCGGCCAGCTTGTCGAGCATGACTGTCACCCAGCGCTGCTCCTCCGCCTTGGACATCCGGGCGGGGATCAGTACGACGGTGCGATCGCCCTCGCGGTACGCGGACACCGTTCTGCGGCGACGGCTGCTTCTGCGCACCTCGACCGCGCTCGCCCCGGAGCCGCCGGATGGCTGGCTCGTCGTACTGCGCTGAGAGGTTCCGGCGCGGTGCAGTGGGTCGGCGGGCACGCCACGACGTTACCTGCTGCACGCGGCGGAAGTCCCGTTCCCCCGGGCCCTTGGCGACGGATCCGGCGCCGGGCGAGGCATTCCCCATATTTGTATGACTATTTTCCACACCTGTGGATAACTTTCGGCGGGCCACGGCCGGGATCGGGATGCTGGAACCCGGCCGGTGGAGCGACGGGGGACTCCACCGGCCGGCCGGGGCGTCATCGGCGCCCCGGCCGCGCGCGGCATGCCTGGCAGGACATGTCGAACGCGCGGCACGGCACCGGCGATCTCACGGGGGAGAACCATGCATCCGCTCCTGAAGCCCGCGCTGCGGCGCGGCTGGCGCAACCTCAACACCGTCCAGTTCGGCGTGGCGCCCGCCCACGCCGTGGTGCTCGGCCCTGTCGACGTGGCCTCGGGCAGCTTCCTCGCCCTCCTCGACGGCACCCGCGGGCTGCCACTGCTGCGCGAGGAGGGCCACCGGATGGGCCTGGCCGAGGGCCAGGTGGACAGGCTCCTCGACCGGCTGACCAGGGCCGGCCTGCTGGACGACGCCAAGGGAGGCGGCCCCGCGGCGGACGCGCTGCGCGCCAGGGGCGCCGTGCTCGACCGGCTCCGACCCGACCTGGCCGGCCTCGCGGTCACCGATCCGGCGCCCGGTGGTGCCATGAGAGCGCTGGCCGCGCGCGGGGAGATGCGGGTGCAGGTCCGGGGCGCCGGGCGGGTGGGGGCGGTCGCGGCGGCTCTCCTGGCGGCCTCGGGTGTGGGCCAGGTCGACGTGTGCGACGGCGGCCGCGTCGAGCCGTGGGACGTCGCTCCGGGCGGCCTGCCGCCGGAGTCCGTCGGCGAGCGGAGGGCGGACGCCGCGCGGAGGGTGGTCCGCCAGGCCGCCCCGGGCCGCCCGCCGCGCAGGTCGCCGGGCGGGGAGCCGGAGGCGCCCGGAGGCGGGAGCCAGGTGTCGCTGGTCGTGCTGGCGCCCAGGGACGGTCTCGACGCGCATGCCCCCGACCCGGCGGTCTCGGCGGACTTCGTGGCGGGCGGGGTGCCGCATCTGTACGCGGGTGTGATGGAGGCGACGGGCGTGGTCGGTCCCCTCATCCTGCCGGGGATGACCGGCTGCGCCGGCTGCCTCACCCGGAACCGCACGGACCGGGATGCTGACTGGCCCCGTCTTGTCGCGCAGTGGCGTTCGGGCCGCCAGCGGCAGGTGATCGCGGGCGAGCTGTCCCTCACCTCGGCTATCGCCTCGCTGACCGCGGCCCATGCCCTCGCCTTCCTGGACGGCGGGCTTCCCGCGAGCGTCGCCGCCCGGTGCGAGGTGTCGGCCCCCGGCCTCGACTGGCGGCGCAAGCCGCTCGTGCCGCACCCGCACTGCCCCTGCGGCGCCGGCCGCAGAACCTCCGACCTGCAGGAATCCGTCGCGGAGCCGGAGGAGGGCCCCAGCGCGGACGGCCACGGGACGAGCCGGGAAGGTCAAACGGCATGCACCTGAGCCGACGACCGGCGGCACGAGACAATGACGCGGTAACCGCCGCACGTGGCGCAGCTGTCTGGGTTTTGGAGGGGCGCATGTCTGATCTTCCCCGGAAGGCGGTCACCCGTACCGCGAAGCTGGCCGCGCTGCCGCTCGGCTTCGCCGGGCGCGCGACCTGGGGGCTCGGGAAACGCATCGGCGGCATGTCGGCGGAGCTGGTGGGCAGGGAGCTGCAGCAGCGCACGGCCGAGCAGTTGTTCCGGGTGCTGGGCGAGCTGAAGGGCGGGGCCATGAAGTTCGGACAGGCCCTGTCCGTCTTCGAGTCCGCGCTTCCGGAGGAGATCGCCGGGCCCTACCGCGCCGCGCTCACCAAACTCCAGGAGGCCGCTCCGCCGATGCCGACCAGCACGGTGCACTCCGTGCTGGCGGAGCGGATGGGCGAGGACTGGCGCGAGCTGTTCCTGGGGTTCGAGGACAAGCCCGCGGCCGCCGCCTCGATAGGCCAGGTGCACCGGGCGGTGTGGCACGACGGCCGCGCGGTGGCGGTGAAGGTGCAGTACCCGGGCGCCGGCGAGGCGCTCCTCTCCGACCTCGGCCAGCTGAGCCGCTTCGCGCGGCTGCTCGGCCCGCTCATCCCCGGTATGGACATCAAGCCGCTGATCACGGAGCTGCGCGACCGGATCTCCGAGGAGCTGGACTACGACCTGGAAGCCGAGGCCCAGCGGATACACGCGGAGGAGTTCGCCGACGACCCGGACGTGGCGGTGCCCGACGTCGTGTACCAGTGCGCGCAGGTGCTCGTCACCGAGTGGATAGACGGTGTACCGCTCTCGGAGGTCATCGCGGACGGCACCCAGCAGCAGCGGGACCGTGCCGGGCAGTTGCTGGCCCGGTTCCTGTTCTCGGGGCCCGCCCGTACGGGACTGCTGCACGCCGACCCCCACCCGGGCAACTTCCGGCTGCTCTCCGACGGTGAGGACCACTGGCGCCTGGGCGTCCTGGACTTCGGCACGGTGGACCGCCTGCCCGGCGGGCTGCCCCCGACCATCGGCCCCTGCCTGCGCATGACCCTCGACGGCGAGGCCGACGCCGTCTACGAACTCCTCCGCGAGGAGAACTTCGTCAAGGAGGACATCGAGCTCGACCCGGCCGCGGTGCTGGACTACCTCCTGCCCATCATCGAGCCGGCCCGGGTCGACGCGTTCGAGTTCACCCGCGGCTGGATGCGCAGCCAGGCCGCCCGGATCGCCGACCCCCGCTCCCCCGCCCACCAGCTCGGCCGGCAGCTCAACCTCCCGCCGTCCTACCTCCTGATCCACCGGGTGACGCTGAGCACCATCGGCGTCCTGTGCCAGCTCGGCGCCACGGTACGGCTCCGGGACGAACTCGAGGACTGGGTGCCGGGGTTCCTGGAGCCTGAGGAGGAGGCGGAGGACGAGTACGGGGAGGACCTTCCGGACGCGGAGGGCGAGGAAGACGCGGAGAGCGAGGAGGACGCCGAGGGCGAGGAAGGGGAGAAGGAGCCGCTGGCGGAGGCCTGACGCGGCGGGGTGGCCGCCCACCATCGCGTGACGGCCGGGGGCGGGCCCCGGCTCCGAGCACGAGCCGGGCTCCGGCTTCGGCTCCGGCTCCGGCTCCGGCTCCGGCTCCGGCTACTGACTGTCCCTGGGACGGGCGACGGCTCTCCCGGGCCACGTCACACGCTGAGGCACGAGTCCGACTCGGGCTACGGGGCCCACCCGTAAGGCCACATACCCATGCCCAGCCCGCGGCCGGGCGCCAACGAGAAACCCCCCGCACCAGTGGCCTTGTGGGGCCGGTTGCGCGGGGCTGCATGGTTTCCGTCTCGGGCCGGGGCCCTCTCCGGCCGGTCCACCTCTGACAGTGATCATGTGACTGGTGGTTCTGCTGATGAGCCTGACTCGCCCTCTGACTGACGTCGCTGACTGTCCTGTTTGGGATTTGTCGGCTCGTCGGCGGGACCATCAAGCACGCGGCCGGACGGGTGGTTGTGACTTCATAGGAGCACTGCGGGCCCGTGCCGACCGACACCCTGGACGCTACGGCTGCAGACCGAGCATCTGGGGTCGATTCAACAAGTCAGGAGCTTGGTCCAGAAGCCCCGTCACTGTCTTGTCCACCCGCCCGACCGGCGCGTGCCGCCCTCGGCTCGGACAAGCGGCAAGGACGGACATGACCAGCATGACGCACGGCGGCCCGGAGATCACCGGCGGAGTCGACACCCACGGCCTGACCCACCACGCCGCTGTGATCGACCCGCTCGGCCGGCACCTGGCCGATCGGGAGTTCCCCGCCACCATCCCCGGATACCGCGACCTGCTGAACTGGATAGGCTCGCACGGCACGCTCACCGCGGTCGGTGTGGAGGGAACCGGCGCCTACAGAGCCGAACTCGCCCGGGTCCTGACCGCGGCGGGGGTCACGGTCATCGACGTCGACCGGCCGGACCGCAAGATGCGCCGGATGAAGGGCAAGTCCGACCCCATCGACGCTTACGCGGCCGCGACGGCAGCGGCCTCCGGACGGGCCACCGGCATTCCCAAGAGCCGCGACGGCGTGGTCGAGGCCGTACGTGTCCTGCGGGTCGCGCGCCGCAGCGCGGTCAAGGCCCGCACCCAGGCCATGAACCAGATCCGCAACCTGCTGGTCTCTGCCCCGGCGATGCTGCGTGAGCAGGTCGCGGGCCTGGACCGGACCGCTCTGATACGCACCCTGGCCCGGCTGCGGCCCGGCGACGACCTGTTCCGCCCGCTGGCGGCCACCCGGGCCTCACCGCGCCGCCTGGCCCGTCGCCACCAGGCCATGGACGCCGAGATCGGCGAACTCGACCCCGAGATCGGGCCACCGGTCAAGCAGGCGGCTCCAGCTTTGCTGGAACTCTTCGGCGTCGGACCCGAGACCGCCCGCCAGCTGCTCGCCTCGGCCGGCGACAACCCCGAGCGCACGCGCTCGGAGGGTGCGTTCGCGCACCTCGCCGGTGTCGCCCCGATCCCGGCATCCTCCGGCCGCACCAACCGCCACCGCCTCAACCGGGGCGGCGACCGGGCCGCGAACAACGCTCTGCACACCATCGTGCTGGTGCGCATGCGCTACGACGAACGCACCCGCGCCTACGTCGAGCGCCGCACCAAGGAAGGGCTGAACAAGAAGGACATCATGCGCTGCCTCAAACGATTCGTCGCCCGCGAGATCTACCGCGCTCTGACCAGCACACCAGCCGACCACATCACGCAAACCGACCTCGCTCCTGCGGCTTGACATCCATGGGAGCATCCGGGCCGGCCGTTTCTGTCTCCGGCCGGGTCACTGTCCGATCCGCTGCGCCCCCGCCCCCAGGTGCGCTGTCGCACCGGGAGCGTGGGAGCCGTCGGGTCGTCGGGCCGGTCTCAGACGTCGATTACTGCATGACTGCCCTGGCCAGGGCGCGGCGGGCGCGCAGCGAGGCGCGCTCCGCGCGGCGCTGCATGCGGCGGGCGGTGGCCAGGTGGGCCCCGCGGCGCTGCAGTTGCGCCTCACGCAGCTGGTCGTGCATATGCGCACGAGCCAGGGCTTCTGGGATGAGTTGCATCTCTCGGGTCCTGTTCTGGCGCGAGGCGTTCGCGCCGGAGGTTCGCGTGTCTGGTGTCGCGGAGCCCAGGGGCTCCTTGGAGGACGGCTGCATCGGGGCCTGCTTCGTGGGGTCGTGCGTGACGGGGCGATCGATCGTTCCGGTGGTGTTCATGCCGCGACCGGGTTCTTGCGCGGGCGGCCACGCGGCCGCTTGCGGGCCACGACCACACCCTGGACGAACAGTTCGCCGCCCCAGACGCCCCAGGGCTCACGCCGCTCCTTGGCGCCGGCGAGGCAGGCCTCGATCAGCGGGCAGGTGCGGCAGAGGGACTTGGCGTACTCGACGTCTGCCGGGGACTCGGCGAAGAAGACCTCCGGGTCGTAGGAGCGGCAGGGGACGGGTACGCCGAGGTTCTCGATGGCGTCGTCGAGCGCGGTGAGCGCGGTGAGCGGAGTCACGGTGGAGTCCTCAGTCAGGCCGGGCGGGGTGATCGTCTCTGAAGGCGGTACGGACGGGGCGTGCGCTTCGAGTTGCACGGTGTCGTCTTCCTCGTCTGGTCGTTCCGGCCGATGGGCCGGATGGCTGGTACCGGATCTGTTGTTGTCCCGAGGCCCCTTCGCTCCGTCACCCCGTGGGGAAAACAGAAGGGCCGCGGATCCCTGGTGGGGTTCCGCGGCCCTGAAGGCGCCGGCCTGGTGTCAGGCTGGATCACTCCAGGGTTCGAGCCCACGGAAGGCCCACATGTGCTGAGCTGCCAGCTTCCGGAATCCGGCACCGGTCGCCGCGAAGGCATAGGCCTTGGCCTGTGCCGTCGCTACTGCTTCCGGTGCCTGGGTCGGTCGCTCATCGCGCTCGCGGACGGAAAGGCCCGCGAGGGACACGGAGGACGCCGGCCGGACGGCAGGAATGCCGGACAGACCGGTGCCCAGGTTCGAGAAGCCGAGCAGGCAGGAATTGGCGACCAGGCGATCGCTCATTTTGGCCGTGCTGCTGAAGCCGTTGTTCATCGTGATCACTTCAATCGCCTCCTCTCGGCGTCTCGGGGACCGGCTGGGGCCGGTCCGACGGCTATCAAGTACAACACGGAACCCCGGCTTCGGAGAAGCACTCGTTTCCGTTGGCCACGAACCTATGGGGATTCCCCGCGGATGCGCAAACCATTTTCTTGACGAGTTTTCCTCAGTCCTCGCCGTCGCTCTCCGGGCCCTCGTCACCTGCGCAGATGGCGAGGACCTGGGCTCCGAAGCGGCGCGTCTTGCGGATCCCCACGCCGGGGATCCGGGCCAGCTCGCTCTCCTGCTCCGGCACGGTCTCGGCGATGGCGACGAGGGTCTTGTCGGTGAAGACGCAGTACGCGGGCTGGCCCATCCGGTCGGCCTGTCCGGCGCGCCAGGCGTGCAACCGCTCGTAGAGGGCCTCGTCCATGTCGGAGGGGCAGTCCTCGCAGCGCATCAGTTTCAGGGCGCCCGCGTCGGTGAGGGTGCGCCCGCAGACCCTGCAGCGCGCGGGGGTGCGCTTCCTGGGGCCGGGGGTGTTGCCGCTGCCCCGTTCGACCCCGCCCAGGCCGCCTGGCGCGGCGGAGGCGGTGGACCTGGAACGCGTCCTGAGGCCGTCCAGGAAGGGGCTCGGTATCCGGCTGGGCCGGCCGCCGGGCGCGCGGGAGAGCGACCAGGAGACGGTGAGACGCTCGCGTGCCCGGGTCACGCCGACGTAGAGCAGGCGGCGCTCCTCCTCGATCTGCGCCTCGGTCCTGGCGTAGGAGATGGGCATCATGCCGTCGAAGACCCCGACGACGAAGACGGCGTCCCACTCCAGCCCCTTGGCGGCGTGCAGGGAGGCGAGGGTGACGCCCTCGACGGTGGGGGCGTGCTGGACTCCGGCGCGCTCGTCCAGCTCGGTCATCAGGTCGGCGAGGGTGGCGCCGGGCCTCGCGCGCGCGAAGTCGTCGGCCAGGCGTGCCAGGGCTGCCAGAGACTCCCACTTCTCGCGCACGGCGCCGGATCCGGCCGGCGGCTGCGGCGTCCAGCCCTTGGTCCTGAAGACGGCTCTGACCTGCTCCGGCAGGGTCTCGGCAGCACTCAGCACGGAGTCGTTCCGGCCGAAGCGGGCGGCCGCGCGCAGGGCGGCGCCGGCCTCGCGCACCTCGGGGCGGTCGAAGAAGCGCTCGGCGCCGCGGAGCTGGTAGGGCACGCCGGCGTCGGCGAGGGCCTGCTCGTAGCTCTCGGACTGGGAGTTGGTGCGGAACAGCACGGCGATCTGGCTGGCGGGCACGCCGGAGGAGATCAGGTCGCGGATGCGGCGCGCGGTGCCCTCGGCCTCGGCGGGCTCGTCGGGGTACTCCGTGTAGCCGGGCTCGGGGCCCGGCTCCCGCTGGGAGACCAGGGCGAGGCGGTGGTCGGCGGCGCGGCCCCGGGCCTGCGAGAGCAGGCCGTTGGCGAGGTGGACGACCTGGGGCGTGGAGCGGTAGTCCCGCACGAGCTTGATGATGGTGGCGCCCGGGTGGCGGGCCCGGAAGTCCAGCAGGTGGTCGGGGGTGGCGCCGGTGAAGGAGTAGATCGTCTGGCTGGCGTCGCCGACGACGCACAGGCTCTCCCGGTCGCCCAGCCACAGGTCCAGCAGGCGCTGCTGGAGGGGGCTGACGTCCTGGTACTCGTCCACGACGAAGTGCTGGTACTGGTCGCGGACCAGGTGGGCGATGTCGTCCCGGTCCTGGAGGATGCCGACCGTGAGCAGCAGGACGTCCTCGAAGTCGATGAGGGAGCGCTCGCGCTTGACGTCCTCGTAGGCCGCGTAGAGCTGGGCGATCTCCGGCGCGCTGCGCGGTAGCAGCCGGCGGGCCGCGGTGGCGGCGGACGGGTAGTCCGCGGGGGCGGTCTGGGTGACCTTGGACCACTCGATCTCGCCGGTGACATCCCGCAGCTCGGTGCGGTCGAGGCGGATGCGGCAGGCCGCGGCCGCCTCGCCGACGAGCTTGCTCTTGCGCTCGACGATCCGGGGCATCTCCCCTCCGACCGCCTTCGGCCAGAAGTACTGGAGCTGGCGGAGCGCGGCCGAGTGGAACGTGCGCGCCTGCACGCCCGGGACGCCGAGCTGGCGCAGCCGGCCGCGCATCTCCCCCGCGGCGCGGTTGGTGAAGGTGACCGCGAGCACCGTCTGCGGCTGGAGGATGCCGGCGTGCACGCCGTAGGCGATGCGGTGCGTGATGGCGCGGGTCTTGCCGGTGCCCGCGCCGGCCAGGACGCAGACCGGACCGTGCAGTGCCGTCGCCACCTCGCGCTGCTCGGGGTCGAGCCCTTCGAGCACCGCGTCGGCGCCCCGCGGCGGCGCCGTGACCTGGCCGGCGGCGCCGGCGTCCGGCTGGAAGAGGGTGGAGTGCGCTGCTGATGTCACCCGGCCATGCTGCCAGGTCGCTGTGGCGCGGGAGCCAGTTGTCCACAGGGAGGCACCGTTAGTCATATGAATCGCGCTGTGCGCCTGGGGCGGAGGCGACAAGCGGTCTTCCCTGCCGGTCCGCGACCACCGCCTGCGGCTGCGGCTGCGGCTGCGGCTGCGGCTGCGGCTGCGGCTGCGGCTGCGGCCATCGTCAGCGCCCTGCGCCCTGCGCCCGCACCCGGTTCGCCCCCGACGGCCGCCGCCCCGGCTCCACCGGCCACCCCGGCCGCTTCAGTCACTCCGACCTCTCCAGCCCCTCCAGCCCCTCCAGCCAGTTCCCGCTCGGAGAATCCCCCGTCCCGCACTACAACCTCCCGCCCACCCCGGTGGTCTAGGCAGCGCCGGAACCGTTCGTACACGCAAAGTTCGTTCTGGCGTTCCTTTTCGTTCGCGCACCGAGCCGTGCGCGCCCCCACACCGAGGAGAGCTCTCGTGCGCCAGCGCCGGAACACATCCCACCGACCGTCGCGTGCCCCGTGGCTGCGAGCCGCCGCAGCCGTGGCCGCCGCCGCGCCCGTGCTCGCGCTGGCCCCGGCCGCGCAGGCCGAACCGGGGGACACGGGACGGCCCGACCTGGTGGTGTCCGAGTTGCCGGCCACGGCATGGCAGCCCGGTACCGTCCGGCACGACACCGTGGCCCTCACCAACAGGGGCACCGCGGCCACCCACGGCGTCATGCTCCGGGTGCGCCTGACCCGCGGACTGGACTTCCCCGAGGCCGCCGACGGGTGCGCCTACACCACCGACCACGACCAGGTGCGCCAGGCCCTCTGCCGGCTCGACCTCACCCTGGAGCCGGGCGCCACGGCCACCGTGCCCCTGCCGATCGAGGTGCTGCCGAAAGCGCTGATGGAGTCGGTGGAGTACGGCACCGGCAGCACCGGCGGCGTGCCCGGTGAAGGGTTCAGCGAGAGCTACCGCCAGACGAACCTCACCGCCGACAACACCGCCGACCTCGCCGCCGTGGGCGACCGGGCCCAGGGCAGGCGGGGGCAGACGGTCACGGTCCGGCCCGCGCTGCGCAACGAGGGCCCCGGCTGGGTGCGGAACAACCAGAGCGACGATCAGCCCGCCCTGATGGTGAAGATCCCCGAAGGCACCACGGCGGTCCGGGCGCCCTCGGACTGCGTGCCCTTCGCGATCGACGGGCCGAGCGGGCCGTCGGCGCCCGGCAAGCCGCAGTACGTCTGCTTCCCGTCCGACAGCACCCTGGAGGTCGGATCCACCCACGCCTACGCGTTCCGGCTGCGCATCGACGACGTGACGCGAAGCTCGTCCGGCGAGGTCAAGGCCACCTCTGTCTACGACATCCACCCGGAGTTCGACCACAACGCGGTGAACGACACGGCGTCCATCAGCGTCCGGGTCCGCCACAGCGCCGCCACGGGTGCCGGGACCGCGTCCGGCTCGGGGCCCCGCACCGATGCCGCCCCCGCCGCTGCGGCCGGCCACCCGGCGAGCCGGACGGAAACCGGTACCCGTTCCACCCTGGCGTCGTCGGCCACTCTGGCGTCCTCGGCCACCGGGAGCGGCCCTCTCGCCGGGACCGGCGCCGGTGCGGCGCCCCTGGTGGCCGGTACCGCGGTGGCCTCCGCGGGCCTGGGCTCAGTGCTGATCGCCGTGGCCCGCCGGGGCACCCGGAACGGCTCCTGAGCGCCGCGCACGCTCCGTACCGGAACGTGCGCCCTGTGAGCTGCCTCCCGGGCCGGAAGGGAACGCGGGTCCGGGAGGGAATGGCCGGGGGCTCCCGGACGTTCCGGTCCATTGCCGGAACGCACCCCGAGCCACGAAGGAGCACACCGAGATGCCGGGCACGCTGACGATGTACAGCACCACATGGTGCGGCTACTGCCGCCGCCTCAAGGGCCAGCTGGACCGCGAGGGCATCGGGTACGACGAGATCAACATCGAGCAGGACCCGGATTCGGCGGCGTTCGTGGAGAAGGCGAACGGCGGGAACCAGACGGTACCCACCGTGCTCTTCCCCGACGGCTCCACCCTCACCAACCCCTCGCTTGCCCAGGTCAAGGAGAAGCTCGGCGCCTGAGCGCGGTGAGGTGCCCGCCGGCAGGGTGACGTGCCCGCGCGGACACGTCACCGCCGGGCGTCCGTCCCGGGCAGGCACGGGCCCCGCGCCCCCCGGACCCTTCGACGGGTCCGTGGACGGCTCGGGGCCCGGTGCCGTCAGGCGGGGGTGTTCCTCGGCCGCGGAACGGGCTCCCCGTACCAGAGCTCGATGAGGCGGGCCGCGATCGAGATCCCGGAGGGCGGCAGCACCTCCCCGGTCTCGAACGCGGCCCGCAGCTCGTCCCGCGAGAACCAGCGGGCCTCGGAGATCTCCTCGCCGTCGACCGTGATGTCGGAGGAGTCCGCCTGCGCCATGAAGCCGAGCATCAGGCTGGACGGGAACGGCCACGGCTGGCTGGCGACGTAGTCGACCTCGCCGACCTCGACGCCGACCTCCTCGAACACCTCGCGGCGCACGGACTGCTCGATGGACTCGCCCGGCTCCACGAAGCCGGCGAGGGTCGAGAAGCGGCCCTCCGGCCAGTGCACCTGCCGGCCCAGCAGCGCGCGGTCCTTGTCGTCCCTGACGAGCATGATCACGGCCGGGTCGGTGCGCGGGTAGTGCTCCGCGCCGCAGGCCGGGCACCGGCGGATGTGGCCCGCCGCGGCGATCACGGTCCGCTCGCCGCACCGTGAGCAGAAGCGGTGCAGCCGCTGCCAGTTCTCCAGGGCCACGGCGTGCGCCATCAGGGCGGCGTCCCGGGACGACAGCAGCAGGCCCGCCTCACGCAGGCCCGCGGGGCGCGCGGACTGGTCCATCCGCCCGGGAAGGCTGTCCTTCTGGAGCGCGAAGTAGCGCACGCCGCCGGCGTCGATGCCGAGGAAGTAGCGGTGCGCCTCGGTGGGCGGAGCCTCGAAGGACGGCGTCATGACCAGCTCCGTGGCGCCGTCCTCCGTCTCGTCGATGAGCACCTGGCCGCCGGAGACCACGAAGACCCTGGTCGTCGGGTGGCTCCACGCTGCGGCCAGCCAGGCCTCGTCCAGGCGGTGGTGTGCGGCGCGGTCGATGCCGCCGGCGGCGGCGAGCGAGAGCGGGCGGCCGCCGACGCGGTCGTCGGCGCGGTCGGTCCAGGTGGTCACTATGACTTCCAACTCCCCCGGAGGAAAAAGTGTTTCGGCAGGTCGGTGCGGTGGCGCGTCCAGCGGGACTCGGCGGGACGGCAGGCGCCGCGGGCGGATGAGGGGGCCCGTCCAGTGTGCCTCGCGGGCCGGGGTGATCGGCCGGGGTCGGGCGGGGGACCGGGCCGCGGAGGGGGCGGCGGCATGGACGACGTGAGCGGCGTGCCGCTCGGTGGGCGTGCGAACGACACGGACGGCGCCGTCCAGGACTTGCTCATGCAACGAGCCTAACGGCCCGCGGAAGGGTCTCCCCGCCACGGGCTCGGCGCCTTCGGGCCCGTCAGGGGCGCACTGTGACCGGTGTCACCTGCCGGTCGCCCAGGTCCGGGGTGCCAGCGCCGTGCGCGCCCGGGGCCCGTTCGCGAACGCTCTCCCTCGGCTAAGGGGCCGCTAAGGGGCCCCTCCTCCCGCGGGAGAGTGCCTCTCCGCAGCCCCGGGGCCCTGGGTGACACTCCAGCCCTCTCACCGTCGTCCGCCCCCGCTGGCGGTCCGGCTCTCTCACCGCTCCGGCTGCTCCGGCTGCTCCGCCTCCTCCGGCTGCTCAGGCAGCGGTTCCAGAGCAGATCCGTCCGGCCGCGGCGTCCCCTCCAGGAGGATGCGCTCCAGTTCCGCGCGGCCCGGCAGGTGCCGGGGGCGGACGGTCCGCCCGGAGCGTACGTGCACGAAGACGGCCCGTACGGACTCCACCGGTATGCCGTGCTGCTCCGCCCAGGCGAGCCGGTAGATCGCGAGCTGGAGCGGATCGGCGTACGGGATGCCGTCCATGGGACCGGAGCCGCCCACGGCGCCTCCACCGGCTCGGGCTCCGGCGCCGTCGCCGCGCGCGCCGCCGCGGGACCGGCCGGTCTTCCAGTCGACGATCTCGTACGCGGCCTCCGGGGCGTCGCCGTCCCGGTAGACGGCGTCGATGCGGCCGCGGACGACACGGCCGGCGAGGACGATCTGGAAGGGCGCCTCCACGCGGTGGGGTGTGCGGTGGGCGTACGGGGTGCGTTCGAACGCCTCCTTGAGCGCCTCCAGGTCGCGCTCGTCGTCGATCTCGGCATCGTGGCCGGGCGGCTCGTCGTCGCCGGGCAGTTCGCCCGTGTCCGGCAGGGGCAGCCGCAGTGCCTCGAAGCGGGCCTCCACCCAGGCGTGGAAACGGGTGCCCCGGCGGGCGGCGGGACGCGGCGGGCGCGGCATGGGGCGGGCCAGATCGCGGGCGAAGCCGTCCGGGTCGGCGGCGAGCCGCACCAGCTCCGTGGCCGTCAGCGAGGGCGGCAGGGCGATCTCCGTGACGGCCTCCCGGGAACGCAGCAGCTCTCCGGTGAGGGCACCGAGATCACGGTCCCAGGAGGCGACGGCGCGAGCCTCCTCAGGGGTGAGCCCGGCCGGAGCGTCCTGGGTGCCGGGGACGCCCGGGGCGCCCGGGACGCCCGCGGGATCCGGCTCCGGGGACTCCCCCGCCGTGGGGTCCGCGGCCCGGGACTCCGATACCTGCACGTCCGCAGCCTCACGGACGTCCATCGCGACGTGGGCGGCCGGCGCCTCCGGCGGCTCCTGCGGCCCCTGCGGCCCCTCAAGGTGGGCCAGGACGCGTGCCGCGGCGGCGCGGCGGAGCCGCAGGGCGGCCGGGTCGAGCGGCAGCGGCCATGCCTCGCCGGCCGCCTCGCGGGCCAGGACCGGGTTCTGAGCGCCTTCCTCGGGCTCGTCGGCCCATGCCTCGATCTCGCCGTGCCCCTCGGCGCAGTGCTCGTAGAGGGCCGCAAGGAACTCCGAGGGACCGCGGGGCTTCTTCTGCGTGGGCCCCCACCAGTGCCCGGAGCCGAGCAGCAGATTCCGGGGGCGGGTGAAGGTGACGTAGCCGAGGCGCAGTTCCTCGGTGTGCTGGTGGTCCTTCATCGCCTCCTGGAAGGCCTTGAGGCCCTTGGAGTCGAACGCGGCGACGTCGGGCAGGGTCGCGGCGTCGCCGCGCAGCGCGTGCGGGATGACCTTGCCCTGGGCGGTCCACTTCTCGCGTCCCTGGGTGCTCGGGAAGGTGCCGGTGACCAGTCCGGGAACGGCGACGACGTCCCATTCGAGGCCCTTGGACTTGTGGGCGGTGAGCACCTTGACGGTGTTCTCGCCGCCGGGCAGGGCGGCGTCGAGGCCCTTCTCGTACTGCGCCGCGGTGCGCAGGAAGCCGAGGAACGCGAGCAGGGTGGCCTCGCTGTCGTGGGCGGCGAAGGACGCGGCGACGTCCAGGAAGTTCGACAGGGTCTCGCGGCGGCGGGCCGCAAGAGCGTGCGGTGAGGCGGACAGCTCCACCTCCAGACCGGTGTACGTGAGCACCCGGTGCAGCACGTCCATGAGCGGGTCGGACAGCGAACGGCGCAGCTCGCGCAGTTCGGCGGCGAGGTGGGCGAACCGCACGCGCGCGTCCGGCGAGAACGGCAGCCCGTCGTCCTCGGGCTCCGCCTCGAACGGGCTCTCCAGGAAGGTGTCCAGCGCGTCCGCGAGGGACGTCACCTCGGCGGGGTCGACGCCCTCGACGGCCTCGGCGAGCCGCCGGTCGGCGTCGCCGGACCCCGCCGGGTCCTCGCGGCGGACGAGCACGCGCGCACGGCGGCCCAGCAGGGCCAGGTCGCGGGGGCCGATGCGCCAGCGCGGGCCGATGAGCAGCCGCACCAGGGAGGCGTTGGCACCCGGGTCCTGGAGGACCTCGCAGACGGCGACGAGGTCGGCCACCTCGGGGAGGTGCAGCAGCCCGGAGAGGCCCACGACCTCCACCGGCACGTCGCGCGCCACCAGGGCCTTCTGGATCCCGGGGAAGTCGGCCGCGGTGCGGCACAGGACGGCGATCTCGCCGGGCGGTGTGCCGGTGGCCACCAGGTGCGCGAGGGAGTCCGCGAGCCAGTCGATCTCCTCGGCGTGGGTGGTCAGCAGGGCGCACCGGACCGTGCCGTCCCGCTCGGCCCCGGGGGCCGGCCGCAGGGCCTGCACGCCCGTGTGGAGCGCGCGCAGGGGGGTGGCGAGGGTGTTGGCCAGGTCGAGCAGCCGGCCGCCGCTGCGGCGGTTCTCGCTGAGCGCGTGGCGCCGCGCCGGCCGGCCGTCGGGGTGGGCGAAGTGCTCGGGGAAGTCGTCGAGGTTGGCGACGGAGGCGCCTCGCCAGCCGTAGATGGCCTGGCAGGGGTCGCCGACGGCGGTGACGGGGTGTCCGGTGCCGCCGCCGAACAGCGCGGCGAGCAGGACGCGCTGGGCGACGGACGTGTCCTGGTACTCGTCCAGCAGGACGACGCGGAACTCGTCCCTGAGGATCGCGCCCACCTCGGGTCGGGTTCGGGCGAGCGCGGCCGACAGGGCGATCTGGTCGCCGAAGTCGACGAGGTCGCGCTCGCGCTTGGCGGCGCGGTAGCGGCCCACCAGTTCGGTGAGTTCACGGCGGGCGCCGGCCGCCTCGGGGACCTTGCGCAGGTCGGCGTTGGTGAGCTTGGCGCCGCCCAGGGTGCGCAGCAGGTCGGTGTCGTGGGCGCGCAGGCGCGCGGGCTCCACGAGGTGCTCGGCGAGTTCGGCGTCCAGGGCCAGCAGGTCGCTGACGAGGTCGGGGAAGGAGCGGGTGAGGGCCGGGTAGGGGCCCGGGGCCTCGCGCAGGACGCGGGCGGCGAGCTGGAAACGGGTGGCGTCGGCCAGCAGGCGGGTGGTCGGCTCCAGGCCGATGCGCAGGCCGTGGTCGGCGAGGAGCCGGCCGGCGAAGGCGTGGTACGTGGAGATGACGGGCTCGCCCGCCTCGCCGGGCACCGCGGGGTCCGGGTCGGTGACGCCCGCCCTGGCGAGGGCGGCGCGCACCCGCTCGGTCAGCTCGCCGGCGGCCTTGTTGGTGAACGTCAGCCCGAGGACCTGTTCGGCCGTCACCTGCCCGGTGCCGACGAGCCAGACGACGCGGGCCGCCATCACGGTCGTCTTGCCCGATCCGGCGCCGGCCACGATCACCTGCGGGGCGGGCGGCGCGGTGATGCAGGCCGTCTGCTCCGGGGTGAAGGGGATGCCGAGCAGCTCCTTGAGTTGCTCGGGGTCCGTGATGCGGGCATTCACGTCGAACGAGGCTAACGGGACCCGCCGACAGACCGGAGCGCGCGGGCGGCAGTCCACGCGTCCCACGACCGCCGGGCGCCCGCTCGCGCGCCCCGCCCCCGGCTCGTCCTCACTCCACGACCTGGTCGCCCTCCGGCCGGGCGCTGCACGCGGCGTGGAACGCGCAATGGGCGCACTGCTGGCCGGTGGTGGGGGTGAAGCGCTCGTCGAGGACCTTGCCCGCGGCGGTCGCGAGCAGGTCGCCGATCCACTCGCCGGACAGCGCCTCCTGGGACTGCACCTTGGGGAACGCGTCGCCGCCGCTGCGCCGGGCGGCGCCCTGGCGGAGCTGGACGAGCTCGGCGCCGCCCGGCTCGGGCGTCGCGCCGAAGAGGTCGTCGACGGCGCCCTCGCGCACGGCGAGCTGGTAGACGGCCAGTTGCGGGTGGCGGGCGACGTCGGCGGCGCTGGGTGCCTGCTTGCCGGTCTTGAAGTCGACGACGTAGGCGCGGCCCTGGGCGTCCCGCTCCACCCGGTCCATGGCGCCGCGGATGCGCACCTCGAAGGGCCCCGCCCCGAGGGTGACGTCGAAGTCGTGCTCGCCGGCCACGGGGGTGCGGCCCGCGCGGTCGGTGACGTGCCATCTCACGAAGCGTTCGAGTGCCGCGCGCGCGTTCTCCTTCTCCTGGGCGGACTTCCAGGGCGCGTCGAAGGCGAGCGCGTTCCAGACGGAGTCCAGCCGCTCCATGAGGGCGCCGAGGTCGGCGGGGGTATGCCCTGAGGCGACCTCGTCGGCGAGGACGTGCACGACGTTTCCGAAGCCCTGGGCGGCGGTCGCGGGCCGGTCGACCTTGACCTCGCGGGACAGGAACCACTGCAGGGCGCAGGTGTTGGCGAGCTGGTCGAGCGCGCTCCCCGAGAGCACCACGGGGCGGTCGCGGTCCCGCAGCGGCACCTTGCCGTCGGTCGGATCGACCATCCCCCACCACCGGTAGGGGTGCGCCGACGGCACCAGGGGGCGGCCCTCGCCGTCGTCGAGCGCCGCCAGCCGCGCCAGGCGCTCCGCGGCGGCCTCCCTGAGGGTGGCCGAGACCCGCGGGTCGACGGTGGTCGCCCGCAGTTCGGCGACGAGTGCCGACACCGAGAGCGGACGGCGCGGGCGGCCAGTGACGTCCCTGGGCGTGACGCCCAGCTCGGTGAGGAAGCGGGACGGCTGGTCGCCGTCGTCGGCGGGACTCTTGACGGCCGTGACGACGAGACGGTCGCACGCGCGCGTGGCGGCCACGTAGAACAGGCGCCGCTCCTCGGCGAGGAGCGCACCGGGCGTCAGCGGCTCGGCGAGCCCGTCGCGTCCGATGCGGTCGGCCTCCAGCAGGGAGCCGCGCCGGCGCAGGTCGGGCCAGAGCCCTTCTTGCACGCCGGCCACCACGACCAGCCGCCACTGCCGCCCCTTGGCGCGGTGCGCGGTCATCAGGCGGACGGCTTCGGGGCGCGGGGCGCGGCCGGTGAGGGTGTCCGCGGCGATGTCCTGGGCGTCCACCTCCATGAGGAAGTTGAGCGCGCCGCGACCGCCGGAGCGCTCCTCCGCGCGCGCCGCGGTCGCGAACAGGGCGCACACGGCGTCGAGGTCCCGGTCGGCGTTGCGCCCGCCGGGGCCGCCGCGGCGTGCCGTGCGCTCCAGGCGCTGCGGCCACGGCGTGCCGTTCCACAGCTCCCAGAGCGCCTCCTCTGCGGTACCGCCGCCTGCCAGGAGCTCACGGGCCTTGCGCAGCAGGGCACCGAGCCGCTGGGCGCCGCGCGCGTAGGCCGGGTCGTGCGCGACGAGGCGTTCCGGCTCGGCCAGGGCGCGCGTCAGCAACTCGTCGGAGGGCGGCGGCAGGGCATTGCCGGCCGCACGCTCCTCGTCGCGCAGCGCCCGGCCCAGGCGCCTGAGATCGGTGGCGTCCATGCCCGCGAGGGGGGACGCGAGCAGGGCGAGCGCGGTCTCGGTGTCGAGCCAGCCGCCCTGGGGCGCGCCCGGCTCATCCCCGTCCTGCCGCGCGCCTCGCTCGTCCCCGTCCCGCGGCGCGCCCGGCTCGTCCCTGTCCTGGGGCACGCCCAGCTCGTCCCTGTCCTGGCGCGCGCCCAACTCATCCCCGTCCTGGGCTCGGCCCGCCCCGTCCACTCCCCCGGCCGGCCCCCTCCCCTCGTCCTCCCGCGCCGCCGTGGCCACCGCGCGCAGCGCCGCCAGCAGGGGGGCGACCGCGGGCTCGTGGCGCAGGGGGAGGTCGTCGCCGTCGATGTCCAGGGGCACACCCGCCGCGGTGAGCGCCCGGCGCACGCCGGGGATGGTGCGGGCCCCCGCGCGCACCAGGACCGCCATCTCGCCCCAGGGGACCCCGTCCTCCAGGTGCGCGCGGCGCAGCAGGTCCGCGATGTTGTCGAGCTCCGCCCCCGGCGTCGGGTAGGTGTACACCTCGACCCGGCCGCCGTCGCGCGAGGCCGCCGGCTCCCGGTGCGCGCGCACCGCCTGGGAGGACAGCCGGGTCAGGGGCATGCGCCGGGTGATCTCGCGGGTGGCGGCGAGCACCCGGGACGCCATGCGCCGGGAGGTGCCCAGCACCCGCACGGGCGAGGGACGCCCGTCCGCGCGCGGGAACGCCTCCGCGAAGTCCAGGATGCCGTTCACGTCGGCACCGCGGAACGCGTACACGGACTGGTCGGGGTCCCCGAACGCGACCAGCGTCCGGCCGCCGCCCGCGAGCGCCCGCAGCAGGCGCACCTGCGCCGGGTCGGTGTCCTGGTACTCGTCGACGAACACGGCGTCGTACTGCGCCGCGAGCCGGGCGGCCGTCTCGGGGGTCCCCGCGTCCTCGGCGAGCAGCACGGCGCGGTGCACCAGTTCGGCGTAGTCGAGCACGCCCTGCATGTCGAGCACGTCCAGGTACTGGGCGAGGAAGGCCGCCGCGGCACGCCAGTCGGGCCTGCCGATGCGGGCCGCGAACGCGCCCAGGGCGTCGGGGCCGAGGCCGAGCTCGCGGCTTCGGGCCAGGACCGCGCGGACCTCGTCGGCGAAGCCGCGGGTCGTCAGGCAGGCGCGCAGCTCGTCGGGCCAGCGCACCCTGCCGAGGCCGTCGCGCTCCAGGTCGATCTGGCCCGCGAGGAGCTCGCGGACGGCGACGTCCTGCTCGGGTCCCGACAGCAGGCGCAGCGGCTCGCCGAAGAGATCGGCGTCCTGGTGGGCGCGGACCAGGGCGTAGCAGAACGAGTGGAAGGTGGTCGCCCTGGGCGCACGGGCGGCGCCGACCCGCAGCGCCATACGGTCGCGCAGGTCCACCGCGGCCGTGCGGCTGAACGTGAGCACCAGGATGCGCTCCGGCGCGGTGCCCTTCTCGACGCGGGCCGCCACGGCCTCCACCAGGGTGGAAGTCTTGCCGGTGCCGGGCCCCGCCAGGACGAGCAGCGGCCCGCCCGGGTGATGAACCACAGCACGCTGGCCTGCGTCCGCACTAGGGCGAGGGGACGGCGCCGGCGGAGTGCGCACAAGCCGGTAGGCACCTCGGGAGCCCTGTCGTACCCCCTGGTGCGACAGGTGCCGGAACGATGAAGGGGAGCTCACGTGAATCGCCGGTTCTGGTGGAGTGTGCTGATGGTCACGCGGCTCGGGGCGCCGGGAGCGGGCCGCGGGGTGAACGGGACGGGTGACGACGACGCTACGCCCGGGGCACGGCTCGTGACACCGCTTCCCCCGTACGGGTCATCGGCGGCTGTGCGAGGGCCGCGATGGCGGAAGCTTTCAGGTGTGAGCCTCTGCGTGTCCCCCGCCGTCCCAGCGCGCCCGTCGCATGTCGAGGCGCGGCATGTGCCCTTCGGACGCCTGGCCGGCCTGGCGCAGCGGGGTGCCCTCCGCGCGGTAGTGGCCGAGCGCGGACAGTTCGTGGCCGGCCAGCAGCACGCCGTCCGCGCGCACCACCCGCCACCAGGGCACCGCGCCGCCGTACAGCGACATCACCCGGCCGACCTGGCGGGGCCCGCCCTCGTCCAGCCATTCCGCGACGTCCCCGTAGGTCATCACCCGGCCCGCGGGGATCAGCTCCGCGACCTCCAGCACCCGTTCCGCGTATGCGGGCAGGGCGTCCGGGCCCGTGTCCGGTCCGTGCCGCCCGTGGCTCTCCTCGCTCATCCGTCCCATCCTGCCCCACCGCCACGACAGCGAGACTCGACCGTGACCCGGTCGGCCGCGTGCCCCCGAGCAGGTCATGAGGCACACTGTGGGACCCCGCACGGGCCCCTGGCGCGTTCGGCCGTCAGAGGGGCATGCCACCATCAAGCGGGCGGTGACAGGTGATACGAGATCGAGAACACGCGTCTGAGCAGCAGGGTGCGCGCGCCGGTGAGCCGGTGGGCACCTCTGCCGCCCCCGCACGCCCAGATGCCGGCACCGCCTCCCGCCCGCGGCGCGACGTTCCCGGGGACACCGGCCCGACCGGCGTGGACGGCACCCCCGAGGTGGCCGCCGTGTCCGGCACGTCCGACGCGCCGGACGGCCTGGGGACGCCGGGCGCCAACGGCGAGGCACGCCCCGGTGGCGCCGCAGGCGACCCCACGCCGACGGGCCCGGAGGGCGCGTACCAGGCGGACGACGGCGCCGGCCGGCCCGACCGCTCCGGCGAGCGCCACGCCGACCGTGGGGAACGTCACGCCCACCGTCCCGGCGGCGCCCACGAGGCCCCGCGCGGCGGCCTGCCCGAGACCTCCGGCGACGCGACGCGCCGCCCCGGTGGGGCGCATGACGCGTTCCTCGGAAGACCTGGCGGGACGCCCCACGGCGCTCACGACGCCGAGGGCCGCGACGGCGGGGACAACGGCCCCCGGCCCGCCTCCGGCGGCGCGCACATCGACCAGGTGGAGGGCGACGAACCGCTCCTGCCCGCGCGCGTGCACCGCCCCTCCGACCTGGTGCGGTTCCTGATCGGTGCGCTCGCGATCGCCGTTCTCCTGGCGATCGCCGCGTTCGCGCACGGCACCACCTCGGGGCTCGAACAGGACATCAACAAAGGCACCGGCCAGGCCCCTGACCTGTTGATCAGGTTCGCCGGGCTGGCGTCGAGCATCGCCGTGCTCCTCGTGCCCGTCGCGTTCGCCATCGAACGCCTGATCAAACGCGACGGACTGCGGATCGCCGACGGCGTGCTCGCCGCGGTGCTCGCCCACGGCGTGACGCTCGCCACCGACCTGTGGGTGGCCAGACAGGCCCCGTCCTCCATCAAGGAAGCGCTCACCCAGCCGTCCCCGAGCGACCTCCACGCCCTCACCGACCCCGTGCACGGCTATCTGGCGCCCGTCATCGCCTATATGACGGCGGTCGGCATGGCCCGCAGACCGCGCTGGCGCGTGGTGCTCTGGGTGGTGCTGCTGCTCGACGCGTTCGCGATGCTCGTCACCGGTTACACGACCGCGTTCTCGATCATCCTCACCGTGCTGATCGGCCTGACCGTGGCCTACGGCACGGTCTACGCGGTCGGTTCGCCGAACGTGCGCCCCACCGGCCAGACCCTGCTCGCGGGGCTGCGGCGGGTGGGCTTCCATCCCGTGAGCGCCGCGCGCGACGAGCCGCTGACGGACACCGGCGAGTTCGTGGACACCGGTGACACGGGCGACCGCGGCAGGCGGTACTTCGTCACCTTGGAGGACGGCCCACCGCTCGACGTGACGGTCGTCGACCGCGAGCAGCAGGCCCAGGGCTTCTACTACCGCGTCTGGCGCCGCCTGACGCTGCGCGGCATCACCACACGCAGCAGCCTCCAGTCCCTGCGCCAGGCGCTGGAGCAGGAGGCGCTGCTCGCCTACGCGGCCGGTTCGGCCGGGGCCCGGGCGCCGAAGCTGATCGCCACCTCGGAGCTCGGCCCGGACGCCGTGATGCTCGTCTACGAGCACTCCCCCGGCCGCACCCTCGACGCGGTGCCCGACGACGAGATCACGGACCCCGTGCTGCACGACGCGTGGCGGCAGGTCAAGGCGCTCCAGTCCCGCCGGATCGCCCACCGGCGCCTGGCCGGCGACGCGATCCTGGTGAACGACACCGGAGAGGTCACCCTCACCGATCTGCGCGGCGGGGAGATCGCGGCCGGCGATCTGGTGCTGCGCATGGACATCGCACAGCTCCTGACCACCCTGGGGCTGCGGGTCGGGGCCGAGCGCGCCGTGGCCTCCGCGGTGCGGATCCTGGGGCCCGACACGGTCGCCAACTGCCTTCCGATGCTCCAGCCCATCGCCCTGACCCGGACCACCCGCAGCACGCTCCGCAGGCTCGGGCGCGCGCGCTCGCAGCGGGAGCGCGAGGCGGTGCTCGACGCCTCCCACAAGGCGAAGTCGGCGCGCCTGGAGGAGGCGGAACACACGGCTGCCGGGCGGGCGGTGGCCGCGGAGGACACCGGGCGGCGCGCCGTCGTCGACAAGAAGGCCCTGCGCGCCCAGAAGCAGGAGGAGAAGCAGGCCGAGAAGCGCGTCGTGGAAGAGGCCCTGGAAAGCGCCCGCGAAGAGGACCTGCTGACCCAGATCCGCCACCAGGTGCTGCGGATCCGCCCGCAGGCGCCGGTGGAGCCGGCCCGGCTGGAGCGGATCAAGCCGCGCACCCTGGTGAGCTTCATGGCCGGGGCCATCGGCGCGTACTTCCTGCTGTCGCAGCTCACCCACATCGAGTTCGGCCGCATCTTCGCCGAGGCGCACTGGGGCTGGGTCGCCATGGCGGTGCTGTTCTCCGCACTGAGCTACTTCACGGCGGCCATGAGCCTGCTCGGCTACGTGCCGGAGAAGGTGCCCTTCATGAGGGCGGTCGCCGCCCAGGTGGCGGGCTCCTTCGTGAAGATCGTGGCACCCGCGGCGGTCGGCGGCGTCGCCCTGAACACCCGGTTCCTCCAGCGCGCGGGCGTGCGCCCCGGGCTCGCGGTCGCCAGCGTGGGTGCGTCGCAGCTGTCCGCGCTCGGCTGCCACCTCGTGCTGCTGCTGGTCTTCGGCTATGTCACCGGAACCGAGAAGACGCCCTCCCTGTCGCCGTCCCGCACGGTCATCGGGGGCCTGCTCACGGTCGCGGTGCTCGGCCTCGTGGTGACGTCCATCCCGTTCCTGAGGAAGTTCGTGGTCACCCGCGTGCGGTCGCTGTTCGCGGGCGTGGTGCCCCGGATGCTGGACGTGCTCCAGCGGCCGCAGAAGCTGCTCCTGGGCATCGGCGGCACGCTGCTGCTGACGGCCGCGTTCGTGATGTGCCTGGACGCGTCGATCCGGGCGTTCGGCAACGACCAGGTCTCCCTGAGCCTCGCCAGCGTCGCCGTCGTCTTCCTCGCGGGCAACGCCCTCGGGTCCGCGGCGCCCACCCCGGGCGGCGTGGGCGCGGTCGAGGCGACCCTCACGGTCGGCCTCATCGCCGTCGGCCTCCCCAAGGAGGTCGCCGCGCCCGCGGTGCTGCTGTACCGGCTGCTGACGCTCTGGCTGCCCGTGCTCCCCGGATGGCTGTTCTTCAACCACCTGACCAGAAAGGGAGCCCTCTAGAGCGGGCGCCGCTGCCCCGGACGGTGGTGCGGGACGGCGCAGGGCGCGCGGCGAGGGATGCGCAAGAGACGGGACGCCCAAGAGACGCGACGGCTTCGCCACGCGCGTCACCCGCACGGCCCGCGGCCCCGCGCGCCGACCACGGGCCAACCGCAGGATGAAGGCATGCCGAAGCCCTCGTCCCCGCGCACCGCGACCCTGGCTACCGCCGCCGTCCTGCTGTCTGCCTCCCTGACGGCCTGCGGCAACTCGGAGGGAGCGGGGGGCGAGTCCGGCGGGCGTCATGTCCCGGGCCGCCAGCAGGACAATCCCTGGAAGCAGAAGCTGCACTGGCGTGACTGCCCGGCACCGTCCGAGTCGGAGGGCGGCGGCCCCTCCCCCTCGCCGCTGCCGCACGGCGGCACGTGGCAGTGCACCGCCATGAAGGCCCCCCTCGCCTGGAGCGATCCCGAGGGCGACACGATCGACCTGGCCCTGATCCGCGCGAAGGCGAGCGGTCCCAAGGACCGGCGCCTCGGCTCGCTGGCGTTCAACTTCGGCGGCCCCGGCGGCTCCGGAGTGACCACCCTGCCCGCCTTCGGCAGCGACTACGAGAAGCTGCGCACCCGCTACGACCTGGTGAGCTTCGACCCGCGCGGGGTCGGCCGCAGCGCGGGCGTGCGGTGCGAGAACGACCGCCAGCTCGACGCCTACTTCCAGCAGGACTTCACCCCGGAGAACGGCACCGAGGAGAGCCGGCTGCTGCGGAACACCAGGGCGTTCAACACGGCCTGCGAGCGCAACTCCCGACGGCTGCTCCCCCACGTGGGCACCACGAACGCCGCGCGCGACATGGACCTGATGCGCCACGTGCTCGGCGACCGGAAGCTGAACTACTTCGGCATCTCCTACGGCACCGAACTCGGCGGCGTCTACGCCCACCTCTTCCCCAAACGCCTGGGACGCACCGTCTTCGACGGCGTCGTGGACCCGACGCAGACCCCCGCGCAGAGCGCCCTCGGCCAGGCCAGGGGCTTCCAGCTGGCCCTGAACAACTACGCCAGGAACTGCGTCGCCAAGCCCGGCGGCTGCCCCGTCGGCGACAGCGAGCAGGAGGTCGAGCAGCGCATGGCCGGCCTGCTGCGGAGCCTGGACACGAAGCCGCTGCCGGGCATCGGCGGGCGCCGGCTCACCCAGACCGCGGCCACCAACGGCATCGCCCAGGCGCTCTACTCGAAGGACTTCTGGGACTACCTCACCGAGGGCCTGGAAGAGGCGTACGACGGGAACGGCACCGTCCTGATGATGCTGTCCGACTCGATGAACGGCCGGAACCAGGACGGCCGCTACAGCAACGTCCAGGCGGCCAACGTCGCGATCAACTGCGCCGACGACAGGCAGCGCTACACCCCGGCCCAGGTGCAGCAGCAGCTGCCGGCGTTCCGGCAGGCCTCGCCGCTGTTCGGCGACTACCTGGCCTGGTCCATGCTCAGCTGCACCGGCTGGCCCGTACGGGGCGCCGCCGACCGCCCCGACGTGCACGCCCCCGGCGCCCCGCCGATCCTCGTCATCGGCAACACGGGCGACCCGGCCACCCCCTACCGGGGCGCGCAGCGGATGGTGCAGGGCCTCGGCGACCACGTCGGCGTGGAGCTGACGTACAAGGGCCAGGGGCACGGCGCGTACGACAGCGGGAGCAAGTGCGTGCGGAACGCGGTGAACGGCTACCTGCTGGACGGGAAGATGCCGCCCGCGGGGACGGTGTGTTCATAGCCCGGCGGCGCGCCACGCCCGCACCCCCCGTCGCCGCACCGGTCGCCCCGGAGCGCGCTGTGCCGGAGCCCGCTGCCCCGGAGCCGGCTGTCCCGGCCCCCGCTGTCAGTGGCCCTGCCTACTATGACCTGACAGTCCTCCCGGAGGAGGACGAGCGCGAGGGGGGCGGGGTCATGGGCGCTGGATTCATGATGCGTTTCGGGAGACCGGCGGCGGCCGTCGTCGCCGCGGCTTCGCTGCTGGCCGGCTGCGGTTCCGGCAAGGACTCGGGCGGTGGCGGCAGCACGAAGGCCGGCCGCGCGGCGCCCTCCACCTCCAGCGGCGCTCCGGCGCCCCGCTCCTCGCCCGACGCCGTGCCCACGTCCGCGCTGCCGGCGTCCCTGACCGGCCAGACCCTGCACTGGAGCCGGTGCCCCTCGGACGGCGGCCTGCCCCCGGGCTCCCAGTGGCAGTGCAGCACGATGAAGGCCCCGCTGGACTACGCGAAGCCGGACGGCCGGACGATCGGCATCGCCCTGATCCGGGCCAGAAGCACCGGCGGCGGCTCCCGCATCGGCTCCCTGGTCTTCAACTTCGGCGGCCCCGGCGGCCCGGGCGTCTCCATGCTGCCCTCGTTCGCCGACCTGTACGGCACCCTGCGCACGCGCTACGACCTGGTCAGCTTCGACCCGCGGGGCGTCGGGGCCAGCGAGGGCGTGCGCTGCCGCACCGACCAGCAGCTCCAGGCCGCCGAGTCGGTCGACCTCACGCCGGACACCCCCGCCGAGGAGAAGGCGTACTTCAAGGACGCGGCTGCCTTCGGCACCGGCTGCGCACGCACCGCCGGCGCCCTCCTGCCGCACCTGTCCACGGCCGAGACGGCCCGCGACATGGACCTGATGCGCCAGGTCCTCGGTGACCGCAAGCTGCACTACTTCGGCATCTCCTACGGCACCGAACTCGGCGGCGTCTACGCCCACCTCTTCCCCGGGAACGTCGGCCGCGCCGTCCTGGACGCCGTCGTGGACCCCACGGCCGACTCCACGGCCCAGGAGAAGAACCAGACCCGCGGCTTCCAGCGCGCCCTGGACAACTACCTGAAGTCCACCGGCCAGAACCCCCGGCGGGGCAGCGCGAAGATCGCGGCCCTGCTGAAGCGCCTGGACGCCAAGCCGCTGCGCGCCTCCGGGGGCCGCAAGCTGAACCAGTCCCTGGCGCTCACCGGCATCACCGTCACCCTGTACAGCAGGCAGACCTGGCCCGAGCTGACCGCGGCCCTCCAGGCGGCCCAGCGGGGCGACGGCACTCCGCTGCTGAAGCTCGCCGACGCCTACAACGAGCGGGGCGCGTCCGGGCACTACGGCACGGAGAGCCACTCCCAGCGCGCCATCTCCTGCCGGGACAGCAGGCAGCGCCCGACGCCTGAGCAGGCCAAGCAGGGACTCGGGGCGTTCCGCGCGATATCCCCCGTCTTCGGGGACATGCTCGGCTGGGACTCGGCGGGCTGGTGCTACCACTGGCCGGTGCCCGGGCTCCAGGACACCCCGGACGTCAGCGCCGCCGGCGCCCCCGCCATCCTCGTCGTCGGCAACACCGGAGACCCGGCCACGCCGTACGAGGGTGCCCGGAGGATGGCCGACGAGCTGGGCAGGGGTGTCGGGATCGAGCTCACCTGGAAGGGCCAGGGCCACGGCGCGTACGGCAGCGGCAGCACCTGCGTGGACGGCACGGTCGACGACTACCTGCTGGACGGAAGCGCGCCCAAGGACGGCAAGGTCTGCTCCTGACCGGCGCCCGGGTCTGACCGGCGCCCGGGTCTGACCGGCGCCCGGGTCGCGTCCGGGCGGGAACGGAAGCCCCGCCCCACGCCTTCGGTTCTAGTGGTCGTTGCAACACCCCAGTTCAAGGGGTGCGATGGGCTTCGAGATCCGTAGGGTTCGTACGGCTCAGGGGCCGGTGAAGCTTTGGGCCGAGCGGGAGGAATACTTCCGGCTCGTGCAGATGGGGCTGACCAACCGAGAGGCGAGCCGGCGTGTCGGTGTCCATGATCGGACCGGTCGTGAATGGCGTAACGGCCGGATGGATCCGAAGCGGCGGCGGGCTCCTGCTCTGGCAGAGCAGGAGCCCGAGCCTTCGTCGAGCAGGTACCTGCGGGAAGACGAGCGCATCCACATAGCCGACCGGCTGCGGGAGAAGGCCACGGTCCGCGCGATCGCCGCCGAGCTGGGCCGCAGCCCGTCCACGATCAGCCGGGAGATACGCCGCAACGGCACACCTGTGCGCGGTGACCTCACCCGGTGGGCCTACCGTCCCCACGCCGCTCAGCGCCGGGCCATCGCTCGCCGGCCCCGGCCCAAGCCCGGCAAGATCGGCCAGAACCCCGAGCTACGGGACTTCATCCAGGCCCACCTAGCCATGCGGTGGAGTCCTGAGCAGATCTGTCACGCTCTTCGCAGACGGTTTTCCGACCGGCCGGAGATGCACGTGGTCCACGAAACGATCTACCAGGCCCTCTACGTCCAGGGCCGCGGGGAACTGCGCCGTGAGCTGGCCCGAGCTCTGCGCACGGGACGGGCCCGGCGCAAGCCGCACCGCCAGGCCGCCGCCCGGCAACCGCGCTTCACCCACCCCATGGTCATGATCAGCGAGCGGCCCGCCGAAGCGGACGACCGCGCCGTACCCGGCCACTGGGAAGGCGACCTGATCATCGGCAAGGACGGTGCCTCCGCCATCGGCACCCTGGTCGAACGGGCCACCCGCTACGTCATGCTCGTCCACCTGCCGACCGGCCGCAGCGCCGAGCACGTCAACACCGCCCTGCAGACCACCGTCCAGACCCTGCCCCGACACCTGATCAAGTCCCTGACCTGGGACCAAGGCTCCGAGATGGCCGCCCACCACGCCTTCACCCTGGCCACCGACATCCCCGTCTACTTCTGCGACCCCGCCAGCCCCTGGCAGCGCGGCTCCAACGAGAACACCAACGGCCTGCTGCGGCAGTACTTCCCCAAAGGCACCAACCTGGCCGCCCACAGCCGCGAGCACCTGGACACCGTCGCCGCCGAACTCAACAGCCGCCCACGCAAAACACTCGACTGGCAAACCCCAGCCGAACGCCTGCATAAACTGCTCACGACCTGAACAACCAACCACGTGTTGCAACGACCCCTGGAATCCGCCCGCACGGAAGGGGACGCCCCCTGAACGCAGAACGGCGCGCCCCGCGGGAGACCACCCGCGAGACGCGCCGGGGCGCTGCGAAGCCGCTCAGTACACGGGCTTCTCCGGCTCGATCTGGTTGACCCAGCCGATCACTCCGCCGCCGACGTGCACGGCGTCGGCGAAGCCCGCGGACTTCAGCACCGCGAGGACTTCCGCACTGCGGACACCCGTCTTGCAATGCAAGACGATCTTCTTGTCCTGCGGCAGCGAACCCAGGGCGCTGCCCATCAGGAACTCGTTCTTCGGGATCAGCTTGGCGCCCGGGATCGAGACGATCTCGTACTCGTTCGGCTCGCGGACGTCGATGATCTCGATGTTCTCGCCGTCGTCGATCCACTCCTTGAGCTGCTTGGGAGTGATCGTCGAGCCGGCGGCCGCCTCCTGGGCCTCCTCGGACACGACGCCGCAGAAGGCCTCGTAGTCGATGAGCTCGGTGACGGTCGGGTTCTTGCCGCAGACGGCGCAGTCGGGGTCCTTGCGGACCTTGACCTGGCGGTACTGCATCTCCAGGGCGTCGTAGATCATCAGACGGCCGACGAGGGGCTCGCCGATGCCCGTGAGGACCTTGATGGCCTCGTTGACCTGGATGGAGCCGATGGACGCGCAGAGCACGCCCAGCACCCCGCCCTCGGCGCAGGACGGCACCATGCCGGGGGGCGGCGGCTCCGGGTAGAGGCAGCGGTAGCACGGCCCGTGCTCGGACCAGAAGACCGAGGCCTGGCCGTCGAAGCGGTAGATCGAACCCCAGACGTACGGCTTGTTCAGCAGCACGCAGGCGTCGTTGACCAGATAGCGGGTGGCGAAGTTGTCCGTGCCGTCCACGATCAGGTCGTACTGCTCGAAGATCTCCATCACGTTGGAGGAGTCGAGGCGCTCCTCGTGCAGGACGACCTTCGTGTAGGGGTTGATGCCCTCGACGGAGTCCCGGGCGGACGCCGCCTTGGACCGGCCGATGTCGGCCTGGCTGTGGATGATCTGCCGCTGGAGGTTGGACTCGTCGACCTCGTCGAACTCGACGATGCCGAGCGTGCCCACGCCCGCCGCGGCGAGGTACATCAGGGCCGGCGAGCCGAGGCCGCCGGCGCCGACACAGAGCACCTTCGCGTTCTTCAGCCGTTTCTGCCCGTCCATGCCCACATCGGGGATGATCAGGTGACGGGAGTACCTGCGGACCTCGTCTACGGTGAGCTCATCTGCTGGCTCTACCAAGGGTGGCAACGACACGGAGACCTCGTTCGGGGCTGGTCGGGCGTATCGGTCGTCGATACTTCGGCTTCAGTGCTTCATCGCTTCACTGCTGCCGTGCCGCAATGAAGTCCCCTGCCCCGCCGCTGCGGCCGGAGCCGGGGAAATTGTCATATCCGACAACAGTGCCACGCCCCGGTTCATTCCGAGACACCCCGTCCGATCAACGAGACGAGATCGTCCCAGTACCCGGGCATCGCCTCCCAGGGCGACGCACCGCCCCTGAGCTGGGTGCGATCGGTGAAGAACACCGTGGCCGCGCCCTGCCAGCGCGCGATGCGCAGCGCCTCCTCCAGGTGCCCGCGCGGGATGCCGTGCACGAAGTGGCAGAACTTGCCCGCCGGATAGGCGGCGGTCCACTCCGCGGCCTGCGACCACCGGTAGTCCCCCCAGGAACCCGCGAACGTCACCAGCTGGTCGGCGATCCCCGCATAGCCGGGATCGGGGTGCCTGCCGTGCAGGAGGACGAGGTGCGCACCGGGCACCAGGGCCCGCAGCGCGCCCGCGAGGCGCCGCACGGCGGGCAGCGCGCCGGGCTCCGCGGGGCAGCGGTCCAGCAGGAAGCCCCCGACGCGGTACCAGTCGGCGTAGCGGTGCACGTCGCGGATGAGCTCCGCGAAGGGCCGGGTACCCCGGGCCAGGTCGAGGTGGCCCAGCACCGTGGCACCGGTGTTCCTGAGCCGGCCCGCGGCGGCCAGGCAGTGCGGGTCGGGCTGGATGCCGGGCCCGTTCGACACGTTGAGGGCGGCCCAGTGCAGCGGGATCCCGGGACGGGTCAGCTCCGCCCACTCCACGGGGGCCACCAGGGGGTGCGCGTAGCCGGGGACGCCGACGCCGACCGCGACGGCGCTCGTGGTGGCGCCCGCGGGCCGGGTCAGATACGGCATGCCGCCTCCATCCAGATGTCGGCGAGGGACTCCTCCAGACTGATCCGGGGCCGCCAGCCGAGCCGGTCGCGGGCGGTACGCACGTCCGCCTGCTGCCAGCTGCCGCAGCCGTCGGGGTACGGGAAGGTGGGCGGCAGGGGGTGGTCGTGCTCGGTGCGGGGATGGCCGATGATGGGCCGCACGGGGCCGGCTCCCGGGTGGCCGTGCCCGTGGCCGTCCAGTTCGTGGAGGGCACCGCCGTAGCCGGCGACGCGGGCGAGCACGGCGGCGGCGTCGCGCAGCCGTACCGCGCGGCCGGAGCCGATGTTGATGACGCCCTGCGCCGCGGAGAGGGAGGCGGCGTGGACGGCTCGGGCGATGTCGCGGACGTCGACGAAGTCCCGCTGCACGCCGAGGCCGCCGAGTTTCAGCTCGCCGTCCCCGGACTGCATGGCACGGCGCATGGCCTCGGCGAGCCGGCCGAGCGGGGAGCCCGCGGGGGTGCCGGGGCCGGTGGGCGAGAAGACCCGCAGCACGACCGCGTCCAGGCCCGATCCGAGCACCAGCTCCGTCGCGGCGAGTTTGCTCACGCCGTAGGGGCCGCCGGGGCGGGGCACGGCGTCCTCGGCCGTCGAGGAGCCCTGCTGGCTGGGGCCGTACTCGGCGCCGCAGCCGAGCTGGACGAGACGCGCTCCGCAGCCGCTGCGGCGCAGGGCCTCGCAGACGGTGGCCACGGACACGGTGTTGTGCCGGATGAGGTCGCGCGCGCCGCCGCGGGTGGCGCCGGCGCAGTTGACGACGACGCCGGGGTGGACGGCGTCGAGGAAGCGGGTGAGCGCGCCGGGGCTGCCGCTGGCGAGGTCGAACCGTACGTCCGCGTCGTCGCCGCGGCCGAGTGCGGTGAGCTGGACGGCGGGGTCGGCGAGCAGCCGGTCCGCGACGAACCGGCCGAGGTATCCGCCCGCTCCGATCAACAGCACCCTCATAGGGCGACCCTCCGGTGCGGCTCTCGGGTGAGGGTGGTGGTCATCTGCTGTTCTCCTTCAGGGGTGGTGCGGTGATCGTGGGGGGAAGCCCGCGGTGTCGGTCACGCGGGGTCCGTCGGGGTGTGGGCCGAGGCCCGGGTGAGGGTGCTGCCGGCGTGCGCGAGCAGCACCAGGGCCGCGGTGCCGCAGGCCACGGCTGGCACCGCGCCGGGCCCGGCCACGGCGACCGCCCGGGCGACGGGGACGGCCAGCGGGGCGCAGCCGGGCAGCCGGGCCGCGAGGACGGCGGCGAGCGCGAGGGCTTCCGCGGCCCCGGCGGCGGCGAGCAGCAGTGCGGGGGCGCGGGTGAAGCCGTGCACCATGAGCAGCCGGGCCAGCATCAGCAGCACGCCCAGGGCGCCCGCGCCGGCAAGGCCGGGGTGCTGGTGGAGGACCGTGGCGGTCGCGGTGAGGAGCAGAGCGAGGGCGCACGCGTACAGGGCGAGTACCGCCAGCAGCAGGGGCCGCGCGCGGGCCGTGAACTCCGCCAGGTCACGGCTGCGGCCCACCCGCCGGGTGGCTCCGGCGGCGAAGAGGCGCGCGCAGCAGGCCGCCGGCAGGACGGCGAGCGCCAGGGCGAGGACGGCCGCGGTGGCAGCCGGCTCGCCGACGGGCGGCAGCCGCCATGCTTCGGGCACGGGTGCGCCGCTCGCGAGCGCGGCGAGTGCGCCGGGCAGCGTCCGCGCTGCCGCGTCCACGTCGGGCGCGCCCGCCAGGAGGGTGCGGAGCAGGGCGTCGCCCAGGAGGGCGTAGGCGAGAAGGAGGCAGGTCCACGCGCGCGTGGACCACCGGACACGGTGCCCGGTGCGCAGCGGCCCGCGGCGGAGCGCGACCCGCAGGGCGAACGCCATGGCGAGGGCGCCGGCGGCCGCCACGGCGAGCTCCGGCCGGCCGCCGGTCCGCCGGAGCGCGGCGAGGGTGAGCGCGCAAGCCGCCGCGGGGAGCAGCGCCGCGGTCAGCCAGGCCGCGTAGGTGGCGGTGGTGCGGAGCCACGCGGGGGGTACCCAGGGGGGCCGGCGCTCGGATCGCGTGCCGAGCGCGGACGGGTCCCGGAGCGCCGGGTCCGTCTCGGTGTCGCGTGCCACGCGCGCGTACATCTCCTCCGCGAGCGAGAAGACGTCCCGGTGCCGGTAGCGCGCGGCCATGCGGTCGGTGATCCCGGCCGCCTCCAGCCCGGCGGCGAGCTCCAGGGGGTCGACGGCACGCTCGCAGAGCTCCCGGTGCCGTTGCAGCAGTGCCTTCACCGGGTCGCCCGTGCCCCGCCGCGCCCACGTGCCCCGCACCTGAGCGGGCGCCGGCGCGAGCGCCGGCGCGAGCGCGGAACCGGGTGTCGGAGCGGCACCACGGACACGGGACTCGGGGCTCATCGTGCGGCCTCCCCCGGTGCGGTGCAGCACGCGCGCATGGGCGCACGGGCCACCGGCGGCAGCGCTCCGGCCGGGTGCACCGGCACCGTGGCGACCACCACCACCGCCGCCGGCCGGCGCCTTGCACGTGTCCCAAGCCCCCTGGTCACCGGGCTGCCCTCCGCGCCGCGCCGGCTTCCGCACGCGGGCGCCCGGGCAGGGCCGGCTCCGCCCGGGGCGCGGTCCGGCGGCGCGCGGCCTCGGCGCGCACCGTCCCCTCCTCCAGCGCCTCCGCGCGCGCGGCGCCTACCCGGGCCGCCTGCACGCGGGCGGCCGCGGCCCTGCCGGCCTCCGCCGGGACCGGTGCCTCCGGGGCCGATGCCTCCGGAGGCGAGCCGGCGGGCGGAGCCGGAGTCAGGGATGAGGCCGGGGCCGTGGACGAGTCGTGGGACGGAGCAGGGACGGGGGACGAAGCCGTCGACGCGCGGCGCTCAGGCTCTCCGCCCTCCTCCGGCTCACCGCCTTCCAACGGCTCGATGGAGTCGGCCGGTCCACGCGCCCAGCTCGGCCGGTGCGGGGTGGGCCCCTGTGGCGTCCTCGTGAGCGCTCTCCTCGGCCAGTCGGCCGGGATGTGGGCCTCGGCAGGGACGGCGAACGGGCGGGAGCGGGCCGGGACGCCGGCGGCGCTGAGCCGCGGTGCCGGGCACTGGGCGGCGATGTCGAGGTAGATGCCGTCGAATGCGAGAACGTTCTGTTCGGCGCTGAAGAGTTCGAGCGCCCGCGCACGCGCCGCGGCGCCCAGCAGGGCGCGCCGGGAGGGGTTGCGCAGCAGCGAGACGCACGCCTCGGCGAACGCCCGGGGGTTGCGCGGGGGCACGACCAGGCCCGTTCCGCCGATGGCTTCGACGACCGCGCCGACGTCCGTGGAGACCGTGGCGCTCCCCGCGAACATCGCCTCCACCAGGCCGACCGGGAAGCCCTCCACCACGCTGGGCAGGACCACGACGCTGCCCGCGGCGTAGACCTGGGCGCGGTGCGCCGGGCCCGGTCCCGCGGGCTCCTCGAAGGACACCGGGTTCTCGCCGGCCGTGTGCCGGTCCTCGGCCTCGTCGGGGAAGAGCTGGGCGGCGAGCGCCTTGCAGTGGGCGGCGTACTCCGCGGCGCCCGGCTCCGGGGCGGGCCCGCCGATGATCCTCAGCCGCGCGCCCGGTTCGGCCCTGCGGATGTCGGAGAAGGCGTGCAGCAGGGAGACCAGGTCCTTGCCGGGCTCGATGTGCCCGACCCAGACCAGCGTGCCGGGCTCCCCCGCGTCACCACTCTCCCCCACCTCGGCGAACGGCGAGGCGTCGATGCCCGGGTGCACGGTGCGCAGCTTGGCCCGCTGCGCACCGCACCGCTCCTGCCAGCGGCGTACATGGGCGTTGCCCGGGGTGATGCAGGCGGCCTGCCGGTAGGCCTCGACGGCCAGCCGGCCGTGGAACGCGGCTCCCAGGGCGCGCACCGGGGCGCTGGCGCCGGGCGCGGCGAGGTACTGGTCGCGCAGCGCCACCTCGTACTCGGTCAGCAGCAGGGGGACGCCCGCGAGGTACCGGGCCAGCAGGCCGGGCAGCACGGCGGCTCCCCCCGAGGCGGCATGGCAGATGTCGACACCACCCAGGTCGCGGTCTCCGTACCAGTCGAACGAGAGGGGTCTCAGCACCCGCTCGATGTCGCCGACGACAGCAAGGAGGTCGGTCACGCGCGCCGTGCGAGCCGGGCGCAGTGCGCCGGGTGTGCGGCAGGCGCGCTCCAGGGCGCGGACGGCGAGGTCGGAGCGGAGCAGCTCGGCAGGGGCTCCCTCGTCACGGGCGAATGCGGCGAGGCCGTAGAGGGCACCGGCGAAACGGTCCGCCTCGGCTCCCGCGGCATCGCCCCCGGCACCGCACCCCGCCTCGGGCGGCCCCGCCGCCCCGGCTGCGCGCCACGGGGCCGCGCCCGGAGCGGAGCCGTCACCCCGGGCCGCCGCCCGGTCGGCGCCGGCACGCGCGGCGGAGCCTTGTGCGCCGCTCTCCCCTGGGACGGCGGCTCCGGACGGACCGGCCGCGCACACGGCAGCGGCCAGCTCCGCGTAGTACTCGGCGAACCTGCGCCGCGCCCGGCGGCCGTGCCGGGGAGTGGGGAGCGCTTCCGGCGGGGACCACGCAGGGGCGGTGCGCACCCGGTCGACGTTGCCGGGCAGGCGGAACCGGCCGGCGTCCTCCTGCCGGGCCGTACGGCTGAGCGCGTAGACGTCGAACTCGTGCTGACCGAGCCCGCGCACCAGCCGGTCGCACCAGAGCCCGGTGGTACCGCGCACATACGGATAGCCGCCCTCCGTAACCATTCCGATACGCACGGATACACCCCCGATCTTCCTCCTGCTGAGCCGCCATCGGTTCTACGGCTCACGGCGCGACGAACGGTATGCGGACAAGCCGGTGGCGCGATGGACGGTTGTCCATCGCGCCATCAGAAGGGGTGAATGCGCGTAACCTTCCGGCGCGAACGGCGTTCCGCCGTAATAACCGGCACTGCGGGAGCGCGGCGGGCCATGCGGGCAACGCCTGATCAGCGAGGCGGAGCCGCCCTCCCCGGGCCCGCGGCCCGCCGCCGTGTACGGCCGTCACACCCGCGGGCCGTCACTCGCGCGAGCCATCACACGCCCGACCCGTCACGCGTCAGGGAACGGCCACGCGTTCGGCTTGCAGGTGATCCCGTCGTAGGTGAGGAACTTCGTCTGCTGCTGCATCACCGGCGCCAGCGAGCCGTTCTTCGTGCAGACCACGTGGTTGAAGCCCAGCCGGTGGCCGACCTCGTGGTTGATCAGCATCTGGCGGTAGGGGTGGATGGCGTTGCCGTACGTCTTGGCGCCCTGGGCCCACCGGTAGGCGTTGATCATCACCCGATCGGTGGACGCGCTGTCGCAGGAGACGTTGTCCTCCGTGGTGTCCAGGCCCGACTTGGCGCACCAGGCCGCGGTCGTCCCCGGGCTGGCGAGGGTGATGACGAAGTCCGGCTCCCCGGAGGAGACGCGCTCGAAGGTGCGGCCGCCGTCATGTGCCCAGCTGCGGTTGTCGTTCAGGGTCTTCTGGACGGCCTGCGCGAAGAGCTCCCCGTCCAGGCCGAGGCCCTTCTCGACGTCGACCCGGTAGCGGAAGAGCTCGCCCTTGCCGGAGGCCTTGGCGAAGCCCATCACGGCGTCGAACTTCCCCGAGGCCGTCGTCTTCGGGCCCAACGGGTACTTCTTGCCCATCTTCTGGTCGTACGTCAGCGGGGCGGGCGCCGGGGCGGGGCGGGCCGTGCTGTGGCGCTGCCTGGAGCGGGACGGGGCGCCGCCCCCGGCACGCTGCTCGCCGGCCGACTGCGCGGTCGCGGAGCCGTCGTGCCGCCCCTCGGTGACCTGTCCCGCCACGACCATGGCGAGGACGGTGGTGACCGCGGCCGCCGCGACACCGGCGAGCGTCCGCCCCTTGCCCGCCTTGGCCTTGGGCGGCTCGTCCTCGCCGTCCGCGCCGCCGGCCCGGCCGGGGCCGGCGGACGGGGACGCGGTGGGTACCGGGTCGTCGCCCGACCGGCTTCCCGGGTGGGCGACCAGGGTCTTGGAAGCGGCGGTCTCGGTACCGGACGTCCCGCGGGGGGTGGCGGCATTCACATCGTCATCATTGCCATGGTCCGGAGCGTGTTCATCGTCGAACGCGTCGATGTACTCCTGACGGGGGCCCGGCGCCGGAGGCCCCGGAATGTCGGTGCCGACGATCCGCGAGGCCGGTCCCCGGCGGCGGCTCTCCGCTGGTCCGGGCGGTATGCCGCCCGCCCTGGACGCCCTTGCGGCCGCCCCCGTCAGGCCCGGGAAGGAGCCCGTGCCGTACGTCGGACTACTGGCCGTCCGGGCGTCGCCCGGACGGCCCCCGAAGAGGTCCCCCGGTCGCTGCGGCGATTCGAGAGGGGCCGCGTCGGACGCACCCCAGCCGCCGCCCGGCTCCCTGTGCTCCGGATGCCCGCCCCTGACCTGTCCCGGACCTCGCCGCGCGGCGCCGGGGACCTCGGGACGAGGCGTCCCGCGCGCGGGAGTGCCGTCCGAGGGCACCTGGGGGATGCCGTGCTGGGGGGTGTCCCGGGGATCGGGGTCGAACCGCTCGGGGCCGTCGGAACGCCCGCGCCGACCGGACGTGGGCTCGCCCGGGACCACCGGCATGCCGCCGGTGTCGCCGCTGTCTGCCGGTCCTCGGCGGCTGTGCCGTCCCACGCCTCGCTTCAGCTCCCCAATCCGCCACGCTCATCGGTGTCCGCGAGGAATTCTCTTACGGCCCGCGCGACCGTGTGCGGGTACTCCATCATTGCGACATGCCCGGCATCGGGCAGCGTCAACAGCCGTGAATCACGGAACGCCCGCGCCGCCTTGCCCGCCATACGGTACGCCACCAGCTGATCTCTGCCCCCATAGATCAGCAAGGTCGGAGCGAGCACCCGCTCGGCCTGTCGCCACAGGCCGTGCTGGCCTCCCAGGGTGTAGGCGTCGACGATGCCGCGGGCCGAACGCGTCATCGCGTCCCAGAAGTAGGGCAGCTCCAGTCTGCGCTCCAGCTCCTGCACCGCGGCGTCGAACGCCTCCGGCTTCACTCGTGAGGGGTCTCCGTAGCAGAGCTCCATGACGCCGCGGACCCGCTGCTCGGGGGACCAGTCCCGGCTGAGCCAGCGGAACATGCGGCTCACGCCGGGCAGGGCGATCAGGGCGGTCGGCACGGCGCCGCGCTGCACGCGCACCTCGGGCAGCGCGGGCGAGACCAGCGTCAGCGTGCGGACGAGGTCCGGGCGGAGGGCGGCGACGCGGGTGGTGACCGAGCCGCCCATGGAGTTGCCGAAGAGGTGCACGGGGCCGCGGCCCTGGGACTCCAGGTAGCGGATCACGGCGCGGGCGTGGCCGGTGACCGAGTAGTTCCCGTCGTCCGGCGGGGGTGAGTCGCCGAAGCCGGGCAGGTCGATGGCCTCGGCGTCCAGCACCCCGGCCATGACGGACATGAGGGCGGACCAGTTCTGCGAGGAGCCGCCGAGGCCGTGTACGAAGAGGGCGGGCGGCAGGCCGTCGGTCGCGGGCGGCCGGGAGCGCACCGCGAGGGTGATCCCGGCCAGGCCGACCGAGCGCATCCGTTCGCCCTCGGCGGCCGGGCCCACGACGGGAGCGGCGGTGGCGGCGGCGGTAGCGGTCGCGGAAGGCAGCTCGGTCGAAGACATACCGCAATGTTACGAGACGATCACACGCAGGCTCGTGTGTTCGCCGTCACAGACAGGCATGGCATTGCGGAAGGGCTTCTCCTACGCTCGTAGGGAAGCACCGTACGACCCGGAGGAACGGGCCGTACGCCACCGTGCGGAGGCGGATCCGGTTGCCACGAGGCGCCGCGACGGGCGGCCCCGGGCGAGCCCGTGGAACACACTCGGCCTCTGCTCCGCATCATCGGCGAGTTGTGCGGGCACCCGCTCACAACAGGACACCGACAACGACACGCAGTACTGCACGCGCGCACAAGCGAGCGCGTTCGCCCGCCGGGGAAGAGGAGAGATGACACTCAATCCAACCGACCCCGAGATCTTCGACGACGACATCCACGACATCGGCGACACCGACATCGGCGAGCGCGAGGACGCCGAGCCCGGCGAGGTCTCCCCGGAGGCCCCCGAGGCGGATACCGCGGAGCAGTACGCCGGCCTCGTACCGTCGGAGGACTTCCCGCCACCGGAGGGCGTCCCGCCCGACGTCAACGAGGCCGACCTGGCGGAGCAGGCCCGGGTCGTCGATCTCGACGAGGACGACTACCGCTGACGCGCGCGCGGAAGCCGCACGGTTCCCCGAGACGGACAGCAGGTGCCGGCCCGGGACCCGCCACGACCCGGCGACACGGAGCGTGCGAAACTGGTTTGCGGAGCGTCACGGGCAGCGCGGGCCCGGGGGCCGGCAACCAGGGGCGATCTTCGCCACAGAGCGGCCACAGGTCCTCCACAGAAACCGACTGAGAGCGCTTACGGGCGGTTTGACCTGCCCGTGTTTGACGGTCTCTATAGGGATTTCACAGCTGTCCGGTCCATGAAATTCTGCGCTCGCACCGCGCACACCACAGTTACCGAAAAGTACGATGGCAACGTGGCGCACACGGCGCTTGGACGAATTTGGGAGGCGGCGTGACAGCCATCGAGCAGACAGAGGCGGCTCGCCCGCGGGGCACCCGCCTACCGCGCCGCGCGCGGCGCAACCAGCTGCTGGGCGCCGCGCAGGAGGTCTTCGTCGCCCAGGGATACCACGCGGCCGCGATGGACGACATCGCCGAGCGCGCGGGCGTCAGCAAGCCGGTGCTCTACCAGCACTTCCCGGGCAAGCTCGACCTCTACCTTGCGCTCCTCGACCAGCACTGCGACGCCCTGCTGGAGTCGGTGCGGGCGGCTCTGGGATCGACGAACGACAACAAGCAGCGGGTGGCGGCCACCATGGACGCCTACTTCGCGTACGTGGAGGACGAGGGCGGCGCGTTCCGCCTGGTCTTCGAGTCCGACCTGACGAACGAGCCCGCCGTGCGCGAGCGCGTGGACCGGGTCAGCCTCCAGTGCGCCGAGGCGATCTCCGAGGTGATCGCGGAGGACACCGGCCTGTCCACCGACGAGTCCATGCTGCTCGCCGTGGGCCTGGGCGGGGTCTCGCAGGTGGTCGCGCGCTACTGGCTGTCGAGCGAGAGCAGCATGCCCCGCGACAAGGCGGTGCAGTTGCTGACGTCCCTGGCGTGGCGCGGCATCGCGGGCTTCCCCCTGCACAACGAACACCACTGAGGGTCGTCCGACGCCCGCCGCGGGCGTCCTCCCCCGAGCCGCACGCCCGTTCCACTCCGGCGTACGTCCGTCCCCGCCGGCCGTACGGGACCGTCATGCCCCGCTGATTTGTTCCCGTTCGCTGTTCGCTACCGGCGTGCCAGGCCGGGGGCTACCGCCTCCCGCGCCGGGCTAGTGTGTGCTGGTACGGCGCGGACGGCCGCGCACATCATCGACCGTCGGAAGGACAAGCGGTGGAGGTCAAGATCGGCGTGCAGTACGCGCCCCGCGAGATCGTTCTGGAGAGCGGCCAGACCGCCGAGGAGGTCGAGAACGCGGTGGCCGAGGCGCTGGCCGGCAAGGCGCAGCTCCTGAGCCTCAAGGACGAACACGGCCGCAAGATCCTGGTCCCGGCCGACCGCCTCGCCTACGTGGAGATCGGCGAGCCGACCACGCGCAAGGTGGGCTTCAGCGCGCTGTGAGCCGAGGGCGCGGTCGGCGTGCCCTCCGCGCCCAGCGCGTGCTCTCTCCGCGTCCGCCTCCCGACTCGCGACCGGCTCGCGCCCACCGCGCTGCGGTCCCACGCCCCGGGGGCCCGGCGGAGCCTCACACGCGCGGCGCGCCTCGGCTACGACGGCGTCCCACGCCCCTTACAGACCAACAGGAACGGCCCGGCGGTCCCAACCGCCGGGCCGTTCCGCCGTGTTGACATCCGTTGACAGCGGTACCACGCGTTCCGCACAGGAGGGTTGCGTTTCACGGCCCTGGGGTAGATCGGCTAGGACGAAATGCACCTGGCCGCAACCAAGGTGAAAGGACGACGGATGCTCTTGGAAGCACTCGCCTCCGGACTTCTCGGCCTCGCCCTGGCCTGGGCAGCCGCCCAGCGTCTGCCGCACCGCCTGCCGTCCCGCCATCTCGTGCTGTCGACCGGCACGGCAGGCGGACTCTTCGGAGCGTTCGTGACGCACTCGGCGCTCGGGTCGGGACACGTGGTGGTCACCCTCATCGGTGCCATCGCCGTCGCCTCCGCCTCGCTCTCGCTCCTGCTGCGCACCGGCCGGCTGCGCCCCTCCGCCTCGGCGTAGGGAGCCAGGCGGCCCGAGGCCAGGGGCCCGACCGGGCACCAGCACCACCGACCCGAACCGACGCACCGGCCCGATCGACGCGACCGATCCGGCCGCCACCACGATCCGGCCGCAGCCACGATCCCCACGATCCGGCCACCACGACGACACGCACGATCCGGCCGGTACCCGCGAAACCGGCCGGGTCGGCGGATCCGTCCTACGCCGCGAGTCCCAGCGCCGCCATCCGCTTGGTGTGCGCCTCGGTGATACGCGAGAACATCCGGCCGACCTCCGCGAGGTCGAACCCGTCCGAGATACCGCCGACCAGCATCGTCGAGAGCGCGTCGCGGTCCGCGACCACCCGCTGCGACTGCGACAGGGCCTCGCCCATCAGCCGCCGGCCCCACAGCGCCAGCCGCCCGCCGACACGGGGCTCCGACTCGATCGCCGCACGCACCTTCTCCACGGCGAAGCTGGCGTGCCCGGTGTCGTCGAGCACCGCGAGGACCAGCGAGCGGGTGTCCGTGTCGAGCCGGGCCGCGACCTCGCGGTAGAAGTCGCTGGCGATCGAGTCGCCGACATACGCCTTGACCAGGCCCTCCAGCCAGTCCGACGGCGCGGTCTGGCGGTGGAAGCCGTCCAGCGCCGCGACGAACGGCTCCATGGCCTCGGTGGGCTCCGCGCCGATCGCCGACAGACGGTCCCTGAGCTGCTCGAAGTGCTGGAACTCCGCCGACGCCATCTTCGCCAGCGCGGCCTTGTCGGCGAGGGTCGGCGCGAGCTTCGCGTCCTCGGCCAGGCGCTCGAACGCCGCCAGCTCCCCGTAGGCGAGCGCACCGAGCAGGTCCACGACGGCGGCGCGGTACTGCGGGTCGGCCGAGGCGCTGTCCCAGGTCTGGGCGGCGACCGGGGTGGATTCTTCGGTGGCACCCGCGGGCTCGGGCGCGTCAGAGGGGGTCTCGGGGTGCTCGGACGTCGTCATAGGCCGCACAATAGCCCGCTCGCCGGAAGGCGGAAGGTCCTGCTCAAGCACTGTGATAACGGCGACGTGCCGCATTCGGCCATGGCGCATGCGGCATTCCGGGGTATGGTGTATGCAGCCCGCGGTGGAATCCGCGGGCGAAACAGTATCCGCAGCATGGGGATGCGCACAGAACGAGGATGCCCGGTCGGTGGCCCGATCGGCTCCGACCAGACAGCCCTCCGGGCCGGCCGCCACGCGGTGGACGGCAGAGGAGGGGCCCTCAGCGGTACGAGCGCTAGAGCGTCGGCAGTGGTCCCGTGTCACCCGGCCAGCCTCGTAGGCGGCCGACGGTTGTACGGCACGGTCACGACCCCCAGCGTTCGCCTCGCACCGCTTCTCACAGAAGAGGCAGCACCCTGATTACCAAGCACAATACTTTCCGAGAGCTCGGGATCCTCCCCGAGACCGCCGAGGCCCTCGAAGCCGTCGGCATCATCAATCCCTTTCCGATCCAGGAGATGACGCTCCCGGTCGCCCTCTCCGGCACCGACGTCATCGGCCAGGCCAAGACCGGCACCGGCAAGACGCTCGGCTTCGGCCTTCCGCTGCTGGAGAGCGTCACCGTCCCCGTCGACGTGGAGGCGGGCCGGGCGCAGCCCGAGCAGCTCACCGACGCCCCGCAGGCCCTCGTCGTCGTCCCCACCCGCGAGCTGTGCACCCAGGTCACCAACGACCTCCTGACCGCGGGCAAGGTGCGCAACGTCCGCGTCCTCGCGATCTACGGCGGCCGCGCCTACGAGCCGCAGGTCGAGGCCCTCAAGAAGGGCGTCGACGTGGTCGTCGGCACCCCCGGCCGGCTGCTCGACCTGGCCGGCCAGAAGAAGCTGAACCTCAAGCACATCAAGTGCCTGGTGCTCGACGAGGCCGACGAGATGCTCGACCTGGGCTTCCTGCCCGACGTCGAGAAGATCATCGACATGCTGCCGGCGCGCCGCCAGACCATGCTCTTCTCGGCGACCATGCCCGGCGCGGTGATCGGCCTCGCCCGCCGCTACATGTCCCAGCCCACGCACATCCGCGCATCCGAGCCCGACGACGTCGGTGCCACCGTCGCCAGCACCGAGCAGCACGTCTACCGGGCGCACTCCATGGACAAGCCGGAGATGGTGGCCCGGATCCTGCAGGCCGAGGGCCGCGGGCTCGCCATGATCTTCTGTCGCACCAAGCGGACGGCCGCGGACATCGCCGAGCAGCTCCAGCGCCGCGGCTTCGCGGCCGGGGCGGTCCACGGCGACCTCGGGCAGGGCGCCCGCGAGCAGGCGCTGCGCGCGTTCCGCAACGGCAAGGTGGACGTCCTCGTCTGCACCGACGTCGCCGCCCGCGGCATCGACGTCGAAGGCGTCACGCATGTGATCAACTACCAGTGCCCCGAGGAAGAGAAGACCTACCTGCACCGGATCGGCCGCACCGGCCGTGCGGGCGCCTCCGGGACGGCGATCACGCTCGTCGACTGGGACGACATCCCTCGCTGGCAGCTGATCAACAAGGCTCTCGACCTCTCGCTCAGCGATCCGGTCGAGACGTACTCCACGTCCCCGCACCTCTACGAGGAGCTCGGCATCGCCGAGGGCACCAAGGGAGTACTGCCCCGCGCCGAGCGCACCCGCGCCGGGCTCGAAGCCGAAGAGGTCGAGGACCTCGGCGAGACCGGTGGGCGTGGGGCGCGCGGCAAGGCGCGGGGGCAGCGCAATGAGCGTGAGCAGGAACGCGAGCGGCCGGCGCGGGCGCCGCGTCGGCGCCGTCGTACTCGGGCGGGTACGCCCCTGGAGGCGGACGGCTCCGGCGCGGAAGTCTCTGGCGCGGGCGCCGGCTCCGATGCGTCCATCGCCGACGCGGGTGCGACTCCGATCGCCGAGCGGGCGCGTACGCCGCGGCGCAGGCGCCGGACGCGTGCGGGTGCGCCCGCCGCGGCGCCGCTCGCGTCCGCCGAGGGCGCTTCCGGTGAGGTCGTCGCCGCGGCTGCGCCGGCTGAGAGTGCCGCGCCCGCGGAGGAGGGCAAGCCGCGGCGGCGGCGTACTCGCAGCAGGGTTCAGGTTGCCGAGCGGGCTCCGGAGCCTACCGAGGGCTGAGCCCTTCGGCCGCCCGCTTAGGGTTTCCCCCGCCTCCTCAGGGGCGGGGGCGGCCCGTTGTCGAGGCGCTGTGCGCGGCCTGGCGGGTGCCCCTTCCGGTTCGTGATGGGGTGACCGCGCCGTCGTGGCTCCTCGCGCAGTTCCCCGCGCCCCTGATCAGCGCGCTTCGCGCCCCCAACCTCCTACCGCGCCGTCGTCACTTCCCGCGCAGTTCCCCGCGCCCCTGATAGGGCACTGCCTGAACGGCGCGGGAGGTGAGCCCTGTGCCTGCGCCTCCGCACCCCGTACGCGCCCTGCGCGCCCTGGGCTCGCGGGGATACGCTCATGGCCATGAGCAGGCCCTCCACTTTCACGCCCCCGCCCGGGGCCCGCGCGTACCCGCTGCGTACCGGGCGTGGTGACTTCGCGGTGATCGACGCGCCCGCGCCGACCGCGTCCGCCAAGGGGACCGTGTTGCTGCTGCCCGGGTTCACCGGCAGCAAGGAGGACTTCATCGCGCTGCACGAGCCGCTAGCCGCCGCCGGCTACCGCAGCATTGCCGTCGACGGCAGGGGCCAGTACGAGTCGAAGGGGCCCGAGGAAGACGAGGCCCCGTACGCGCAGGACGAGCTCGCGCGTGACGTGCTGGCTCAGGTCGACGCCATCGGCGAGCCGGTCCACCTGCTGGGACACTCCCTGGGCGGCCTGATCTCCCGCGCCGCGGTGCTGCGGGACCCGGAGCCGTTCCGCTCGCTCACCCTCGTCGCCTGCGGGGCCGGCGCGATATCCGAGCCCCAGCAGCACCGCGTCAAGCTGTTGCGGGACCTCCTCGCGGTGCAGTCCATGGCCGAAGCATGGGAGACCATCCAGCGCCTGGAACCCCCCGAGGAGCTGGACGTCGACGGCGTCGCCGGGACCCCCGGAGTGCTGCGCCGCCGCTGGCTCCAGAACAGTCCCGCCCAGCTCATCGCCACCGGCCGCCAGCTCTGCGGCGAACCGGACCGCACGGACCAGCTGGCCGCCGTCGACCTTCCCAAGCACGTGCTCTCGGGCGAGCGCGACCACGCCTGGCCGGTGCCCGACCTGGACCGCATGGCCCACCGCCTCGGCGCCCACCGCAGCATCGTCCCCGGCACCGAGCACTCCCCCAACACGGAGCGCCCCGAGGAGATGGCCGCGGCCCTGGTGGCGTTCTGGGACGGCTGCTGACCGGAAGCCCGCCGCCCGCAGGCAGCGCCGAGGGCGTACTGCCCGCTCGCGCACGCTCAGAACTGCGCGCGCAGGTGCTCCCAGAAGCCGTCCCGCAGCGCACGGCGCAGGTCCGACTGGCCGCGCAACGAGTACTGGAGCAGCCCTTCGGCCTCCACCAGCAGGTCCTGGTCGACCGAGCCGGGCAGGTAGGGGTGGCCGGGCAGCAGGTCGGCGAGCGCCTCGTGGCCGCGCGAGCTCAGCCAGGTCGCCGCGATCCGGGCACCCACGAACCAGACGTCCTCCCGGCTCGGCCGCGGCCCGCCCGAGCCGTCCGCGGGCACGACCGCCCGCCGGGTCACGTACGGCTTGAAGAAGTCGAGGTCGAAGGTGCGCTGGCTGTCGACCTCCCAGAGCAGGGGCTCCGCCTGGTTGCGGCCCTCCGGCGCCTCGATGCCCCACAGGTGCACCCGGGCCCCGTAGCCCTGCGCGGCCTCCACGGCGGAGACCAGGTCCTCGTCACCGCCGATCAGCGCGGCGTCGCTGATGGCGCGGTGCCTGGCCAGCGACTCCAGGTCGGACCTGATCAGGGAGTCGACGCCCTTCTGCTGGTTGTTGGCGTTCAGGTTGCCCAGCCTGACCTTGACGTCCGGCAGCTCCGCGATGGACTGCTGCTCGGCGGTGTGGATACGCCGCCGGGCGCCGTCGTACCAGTAGACCCGCAGCAGCCGGCTGTCCGCGAAGATCGTGCGGGCCCTGTCGATCAGCGCGTCGATCAGGCCCTCCGCGTCGAGGTCGAAGTGGCGGCGGTCCTCCGTCCCGGCGACGAGCCGCCCCGCGGCGGCGTAGAGGTACCCGGCGTCGACGAAGATCGCGTGGGTGGACGGCGTCTTCGCCACCTCGGCGAGCACGCGTTCGAGCAGCGCGTTGGTCCGGTCCAGCCGCGCCTCCAGCGCCGCCGTCGCCGCGGAGTCCGGCGCCGTCGCGGCACCCCTCGCCGTCTCGGGTCCCATCGGTTCGTCGTTCATACCCAACCCATTGTCCGGGCCCCTGCACAGGGCGCACAAGCCAGGGTGGTCGGCCCGGGGGACCTCGTTACCCCAGGGAACCCATGGCCCGCGTTAGTAATTAGATACTCGAATAATTTCTTTAGTGTAGGGAATGAGTGCATGGGACAAAGCGTTGTACACCTACGGATGGCAGGGCACGCTAGTCACGCAATCCAGACTTAACGGACGGGAAACCGCCCAGCTCCACCCGTGGGCAACACTTTGCCCTATCTCGTACCAGAAGTTCTCCATCAGGAGGATCACCCAGACGAAGGGAGAAGCCCGTGCGCTTCGAGATCATGCGCCTGGACGACGTCGACGGCACCGCCGTGGACAGCACCGTGGTCGAGGCCGACTCTGTCGACCGGATAGTTCAGCAGGCGGCTGCCACCGGGCAGCGCCTCTACATCCGGCCCGCCGAATCTCCCGCCGCAACCTCGTAACGCTCACCGCGCCACTCGATCAGACCCCCGCACGCACACGGCGTGCGGGGGTCCGCGCGTTACGGGGCGGCGGGTTCCGAGCGGCGCGCGCACCCTCAGGCGTCTCAAGGCGCCCTGAGACGCGCGTGCGCCCTGAAACCGGGCTGAGGGGGCTGAGGCACGTCGTGCGCGCCGCACGCCCTACGGGCGCGACGCAGCCGGCCGCGCCCCCGTGGCCCTGCGGACGATCTCCTCGTAGACCTCGGGCGCCGTCCGGTGCTCGCCGAGGACGCAGGTCTTCCGGCTGCCGTGGTAGTCGCTGGAGCCGGTGGCCAGCAGCCCCAGATCGCCGGCGAGGCCGCGCAGCCGTTCGCGGTCGGCCTCGTCGTGGTCCATGTGATCGACCTCCAGGCCGTCGAGACCGGCCTCCGCCAGCTTCGCGATCGACTCGTCCGGCACCGTCAGCCCCCGTTTGGCGGCGCGCGGGTGCGCGAAGACGGTGACGCCTCCGGCGGCCTTGACCAGCCGGATCGCCTCGAACGGGTCGGTCTCGTGCTTCGCGACGTGGGCGCGGCCGCCGTCGGCCAGCCAGTCCTGCGTGAAGGCGTCCGAGACCGTGGCCACGACACCGTGCTCGACCAGCGCCTCGGCGATGTGCGGCCGTCCCACCGAGCCCTCGCCGGCGATGCGCGCCACCTGCTCCCAGGTGACCGGTACCCCGAGCCCCTGGAGCTTCTCGATGATCGCGTGCGCGCGGGGGGTGCGGTCGTCGCGCACCAGCTCCCGCTCGGCCAGCAGCTCCGGCTCCTGCGGGTCGAACAGGTACGCCAGCATGTGCATGCTCACGCCGTCCAGGCGGCAGGAGAGCTCGGCACCCGTGACGAGCGCCAGCCGCCGGTCCAGGCCGGTGAGCGCCGCCACGGCCTCGGCGTGGCCCCGTGTGGTGTCGTGGTCGGTGAGCGCGACGACGTCGAGCCCGCAGGACGCGGCCTTGCGCACCAGCTCGGCCGGGCTGTCCGTGCCGTCGGAGGCGGTGGAGTGGGTGTGCAGGTCGATGAGCACGACGGCGCTCCGGCTCTGACGGGGTCACGGGCCCCTGAAGGATAACGACCGGGCGCGGCGGCGCCGACCGGCGTCCAGGTGAGGCGGCGTTCAGGAGGCGTTCAGGAGGACCGGCCGCCCGTCTCGGGAGGCTCCGCCAGGGCCAGGGAGGCCCCGCCCGGGTCTGGCGAGGCTCCGCCCCCGTCGGGGGAGGCTCCGCCAGGATCTGGAGATGCCCCCTGCCAGGGGCGTCAGAGATGGCCCGCCAGGGGCGTCGGGATAGCCCACCCAGGGTCGTCGGGGATAGGCCGCCAGGGTCGTCAGAGCCTGTCGGGCGCCAGTATTCGGGGGCTGAGGGCCCCGCACGGCAGGAGGTCGACCTCGGCGCCCGCGTCCCGCAGGTCGGTCAGCACCATCTCGTCGTACATCAGCAGGCTCGACTGCTCCGGCCAGACGACCGCCCACAGCCAGAGCCCGCAGGCCTCGCCCGCGAAGACGGCGCGGTCCTGCGGGGAGCCGGAGACGAGCCAGAGCGGAGTGGGCCTGCCCGCCGCCAGGACCTTCGCCTGCGGCGGCTTGTCGACCTCCAGGTAGCTGCCCGGGTCCGGGCCGCGAATCCCCGCGTACCGTGCGCCGAGCCCCACGCCCAGCTCCTCGGCGACGATCACCATCTCACCGACGCCTCCGAGCGGTCCGGGTCCCGAGCAGGCCACAGCGGTGGCCCGGCCGCCGCTCCTGTCGTCGCCCGCGCAGGCCACACCCGTGAAGAGCCAGCCGACCGGGAGGGGCCAGGGCATCCACACGGGCACCTGGGCGCGGTGCACCACCACGCTCAGGGCCTCGACGCTCGGCGGGATCACGGGCTGCAGCGGATGGACCGTGCCGTGCACATCGCACTGCCAGGCATCGGCGAAGAGTCCGGGAGCCCGTACCCTGCCACCGCACTTCGGGCAACTGGGTTCGCCCCTCATACCCGTCAACGGTCCTCTCCGGCCGTCGCCGCGTCAAGGACGATCAACCGAATGACCACTCGTCCGGTGGTGCGATGACCAGGCAATGTACATGTCGTACGCATCTATCGCGCCTGCCGACGCGCCGGCCGGCCTGTTGGGTGCGTAGGGCAATCACTCCGGACGTGGTAGACCACCCGGGCCCCACCCGCCACGTACCCCTCACCCCCTCAGCCCGGTCAGTCCAGCCGCACGGCCCCGCGCAGCGGATCGCGCAGGTCCGTTCCGTTGCCGAGCCAGCGCTCCTGGAGGGCCCCCGCGCCGTGTACCCGCTTCCAGGCGGCCTCGGTCCCCGTCATGGGCAGCAGCGGCAAGAACCGCACGGGGTCCAGCGGAGGGGCCAGTTCCAGGTCCTCGACCAGGCCGCCCGGCTCGGCCACCAGCACCGAGCTGAACCGGGCCCCGGGCCACAGGGGCTCCCCCACGTCCAGCGAGCCGCCGGGCGCCACGACCACGCCCTCCACCTGCGGCGAGGCCGCCAGCACGGCGAGCGGCCTGAGCACCTTGTCGGTGTCCGCGACGCCTGCCCGCACCGACAGCACCAGCTCCGCGCGCGGCCCCCGCACCGGGTCGGCGACCGCTGCCGTGGGATCCGTCATCGGCTGGGCGGACATGCCCAGTGTGGCGTAGCGCACGATGCCCGGGCCCGCCGTCGCCGTCCGGCCTCCCGCCGGCGCACCGCCGCCCGTTGACCCCGTGTGAGGTTCGGCACCCTCACCAGGGTCGCCCTCGGCATGGAATCGCAGCACCTCGATGCGGTCGGTGCCCACGAACGTCACCGCCGCGCGCGCGTCGGGCTCCCCCAGGGCCGCCACCAGGCGGGCCTCCACCAGCGCCAGAAGATCAGCCGTTGCCATGGCGCGAGCATAGGCAGGCGCCCGACCCACCGGCCCGACCGGGCGGCGCCCAGGTCGAAGTCCCCCGGACCGGAACCGGAACCGGGACGGCCGCCACCGGCGTCGCACGTATGCAGAACGTACGAAAGGCAGCATCGGATGTATGCAAAACGCCAAAGCGGGTCTTGACACCTCCACCGGCTGATAAACTCAGTCGGTGGTCGGGGCAGCACGCAGAAGCGTCGCTTCCAGCCCCGACGCTGTGGACATCCCTCACGGGGGACCGGCCGGAGGAGGTGGGACTGCAATGGACCGAAGTCGACCGTGCAGTATCACCCGCTCTTCCGACCGCTGAGTTGTGTGGCTGCCCAGTACGGCAGCCCGCCCCCCTGCGCAAGCGTCATGATCATCTGGCGCGCCACGGAAGAGCGCTTCGTGCCCGATCGATCCCTGTGATCACCCGATCCTTGTGATCGCCTCCGTCTGCATCAGCAGCAAAGCTGCCTACACGACGGTGCGGTGCTCCCCGCTTTGTGGACGTGCCAAACTCTCTCCGGTGCAAAAACCTCCGGCGGGAGGCTGACATCACTCCGGACGTCCTCATTCCGGGTAGTTCCGGCCCTCGTAGGCAGCCCGCCCACGAAGGAGCCTGCCCATGTCGATGATCCGCGACCTGCGTGCCGCCGTCCGTCCCTCGATCCGCAAGGACGGCAGCCCCTACAGCGCGTTCGACACCGCCCCTGAGTCCCGAGTCCCGTCGTGCGTCGTGGACTGCGCCGTCTACCACGAGGGCCACCGCGTGGAGTCCTCCGAGACCCTGACGCCGCACCAGGCCATGCTGCACGTGCGCAGCCGCGGCGGATTCGCCTGGATCGGCCTGCACGAGCCGACCGAGGAGGAGTTCGCCGGCATCGCCCGCGAGTTCGGACTGCACCCGCTCGCCGTGGAGGACGCCGTCCACGCCCACCAGCGCCCGAAGCTGGAGCGCTACGACGACACCCTGTTCACCGTCTTCAAGACGATCCACTACGTGGAGCACGCCGAACTCACCGCCACCAGCGAGGTCGTGGAGACCGGCGAGGTGATGTGCTTCACCGGCCAGGACTTCTTCATCACCGTCCGGCACGGCGGCCAGGGCTCCCTGCGCGCGCTGCGGCACCGGTTGCAGGAGGAGCCCGAGCTGCTGGCCAAGGGCCCCTCGGCGGTGCTGCACACCATCGCCGACCACGTCGTCGACGGGTACCTGGCCGTCGCCGACGCCATGCAGGACGACATCGACCTGGTGGAGACCGAGGTGTTCTCCGCGCCCAGGAAGGGCCGGGGCACCTCGCGCGGTGTCGACGCCGGCCGGATCTACCAGCTCAAGCGGGAGGTGCTGGAGTTCAAGCGCGCGGTGGCACCGCTGGCGCGTCCCATGCAGCTGCTGAGCGAGCGGCCGATGCGGCTGGTCGACCCGGACATCCAGAAGTACTTCCGCGACGTCGCCGACCACCTCGCGCGCGTCCAGGAGCAGGTCGTCGGCTTCGACGAGCTGCTGAACTCCATCCTCCAGGCCAACCTGGCCCAGGCCTCGGTCGCGCAGAACGAGGACATGCGCAAGATCACGTCCTGGGCGGCGATCATCGCGGTGCCGACGATGGTCTGCGGTGTGTACGGCATGAACTTCGACCACATGCCGGAGCTGCACTGGCGGTTCGGCTACCCGGTGATCATGGGCATCACGGTCGCCATCTGCTACGGCATCCACCGGACGCTGAAGCGGAACGGCTGGCTCTGAGCCGTTGGCGGCTCTCCCTCCCCATCGGGCACCGTGCTTCCGGCGGGGACACCCCACTACCGGCGGGAAGGGTGCAGGACACCCCAGTCGGGGACACCGCAGGATCCCTGGGCACCGCAGGACACCGCACTGCTCGGTGGCCCTGCGGTGTCCCCGCCTGAGCGCGTCTCACTAGGCTGGAGCGCATGACAAGCGAGCTGCTCGGCCGGGCCCTCGTCGAGGAGGCCACGAAGAAGTCGGGGCTGATCTGGGTGCGGGGCACCGCGGGCACCCAGGCGCTGTGGCACGTCTGGCACGACGGCGCCGTGCACCTCGTCGGCGACGGCCCCGGTGAGCAGCCGCTTCCCGGGCTCGCCGACGGCGGCGAGGCACGGGTGACGGTGCGCAGCAAGGACAAGGGCGGCCGGCTGGTCGCCTGGAGCGCCCGGGTCACCGAGCTGGCGCCCGGGTCCGACGCCTGGCGGGTCGCGGCCGGCGACCTCAAGACCAAGCGGCTCAACGCACCCGACGGGGAGGCGGTGACCGAGCGGTGGGCCCGCGAGTGCCGCCTCCTGCGGCTGGACCCGGTCTCGGTGACCACGGAGTTCCCGGCGGAGTCCCAGGCCGCGCCGCCCCCGCCCACGCCCGCGGTCACCCGCGACGCGGTGCCCGCGGGGCTGCCGAAGTTGCTGCTGCGGCGGCTCGGGCGCCGCAAGAAGTGATGTCCGCGCGGCGGCGGCCGATGCCGTAGGACCCGTCCCGGGCCCTCGCATGCCGTACCGCGCCGGATCCGCCCCCGCGCGCCCGATGAGAGGCCCTGGCCGTCAGGACGTGGGGAGCTTGCCGTAGTCCACGGTGTCGTTCTTCGCCGGCTCCCGAACGGTGAACTCCTTGTCCCAGTCCGTGAACTTCAGGGAGCCCGCGCCGCCGGCGCGCTCCAGGCGGACCGGGCACGGGTGGCCGTCCAGGGAGACCTTGAGCGTGCCGCCGTCGCCGCCGTCCCCGGAGATCGCCACCGTGCGTATGCCGTCCGTCGTGCCGTGGTCGCCCTTGCCCAGCTTGCCGTGCAGCGCGAGCACCCCGTCCAGCAGGACACGCTTGTCCGTGAACCCGCTGAGCTGCTGGTAGGCGGGGTCCCCCTTGGGCACCCGCACGTACTTGCCGCTGAGCTTCGTGGCGACCCCGGAGGCCGAGTCCCCCTTGCCGCCCTTTCCCTGCCAGAAGGACGACCCCGCCTTGAGGTAGAGGTGGTCCCCGACCCGCAGGAGCTGGAGCACGCCGTCCTTGGTGGTGACCGAGCCCATGCCGCCGTTCGCCGTCAGCCGCATGTCCAGCTTGTACGTGCCGCCCTTGCTGAGCAGCGTGCCCGACAGCCGCACCGTCTTGGCGGCCTCCGCGGCCTTGCGGGTGTCGTTCTGGATCTTCTGCGGGGACAGCTTCCCCTCCCCGTTGGTACCGGCGTCCGGGTCCCCGCCGCACCCCGCGAGCCCCACCCCCGCCAGGGCCACTGCCGCCCCCACCGCGACCGCCCTCACCGATACGGATCGACGTGCACGGCGCAGGGAAATGGGCATCACGGCGAGGGCTGCCTCTCGTCCGAAGTGGTCAGGGGCGCCGCCGTCGGCCATCGACGCGGCTCACGCGTCCGGCGGCAGTACCGCAGCGTACCCGTGCCCGATGTGCGCGACGGCCGGAGTCCCACGCCGCCGCCCGCCCGTCCCGGTGCACCGCCCACCGAGGCATACCCGACCGGGACGGACTAGCCTGAACCGCATATTGCCGGATTGAAACGACGCGACGGACCCACTCGTACCCCGGCCCCGCCACGAACACCGGATCGCCACTCCCACCACGAGCACAGGACCTCCGGCCCCCTCACGAGTACGGGATCGCCGACCCCACCGCGAGCACGGGACCGCCGGCCGCACCACGAGCACGGACCGCCGTGCCCGTCCCCAGGAAGCACCAACCGGCCGCCGCCACCGAGGAGCACCGGAACCAGCCGACGCCACGCACGACCCACGCTCGACCCACGCACGACCAAGGAGGCGCGGACCATGGCCGCAGCCGCCCCCCGGATCTTCGTCTCCCACCTCTCCGGCGTCGCCGTCTTCGACCCGAACGGCGACCAGGTCGGCCGGGTCCGGGACCTGGTCGTCATGCTGCGCAACCAGGAGCCCCGCACCGAGCGGACCGCGGAGGGCATGCGCCTTGAGACCTCGGCCCGCCGACCGCCCCGGGTCCTCGGCCTGGTCGTCGAACTCTCCACCCGGCGCCGCATCTTCCTGCCCATGACCAGGGTCACCGGCATCGAGTCCGGCCAGGTGATCATCACGGGCGTGCTGAACATGCAGCGCTTCGAGCAGCGCCCCGCCGAGCGGCTCGTCTTCGGCGAACTGCTGGACCGGCGCGTGGTCCTGGTGGAGACGGACGAGGAGGTGACCGTCCTCGACCTCTCCATCCAGCAGTTGCCCGCCCGCCGCGACTGGGAGATCGACCGCGCCTTCGTGCGCAAGGGCCGGAGCCGCACCTTCAGGCGGCACAGGGGCGAGACGCTCACCGTGGAGTGGTCGGCCGTCACCGGCTTCACCCTGGAGGAGCAGGGCCAGGGCGCCGAGAACCTCCTCGCCACGTTCGAACAGCTGCGCCCCGCCGACCTGGCGAACGTCCTGCACCACCTCTCCCCCAAGCGGCGTGCCGAGGTCGCCGCGGCCCTAGACGACGACCGCCTCGCCGACGTCCTCGAAGAGCTCCCCGAGGACGACCAGATCGAGATCCTCGGCAAGCTCAAGGACGAGCGGGCCGCGGACGTCCTGGAGGCGATGGACCCCGACGACGCCGCCGACCTCCTCGGCGAGCTGCCCCAGGGCGACGTGGAGCGCCTGCTCGACCTGATGGAGCCCTCCGACGCGGCCGGCATGCGGCGGCTGATGTCCTACGAGGAGCGCACGGCCGGCGGCCTGATGACCACGGAGCCCATCGTGCTGCGCCCGGACGCCACCGTCGCCGACGCGCTGGCCCGGGTCCGCAACCGCGACCTGTCCCCCGCGCTCGCCGCCCAGGTGTACGTCTGCCGGCCCCCCGACGAGACGCCGACCGGCAAGTACCTGGGCACCGTGCACTTCCAGCAGTTGCTGCGCGACCCGCCGTTCTCGCTGGTCGGCTCGCTGCTCGCCACGGACCTCCAGGCGCTCGCCCCCGAGACCGCGCTGCCCGCCGTGGCCGGCTTCTTCGCGACCTACGACATGGTGGCCGCGCCCGTCGTGGACGAGAGCGGGTCCCTGCTCGGCGCCGTCACCGTGGACGACGTCCTGGACCACCTGCTGCCGGAGGACTGGCGGGAGACGGAGTTCCAGACGTCGGGGGAGGTGGCCGATGGCGGCCGAGCGTGACCGCAGGGAGCGGGAGCCGCGCGAGTACCGGGAGGTCCGGGACCGTCGGGAGTACCGGGACCTCCGGGACCGCGAGCGCGAGCCGCGCACCGAAACCCCGCGGTCCACGCGCCCCCGCCTCGACCAGCCGCTCACGCCGCGCCGCCGGCTGCTGCCCGACTACGATCCCGACGCGTTCGGCCGGCTCTCGGAGCGGATCGCGCGGTTCCTGGGCACCGGGCGGTTCATCGTCTGGATGACGGTCACCGTCGTCATCTGGATCGGCTGGAACATCCTCGCCCCGAAGCCCGCCCGCTTCGACGAGTACCCCTTCATCTTCCTCACCCTGGCGCTGTCCCTCCAGGCCTCGTACGCGGCGCCGCTGATCCTGCTGGCGCAGAACCGGCAGGCCGACCGCGACCGGGTGAACCTGGAGCAGGACCGCAAGCGGAACGAGCGGTCGATCGCGGACACCGAGTACCTCAGCCGCGAGGTGGCGGCCCTGCGCACCGGCCTCGGCGAGGTCGCCACGCGCGACTGGATACGGTCCGAACTGGAGGACCTCGCCAGGACGCTGGAGGAGGCCTGCGCCCCGCCCCGGCACGGCGACGGCGCGGGACCGTCCGCGGACACCGCCGGCGACCGGCGCCAGTGACTGAGAGCCATCTCACAGCCCTGGGTGGGGCGTGGCGGCCCCTCAAGAAACCCCACCACGGCGCCGTACCCCCCACCCGTCACCCACCACCACCCTCAAAGGAATGCGCCTCCGGCGCCGTACCCCCCACCCGTCACCCACCACCACCCTCAAAGGAATGCGCCTCCGGCGCCGTACCCCCCACCCGTCACCCACCACCACCCTCAAAGGAATGCGCCTCCGGCGCCGTACCATTTCTTTATGCTTACGGAAGACGCGGTACGCCAGGCGCTCGCGACGGTGAACGATCCCGAGATCCACCGGCCCATCACCGACCTGGGGATGGTCAAATCGGTGGAGGTCGGCGCGGACGGCGCCGTCGCGGTCACCGTCTACCTCACGATCTCCGGCTGCCCCATGCGCGAGACGATCACGCAGAGCGTGACGGACGCGGTCTCGGCCGTCGAGGGTGTCACCGGTGTCGACGTCTCCCTGGACGTGATGAGCGACGAGCAGCGCCGCGAGCTCCAGACCACGCTCCGCGGCGGCCAGGCCGAGCGCGAGATCCCCTTCGCCCAGCCGGGCTCCCTCACCCGGGTGTACGCGGTCGCGTCCGGCAAGGGCGGCGTCGGCAAGTCCTCGGTGACGGTCAACCTCGCGGCGGCGCTGGCGGCCGACGGCCTCAAGGTCGGTGTGGTCGACGCGGACATCTACGGGCACAGCGTCCCGCGCATGCTGGGCACCGACGGGCGGCCCACCCAGGTCGAGAACATGATCATGCCGCCGTCCGCGAACGGCGTGAAAGTCATCTCGATCGGCATGTTCACGCCCGGCAACGCCCCCGTGGTCTGGCGCGGCCCGATGCTGCACCGCGCCCTCCAGCAGTTCCTGGCGGACGTGTTCTGGGGCGACCTGGACGTGCTGCTGCTCGACCTGCCGCCCGGCACCGGCGACATCGCGATCTCCGTGGCCCAGCTGGTCCCGAACGCCGAGATCCTGGTCGTCACCACCCCGCAGCAGGCGGCGGCCGAGGTCGCCGAGCGGGCCGGCTCGATCGCCGTGCAGACGCACCAGAAGATCGTGGGCGTTGTCGAGAACATGTCGGGCCTGCCCTGCCCGCACTGCGGCGAGATGGTCGACGTCTTCGGCACCGGCGGCGGCAAGACGGTCGCCGAGGGGCTGACCAGGGCGACGGGTGCCACCGTGCCCGTGCTCGGCGCCATCCCGATCGACGTACGGCTGCGCGAGGGCGGCGACGAGGGCAAGCCGGTCGTGATCACCGACCCGGACTCCCCCGCCGGTGCCGCCCTGCGCGACATCGCCGGCAAGCTGAGCGGCAGGCAGCGGGGCCTGGCGGGCATGTCGCTGGGGATCACGCCGGCCAACAGGTTCTGACCCGGCTGCGGGCGGCCGGCGCGCCGCCCGCCCGCGCCCCGTCAGGCGTACGCGGCGATGTCCTTGACGCCGGAGAAGCCGACGCCGTACGCGCTCATGCCCCGCCCGTACGCCCCCAGGTGCACGCCCTGGGAGGTGGAACCGGCCAGCACCCAGCCGAACTCGGACTCGCGGTAGTGGAACGGCGTCGCGACCCCGTCGACCGGCAGCGAGAGGACGGCCCAGTCGGGCCCGTCCAGGTCGTCCGCGAGCACCCAGGCCGTCTCGGTCTGCTGCTCCAGCCAGTCGTCCCGCAGGGTGTGGTCCATCTGCCCCGGCCAGGTGACCGAGAGCAGGCCCACCCCGGCAAGCCAGGCCGCGGAGGAGACGGACGTGGCCTCCAGTACTCCGGAGCCGTCCGCGCTGCGCCGGTGGGGGCTGGCCCCGACGGTGACGACCACCGCGAACCGCTCCCTGCTGTCGCCCTCGGCGCCCTCGCTGCGGACCGACGGCTCGTCACCGTGGCCGATCGAGCCGTGCTCGACCGAACCGTCCGCCGAGGTGCCCACCTGCATCAGCCAGCGCGGCCCCGTGAACGCCTCGTCCAGGCTGTACCAGCGGAAAGGCGCCATGAGGAACCCGTCGACCAGGCGGGGTGCAGCCGTGGACGTGCCCGGCTCGCCCGGTGCCCCGGGCGGCTGATCACCCATACGGCTCGTCGTTTCCATCTGTGCGCGCGCCTCCTCGCTCCAGTGGGAACCGGTCGGTCCGCCCCTCGGGCGTTCCTTCTCGCGTTTCGTCCGGCTCCGCACACCAACAAGGCAGAATAGCCACACAGCCCCCGTGATCAAGGAAAACCAGCCGGTGGGCGGAGGCGCACCACAGGGATGGCGTAGCCGCGAGCGTCAGAGGGGCACGGGAAACAGCGCCCCGCAAGCGGCGCGGGACCTGCGCACCGGAAGGGGCGCGGGGAACTGCGCGACGAGCCACGACGAAAGGGAGGGCCCGCCACTGCCCAAGGGGGGCACCCCCTGCCGCACGGGCCACGCCCGAAGGGCACGCGACGTACCGCACGCAACACAGTCGGCGAAAGCCTGGAACCGGGTCCCGCGACCGTCAGGTCGCGTCCGCGTCGAACGGCGGGTGGTCGCCCGGCGCGGGCTTCTCCGGCTTCTTCGTCATGTCGACCCGGCCACCCGACGACGAACCGCCCGAGGAGGAGCCGCCGGACGAGGAGCCCGAGGAGTCGCTGTCACGGCCGTGCACGGCGTCCGTGACGTCCGCCATCTCCTTCTTCAGGTCGAAGCCGTTGCGGAGCTCCTTGAGGCCCAGGTCGTCGTTGTCGAGCTGCTTGCGGATGAACGTCTTCGGATTGAGATCCTCGAACTCGAAGTCCTTGAACTCCGGGCCGAGCTCGCTGCGGATGTCCTCCTTGGCGCTCTCGGAGAACTCGCGGATCTTCCGGATGGTGCGCGTGACGTCCTGAATGACTTTCGGCAGCTTGTCCGGGCCGAAGACGAGTACGGCGAGGACGACGAGCGTCACCAGCTCAAGTGGGCCTATGTCATTGAACACCTTGCAGCTCCTCGCGATGTCCTCGGCCCGCGGCAGGTCTTCAGCGGCGCTCTTCCGTGGCAGGACGTCCGTGGTCGGACCTGGTCCACGGTACCCGGCCACCCGGTCTGTCCGGTACTCTCCCGGGCCGCGGCCTTGATGACGGCTCCGGCTTTCGCGGGGTGTTCGCCGTCAGTTTCCCTTCGCCGCGCCCAGCACCAGCGTCACTTTCCGCTCCTGGCCCTCGCCCTCGGGGTCCCGCCCGTCGCCGTGCACGGGCAGACCGCGCTCCAGCGTGAGGGCGAGCCGGTCGCCGGGACGGTGCGCGCGGATCTTCACGATGAGCTCCTCACCTGAGTGGATGCGCTGGCCGTCGACCCGGGTGATGACGTCGCCGGCGCGGATGCCGGCCTTGTCGGCGGCGCCACCGCCGGTCACCGACGGACCGCCGTCATTGCCCTGGTCCGAGACCCGGGCACCGTCCCCCGTGTACTGCATGTCGAGTGTGACGCCTATCACGGGATGCGTGGCCGTGCCGGTGTTGATGAGCTCCTCGGCCACCCGCTTGGCCTGGTTGACCGGTATGGCGAAGCCGAGGCCTATGGAGCCCGACTGGCCGCCCTCCGGGCTCTGTCCGTCGTCGGCGGAGCGTATGGCGCTGTTGATGCCGATGACGCGCGCCTCGCCGTCGACCAGCGGCCCGCCCGAATTGCCGGGGTTTATCGGGGCGTCGGTCTGGAGGGCGTCGACGTAGCTGACGTCGCTCGCGTCGCCCTTGCCCTCGCCCGCGGTGGTGATGGGCCGCTCCTTGGCGCTGATGATCCCGGAGGTCACGGTGTTCGCCAGGTCGAACGGCGCGCCGATGGCCACCACCGGGTCGCCGACCTGGACGTTGTCGGAGTTGCCGAGCGCCAGCGGGGTGAGGCCCGAGACATGGGAGACCTTGACGACGGCCAGGTCGTAGCCGGTGTCGTGGCCGACGACCGTGCCCTTGGCCGTCTGGCCCCCGCTGAACGTCACCGAGACGTCGCCGGTGGTCCCGGCCGGCTCTATGACGTGATTGTTTGTCAGGATATGACCCCGCTTGTCCAGGATGAAGCCGGTGCCGGTGCCCTGTTCCGAGGCGCCCCGGACGTGCAGGGTCACGACACCCGGCAGCGCCCTGGCGGCGATGCCGGCGACGCTGTGCGGGTCGCGGTTCTTGGACTCGACGCCGGCCTGCGGGAGTTCGATGTCGGTGCCGCCGTCGTCGCGCTCCAGATACGAGCCGAGCGCTCCGCCCAGCAGCCCCGCGAGCAGGGCGACCACCAGCACGCCGGCCACCGGGCGGCGCCGCCCTCCGCGCGCCGGCGCGGCCCCCGTCTGGTGCAGCGGCGCGGCCCACGGGTCATAGGGCTGCCAGTGGCCGGCACCGCCCGCCGCGCCATCACCGCCTCCCATGCCACCGCCGGCCGGGTACGCCGCGGGCCCCGGCACCGGGGCACCGGGGACGGGTCCGGCGGCCGCCTGGAAGCCGGTGTCGTCGGCGTACGGGTGCGCGGGGCCGTGGGCATACAGGTGCGCGGACGCCTGGTACGGGGTGCCCGCCGGGGGCTGGGGAGCGCCCGGCGGAGTCGCGGCGTGGAAGCCGGCGGGTGCGGCGGTGCCGTGCGCGGGGGCGCCGTACGCGGAGGTACCGGGGGTGGGTGTGCCGTGCGCCGGGGTGCCGCCCGACGCATAGGCGCCCTGGGGGTGGCTCTGTGCGTAGTCCGGGGCGGGACCCCGGTCATGAGGCCCGACGGCCTGCTGCGGGCCTCCCAGGGGCGGCACGGGGGTGCCCGGAACGGGGGTGCCGTGCGCCGGTGTGGCAGCGGGGTGCTGTACGGGCGGCGCGGGCGCCCAGGGGCCTGGCTCGCCGTAGGGCGGGGTCCCGTAGGGGTCGGGGTCGTGGAGGGGGCGCGGACGCCCCTCGGAGGCGTCGAGGCCGGGAGCGGGGGCGGGGGCGGGCGTGGGCGCTGCGAGGGCCCCACCGGGTGCGGTTCCTGGGGCCCTCGGAGGTATGGAGTCTTCCGCTTTCTCCATGGAGACCGTGGAGGCCTCTGTGGGCGGCGGAACGGCGGAGTCCGGGCTTCCGGGCGCGTGGCCACTGTCCGGCCCGTCCTGCGGCTCACGAGCGTGCTCTCGGGCCTCCGTGGCGCCGGGGCCGCCGTGACCGGAGGAGCCGGAGGCGTCGGGGACATCAGGCGCACCCGAGGCATCGGAGGTGTCGGGCGCGCCGGAGAGGTCAGGCGTGCTGGAGGCATCAGGCGTGCCGGAGGCGTCGGGTGTGCCCGCTGTCGGGGCGGTGGCCGCTGCCTCAGGCCGGGGACGGCTCCACCACTTCGGCTTTGCGGGCTTCCCCTCGTCCATGCTCTCCCCAGACCTGGCCCTGGCACGGCCGCCGGCCGACCACGTGGCGTGCGTGCGACCGCACGATGAATGTCAGCGCCCCGGGAGATATCCAGGGGGCGCGTGCACCGAGGATTCAATCAGGTTCACGCCCCATCCCGCAGAGGGATGCTTCCAGTTCGTCCGGGATTCGGCCTGCCGTTGGACGGTCGCGCTCAGCCCCGGACCTGGCACGCCGTCAACGGGCAGGCGCCGCTGTCCCTGAGCGCGCAAGTGTGCCCGGACCCTGAGGGGGTTGCGGGGAGTTGCACGGCAGGCGACGGCAAGGCCCGGCGACGGGCTCGCCCGCCCGGTCATGGACACCCCCAGGTCGTGGTCACCCCTGCGACCGGGCTCGCCCGGCCGCGGTCGCGCCTGCGGTCGCAGCCGACCACGCCGGGGCGCGTCAGGACAGGCTCATGGGCATGGGCCGGCGCTCACCGGACCATGCGTATGGGGCCCGCCTTCGGTGCCTGGCCCAGAAGCTCAGTCGGCGGGTTCGGTGCCCCGGCCGGCGATGTGGTCTCGGAGGCGCCCGGAGCCGTGGGAAGCGTCTGCATCAGCGGGGAGACCGTGCTGAGCTGGGAGAGGGGGGACTTGGGCTCCGGGTGGGGCGGCGAGGGCACTCCGGGCAGCAGGGGCGCGGAGGCGACGATGGGGGCCGAGAGCGGCAAGTCCCCGACGGGGCGTTCGGATGAGCGCGCCGCGGGCTGTGTGGTGCTCCTGCGGCGACCGGCCTCGGCGGAATTGACGGGGCCGGCGGAGCTCAGCGGGGTGGCGTTGCTGGGGGTGCCTCCGCCGCCCTGGCCGCCGCTGCCGGCGGCGGTGGGCACGCCCGCCGTGACGCCGCCGAGCGCGATGGCGGCCAGCGACACCGCACCGGCCGCGGCGAACGCGAACCGGCGGCCACGGGACGCCGCACGCTCCGCGTCCTGCCGGCCCACCTCATGGATGCGGAAGCCGTGCTCACCGTCGGGGAGCCCGGGCGCCGGGGTCTCGGGTGCGTCCATGGAGAACGGATTGCGGGGCCTGCCCCGCAGCGGGTTCGGCGTGAGCCGCCCGGTCAGGCTGAAGACTCCGCCGCCGGAGAGTCCTCCCCCGCCGAACGGATCTCCTTCGTCGTCATCGCCCCCGGGCAACCCCTGGAGGCGCGCGAGGAAGCTCTCGGACGGCGGCGGCGGGGCGGCTTCCGCGAAGACGTTCTTCAGCCGGCGCTGGGCGTCGGCCTCGGCCTTGCACCTGGCACAGGTCGCCAGGTGCGCCAGGACACGCTCGCGGGCGTCATGGCCCAGCTCGCCGTCCACCAGGGCGGCGAGCCGGTCGCCGAGGTGGTGCTCGGCGGGCGTCGAATGGGGTCCGCTCACGCGCCTGCGCCTCCTCCGCCCAGCGCGGGCGCGACCACGCCCACGCCCTTGAAGCCGCGGTTGCCGGCGCGCCGCTCGGCGCGGGCCTCCGGTGACCGGTGCTGGAGTGCCTTGCGGAGCTGGGAGCGGCCGCGGTGGATACGGCTGCGGACGGTGCCGAGCTTGACGCCGAGGGTCGCGGCGATCTCCTCGTACGACAGGCCCTCGATGTCGCAGAGCACGACGGCGGCGCGGAACTCGGGCGCGAGGGTGTCGAGCGCCTGCTGGACGTCCGCGTCGAAGTGGGTGTCCTGGAAGACCTGCTGGGGGGAGGGCTCACGGCTGGGCAGCCGCTCCGCGGCGTCCTCACCGAGCGTGTCGAAGCGGATGCGCTGCTTGCGGCGGACCATGTCCAGGAAGAGGTTGGTCGTGATGCGGTGCAGCCAGCCCTCGAAGGTGCCCGGCGTGTACGTCGACAGGGAGCGGAAGACGCGCACGAAGACCTCCTGGGTGAGGTCCTCGGCGTCGTGCTGGTTGCCGGTGAGGCGGTAGGCCAGCCGGTACACCCGGCCGCTGTGCATGCTGACGATCTCCTCCCATGAAGGAGGAGTCCACGCCTGCGAATCCGCATCGGCGGCAAAGGTCGCGGTCTGTGCGGATTCGGCGGTGTCAGCGTTCTTGGTCACGGATTTCGGCTCGCCCGAGGGCCTGAGAAGACGTCGCAGTACCCCTGCGCGGTCCCCGGTGTCAGCCGCACCTCCCCTGTCGGCTCTGGTGGTGTCCACTAGAGCCCCTACCATAACCACCTCGCCCGTTAGCTCCGGATAAGCGTTTTTACGTGAATTTGATACGTGCTTCGGGTCCTGCGTCTCGTCCTGCTCGCCGCTTCCGTCCATCCCTGCCCCCCGCCGGCCCCCTCGTTTCTCCTCATCCCCTACAACGTCGGGTCCCATCTGCGAGTTCCCGGCGGGTGGAGGCACCTGGCGTCCGAGCGCGGCCGAGGGCGGGGGAGGATACAGTCACGGCCAGGCAACCACGGGGACGGGAGAGGGCCATTACCGGCAAGCGGCAGACGAGCTGGGCGTTCTCCGACGCCTTTGTCGCCGAGGACGACGCGCTGCTCTGGGCCCGCGACCGGGCCCGGGAGGCAGGGCTGCGCCCGGTGTCGCCCGGCACGGGCGCCGCGCTGCGGATGCTCGCCGCCACCGTGGCCGCGAAGGCGGTGGCCGAGATCGGCACCGGCACCGGCGTCTCCGGCATTCATCTGCTGCACGGGATGCGCGCGGACGGCGTGCTGACGACGGTGGACCCCGAGCCGGAGCGCCAGTCGTTCGCCCGGCACGCTTTCCGCGCCGCGGGATTTGCAAGCAATCGCGCCCGCTTCATTCCCGGCCGCGCCCTGGATGTGCTGCCGCGCCTCGCGGACAGCGGCTACGACCTGGTGTTCTGCGACGGTGACCGTTCGGAGTGCCTCGATTACCTAGACGAATCGTTGCGCCTGCTACGGCCCGGTGGGCTGGTCTGCTTCGAGGGCGTCTTCGCCGACGGGCGCACCATCGGCTCGGGGCCGCAGCCCGCGGAGGTCGTGCGGCTGCGGGAGCTGGTGCGGGCCGTGCGGGAGAATCCCGACCTCGTTCCCTCGCTGCTGCCGGTGGGCGACGGGCTGCTCTGCGCGGTCAAACGCTAGCCGCGGCCGAACGCCTCCCGCGGACCGGCCCCGGGGCCCCGCTTCTCGTTCCGGGCCCCGCTCTCCGTCCCGACCCGCGCTCCCCTTCCGGCCCCGCTCTCGTTCGGGAGCCGGTCGCGATGACGGACCCGGGCCCGGATCCGGGCCCGGAAAGCCGGTCGCCGTCAGGAACCGATTCCGGCCTGGAGCCGGGGCGCGGACAGGAACCGGTTTCGGCCAGGAGCCGGGCGTTCGGACCGGCCTCGTGGAACAGACGCCGGGAAGGCGCCGGGAAGCCGCCGGGAAGCAGGGTCCCACGCAGACACCAGTGCCCCAGCACGCAGCGGGCACCGGGGCACTGGGCGGGTATTGGGCTGCTTCCGCGTCAGCCGACGACCTTCTTGAGGGCGTCACCAAGGGCGTCCGCCTCGTCCGGGGTCAGCTCGACCACGAGCCGACCGCCGCCTTCGAGCGGAACGCGCATGACGATGCCCCGCCCCTCCTTGGTCACCTCGAGCGGGCCGTCACCCGTCCGCGGCTTCATGGCCGCCATGCTCGTTCCCCTTCCTGAAACCAGCTCATCTCAGCCGACGGCCCCCATCAGGGCGCGCACCGCCCGTCACGGGCAGGCGTCACCGGCATCGAACACATTGCTTCCTGGCCATTATCCCGCATCGCACGACCCAATGGACAACATCGTTCTGCATCGCTTAGGCAACGCGCTTCCGCAAAACCACTCAATTCGGCGATGTGCCCGCGAAGGCCGCGAGGCACCTCTGTCCTTGGGCCTTCTGCCAGTGGATTTTCTTTGACGCAGGTCACATCTTGCGCACTCTTCCGGCATCGCGATCTCCGCCATGCTGTGCGGGGAAATGCGAAGAAGAAGGCCGAGCCGCCGACCGAAGGGACCCGCCATGGCCGATACCGTGCTGTACGAGGTGAACGACGGACTCGCCACGATCACGTTGAATCGCCCCGAGGCGATGAACGCGGTGAACAACGAGGCCAAGGCCGCGCTGCGCGACGCCGTCCAGGCCGCCGCGGCGGACGCGCAGGTGCGGGCGGTGCTGCTGACGGCGGCCGGCGACCGCGCCTTCTGCGTGGGCCAGGACCTCAAGGAGCACGTCGGCCTGCTGGCCGCCGGACGGGAGCGGCGCGACGGGGACGACGGGGCCGCCCGGACGAACGTCATGAGCACCGTGCGCGAGCATTACAACCCGATCGTGCGGGCGCTGGCGGGGATGCAGAAGCCGGTGGTGGCGGGGGTGAACGGCGTCGCCGCGGGCGCGGGCTTCGGTTTCGCCCTCGCCGCGGACTACCGCGTGGTCGCCGAGACGGCGTCCTTCACGACCGCCTTCGCCGGGGTGGCCCTGACCGCGGACTCGGGGCTCTCCTGGACGCTGCCGCGCGTGGTGGGGCCCGGCCGGGCCGCCGACCTGCTGCTCTTCCCGCGCAGCATCACGGCACAGGAGGCGTACGAGCTGGGGATCGCGAGCCGCCTGGTGCCCACGGGGGAGCTGGCCGCGGAGGCGCTGAAGGTGGCCCGAGCGCTCGCCGAGGGGCCGACGCTCGCCTATGCCGCGATCAAGGAGTCGCTTGCCTTCGCCGCCGGGCACAGGCTGGACGAGACCCTGGAGAAGGAGGACGAGCTCCAGAGCCGCGCCGGTGCGTCCGAGGACCACGCCATCGCCGTGGAGGCCTTCCTGTCCAGGAAGAAGCCGACGTTCCTTGGCCGCTGAGCGGGGTCCGCGCTGTCCGCGGCATCGGCCCCGTGGGCGCGGGTCCGGCCCTACTTCCGCCTGGACGGGCCGGTGCGTTTGCGCAGTTCCCCGCGCCCGTTATCGGGTCTCTTGTGTATCGGGTCTCTTGTGTATCGGGTCTCTTGTGCCCCCTTCGGATGCGCCCCGGCCGCGCGCCGCTGGGACCTGAGCGCGCAGTTCCCCGCGCCCCTCATCGGGGCCGCCCCGCCTCCCTTCGGATGCGCCCCGGCTCACCGCAGGCCGGGGGGACGTCAGCGGGCGCCCGCGCCGCGGGACGCGCAGTCCTTCAGGTGGTCGTCGACCAGGCCGCACGCCTGCATCATCGCGTAGGCCGTGGTGGGGCCTACGAAGCGGAGGCCGCGGGCCTTGAGGGCCTTCGAGAGCGCCTTGGACTCGTCGGTGGTCGCGGGCACGTCGGACAGCGTGCGCGGGACCGGACGGGCCGCGGGGTCCGGGGCATGGGACCAGATCAGTTCGTCCAGCTCTCCGGGGGCCCAGGTGGCGAGCGCTCGGGCGTTCGCCATGGTGGCGTCGACCTTGGCGCGGTTGCGGATGATCCCCGGGTCGGCGAGCAGCCGCTCGCGGTCGGCGTCCGTGAAGGCCGCGACCGACGCGATCTTGAAGTCCGCGAAGGCGGCGCGGAAGCCCTCGCGCCTGCGGAGGATCGTGATCCAGGACAGGCCCGACTGGAACGCCTCCAGCGACATGCGCTCGAAGAGCGCCTGGTCGCCGTGGACCGGGCGGCCCCACTCCTCGTCGTGGTAGACGGCGTAGTCCTCGGTGGACAGCGCCCAGGGGCAGCGCAGCACGCCGTCGGGTCCCGGCACCGCGGCGCCGGTGGGCCCGCCCGCCTCGGCCGGGCCGCCCTCGGTGGCAGGGCCGCCGCTCGCCGCTTCGCTGCTCATCGGGTGTCCTCCGGGAAGTCGTAGGGCTGGTAGGACTCGTAGGGCAGGCCGTGGCCGCCGGGCTGGTGGGCGTGGCTGCCCGCGAGGGCCGATTCGAGCTGGGCGATCCGGGCGTCACGCTCGGCGAGCTCCGCGCCGAGCCTGCCCAGGGCGTCGTCCACGTCCGCCATCCGGTAGCCGCGGAGGGCCACCGGGAAGCGCAGGGCGTCCACGTCGTCCCGGTGGACGGGACGGTCCTGGGGCAGCGGGTCCTGGAGCCGCTCGGGGCCCGCCTCGGGCAGCACGCCCCGCTCGCCGCCGCCCACCACGGCGAGTGTCACCGCCGCGACCACGATGACCAGGGCGACGACCAGGAACAAGAACACGACCATCTTCGGGAGGTCCCCACGTTCGGTTGCCGACTTCTGTTGCCAATGCCATGCGCTACCGCCGCGCACCCCGGCGCGCGGCGCCGACGGCGGACCACCGGGCGGCCACGGGCGCCGCTGCCGCGGTGCGCGGCGAACGGCGGCCCGCACCGGCCGCTCGGGCGGTCACGGAACCGTCGGACTCCGATCGTGCCATGCCCCTGTGACAATGAGGGTCACGGACGAAGGGCGAGCGCCGGGCCCTTGACAGCGAGGGAACATTGAGGAAGGCAGAACGGGATGCCGCAGGGGACGCTCAGGCTGGGTCGACGTGAGTTCGGCCCGCACGAGCCGGTGATCATGGCGATCGTCAACAGGACCCCGGACTCGTTCTACGACCAGGGCGCCACCTTCCGCGACGAGCCCGCCCTGAACCGTGTCGAGCAGGCGGTCTCCGAGGGGGCCGCCATCATCGACGTCGGCGGCGTCAAGGCGGGCCCCGGGGACGAGGTGACGGCCGAGGAGGAGGCGCGCCGCACGGTCGGTTTCGTGGCGGAGGTGCGCCGCAGGTTCCCGGACGTCGTGATCAGCGTCGACACCTGGCGGCACGAGGTCGGCGAGGCGGTCTGCGCGGCGGGCGCGGACCTGCTGAACGACGCCTGGGGCGGGGTCGACCCCGCCCTGGCGGAGGTCGCCGCCCGGTACGGCGCGGGCCTGGTGTGCACCCACGCGGGCGGTGCGGAACCGCGCACCCGCCCGCACCGGATCGCCTACGAGGACGTGATGGCCGACATCCTGCGCGTGACCGTGGACCTCGCGGAGCGCGCGGTGGCCCTCGGCGTGCCGCGCGAGTCGGTGCTGATCGACCCGGGGCACGACTTCGGCAAGAGCACCCGGCACAGCCTGGAGGCCACCCGCCGGCTCGGCGAGATGGCGGACACCGGCTGGCCGGTGCTCGTCTCGCTGTCGAACAAGGACTTCGTCGGCGAGACCCTCGACCGGCCGGTCAAGGAGCGCCTGATCGGGACGCTGGCGACGACGGCCGTCTCCGCGTGGCTGGGAGCGCGGGTCTACCGCGTGCACGAGGTGGCGGAGACCCGGCAGGTGCTGGACATGGTGGCGTCGATCGCCGGCCACCGGGCCCCGGCAGTGGCCCGCCGGGGACTGGCGTGACGCCTGTGCCACGACTGTGATGCCTGCCGCGGCCGTGACGCCTGCCGCGGCGCGCGCGGCAGGACGCGTTCCGGACGGCCGCCCGCGGCTTGCCGAGCCGGGTGCCGGGCCCGCGTGTGGTCAGCGGGCGACTTCCTTGGAGACCAGCGCGACCGCCTCGTCCACGTCGTCCGTGACGTGGAAGAGCAGCAGGTCCTTCTCCGAGGCCTTGCCCTGGGCGACCACCGTGCCGCGCAGCCAGTCGACGAGGCCGCCCCAGTAGGCGGAGCCGAACAGCACGATCGGGAAGCGGGTCACCTTGCGGGTCTGCACGAGGGTGAGCGCCTCGAAGAGCTCGTCCAGGGTGCCGAGCCCGCCGGGCAGCACCACGAAGCCCTGGGCGTACTTCACGAACATGGTCTTGCGGACGAAGAAGTACCGGAAGTTCACGCCGAAGTCGACGTGGGGGTTGAGGCCCTGCTCGAACGGCAGCTCGATGCCGAGGCCGACGGAGACGCCCTTGGCCTCCCGGGCGCCCTTGTTGGCCGCCTCCATGGCACCGGGGCCGCCGCCGGTGATCACCGCGAAGCCGGCCTCGACGAGCGCCTTGCCGAGCCGCACCCCGGCCTCGTACTCCTCGGAGCCCGGAGGCGTGCGGGCCGAGCCGAAGACGCTGATCGCGCTCGGAAGCTCCGCGAGGGCCCCGAAGCCCTCCACGAACTCGGACTGGATGCGCATCACCCGCCAGGGGTCGGTGTGCACCCACTCGGAGTCGCCCTCGGTGTCCAGCAGCCGCTGGTCGGTCGTGCCCGGCTGGATCTGCTCGCGCCGGCGCACCACGGGCCCCAGGTACTGCTCCTCGGGTGGGCCCCCTGCTTCCGGAATCTCCACGTATGTCCCCTTCCGCTCATGCTCTGAACAGTTCAGCGTAGGTCCACGGGGGTAGCCGGGGCCGTAACTCCCGATGACCGCCCTGCACCCCTGGCCTGAAGGCGCGGAAGGCACTCCCGCGCGTACGGCCCGCACCCCCGGCCCGCGCCCGGGAAGGCGTACGCGGGGCCGGAGCCCTCAGGCGTACGCCCTCGGCCGCGCGCGGGGGCCGCGTCAGGCCGTCAGCCAGGCCCGCAACCGCTCCTCGGCCGCGAGGATCAGAGCCGTGTCGACGTGCTCGTCGCGCTTGTGGGCCAGGTGCGGGTTGCCGGGACCGTAGTTCACGGCCGGTACGCCGAGGGCGCTGAACCGCGAGACGTCCGTCCAGCCGTACTTGGGCCGCGGGGTGCCGCCGACGGCCTCGACGAAGGCCGCGGCGGCCGGGTGGCCGAGCCCGGGCAGCGCGCCGCCGCTCTGGTCGGTGACCACGAACTCCTGGACGCCGCAGTCCGCGAACACCTTCCTGACGTGCGCCAGCGCATCGTCCTCGGTGCGGTCCGGGGCGTACCGGAAGTTGACGGTGACCGTACAGGCGTCCGGGATGACGTTGCCGGCGACGCCGCCCTCGATACCGACGGCGTTCAGGCCCTCGCGGTACTCCAGGCCGTCGATGACCGGCCGGCGCGGCTCGTAGCCGGCGAGGCGCGCCAGGATCGGGGCGGCGGCGTGGATGGCGTTCGCGCCCAGCCAGCTGCGGGCGGAGTGCGCGCGCTCCCCCGCCGTGCGGAGCTGGACGCGCAGGGTGCCCTGGCAGCCGCCCTCCACCTGCCCCTCGGAGGGTTCGAGCAGCACCGCGAAGTCGCCGGCGAGCCAGTCGGGGTGGGCGGCGGCGAGCAGGCCGAGGCCGTTGCGGCCCGCCTCGACCTCCTCGTTGTCGTAGAAGACGAAGGTCAGGTCGCGGTTGGGCGCGGGTACGGTCGCGGCCAGGCGGAGCTGGACGGCGACGCCCGACTTCATGTCGCTGGTGCCGCAGCCCCACAGGATGCCGTCCGCGTCCAGACGGGAGGGCACGTTGTCCGCGATGGGCACGGTGTCCAGGTGCCCGGCGAGGACCACCCGCTCCGGGCGGCCGAGCGCGGTACGGGCCACGACGGTGTTGCCGTGCCGGTCGACCGCGAGGTGCGGCAGGGCGCGCAGGGCAGCCTCCACGGCGTCCGCGAGCGGCTTCTCCGTGCCGCTCTCGGAGGGGAAGTCGACGAGCTGCGCGGTGAGCCGCGCCGCGTCCGAGCTGAGGTCAAGGGGGCTGCGGTCCATGCCGACGACCCTAACGCGACCCGCTGCGCTCCAGTAACGTAGACGGGTGGCACCGCAGTCCAAATCCCCCTCCCGCACCCGCTCCGGCCGCCCGCTCCGCATGGCCGCGGCGTTCCTGGTGCTGCTGGCGCTCGCCGGCTACCTGGCGATGCGCTACACAACCGGCGGCAGGACGGCGCCGCGGTGCACGGTGGTGTCGGGCAGGGGCGGCGACGCGTCCTACCACTTCTCGCCCGAGCAGGCGGGCAACGCCGCGACGATCTCCGCGGTGGGCACCTCGCGCGGCATGCCGGAGCGCGCGGTGGTCATCGCTCTCGCGACCGCGCTCCAGGAGTCCGACCTGCACAACCTGGACCACGGCGACCGGGATTCGGTGGGCCTGTTCCAGCAGCGGCCCTCGCAGGGCTGGGGCACCACCGAGAAGATCATGGACCCGGCGTATGCGGCGGGCGCGTTCTACACCCGGCTGAACAGGGTGCCCGGCTACGCGCGCCTACCGGTCACGGTCGCCGCCCAGCACGTCCAGCGCAGCGGTTTCCCGGAGGCGTACGCCCGGCACGAGCCGGAGGCGGCACTGCTCGCCGCGGCCCTCACCGGCCGCGCCCCGGCCACTCTGACCTGCGAGGGCGGTGGCGGCCGGATGCCGGGCGACCCGGACCGGGTGCGCAGGGCGCTGGTGCACGACTTCGGCAGCGACGTGCTGGCCCCGGCCGCGTCGTCGGCCCCGCGGCACGGCACGTCCGCGACGGGGAGCCGGACGACCGGGGAGCGGGCGGGCGGCGCCCGGGCGGGCTCGGCGGGCAGCGACCGGCACATGGTGACCGTGCCGGTGCGGGCCGCCGCGGGCAAGGCCGCCACCGGTGCCAGGCAGCGCGGCTGGGCGCTGGCCCACTGGGCGGTGGCGAACTCCGTGGCGCTGCACATCACGCAGGTCGGCTACGGCGGCCGGCAGTGGAGCGGCGACACGGGCACGTGGGGCACGGCGGGCGGCGACGGCAAGTCCGGCGCTTCGGCGGGCGGCACCGACCGGGTCCTCATCGACACGGCCGGCTGAGGCGACCCCCGACCGGGGCGGCGACACCCCCGGAGAAGCCCCTTCGCTCACCCGTGCCCCCGTTCCCCCGCGGGAAGGACGGAGATGCCGTGGCGCATGCCGGGAGGCCTCATGTGAAGACCTCACGCCCATTGATGAAATCCCGGGATAAACCGGGATGTAAGGATTCCGCAATCGCCGGTCGGACATCACTTTTGGCCGTTTTTATCCGGAACGGATAATGCGTCACATTACCGACTCTTTACCCGCGGATCCCGCAACCTTCACGGCCTTCGAGCGGTAGTCACTGCGTCCCGAGCGTGCCTCGATGACACGGATCCCAACTCTGTCTTTCCGTCCTGAAGGAGCATCATGTCCCTCCCCCTGCCCCGCCGGATCGCCCGTGCCGCGCTGCTCCTCGCAGCGGGAGCGGCTCCCGTGGTGGGTGCGGCCGGTGCCGCCAGCGCCGCGGCCCTCCCCGCCGCGGCCGGTCCGGCCGGGCTCAGCACCCTGGACACCGCGCACCTCGGCAGCACGGTCGAGAGCGCCTCGCAGAAGGTCGGCAAGACCGCGGGCGTGACCGACGCGTCGCCCGTGCGGACCGTCAAGAAGGCCCTCCCGGACGTCACCGGCACCCTGGGCAAGGGCACGGGCTCCATCGCCCCCACCGCCGACTCGGTCGTCGGCGGAGTGGCGAAGGGCGGGCTGCCGGTGCGGTGACGCCGCGGCGGCGCCGCACGGCCCCGTGAGGTGAGAGGGCCCGGGAAGCAACCGCTTCCCGGGCCCTTTGCGCTGGTCGTGGGGCGTGCCGCGCAGGCGCGGGCAGAGTGCCCCGCGCCCCTCGGGTGCACGGGGAACCACCGCCGTGACCGCCCGGACGGGTCACCCCAGCCGGGCCACCGCCGCCTCGATGCGCTCGTCCGTGGCGGTCAGCGCCACGCGGACGAACCGCTCGCCCGCCGGGCCGTAGAAGTCGCCCGGCGCCACCAGGATGCCCAGCTCGGCCAGGCCGGCGACGGTCTCCCAGCAGGTTTCGTCGCGAGTCGCCCACAGATAGAGGCCGGCCTCGCTGTGCTCGATCCGGAAGCCCTGCTTCAGCAGCGCGTCCCGCATCGCCTCGCGCCGCGCGACATAGCGCTCGCGCTGCACGCGGACGTGCTCGTCGTCGCCGAGCGCCGCGATGACGGCCGCCTGGGTCGGCGCCGGCGTCATCATCCCGCCGTGCTTGCGCACCTCCAGCAGCTCCCCGAGGACCGCCTCGTCACCGGCGAGGAACGCGGCGCGGTAGCCCGCCAGGTTGGACCGCTTGGACAGGGAGTGCACGGCGACCAGGCCCTCGTGGGACCCGCCGCACACGTCGGGGTGCAGCACCGAGACGGGGTCGGCCTCCCAGCCCAGCTCCAGGTAGCACTCGTCGCTGAAGACCAGGACGCCGTGCTCGCGCGCCCAGGCCACGATGCGGGCCAGCTCGTCCTTGGCCAGCACCTGCCCGGTCGGGTTGGACGGGGAGTTGAGCCAGAGCAGCCTGAGGCCCGCCGGGTCGAGCGTGGTCGGGTCGGCGTACCCGACGGGCTCGGCACGCGCCAGCCTGGCGCCCACCTCGTACGTCGGGTAGGCGAGCCGCGGGTGGGCGACCCGGTCGCCCGGCCCGAGGCCGAGCTGGGTGGGCAGCCAGGCGACCAGCTCCTTGGAGCCGACGACCGGCAGGACCCCCCGGTGCCCGACGTTCTCCGCGCCAAGACGCCGACCGCACCAGCCGCTGATCGCGTCCCTGAGCCCCGGGGTGCCCCAGACCGTCGGATAGCCCGGCGAGTCGGCGGCCCCGGCGAGGGCCTTCTGGATGACGTCCGGCACGGGGTCGACCGGGGTTCCGATGGACAGGTCGACGATGCCGCCCGGATGGGCCGCCGCCGCCTTCTTGTGCGGCTCCAGCCTGTCCCACGGGAAGTCGGGGAGCCTGCTGGAGACTGCGGACGCGTGGCTGGACACGGTGCTGCTCACTCTCTTCTGCGTACGGCCGCGGGCGCGGCGTGGGCCCGCCCCACCGATGCGGCGTCCCGGCGGGGCACCGCGGCAAACACCGCGGTCCCGTGCGGCGCGAGGCCGTACGGGACCGGGGCGGCACACCGGGCGCCGCGCACTGATGGGGCGGTCCGGCCTCAGTGCTCCTGGGGCGGCAGCGCGGCGATGAACGGGTGGTCACGCTCGATCAGGCCGAGCTTGCTGGCGCCGCCGGGCGAGCCGAGCTCGTCGAAGAACTCGACGTTCGCCTTGTAGTAGTCCTTCCACTCCTCCGGAGTGTCGTCCTCGTAGAAGATCGCCTCGACCGGGCAGACCGGCTCGCAGGCACCGCAGTCGACGCATTCATCCGGGTGGATGTAGAGGGACCGCTGGCCCTCGTAGATGCAGTCGACCGGGCACTCCTCGATGCACGCCTTGTCCTTCAGGTCAACACAAGGCTGCGCGATGACGTAGGTCACGCTGTCGTTCCTCCTCGGTAGGGCGCTGGCGGGCCTCCTCAGGCCCTGCCGCCTGGCGCGCTGGAGCGCGGCGTCGTCGATGCCCGCACCTAGTATCTCCGTTCCAGGACCGGATCCGAACACGAGGGGTGGGCAGCGCCGTGGAATTTGCCGCGATGGGCCGTCTCGAAGTCCGTGTGAGCCCTGATGACGTGGGCAAACGTGTCTCCATCCGCCGACTCGCCGAAGCCGGTGAGTCAGGTGGCAGGTTCACGGACACGGTCGGGATTCTCACATCGTGGGACGACGGGGTGGTGGTCGTCACCCGCAGGTCGGGCGAGCAGGTCCGGATGGCGGAATCCTCGCTCGTCGCGGGCAAAGTGGTGCCCGCCGCGCCGGCCCGGCGCCGGGGACCTTCCGCATCGTACGGCGAACTCGCCCACGTCACGGCCCGTGCCTGGCAGCCCCTGGAGAGCGAGCGGCTCGGCGAATGGCTGCTGCGGGCGGCCGTCCAGGACGCACCGGACGCCACGCCCGGTGTGCCGGAGCAGCGAAGCACGCACGGAGCGCTCGCCGGTGTGACGGGCGCCGGCGCATCAGGCGCGGGTCGAGAGGGCGCCGGCACGGGAAGCACAGGTGCGGCGGACGAGGGCCTGGAGGGCACCGGCACGGGAGACGCAGGGACGGCAGGCGGGAGCCCGGAGGGCACCGGCTCGGTGCCGGGCGCCCCGCGCCGGACCGGCTTCACGCGCCGGGCGAACTCGGCCCTGCCGCTGGGCGATCCGGGCGTACCGCTGCCCGAGGCCCTGGCCCGCGTGCACGCCTGGTACGCGCGCCGCGGCCTGCCCGCGTACATCCAGACGGCCACGGGCGCCGAGGGCACCCAGGAGCTGCTCTGCGCGGAGCTGGAGGCGCACGGCTGGCGGCGGGAGGTCACCGCGGAGCTGCAGACCGCCCCGCTCGTCCCGGTGGCCGATCCGCCCGCCGGGCGGGGGGCCGGTGCCGACCGGGTCCACCTGTCCAGGGAGATCGACGACGGCTGGCTGCGCCGCTACCACCGCACGGGCGGCGCCGCGGGTCCGGACGCGGACGTCGTGCGTGCGGTGCTGGCGGCCGGGCCCTCGGTGTGGTTCGCGTCCGTACGTGACGAGGGGCCGGACGGGGAGCCGGGGGCGCCCGCGGCGATCGGGCGCTGCGTGGTGGACGGCCGGTGGGCGGGCTTCATGGCGGTCGAGGTGGCCCCGCAGGCCCGCCGCAGGGGCCTTGCGACCGCCGTGATGGCGGCGCTGGCCAGGCGCGCCCTGGACGAGGGCGCCTCGGCCGCCTGGCTCCAGGTCGAGGCGGAGAACACGGCCGCCCAGACGCTCTACAGGTCAATGGGATTCGACGTGCACCACTCCTACCACCACTACCGGAGGTGAGTCCGATGCCTCCGCCCCCGCCTCAGTCCCCTCCCCCGCCGGAGCCCCCGGGCCCGGAGCGCGCCGCCGAGGTCCTGCGCGCCTTCGCCGAGGAGGCCCGCTCCGAACGGCCCGACCTCGCCCTGCTCTGCCTGCTGGTGGGCGCCCGTGCGGACGGTTCCCTGGACGCCGCCGCGATGGACGCGGCACAGGTGGAGCTGGACCGGCTCGCTGGCGAGCTGCCGTTCCGGCCGGGCGGCCCCGAGGCCTGGGGCACCGCGCTGGCGGAGCTCCTCGGCGGGCGGTACGGCTTCCACGGCACGCCCCCGGAGTACCGCCGGCTTGAGGCCTCGCTCCTCCACACCGTCCTGCACCGCCGCCGCGGCCTGCCGATCCTGCTCTCCGTCGTCTGGATCGAGGTGGCACGGCGGGCCGGCGCACCGGTGTACGGGCTGGCGCTGCCCGGGCACTTCGTGGTGGGCCTCGGCTCGTTCGGACAGCGCCCGGCGGGTGAGCCCGGGCAGGCGGGACTCGGCGAGGACGCCGGGGAGGAAGTCCCCGGGCAGGTGCTGCTCGACCCGTTCGACGGCGGCCGGGTGCTGGCGGGCGAGGACGCCCAGCAGCTGGTCAGCGAGGTGACGGGCGGGCCGCTGCACCCGTCGATGCTGGTCCCCGCGGAGCCGTTGGACGTCATCATGCGCATCCTGAACAACATCCGCGCCTGGGCCGCCGGCCGCCCCGAGCACTCGGACGTCGCCCTGTGGGCGGTCGACCTCCAGCTCCTGCTGCCCTCGCACCCGGCACGGCTGCGCCACGAGCGCGCGGAACTGCTGGTCCAGCGCGGCGAGTACCTGACGGGGGCGGCCGAGCTGGAGGAGTACGCGGAGGTGGTGGCGCCGGTGGACGAGCAGGCCGCGGACCTGGTCCGCCGCCAGGCCCGCGCGGCCCGGGCCATGCTGAACTGACGCCGGCGGGGTGCCGGTGCCCACGTCAGTGCGGTGCCGGTGCCTGATGCTGGTGGGCGGCAAGTGCCTGGGGCCATGCGGTGCCGGTGTCCGGCCTGGCGGAGCCCTGGCCTGGTCTGACGGAAACCTCGCCCGGCCTGACGGAGCCGTGGCCCGATCCACCGGAGCCGTGGCCGGCGTTCGGGACGGCTCAGAGCCAGCCCTTCTCGCGGGCGATCCGCACGGCCTCCGCCCTGTTCCGCGCGGCCAGCTTCTGGATGGCCGTGGAGAGGTAGTTGCGCACGGTGCCGCGGGAGAGGTTGAGGGCGCCGGCCAGCTCCACGTTGGTGGAGCCGTCGGCCGCGGCGCGCAGCACGTCGCGCTCGCGGTCGGTCAGCGGGTTCGCGCCGTCCGCGAGGGCCGCGGCGGCCAGGGTGGGGTCGATGACGCGCTCCCCCACCAGCACCTTGCGTACCGCCGCGGCGAGCTGCGCCGCGGGCGCGTCCTTGACGAGGAACGCGTCGGCGCCGGACTCCATGGCGCTGCGGAGGTAGCCGGGGCGGCCGAAGGTGGTGAGGACGACCAGCTTCACGCCGGGCAGCGCGCCGCGCACCTCCGCGGCGGCCTCGATGCCGGTCATGCCGGGCATCTCGATGTCGAGCAGCGCCACGTCGACGGCGTGCTCCCGCGCCGCGGCCAGCACCTCGTCCCCGCGTGCGACCTGGGCGACCACCTCGATGTCCGGCTCCAGGCCGAGCAGCGCGGCCAGCGCCTCGCGGACCATGGACTGGTCCTCGGCCAGCAGGACCCTGATGGTGTCGCTCATGCGCCGGATCCTACGGGCTCGCCCCCTACGGAGGGCGCGCCGAGCGGTACCCGCGCCCGCAGCCGGAACCCGCTCCTGCGCCCGGAGGTCGTCTCCAGGGAGCCGCCGACCGCGACCAGGCGCTCGGTGAGGCCGGTGAGCCCGTTGCCGGGCAGGGCCGTGCCCCCTACGCCGTCGTCCTCCACGACCAGGTCGAGGAACGAGCCGTCCAGGGTCTGGCGCGTCACCAGCTCGATGGCGCAGCGCCGGGCGCCACCGTGCCGCACCACGTTGGTGACCGCCTCCCGCAGCGACCAGGCGAGCGCGGACTCCCGCTCCTCCGGCAGGCCGTCGGGCAGAAGGGGCTCGCCCTCGGCGGGCACCACCGGGGTGATGCCCGCGGCGGTCAGCGCGACCTGGGCGCCGGCCAGCTCGCCGAGCAGCCGCGGCCTGCGGTAGCCGGAGACCGCCTCGCGGACGTCGACGAGGGCCTGCCTGCTGACGTCCTCGATGTCCTTCACCTGCTGCGCGGCCTGCTCGGGCTCCGCGGGCAGCATCCGGCCGGCCAGCTCGCTCTTCAGCGTGATCAGCGAGAGGGAGTGCCCGAGCAGGTCATGCAGGTCGCGGGCGAGCCGCAGGCGCTCCTCGTTGGCGGCGAGGTGGGCGACCGTGGCGCGTGCCCTGCGCAGTTCCACGGTCGTCAGCACGAGCTGCCGCACGCCCGTCATGGCGAAGCCCCCGATCAGGGCCGGGATGAGCAGGCCCGGGGCGAAGCCGGCGTCGGCGCCGCCGGTGGCCAGCCCCACGGCCACCAGCACGCACGTGAGGCCCAGGACGGCCCAGGCGGCCAGGGGCAGCCGCAGCGCGGCGCCGCAGGCCACCGCCACGTACACGTAGAGCACCAGCCACTCGGTGTCGAGGGCGAGCGACAGGGTGGTCGCGATGACGAACAGGGCCGCGAGGATCGTCCACACCGTGCGGCCCTCGTTGCCCCTGCTGATCTGTCGGAAGACCAGCCTGAGGTAGAGGGCCACGAAGGCGGCCAGGCCCGTCCAGCCCCAGAAGCGGAAGCCGATGGTATGGCCTCCGCTGAGCAGGTCCTCCACGGGGGCGCCCAGGAACGCCAGCCAGATTCCGATCCACAGCATCTTGCTGTAGGCCTGCCGGCGGTTGCGGGGTGGGCGGCCCATCATGAAGATCCGGTGGCCCTGCGGGTCCCGGCCGGGAGCCGGGAGCGCGGCGGCCAGGGCTCTTTCGGCGGAGCTCCGGCCGGCCGGGCGGTCCCGGGCGGTGTCCTCACGGTCGCTGTCCATGAGACTCATGGCGCCTTCGTTTCCTCACGGTCCCTGGCGATGGTGGCACTCATGCCGCCTCCGACTCCTCACGGCCCCTGGCGACGGTACTCATGCCGCCTCCGACTCCTCACGGCCCCTGGCGACGGTACTCATGCCGCCTCCGACTCCTCACGGCTCCGACGACGGCACTCACCGCCCCGACTCCTCATGGTCCCTGTCCCCGGCACCCATGCCGCCCCCACCCCGCCCCCGTCGCCGGCGAACGGCGGGTCTCATGCCGCCCTGGTGTCCTTGCGGTACAGCCAGGCGGCGCCGCCCGTGAAGGCCAGCAGGTAGACGACCAGGATCGCGAAGTCCCCGGCATGCGGGGTGCGGCCCAGCTCGATCGCCTGCCCGACGCCGGTGTACGCGTGCGTGGGCAGCCACCGCGCGATGTCCTGGAGCCAGGACGGGAAGGTGGTCGTGGGCATCCACAGGCCGCCCAGCAGCGACAGCACAAAGTACGTGATCATGGTGATGGGGCGGACCGCGTCGCCGGTCGCCAGGTAGCCGATGGCCACGCCGAGCGCGGCGAAGACCAGGCTGCCCGCCCAGATCGCGCCTGTCAGCTCCAGCCACTGCGCGGCGCCGAGGCGGACGCCCTTGAGGACGGCGGCGATGACGAACACGATCACGATGGAGGGCAGGCTCACCACGGCGGCGCTGGATATCTTCGCGAGCACGTAGCCCCGGCCGGGCAGCGAGGTCAGGCGCAGCTGCCGCACCCAGCCGTGCTCCCGCTCCTTGGCGATCCGCTCGCTGTTGCCCATCAGCACGGCGGTCAGCGCGCCGAAGGAGGCCATGCTGACCATGAAGTAGGTGGGCAGGGTGAGCCCGGTGCCGTCCACCTTGCTGTCCTCGGCGGCGCCGCCGGCGATGATCATGTAGAGGACGGCCGGGTAGACCACCGAGAAGAACAGGAACTTCCTGTTGCGCAGGGCCCGGACGAGTTCGAGCCGGATCAGGCTGGTCATGCGTTCCTCGTCTCCTCGGCGGTGGTGATGGCGACGAACGCCTGCTCCAGGCCGAGGCCGGCCACTTCGAGGTTGCGGGGGTACAGACCGTGCCCGTACACGGCGTGCACGGTCGCGTCGGCGTCGGTGGAGCGGATCCGGACGGTCTCCGCGGAGATGTCGATGCCGGCGAGGAACGGCAGGTCCCGCAAGGTCTGCCGGACCCCGTCGTCGACGGTGTCCAGGTCGAAGGAGATCCTCCGCTGGCCGGCGCGGGCCTTGATCTCGCCGGAACTGCCGTCCGCGAGCAGCCGGCCGCGGTGCATCACGAGGACGCGGTCCGCGATCTCGTCCGCCTCCTCCAGGTAGTGCGTGGCGAACAGGACGGCCCGCCCCTGTCCTGCCTGCTCGCGCATGGTGGCCCAGAAGGCACGGCGTGCGGAGACGTCCATGCCGGTCGTCGGCTCGTCCAGCACGATCAGGTCGTTGGCGCCGGCCGTGGCCAGCGCGAAGCGGACGCGCTGCCCCTGGCCGCCGGAGAGCTTGTTCACCTTGCGGTCGGCGATGGGGGCGATGCCGGCGCGGGCGAGCACGTCGTCCACCGGGTACGCCTTCGGGTGCAGGTCGCAGGCGAGCCTGACGAGTTCCCGGACGGTGATCTCGTCCATCAGGCCGCCGCTCTGGAGCATGGCGCCGACGCGGCCGGAGACGATGGCGTCCCTGGGGCTCGTTCCGAAGACCCGCACGGAGCCCCGGTCGGGGTTGCGCAGGCCGAGGAGCAGGTCAAGGGTGGTGGACTTGCCCGCGCCGTTCGGGCCGAGCAGGGCCACGGTCTCGCCGGGGCGCAGTTCCAGTGAGAGGGCGTCCACGGCGGTCACGTCCCCGTAGGCCTTGCTCACCTGCTCGAAACGGACCATCGCCGTGGCGGTGCCGGCTTCAACAGTCGTCGTCATGCCCACCATCGTCGGTGGCGGCATGGGGTTTCCGGCAGTGTCATGGGTCGTGACTGCCGGATGACAGATGTCATGTCTACCGCCATGACAGTGCTGCGGCCGGCCGCGGCGGGTGGACCATGGCCCTTCCGGGGTGCGCCTACGGGGCCTTGCGGCCCCCGGCCTCCGTGAGGGACTCCGCCACCGCGTGCAGGAACTCCGCGCAGGCCCGGGGGCTGCACGGGAGCTCGGGGTTCCAGGCGGTCACCGTCGCGTCCGCGGTGAGGGCCCGCCAGGCGGGGACGCCGTCGAGGTCGCCGGGCCGGGCAGCGTTGCCGCGGATGTCGGTGAGGAGGACGTCCGCGCCCAGGCCGGCGGCCGTTTCCCAGGTGGTGGTGGTCCAGTTGAGGCCGCCGGGGCCCGGGTCGACGAGACGGGCGCCGAGGTCCGCGAGGTGCCACAGTTCGGGCCAGGCGTGCGGGCGGGCCAGGTACACCTTGTCCCGGTCCGCCGCCGAGAGCGCCAGCACGCGCAGCTCCGGCCCGCCGTGCGCCGCGGTGCGCACGGCGTCCTCCGCGGCGGCGAGCCCGTCCGCCGGGGTGCCGTCCGCGTCCCCGGCGAGGTCCGCGCCCGGGCCGCCGAGCGCCCGGCCCAGCTCGGCGAACCGGCCCAGGATGCCGCGGAGCGAGACGTCCCCGGTGACGGCGAGCGCCAGCACCGGTATGCCCGCCCGTGCGGCGACCGCGTCGTCCACGGCGTACGCGTGCTCCTTGTCGTACGTCACGTCCACGATCAGGTCGGGGCGCACGGAGCGGAGCGCGGCCGCGTCCAGGGCCCGGCCCGGGCCGAGGTACGGCACGTCCTGCCCGTGCAGGCCGCCCGACTTGGCGGGGTCGGGGCGCTCGCCGTCGTGCCCGGAGCCGTACACGCCGGCGGGGCGTATTCCGAGGTCCCAGAGCCCTGCTCCGGCCCGCAGGTACGCCACTATGCGCTCCGGCCGCTCGGCCGCGCGCACGGTGACCGCACGGTCGTCGGTGAACTCCCACGTCATCTCGGCCCCACCCGCCCTGTCGCAGCCACCCCGGCATCCGATGTGTGGACACGATGTAACGAATCCGTGTGCCCCGCAAGCCCCGTGCCCGGCCATGCGCGGACAACAGAGGCGCCCCGCCCGGACGGTGCCGGACGGGGCGCCCCACGAAGGTCCGGAGCCGGACGGCCCCGACCCGACTGCGCTAGTTGGGGTTCGTGTCGATGACCCCGACCCGCTCGGCGGGCGTCTTTCCGAGCAGCGCCTTGCGCATCACCCCGATGACGTCCTCCGGTGTGATCGGCGTCTTCTTGCCGTTGGCCCGGGTGATGAGGACCCCGTCGAAGGTGGTGCCGTAGAGCTTCTTGAGGGCGGCGCGGTCGTAGGTGTCGATGAGCTTGCCGTCGACGGCCTGCACACCCAGGATCTGCGGCAGCGACTTCTCGGGGCCGAACGGGATGGAGGCGCTGCCCGCCTTGATGGTGACGATCCCGGACATGGCGGGCTGGGCGAACTCCCGCATCATCCGGTCCACTTCGGCGTTGCTGACGGTCGGGTGGCGCTCGGTGAGCGGCACCTGCACCGGGCTGCCGTGGCCGGTCTCGATCTCCGTGCGGTACGCCGCCTCCACGGCCTTGGACGACTTGGCGACGTCGATCGCCTTGCCGGCCTTGCCGTACACGGCCACGGCCTTGCCCTGGTCGAAGCGGATCGTGCCGTCGGCCGCCGAGCCCGCGCCGCCCGCCGCGCCCTGAAGGGCGGCGTTCAGCTTCTCCTGGTCCACGGGCATCACCGGCTCGACGACGCGCTTGCCGCCGAACAGCGAGCCGACCACCGTCACCGGGTTGTAGTCGCTGCCCGCGGCGGCCTGCACGGTCGCGTCGGTGTCCAGCGCGAGACCGGACTGGTCGGGCCGGAACGCGATGCTCTTGCCGTTCACGGAGAGGGTCAGGGGCTTGTTGACGCGGTCGGAGAAGGCCGCGTCGAGCTTCTTGCCGGCCTCGTCGCGGGTGCCGCCGCCGATGTCGACGCCCAGGACGGTGGTGCCCTTGGGCACGTCGGCGTGGTTCACCAGCAGGCCGGCGCCGTAGACGCCGCCGGCCGCCACGACCACCAGCACCGACAGCAGCACCAGCTTGCTGCGGCCCTTCTTCCTGGCCGCCGGGGCGGCGGAGGTGCTGCGCGGTTCGGGGTCGGGCAGCTTCGGGGGGGTGTGCGGGACGCCGGCGCCCTCGGCCTCCTGCGCGGTCCCGCCGAACGGCGAGTTCTGCGGGGAGGGCACGACGCGGATGCCGCTGGTGACGGTGTGGCCCGAGACGTTGTCGTCGGGGCCGCTCGGGTCCGGCGCCGGCCGCTGCGGGGTGAGGACGGCGGTGTCGTCGCTCATCCGCGGGCGCGGGCCGCCGGGGCCCTGCTCGTCGCCGAGCAGGCCGGTGGGGATCTCGGCGGTGCGCTCCCCGGAGCCGAGCCGGCTGTCACCGGTGACGGGGCCGCCGGTCGGTCCGGTGGGCCGCCGCGGCAGCGTGGACCTGCCACCGGTGGCGTCGGGGGCCGCGCCGCCGGGGCCGGACGCGGGGTCGTCGGGGAAGTACGACAGGTCGGAGGCGCGGGGCCCGCCGCTCGCGCCGAGCGGTCCGGACGCGACCGCGCCCGTGACGTCGAACGTGCCGCTGCTGCGGTCGGAGCCGGACGGGCCGCCGGGCCCGCCCGAGCCGCCGGGGCCGTCGGCCTGGACGTCGAAGGTGCTGCTGCTGCGCTCGCCGCCCGGGCCCTCCGGCTCGGACTCGCCGAACAGGTCGTACAGGCCGCTGCGGCTGTCCGGGCCGGCGAGGGACTTGGGGTCGATGCCGCCCGGGGAGCGCGGTCCCGCCTCCGGGGAGCCGCCGCCCTGGCCGTCCCCGCCGGTGCCGCCGGCGCCGTTCGCGTCGGGGTGCTCGGCGAAGCCGCTGAACTCGGAGCGGTCCGTGAAGGGGCCGCCGCCGAAGGGGTCCCCGGGGCCGCTCTGCCCGTGTTCCGAGGGTTCGGTGCCCAGGGTGCCGGAGCTCGCTCCGGTGCCCAGTCCGAGGCCGAGGCCGGAGCCTTCGGTGCCGAAGGGGTCGGGGCCGAAGGGGTCCGTGCCCAGGGTGCCGGAGCTCGTTCCCGTGCCGAAGGAGCCCGTGTCGAACGAGCCCGTGCCGAACGAGCCGGTCTCGAACGAGCCCGAGTCGAAGGCCGAGCCGGAGCCCGTGTCGAACGCCGAACGGCTGCCGGTGTCGAAGCCCGAACCGGTGCCGGTGCCGGTGTCGCCGTCGAACCCGGACCCGCCGTCCGATCCGAACCCCGAGCCGGGGCGCCGCACGGATCCGGTGCTGTCGTCGCCCAACGGGTCACCGGCACCGAAGGGGTCGCCGGAGCCCGAGGACGCGCCCGGGGTGCGTCCGCCGGGCGGGGTGCCGCCCCGGGGCGAGGCTGCCTTGCGGGGCGCGAACCAGTCGCTGGTGGGCTCCTGCGCGGGCACGTCGGCCGCGTCGGAGCCGCTGTCCCCGGAGTGGCCCTGGCCGGACCCGCCGGCCGGCCCGTCCGCGGGGTGGCCGGCGCCCTCGCCGGCCGGCTCGGCGCTCGCGGTGGCCCCGCCCGCGCCCTTGGCCGCCTCGGTCAGGTCGGACATCGGGGTCCGCATGACCAGGGGCGGAATCGGCCGGGAACCGGGGATGTTGATGCGGACCCTGGTGGTCAGCGTGGTCTCGGTTCTGCGCTCTTCCGCAGGGGCGTCGGGGGCCTGCCGCCCTGCGTCCGTGCCCGCTTCGGAAGCGGCGCCCGGTGCCGGGGTGCCGTACGGAGGCGTCCCCGAGGGATACGCGGCTCCGCCGCCGTGGCCCTGGGACCCGGGGGACGAATTGTCAGTTTCACGACTCAAGGCAGGTTCTCCTGTTTGGCTCCACCGCCCGTACCTTCCCCTATGCCCCTAGGAGTAGGAGGCGCCCCGTACGCCGGGGCCCCGCCGCGGGCAGGAGCAGTCTCGGCGGCGCGCACCACCATACTGGCCGCCCCCGCCGTGGTACCGGAGACGGTGACGGAATCCCAGCGGTGCAAGGTCGGACATCGCGCGGCGTTGTGGTGCATCACTTACCAAGACGGGCGCCGCCCTCGCCCGGTCGCCCGGGGCCCCGGGGTTCTCCCTGCCCCTTTGAAGCTGGGGGGAGGGTGGCACAGATCACCGCGACTGCCAAACCCCCGAGGAGGAAGAGGTACGAACCGACCCCCGCGCCGAAGAGGAAGTCACCCTCGGGACGGGTGGCCGTGAGCAGCACGACCACGATCAGCCAGCCCGCGGCGGGCGCGAGGGTGCCGGGCCGGGTGCCGGTGGCCATGCCGCCGCCCCGGAACAGGCACGCCGCGGCGGCCAGGGCAAGGAACAGGCCACCGGGGAACCAGGCGGCCTGGAGCAGCGCGCCGGCCGCGCCGATCACCCCGCCGAGCACGAAAAGGCCGAAACAGGCGGCGATACGGCCCGGGTCCGGGGGCCGGGTGAGGTAGCCGCCGGGGCCCGGCGGGAGGCCGGCCGCGGCGGCTCTTTTCGTTGCGCTCATAAGACTCTCACCCATTCCGTCCGTACGTGTGCGCCGTGGGGTCGGGCACGGCGCCGGTCCTTCTCGAAGTCGTGGCGGTCCCCCGAGCCGGGCCGCGCTCGCTCGCCGAGGCCTCGGCGCTCACGCGGTCACCCCCTCGAAGAGGTCGCTCTCGCGTCCTGCGCGGCGGTTCACGGCACCCTGGGCCAGCTCGTAGTACTCGACCGGGAACAGCGGCTGGGCACGGTCGTTGGAGAGCGCGAACCAGGGCGGGGCGACCTGCACCTGGGTGGCGTGGGCGCGCATGGCCAGGGCCTTGGCGGTGGCGTGCGCGGTGCCGTCGATCTCGGTGGTGACGGCGTCGTCGTCTACCACGCCGGGCAGCTCGTCGACCGTGCCCGCGGCCGGGAACGGCAGCCGGGCAAGCTCCGCGGCGAGCGGGGCGAAGCCGGCCTCGGCCACCGAGCGGGGCACGCGGTTGAAGTAGATCTTCTGGATGGTGTGCGGCGCTCCGGGGCGGCCGCCGGGCCGGGCGGCGAGCTCCGCGGCGCGCATGGCGACGCGGTGCGCCTGGATGTGGTCGGGGTGGCCGTAGCCGCCCTGCGGGTCGTAGGTCACGAGGACCTGCGGACGGATCTCCCTGATGACGTCCACGAGCAGGGCCGCGGCCTCGTCGACGTCGGCGGACCAGAACGCGCCCGGCCGGGTGTTCTGCTCGGTGCCCATCATGCCGGAGTCGCGGAAGCGGCCGGGGCCGCCGAGCATGCGATGGTCGGTGACGCCCAGTTCCCGCATGGCCGCGGCCAGCTCGGTGGCGCGGTACGGGCCGAGCCGGTCCTCGCGGTCCGACGCGAGGTGGGCGAGTCCGGGCGGGATCACCTCGCCCTCCTCGCCGAGGGTGCAGGTGACCAGGGCGACATGGGCGCCCCCGGCCGCGTACCTGGCCATGGTCGCGCCGTTGTTGATCGACTCGTCGTCCGGGTGCGCATGGACCAGCAGCAGACGCCGGGCGGGTGGTTCCGTCATGGGCCCAGCCTACGAGGGCAGGGCGACGGGACGGTCCAGGATCCCCGCGGGCCCCGGGGTGTGCCGGGCGACCGCCGGCGCCCGGGCGGCGCCGGCCGGTGAGGGTGCGGACCCTGACAGGGCAGGGCCCGGTGGTTCATGACTTCGGGGTCAGAACTTCAGGTTGCCGATCATGCCTGCGACGTTGCTGGTGAGTTCGGTGATCGTGGGCGCGATGGAGGAACTGGCCAGGTAGAAACCGAGCAATATGCACACGATGGCGTGTACTGCGTTCAGTCCCGACTTCTTGATCAGGATGAAGACGATGACCAGCAGCAGCACCACCGCCGAAATCGAGAGTGCCACGGCGGCCCACCTCCAGGGGATCGATCGGTCGTAACGCAGGCAACAGGACGGGCCGGGCGGGGACTTGCCGAAGGGATGTGCCCCTGGGGCTTACCCACCCAGCGCGACTGATCATAACTTTCCGTTGGCTGTGCTTGGATCGCACATACTTGGTGCACGGCAGCACGAGGGGCGCATGCACGCGCCCGCGCCGGCGACCCGCCATCCGCGGCGTCCGACGTGGACTTCACGGTCACGAGACGACCGCCCGCTGCCCGGGGAGGCCCCTCCCGGACGGCCCCAGAACGTAAGCGCCCACCCACGAGGGGCGCGGGGATGGGGGTACCTCCCGCGCCCTCAAGGCAGTGGGGGAGCGCCCAGCCCACACCCACAGACGATCCGGACACGACAGAACCCACCCGGAACGAACGGGAACGATGCGCGCAGCCCACCTGATGGGGGCGCGGGGAACTACGCAAGGAAACCACCACCCACCGAGGATCCGGACACGACAGGCACCACCCCGAACGAACCGGAACGATGCGCGCAGCGCAGCCGAAAGGGGCGCGGGGAACTGCGCAAAAACCACCACGTCACCGAGGATCCGGACACAACGGAAAGCATCCCTCCGGGCCGGACCCCCCTCTCCGGGACGGAGACAACCCGGCCGACGCACGATCCCGGCCACCGGCCCGACAGGGCCCTACCCTCGGGGGATGAGCAGCCACCCCGACTCCTTCCCGCGCCGGCAAGCCCGCACCCAGCGCTTCACGCTCGGAGCGCCCCGAGCCTTCTCCATCTCCCCGGACGGCGAGCGCGTCGCGTTCCTGCGGTCCAGGTCCGGCACCGAGCGCTCGCACCTGCTGTGGGTCCTCGACCTGGACGGTGGCCCCGAGGGCCGCGAGCGCGTCGCGGCCGACCCCGACGCGCTGCTGGCCGGCGGCGAGGAGCACCTCTCGGCCGCGGAGCGCGCACGGCGCGAGCGCAGCCGCGAGGGCGGTGCGGGCGTCGTGGGCTATGCGACCGACGATGCGGTGGAGTTGGCGGCGTTCACCCTCTCGGGCCGGCTGTTCACGGCCGAGCTGAGGGCCGGCACGGCGCGGGAACTGCCCGTTCCCGGGCCGGTGCTCGACCCGCGCCCGTCGCCGGACGGACGGCACGTGGCGTACGCGGCACAGGGCGCGCTCCGCGTGGTGACGGTGTCGCGGGACCCGGCGGAGGCCGGGTCGGAGCCGCTGGACCGCGCGCTGGCGGAGCCGGAGGCGGACGGGGTGACCTACGGCCTCGCGGAGTTCATCGCGGCCGAGGAGATGGACCGGCTGCGCGGCTTCTGGTGGTCCCCGGCGTCCGACAGGCTGCTGGTGGCGCGGGCAGACGACAGCCCCGTGCGGCAGTGGTGGATCGCGGACCCGGCGCGGCCCGAGCAGGAGCCGGCGCAGGTGCGGTATCCGGCCGCGGGCACGCCCAACGCGGACGTGCGGCTCTTCGTGCTGGGCCTCGACGGTTCGCGCACCGAGGTGGTGTGGGACCGCGAGCGGTACCCGTACCTGGCGCGGGTTCACTGGTCGGCCGCCGGTCCCCCGCTGCTCCTGGTGCAGGCGCGTGACCAGCGCAGCCAGCTCTTCCTCGCGGTGGACCCGGAGGACGGCGGCACCCGGCTGGTGCACGCCGACGAGGACCCGCAGTGGCTGGAACTGTTCGGCGGCGTGCCGTGCTGGTCGCCGAACGGCCGGCTGGTGCGGATCGCCGACGAGGGCGGGGCGCGCGTCCTGTCGGTGGGCGACCGGCCGCTGACCGGCCCGCAGCTGCACGTGCGCGCGGTGCTCGACGTCTCGGACGACGACGTGCTGGTCTCGGCGTCCGCGGGTGCCGCGGCCGAGGACCGGCAGACGGGCGAGGTCCATGTGTTCCGCGTCAACGAGCTGGGCGTGGAGCGCGTCTCGCAGGAGCCGGGCGTGCACGCGGCCGCCCGGTCCGGCGCGGTGACGGTGCTGTCGTCGGCGACCCTGGAGCGGCCGGGCCGCGTGGTGCAGGTGCTGCGCGACGGCAAACGCCTCGCGACCGTCGCCTCGGCGGCCGAACACCCCGGCTTCTCGCCCCGGGTGACGCTCACCGAGGTGCTCGCGGGCCCGGACGCGGGCGCCGCCTCCTCCGCCGCCTCCGGCCCGCACAGCGGATCGTCCGGCGCCCGGCAGGGTCAGCAGGCCCGGAGCGCCGAGGATGCAGCCGAGGCCGCCCACGCCCCCTCCGGCGGCCCGGCCACCCCCTCCGGCCAGGGTGGACCCGGCGTGACGGGTTCCAATCGCGGTGGGGACGGCGCACGCGATCACGAGGGCGCACGCCGGATCCCCTGTGCCGTCGTGCTGCCGCGGAACCACCGCGAGACGGACGGCCCGCTGCCCGTCCTGCTCGATCCGTACGGCGGTCCGCACGACCAGCGGGCGGTGTCGGCGCACAACGCGTACCTCACGTCGCAGTGGTTCGCGGACCAGGGATTCGCTGTTGTGATCGCCGACAACCGCGGTACGCCCGGCCACTCACCGGCGTGGGAGAAGTCGGTGAGGAACGACTTCACGGTGTCCCTGGACGACCAGGTGGCCGCGGTGCGGGAGCTCGCCGAGCGGTTCCCGCTGGACCTGGGCAGGGTCGCGATCCGGGGCTGGTCGTTCGGCGGGTACCTGGCGGCGCTCGCGGTGCTGCGCAGGCCGGACGTCTTCCACGCGGGCGTCGCGGGGGCGCCGGTGACCGACTGGCGGCTGTACGACACCCACTACACCGAGCGCTACCTCGGCGATCCGGAGCGCTCGCCCGAGGTGTACGCGCACAGCTCGCTCGTCGGCGACGCGGGCCTCTCGTCGGCCGCCGAACCGCACCGGCCGCTGATGGTCATCCACGGTCTCGCCGACGACAACGTGGTCGTCGCGCACTCCCTGCGGCTGTCGTCCGCGCTGCTCGCCGCGGGGCGGCCGCACGAGGTGCTGCCGCTGTCCGGGGTGACGCACATGACGCCGCAGGAGCAGGTGGCGGAGAACCTGCTCCTGCTTCAGGTGGACTTCCTGAAGCGGTCGCTGGGGCTCCGCGGCGCGTAGCGCGCCGGTCAGCCGGCCGCTGCGGCTCGGCCGTCGCGGTCCGCGGGCCGTCGCGGTCCGCGGGCCGTCGCGGTCCGCGGGCCGTCGCGGTCCGCCAACCCTTCCGGCCCGCCGCGCGTGCCGATCGGCCGGGACATGCCGCGCCTTGGCATGAGCGTCCCGGCCGACCCACGGCACCCGCACGGCCGTACGTTCTCCATGATGGGGGCGGGGTATATCGGTGTTACGTCGGCTTCGTTGCCTGCGTGTTAAAGCGGGCCGGTGCCGGGGTGGGCGGTGACGACTGTGCGGGTTCGTCGTGGCCCTCTTGCGCAGTTCCCCGCGCCCCTCATCAGGCACTTCGCGCCCCCAGCCCCTCACGCCGGTGAGCATCCGACCGCATCTTCGTGGATCTCGCGCCGTTCCCCGCGTCCCTTATCAGGCGCTCCGCGCCCCCAGCCCCTCACGCCGGTGAGCATCCGACCGCATCGTCGTGGTTCTCGCGCCGTTCCCCGCGCCCCTTATCGGGCGCTTCGCGCCGCCCTGCTGGCTTGTTCTCTGCGGTCCTCGGCTTTCCGAAATGCTCGGCACCGCCCGCCCCTTGTGGGCGCCCCGTTCGCTGTACGGAATCCGAGACTTGGCCGCCCGGTTATCGAACCCCATGCCAGAACATCCCGGTGAGTCCAGAAGGTCCAAATAATCTACTCCCGTAGATGTAATCTCTAGACCTAGATTTGGTCATGTAATCGCCAAGACGTTAAAGAGAAATTCAAGGCCGCCAGCGATTCATTGACCCTGGACGAACAGGGTTGAAAAGGTCCGCGTAGCCCGTGGGTGTGTCCTGCGGAGTGTTACGACCCCTTCGGGCCAGGAGTGCCATGACCTCCCCAACTCCATCTGCCGCCGCCCCACTAGAGGTGGTGGCCGAGAAGAACATGCTGACGCCGGACCCCTCGGGGTCGAAGGGCGGCGAGGGCCGCTCCCCGGGACGACTGGCCTGGCGGCGCTTCAAGCGGGACCGCACGGGCGTCATCTCCGCCTACGTGGTCATCCTGTTCTTCGTCGTGGGCCTGTGCGCGCCGCTGATCGCCAAGGTCTACGGCAAAAACCCGTACACCACGTACGGCCAGAACCAGGACGGCCTGCTGAACGACTTCGGCTCGCCGATCAAGCCCAACGGCGGCATCAGCAGCGACTTCTGGTTCGGCGTCGAGCCGGGCCTCGGCCGGGACGTCTTCACGTTCCTGCTCTACGCGATCCGCAACAGCCTCCTCATCGCGGCGGCCACCACCGTACTGGTCACGGTGCTCGGCATCGTTGTCGGAACCACCGCCGGCTACCTCGGCGGCAAGACCGACTACCTGATCAGCCGGATCATGGACATCCTGCTGGCCTTCCCGCAGACGCTGTTCTTCATCGCCTTCTGGCCGGTGATGATCTCCGTGCTGGTCTCACCGGAGGACCAGACCCCGGTCTGGCTGACCGTCGTCAGCCTCATCAGCGTGATGACCGCGTTCGGCTGGGCACCCATCGCCCGTCTGCTGCGCGGCGAGGTGCTCGCCCTGCGCGAACGGGAGTTCGTGGAGGCGGCCAAGGTGACCGGCGCCTCCCCGGCGCGGATCATCTTCAAGGAGCTGCTGCCCAACCTGTGGACGCCGATCCTCATCCAAGCGACGCTCGCGCTGCCCCTCTACGTCACCGCGGAGGCGGGCCTCGCCTTCCTCGGCGTCGGGCTCACCTCGCCGACACCGGACTGGGGCGTGATGATCCAGCGCGGTTCGGAGGTCTACCAGAGCGACATCACCTTCATGCTCTTCCCGGGCCTGACGATGGTGATCTTCGTGATCGCCTTCAACCTGCTCGGCGACTCCGTACGCGACGCGCTGGATCCGAAGACCCGGCGCTGACCACCAGGCATTCCATCCGGACGGGGCGACGGGGCCCTTCCGGTGCATCCGACCATCGACTCAAGCAGGTAGACATGTCCATATCGCGTAGAAACTTCGTCATCGCCACCTCGGTGGCGGCCGGCGGCTCCATGGTGCTCTCGGCATGCAGCAGCGGGAACTCCGGCGGCGACGACGGTGGCAGCGGCGGGCACGCGGGCACCGACAAGTACACGGGCCACGTCACGGTCGGCACCGCGGAGGACTCCAAGGGCCCTGCGCCCGAGGTCAAGGGCGCGCGCAAGGGCGGCACGATCCACGGCCTCGCCCCGGACGACTTCTCGCACCTTGACCCGCAGCAGATCTGGTTCACCTGGAACGCCGCCCTGGGCAACCTGTACATCCGCACGCTGACCAACTACCAGATCGGCCCTGACGGCACGATGAAGCTCGTCGGCGACCTCGCCACCGACACGGGCACCATGTCCGAGGGAGGCAAGGTCTGGACCTTCACGCTGAAGGACGGGATCAAGTGGGAGGACGGCAGCGACATCACCGTCGAGGACGTCCGGCACGGCTTCGAGCGCGGTTTCTCCAGCTACACCACCAACGGCGCGAGCTACCTCCAGAACGCCCTCACCGGCACCGGTGACTTCCGCAAGGTCTACAAGGGCCCCGACAAGGGCGAGCACTTCGACGGCATCAAGATCGATCCCGCCAAGAAGACCATCACGCTGCACCTGAAGGAGGCCCGCCCGGACCTCAACTTCACCCTGGCGATGGCCTCCTACGGCGCCGTGCCGGTCAAGCACGACTCCAAGGAGAAGTACGACAAGGACCCCGTCTCGGCGGGCCCGTACAAGATCAGCAAGCACGCCATCGACAAGTCGATGACGCTGGTCCGCAACGAGCACTGGGACCCGGCCACGGACCCGATCCGCACGGCCTACCCGGACCAGTTCACCTTCGAGTTCGGCCCCGAGGGGCTGGCCGCCGCCGACCGCCTCATCGCCGACGACGGCGACGACCAGTACGCCTTCATGGCCTACAACGGCATCCCCGCCGAGCGCATGCAGAAGGTCCTCTCGGACCCCGAGCTGAAGGGCCGCTCCTGGAACGGCCTGCTGACCGGCACGTACTACTACGCGATCAACTGCAAGCGGATCACGGACGTCAAGGTCCGCCAGGCGCTCAACTACGCCTGGCCGCTGGAGCAGATCCGGAAGATCTACGGTGGTCCGTCCGCGGGTGACTACGACACCACCATCCTCAGCCCCGACCTCATCGGCTACAAGAAGTACGACGCCTACGGGAAGCTGAAGAAGCCGAAGGGCGACCCGGCCGCCGCGAAGAAGCTGCTGCAGGAGGCCGGCAAGGTCGGCCAGAAGATCGTCTACGCCTTCAACCAGACCCCGGTCTACGACAAGACCAAGGTCGTCATCGAGCAGGCGCTGAAGGAGGCCGGCTTCGACCCGGTCCTCAAGCCGCTGGACTCCACCAGCTACTACGACCAGGTCCAGCAGATCGACAACCAGTTCGACGTGATGTGGTTTGGCTGGGCGCCGGACTGGCCGACCGGTTACACCATGTTCCAGCCGCTGTTCGACGGCAGCACGATCGCCGACGGCTCCAACAACGTCTCGCAGCTCGACGTCGGCTGGGTGAACGACGCCATCAAGAAGAACGGCCTGATCATCGACCAGACGGAGGCGGGCAAGGCCTGGGAGGCCCTGGACGAGCGGATCATGAAGGAGCTCGCCCCGATCATCCCCGAGACCTACCAGCGCCGCTTCTACCTGCACGGCTCCAAGGTGGGCGGTGCGCTCTTCGACCCGCTGTTCTCCTCGGCCATCTTCTACAAGCTGTACGTCAAGGCCTGACGCCACCCGGCGGGGCACCCCGGTGGTGCCCCGCCTGTCCCACTCCTCTCGCCGGCGTCTGCCAGGGAAACCACTGCCATGTTCCGCTTCCTCGTCCGCCGAGTCATCGGCGCACTGGTCATCCTGCTGATCATCAGTGCCATCACCTTCGTCCTCTTCTACATCGCGCCCCGCGACCCCGCGCGCGTGGCGTGCGGCAAGGTCTGCACGGCCGACACGCTGAAGCTGGTACGGCACAACCTGGGCATCGACGACCCGCTGCCCGTGCAGTACTGGCACTGGCTGAAGGCCGTGTTCGTCGGGCGCGACTACACGGGCTTCGGCAACTGCCCGGCGCCCTGCCTCGGGTACTCGTTCACCAACCGGGAACCCGTCCTCGGCACCATCCTGGACCGCTTCCCCACCACGCTCTCGCTCTCCGTGGGCAGCGCGGTGGTCTTCGTCCTCTTCGGCGTGGGCACCGGCATGATCGCGGCCGTCAAGCAGGGCAAGGCGCTCGACAAGGTGGCGTCCTCGGCGTCCCTGATCGGTTCCTCCCTCCAGATCTACATCGTCGGCGTGGTCGCCATGTACTACCTCTCCGACCAGTGGCACATCCTGAGCCGTCCCAAGGACGTCCCGTTCACCCAGGACCCCGCGGGCTGGTTCCAGGGGCTGCTGCTGCCGTGGTTCGTCCTCGCGCTGATCTTCACCGCCAACTACACGCGCATGACGCGCTCGCAGATGGTCGAGTCGATGAACGAGGACTACGTGCGCACCGCGCGGGCCAAGGGCCTCTCCCGGCGGACGGTTTTCTTCCGGTTCGCCTGGCGCGGCGCCATGGGCCCCATCGTGACGATCTTCGGCCTCGACCTGGGCTACCTGATCGGCGGCGCCATCATCACCGAGAAGACCTTCGGCCTGCACGGCATCGGCGCCCTGTCGGTCAAGGCGGTCTCGGACAACGACCTGCCGATGTTGCTGGCGGTGGTCCTCCTGGCGGCCGGCGCCATCGTCTTCTTCAACATCATCGTCGACGCCGTGTACGCCCTCATCGACCCGCGCGTCCGCCTCGCCTAGGAGAAAGCCACCATGAGCAGCGCCCCCTTTCTCTCCGTGCGTGACCTGCGCGTGCACTTCTCCACCGAGGACGGCATGGTGAAGGCCGTCGACGGGCTCTCCTTCGACGTGGCGCACGGCAGGACGCTCGGCATCGTCGGCGAGTCGGGCTCCGGCAAGTCGGTGACCAACCTGGCCATCCTCGGGCTGCACCACCCCGACCACACCGAGGTGTCCGGCGAGATCCTGCTCGACGGCCAGGACCTGCTGACCGCGACGGAACGCGAGCTGGAGCGGCTGCGCGGCAACAAGATGTCGATGATCTTCCAGGACGCGCTGGCCTCCCTGTCGCCGTACCACACCGTCGGCGTGCAGATCGGCGAGACGTACCGCAAGCACACCGGCGCCTCCAAGCGGGAGGCCCGGGCGCGGGCCGTCGAGATGCTGAAGAAGGTCGGCATCCCGCAGCCCGATCTGCGGGTCGACGACTACCCGCACCAGTTCTCCGGCGGCATGCGGCAGCGCGCCATGATCGCGATGGCGCTGGTCTGCAACCCGGAGCTGCTGATCGCCGACGAGCCGACCACCGCGCTTGACGTCACCGTGCAGGCCCAGATCATGGACCTGCTCAAGGAGCTCCAGCAGGAGACCGGCACCTCGATCATCTTCATCACCCACGACCTGGGCGTGATCGCGGACATCGCGGACGACATCCTCGTGATGTACGGCGGCACGTGCGTGGAGCGCGGCAGCAAGCAGGAAGTGCTGCGCTCGCCCCAGCACCCGTACACCTGGGGGCTCCTGGGGTCCATGCCGACCCTGGAGGGCGACGTGGACGTGCCGCTGACCCCCATCAAGGGCACCCCGCCGAGCCTGCTCAACCCGCCGACCGGCTGCCGCTTCCATCCGCGGTGCGCCTTCACCGGCGAGGTCGGCGGCGACCGCTGCGTCGCCGAGGAGCCGCTGCTCACCCTCACCGAGGGGCGCGGCGCGGCCTGTCACCTCACCGGCGAGCAGCGCGCCAGGTTCTCCGCCGACCGCGCCGCGGCGCGGGCCCACTGACGTACACGAGACGGGACTTCACGACCATGAGCAGCACCACTCCCCTCCTGGACGTAGCCGGGCTCACCAAGCACTTCCCGATCATGGGCGGCTTTCCCATCCGGCGGAAGGTCGGCGCGGTGCAGGCCGTGGACGGCCTCGACTTCAGCGTGTTCGAGGGCGAGAGCCTCGGCCTGGTCGGCGAGTCCGGCTGCGGGAAGTCGACCACCGGCCGGCTGATCACCCGGCTGCTGGAGCCCACCGACGGCAGGATCACCTACCGGGGCCAGGACATCACCCACGCCTCGCGGCGCGATCTGGCCCCGGTCCGCTCCGAGATCCAGATGATCTTCCAGGACCCGTACGCGTCGCTGAACCCGCGGCAGACGGTCGGCAAGATCATCGCGGGTCCGATGGAGATCAACGGCGTCAACCCGCCCGGCGGCCGGGAGAAGCGGGTCCGCGAGCTGCTGGAGACGGTGGGCCTCAACCCGGAGCACTACAACCGCTTCCCGCACGAGTTCTCCGGCGGCCAGCGGCAGCGCATCGGCGTGGCGCGTGCGCTCGCCCTCCAGCCCAAGCTGATCGTGGCCGACGAGCCGGTCTCCGCGCTGGACGTCTCCATCCAGGCGCAGGTGGTCAACCTCCTCCAGGAGCTCCAGCGGGAGCTGGACATCGCGTTCGTCTTCATCGCCCACGACCTCGCGGTGGTCCGGCACTTCTCCCACCGGGTGGCCGTGATGTACCTCGGCCGCATCGTGGAGATCGCCGACCGCGACGAGCTCTACGGCAACCCGCGCCACCCCTACACCCGGGCCCTGCTGTCCGCGGTGCCGGAGGTCACCGCGGACGCCGCCCCGATCCGCGAGCGCATCCGCCTCGCCGGCGACGTCCCCTCCCCCGTCAACCCGCCCTCCGGCTGCCGCTTCCGCACCCGCTGCTGGAAGGCGACGGAGAAGTGCGCGACCGAGACCCCGGCACTGGCCCACGTGGACGGCAGCCGCGAGGGCCACCTGACGGCCTGCCACTACCCGGAGGCGGCCGGGCAGCCCGGCGAGGAGATCATCCTGGACCCGGGCATCGCGGGGTCAGCGGGGGCGGATGCGGTCGTGGCGAAGGACTGAGCCGGCCGAACCCGGCCTTCCAGGCCTTCCAGGGCCGGACAGGGGCCCTTCCGTGCCGGCGCGGGTCCCCGGCGTGCCGGGTCGCCCGCCATGGCGGTACGGACGATCCTGGCGCCGTGGGGGCGCTCCCTTGTGGGGGCGCCCCCTTTTTCGTCCTTCTCGTCGGGTGGCGCCGTCCCGGGACGCCTTCCCTTTCCATGACGTCTCGCCGCATAAGACCCCACCCGCCGGCCCGCCCCACCCCTCGCCCCCGCACGACCGTTGACCCCCGGCGCGGAGCCGTGTTACTCAAAGTTCACGCACCTTTGGACTAGACCTGGCTCATCCCCCACCACTTCGAGCGCCGAAGGACCCCCCATGCAACTCCGTTCCAAGCTCCTCACGCTGGCCGCCGCCGCGGGCGTCGCCGCCTCGCTCAGCCTCATGAGCAGCACCGCCAACGCCGCAGACCCGGGGAAGTCGCCGGGCGGCAACTTCGACCTGGGCGTGTGGCAGCTCCAGGAGCCGGTGGGCAGCCCCGGCTCGCCGACCACCATCTCGTCGTCCCGGCTGGAGGGCGGGTTCCAGGACTCGTACTTCTACACCGACACCCGCGACGGCGCGATGACCTTCTGGGCGCCGGAGAAGGGCGTCACGACGCCGAACTCCAACTACGCGCGCTCCGAGCTGCGGGAGATGAACCGCAGCGGCAGCGCGGCCGACTGGTCGCTCAGCGGCAGCCACAAGCTGAGCGCGACGCTGCGGGTGGTGTCGGTGACGAAGAACGTGTGCGTGGGCCAGATCCACCTCGGCTCGGGCGGCTCGTCCACCAAGCCGCTCGTCGAGCTCTACTACCACGCAGGCGGCGACATCGTGCTCGGCACGGAGAACTCGCCCGACGGCGGCCAGACGCCGCACACCGTCGGCCACGTGTCGATCGGCAAGACCTGGACGTACACGATCGCCGTCTCCGGCGGGAACACCGTCGACCTGACGGTCAACGGCAGCACGACGCACTACGGCATCCCGTCGTCGTTCAACCAGTACAAGCAGTACTTCAAGGCGGGCTCGTACAACCAGTCGTCCTCGGACAGCACGACCAACGGTGCGCGGGTGGCGTTCTACGGCCTGACCGTGTCGCACGGCTGAGCAAGCCCCGCGGGGCGGTGCGGCACGGCGGTTCAGCAGGCCCGGCTTCGGCGCCGGGCCTGCTGGCGATGAACCGGAAATTTGCATATGAGGGAAATTTGCGGCACGTGAGCATGTGGCTACGCTGAGGCCGTGGAGGGGAACGAAGAACTCGCGCGGCACATGGCTGAGGTCGGCTTCACACAGAACGAGTTGGCCGAAGCCGTCAACGCCCACTTACGGGAACATCACCACGAACGTATCGTCAGCGACCGGACAGTGCGGAACTGGCTGACTGGAAAGACACGCTGGCCCCACACGCGGCAACGGGATGCGCGTGCGGGACTGCCTCCGGTCTCTTTGACCTGATGGCCGGTCATCCTCTGCCGGGGAGGCTGCGGTCTCGGCTCGGGGACTTCACCCGGGATCTCATTACTCTCGCTCCGGGCAGCGACGTCGCTCGCGGCTGGCGCGAGCGCTACCGCGCCGGATGGAGCCGGACTTGACCACCACCGTGCGGGTATGCCACTACGCTCGCGAAGACCTGTCGACGATCCGTCAGACCCTGCTGGACGTCCATGCTGAAGTCCACGCCCCCGACATGACCGAGTTCCGGAGTCGCTTCCCATGGTTTGTGGGCCATTGGGGCAACAATCCCGGTTTCTCCTGCACGATCGCATACGACGGCGACGAGCCCGCGGGGTTTGCCTACGGCGCCCCCGCCGCCCCGGGCGCGAATGGTGGCGAGAGTTCGTCGACCCCGCACCGGAACATTCGCGAACCTTCTCGCTCTCGGAACTGATGGTCCGCCCGGCATGGCGCAAGACCGGAACCTCCCGGCGGCTACACCACGGCCTGCTGGCGGGCAGGGACGAGGACCTTGCCGTGCTCTCCGTGGACGTCGCCCGCCCAAGGGTCCAAGCACTCTACGAATCCTGGGGCTACCGCAAAGTCGGCGAAGAGCAGCCGTTCTGGGACTCCCCGCGGTACGCGGTCATGCTCACGGAGCTGCCCTTGAGCGGCTGACCCGCGGGGGCACGCCGCACCGAGCCACTGAAGACCATCCTTCGTGATACTGTCATCGAAGAAAGTATCACTGATGGTAGTGGCGGCCCGGCAACGATCCCCGAGGTGCAGTGCGTGAGCGGATTCATCGGACGCCGAAGCGAGCTCGGCATCCTCGACGACCTGCTGAAGGACGTCGCCTCGGGCAGCCGCAACGGCCGCCCGGGCAAGGCCGTCCTGGTTCGCGGCCGGCGCCGGGTGGGGAAGTCCCGGCTGGTCGAGGAGTTCGTCGAGCGGGCCGGCGTGCCACACGTCTTCTTCAGCGCGGTCGGCGGCTCACGGGACGGGGACCTGGCGGGTTTCGTCACCGAGGTGGCCGCGTCCAGCCTTCCCGACGCGGAGCGCTTCGCCGACTTCGCCACGCCGCAGACGTGGGATGCGGCCCTGAGCCTGCTCGCCTCCGCGCTGCCCACCGACGCGCCCAGCGTCGTCGTGCTCGACGAGATGCCCTACCTCGTCGGTGAGGACCCCGGCTTCGAGGGGTCCCTCCAGAAGGTCTTCGACCGGAGCCTGTCGCGGCTGCCCGTGCTGCTCGTCCTCATCGGCTCCGACCTCGCGATGATGGAGAAGCTGAACACCTATGGGCGGCCCTTCTACCAGCGCGGCACGGAGATGGTGGTGCCGGCGCTCACCCCGGGCGACGTCGCCGACGTGCTGCGACTCCCCGCGGCCGACGCCTTCGACGCCTACCTCGTGTCCGGCGGGCTTCCGCTCATCCTGGAGGAGTGGCCACGCGGTGCCGGCCTCTGGGAGTACCTGGAGCAGGCGCTGCGCCGGCCCACCTCCGCGCTCCTGGTCAGCGGCGAGCGGGCCCTGGCCGCGGAGTTCCCCACCGAGGCGCAGGCCCGTACCGTGCTCGGCGCCATCGGGCACGGCGAGCGGACGTTCAGCGCCATCGGACGGGCCGCGGGCGGGCTCCACGCCACGTCGCTCAAGCGGTCCCTGGAGCTGCTCATCGACCGCCGGGTCGTCGCCGCGGACCTGCCGGTGTCAGCCAGGCCGAGCCGCGAGACCCGCTACCGGGTCGAGGACCCGTACCTGCGTTTCTGGCTCTCCTTCATCGGGCGGGGCATCGCCGCCGTCGAGCGGGGCCGCGGCGACCGCGTCCTGGACTCCATCCGCACGAGCTGGACCTCCTGGCGGGGGCGGGCCATCGAGCCCGTCATCCGCGAGGCCCTCTGGCGGCTCGCCGACGACCTGCTGCCGGCCGGCACGGACGTCGTCGGCGGGTACTGGACCCGCACGAACGACCCCGAGATCGACCTGGTCGGCGCCGACCGGGGGCCGGTCGCCAAGCGGATCACCTTCGCGGGTTCCATCAAGTGGCTGGAGAGAAAGCCCTTCGACCACCGTGACCTTGCAGAGCTCATCGCCCACCGCAACCGCCTGCCCGGAGCCGACGAGGGCACCTCCCTGCTGGCGGTCGCCCGCAGCGGCTGCACGGCACAGGGCGCGCAGGCCCTCGCTCCGGAGGATCTGCTGCGAGCCTGGTCCTGACCGTAACCGGGCCCAGCGCTCGGATGGGCACCGGACCCACGGGCCACGGCGCCGCCGAACCCCACACGTGTGACGTTCGCGACAACCGGGGCCGCCGGAGAGCCGTCCCCAACGCCCCTGTGGATACAAGTACGTTGATCTCCCCCCGAAGAGGAGATCAACGAATGACTGACAGGTCCTCAGTCGGACGGCGGCAGATACTCAAGTCGGCCGGTGTCGCGGCCGCGGCCGGTGCGGCGCCCTGGACGGTCGCCGATCCCGCCCTTGCGGCCACCCGCGAGTACGACCAGCGGCTGGCGGCGCAGAGCACCTCGTACCAGGCCCCCCGCGGGCTCGCCGAGGACAGCGATGCCAAGGCCACCGCCCTGGGCTGGATCGGCGACCACAGCGCGGAGCTCATCGACCTCAACGACACCGTGTGGCGGCACGCGGAGCTCTCCCTGCGGGAGTGGAACTCGTCGCTCGCGGTGGCGGCCCTGCTGGAGAAGTACGGATTCGACATCCAGTGGGGCCCGGCCGGCTTCCCCTCCGCCTTCGTGGCGAGCTACGGATCCGGCGGCCCGACCATCGGGTTCAACGCCGAGTACGACGCCCTGCCCGGGCTGTCGCAGAAGGCCGGCGGGACCGTGCACGACCCGCTCGTCTACCACACCGACCCCTACGCCCCCACCTACGGTGCGGGCCACGGCGACGCCCACAACGCACTCGGCGCGGGCGCCACCGGCGCGGCCATCGCGGTGAGCCAGGCGATCAGGGACCGCGGGCTCAAGGCCACCGTGAAGCTCTTCGGAACCACGGCCGAGGAACACCTCGTGGGCAAGCCCTACATGGTGAGGGCCGGGGTGTACGACGGCCTCGACGCCTTCGTGGACTGGCACCCCTTCAACGCCAACCTGGCGTTCTGGAACACCACGAGCGCGCTCATATCGGCGACGTTCGACTTCCTCGGCGCGACGGGCCACGGAGCCAACCCGCTGGGCAACAAGAGCGGCCTCGACGGCGCGGTCCTGATGGCGACCATGTCGGAGTTCCTGCGCGAGAAGAACGTGGCCCCCTCGGGCCGGTTCCACTACGCCATCGTCAACGGCGGCGGGGCACCGAACGTCACTCCCGACTTCTGCTCCATCTGGTTCTTCGTGCGGGAGGGCAGCCCGGAGCGGGTCAAGGTCCTGTACGACAAGATCGTGGACGCCGCGAAGGCCGCCGCGCAGGCGAGCCGGACGACGCTCGTGCACCGGTTCAACTCGGGCACCTGGAACCTGCTCCCCAACAAGGCCGGGGCGGAGCTGATGAACGACAACATGCGGGCGATCGGCCCGCCGGCCTTCACCGACGCGGACCAGGCGCTGGCCAGGTCCCTCCAGCGCTCGCTGGGCAAGCCGGAGACGGGCATGCCCACCTCGCTCGTGCCGCTGGCCCCGCCCCCGCCCGCCTTCGCCGGCGGCATCTCCATCGACACGGCGGACGTCAGCTGGCAGGCGCCGACCCTGGTCGCCCTGGCCGCGACCATCCCGGCCGGACTGCCCAACCACAGCTGGGCGGTGACGTCGGCGGCGGCCACGAACATCGGCCACCAGGGCATGCTGTCCGCCGCCCGCTACATGGCGGCGACCGCCGTCGACCTCATCACCCAGCCCGACCAGCTCTCCCGGATCCGGGCGGAGTTCGAGGACCGCAGGAAGGCGGTCGACTGGGCGACCATGATCCCGGAGGGCACGCAGCAGCCGCTGGTCGAGCCGCCCGCCGGGTTCCTCAAGCAGACCGGCCAGACGTGGCCGCCCAAGGGGGTCTCCTGGCCGGAGAAGGAGATCATCTCCACGGAGCCGCTGGGCACCACCGGCCCCGACCTCCCGCCGGTCACCTGAGGCGTCCGGTCACCTGCCGGCGGGGCCCGCCCGGTGCCCCTCCGGTGGGGCTCCGCCCCGGTGCCCTTCCAGGGGCGCGGGGAACTGCGTGAGCAACCACCCCGCGCCGTGGGGGCACCTCCCACGCCCTTCGGGCGGTGAGGGAGGGCCACCGGGCCGAGCCACTTCCGGTCTCGTCTCCCCCCACCGGCCGGTGGGGGCTGGTCGCGCAGTTCCCCGCGCCCCTTCAGGAGCGCAGCCCCACCGCCAAGCGGACGCCTGCCGGGGTCCCGCGCCCCTACGGGCGCTAGGCCGTGTCCGGCGGATCCTCGTGGGCCCGCGGCTCCCCCACTGCCTGAAGGGCGTGGGTGGGGGTACCTCCCACGCCCGTTCAGGGCAGTGGGGGAGTGCCCCCAGCACCGCACCTCGCCCCGTTGTCGGAGTCATCCGAGTACGCCCCGTACGAGGACGATCCTCCGCCTTGCGATGCACGGCACCAGACACCGCAGGCTGATCCACGAAGATCCGCCGGACACGACCTAGCCGTGCTTCGCGCGCGACGCCGCCCGAGCCCGCTCCCGCGCGTCCAGGTTGACCTTGCGGATCCGGACCGCCTCCGGAGTCACCTCGACGCACTCGTCGTCGCGGCAGAACTCCAGCGACTGCTCAAGCGACAGCTTCCGCGGCGGCACGATCGACTCGGCCACGTCGGCCGTCGACGAGCGCATGTTGGTGAGCTTCTTCTCCTTGGTGATGTTCACGTCCATGTCGTCGGAGCGCGAGTTCTCACCGACGATCATGCCCTCGTACACCTCGGTGCCCGGCTCCGTGAAGAGCACGCCGCGCTCCTGGAGGTTGGTCATCGCGAACGCGGTGACGGCGCCGGAGCGGTCGGCGACGAGGGAGCCGTTGTTGCGCGTGGTCAGGGTGCCGAACCACGGCTCGTGGCCCTCGTGGATGGAGTGCGCGATGCCGGTGCCGCGGGTGCTCGTGAGGAACTCGGTGCGGAAGCCGATCAGGCCGCGCGACGGCACCACGAACTCCAGGCGCACCCAGCCGGAGCCGTGGTTGGACATGTTGTCCATCCGGCCCTTGCGGACGCCCATCAGCTGCGTGACCGCGCCCATGTGCTCCTCGGGCACGTCGATCGTCATCCGCTCGACGGGCTCGTGGACCTTGCCGTCGATCTCCTTGGTGACGACCTGCGGCTTGCCGACGGTCAGCTCGTAGCCCTCCCGGCGCATGGTCTCGACGAGGATCGCGAGGGCCAGCTCGCCGCGGCCCTGCACCTCCCAGGCGTCGGGGCGCCCGGTGTCGAGCACGCGCAGCGAGACGTTGCCGATGAGCTCGCGGTCCAGCCGGTCCTTGACCTGGCGCGCGGTGACCTTGCGGTCCTTGACGGCGGCCTTGTTGTCGGCACCCTTGCCGGTGCCGCCGCGGCCGACCAGCGGCGAGGTGTTGGTGCCGATGGTCATGGAGATCGCCGGCTCGTCGACGGTGATCAGCGGCAGGGCCACCGGGTTCTCGGGGTCCGCGAGCGTCTCGCCGATCATGATGTCGGGGATGCCGGCGACGGCGCAGATGTCACCGGGGCCAGCCTTCTCGGCAGGCTTGCGGGTGAGCGCCTCGGTCATCATCAGCTCGCTGATGCGGACGTTGGCCACCGTGCCGTCGCGCTTGATCCAGGCCACCGTCTGGCCCTTGCGCAGCTCGCCCTGCTCGACGCGGAGCAGCGCGATACGGCCGAGGAAGTTGTCGGCGTCCAGGTTGGTGACGTGCGCCTGGAGCGAGGCCTCGGCGTCGTAGGACGGGGCGGGGACGTGCTGGAGGAGCGTGGTGAAGAACGGCTCCAGATTGGTGCTGTCCGCCGGCACCGTGCCGTCCTCGGGCTTGGTGAGCGAGGCGACGCCGTCCCGCGCGCAGGCGTAGACGATGGGGAACTCGATCTGCTGCTCGTCGGCGTCGAGGTCGAGGAAGAGCTCGTAGGTCTCGTTGACGACCTCGTCGATGCGGGCGTCGGGCCGGTCGGTCTTGTTGATGCAGAGGATCACCGGCATCCGGGCCTGGAGGGCCTTGCGGAGCACGAAGCGGGTCTGCGGCAGCGGGCCCTCGGAGGCGTCCACGAGCAGCACCACCGCGTCGACCATGGACAGGCCCCGCTCCACCTCACCGCCGAAGTCGGCGTGGCCGGGGGTGTCGATGATGTTGATGGTGACGTGGTCGTCACCGTCCTTGGGGTGGTACTTCACGGCGGTGTTCTTCGCCAGGATCGTGATGCCCTTCTCACGTTCCAGGTCGTTCGAGTCCATGACCCGGTCGTCGACCTGGTCCAGCTGGTGCGCGGCGAACGCACCAGCCTGCTTGAGCATGGCGTCGACGAGGGTGGTCTTGCCGTGGTCTACGTGGGCGACGATGGCGACATTGCGGATGTCGTGACGCTCGACGGTACGAGCCATGGTGCGGCGCTTCTCCCGGATTGAGTGATCGGCTGCGCGTACGGCTACGTAGGCGCCCCCTGCCGGGCTGGACACGCCACGGCCACCCCCATGGTACGGGCGCGCGCCGGCGCGGTCCGCCTGGCGGCGGCGGGTAGCCGAGCCGTCACAACAGGTTGCCGGCTGCCCCCTGCCGCGGCAGGGGGCGGGGTACCGGCCGGGGGACGGCTCCGGGACCGCGAGGGACCCGACCCGGTGGCCTGCCGCGGCGGCCCGGCACCACCAGGGGCGTGCGCAACGTCCCGACCGGTGGATCTCGCTTGACATCCCTGCACCACCACCACGATCATCATTCCACTAATTCATTAACACAACCGTGGAATGTGATGTGCCCCGTCGAGTACCGGATTGACCGCGGCAGCGGCGTACCTGCCTACGTGCAGATCGTGGAGCAGACCGAACGCGCCCTCCGGATGGGCACGTTGCAGGTCGGAGACAGGTTGCCCACCGCCAAGGAGGTGGTGGCGGCCACCGCCATCAACCCGAACACCGTGCTCAGGGCCTATCGCGACATGGAGCAGGCCGGCCTTGTCGAACTGCGTCGCGGCCTCGGGACCTTTGTGACCCGGTCGCTCGCGCGGCCGGGCGCGGCGGACGACTCGCCGCTGCGCGCGGAACTCGCCGACTGGACGGCACGCGCCCGAGCGGCCGGTCTTGAGCGGGCCGACATCCTCGCCCTGGTCACCACCGTCCTTGACGGCAACGGCAACGGCAACGGCAACGGCAACGGCAACGAGAGGCGATACCGCCACGCCCCGGGGGGCGGGGAGCGTAAAGAGAAAGAGCGCAAGGGGAAAGAGGAGGACGCATGAGCGGGCCTGACGCGCCGGCCGCGCTGCGCGCCACGGGACTCGGATTCCGTTATCGGGCGCGGGACGCCTGGGAGCTGCGGGACTGCGAGTTCACCGTGCCCAGCGGCCGCATCACCGCCCTCGTCGGACGCAACGGCGCCGGCAAGAGCACGCTGCTGCACCTGGCCGGTGGCCTGCTGCGGGCCCGTGCCGGGGAGATACGTGTGCTGGGCGCCGCCTCGGGCACGCCCGAGGCACGGGCCCGGCTCGCCCTGCTCACGCAGGACAAGCCGCTCTACCCGCACTTCACCGTGGCGGACACGCTGCGCATGGGCGAGAAGCTGAACTCCTCATGGGACCGGGGGGCCGCCGAGCGAACCGTCCGGGAGGCCGGCATCCGCTCCACCTCCCGGGTCGGCACCCTGTCCCCGGGGCAGCGCACCCGCGTCGCGCTCGCCCTGGCGCTGGGCAAGCGGCCTGAACTGCTCCTGCTCGACGAGCCGATGGCCGACCTCGATCCGGTGGCCCGGGGCGAGATCATGGCGATTCTGATGACCGAGGCCGCAGAGCACGGCACGAGCATCGTGCTGTCCTCGCATGTCCTGCCGGAGCTGGAGCAGACCTGCGACTGGGTCGTGCTGCTGCGGGGCGGCCGCGTCGAACTGTGCGAGGACGCCGGCGCGCTGTGCGACGACCACGCCCAACTGACCGGGCACGCCGACCAGGCCGACGCCCTGCCCCGGCAGCACACCGTCGTGCGGTCCCGGGTCACCGGCAGGCAGCTGACCGCGCTGGTACGGCAGCGCGGACCGCTGCACGGCGACTGGCACGTCGAGCGGCCCAAGCTGGAGGACGTCCTGATCGGTCACCTCCAGGCCGATGACATGGGGCGTCCCGTCCCCGCAGGACAGGAGGCCACGATATGAAGGGCTCCTTCTGGCTCGCCTGGCGCCAGCAACGAGGGCTGATCGGCATCGCCCTGGCCGCCCTGGCCGCCGTCGCGTTGCTGGCCGCCTGCTTCCGCTCCGGCATGGTGGATGACGTACGCAGCGGGCTGTTCGCCCACTGCGCCCGCGGACCGCTGCACTGCACACGACCCGGCTCCGGTCTGCCCCTTCTGCTGAACATCACCCCGCTGAAGTACCTCGGGGCCCTGAACATCGCCCTCCCTGCGCTGGTCGGCGTCTTCTGGGGCGCCCCGCTGCTGGGCCGCGACCGGGAACTGGGCACGCACCGCCTGGTCCTCACCCAGGGCGTGAGCCGCGGTCAGTGGTTCGTCTCCCGGATCACCCTGGCCGCCGCCACCACGGTGATCCTCTCGGGCCTGCTCGCGGGAGCGTTCGCGTGGTGGTGGCGGCCGGCCGCCGACCGAAGTTACGGCCTGTTCTGGTACGAGACCGCCGCCATGAGCGGTTCGGGTCCGCGCGTCGTCGCGGCCTCGCTGTTCGGCCTGGCGGCCGGCACGCTGCTGGGTCTGCTGGCCCGCCGGGTCCTGGCCGCAATGGGGCTGACCCTCCTGGTGACCGGAGCGACGGCGCTGGCGCTGGAGTGGACGCACAAGACCCGCCTGCTGGTCCCGCCCCGCGTGTACACCAGCGCCGGCAGCAGCCCCAAACCGCCCATGGACGAGAAGTGGTCGACCGGCAACTACGGTCTGATCACCGCCTCCGGCCGCCATGACTCCGTGATGAACTGCGCCTTTCCCTCAAGCCCGCAGCTCAGGCAGTGCATGGCCGAGCACGGGTACGTCGCCCGCTTCTACGAGGCCAACCCGGCCGGCGACTACTGGACCTTCCAGTGGACCGACACCGCCGTCCTCGGCGGCCTCGCCGTCCTGCTCGTGGCCGTCACGGCGCTCCTGGTGCGCCGCCGCATCTGACCGCGTCTGACCGAGCCTGGCCTCATCTGACCGAGCCTGGCCGCGCCACAGCACACCATCCCGTCACCCCCCACTCGGGGCCGCACCCTGCACGGAGGTCTTCTCCCCATGCCCGCCGACGCGAAGTCACCGAAGAAACTGCGCAACAACCGTTCCTCCCTCACCCACAAGGTCGGCTACGCCCTGCGCCACCCCGGCCGCGTCACCCCCTACCTCCGGCGCGCCGGCCGGGACGCCTGGCTGCGTATGAAGCACCCCGACCACGTCGGCTACTACCGGGCGGTGATGGCCTCGGACACCCGCCGCAACCCGGAGGCCGCGGTCGGCAGCCAGACCCACGAACGCTGGCTGGCGCTCGGGCAGATGCAGTTCGACTACCTCGTCGAACACGGAATGCGCCCCGAACACCGCATGCTCGACATCGGCTGCGGCAACCTGCGTGGCGGCTGGCGCTTCATCGAGCACCTCGACGCCGGCCATTACTACGGCATCGACATTTCGCCCGACATCCTGATGGCCGCCAAGAAGACCCTTTCCGAGCGCCGCCTCCAGGACAAGCTTCCGCACCTGACCATCACCGGCGACCTCACGCTGGACTTCCTGCCCAGCGACCACTTCGACGTCGTCCACGCGCACAGCGTCTTCTCCCACTCTCCGCAGGCGGTCATCGAGGAGTGCCTCGCCCACGTCGGCCGCGTGCTGACCGGCACCGGCTTCTTCGACTTCACCTTCGACCGCACGGAGGGCACGGAACACCAGGTGCTGGGCGAGGACTTCTACTACCGCACCGAGACCCTGCTCGCCCTGGCACGCAAGCACGGCCTCCACGCGCGCTTCATGGAGGACTGGGAGACGCGCCCCCACGGCCAGTCCAAGATCCGCGTCAGCCGCTCGCCCGTACCCGCTCCCTGACGGCGCTCGGGCACGCGACGTGACGTCGATCCCCGTAGCGCCCCGGGACACACCGCTCGGGCCGGCCGCCCCGGGCCGGCCCCGTCCCGTCCCGCGGCCGGCCGCACGCCCGCGCAGCACACGGCCCCTCCTGGCCAGAGCGCTCACGGCAGCCGTCCCCGGCGGCACCGCGCTCGCCCTGGACTCATGGGGGATCACCCGCCAGGACAGCCTGTGGCGTGATGAGGCCGCCACCTGGCAGGTGGCCCACCGCGGTCTCCCCGGGATCTGGCGTCTCCTGGGCCACGCGGACGTCGTCCACGGCCTGTACTACGCGGTCATGCACGTGGTGTTCGAGGTGTTCGGCGACAGTCTCCTGACGCTGCGGGTTCCTTCCGTCCTCGCCATGTCCGTGGCGGTGTCCCTCGCCACGGACCTCGCGGCACGGCTTGCGGGACCCTGGAGCGGACTGGGCGCGGGGTTCGCGTGCGCGCTGCTGCCCGCCCTCCAGAGGTATGCGCAGGAGGGCCGCTCGTACGCGATGGTGACCGCCGCCGTCACGCTCTCCTGCTGGCTGCTGGTGGCCGCGGCGCACCGCCCACGGGCCCGCACCTGGGGGGCGTACGCACTCGTCGTCCTGCTCGGCGCACTGCTCAACTGGTTCTCACTGTTCGCGCTGCCCGCCCACGCTGCCACGCTCTGCCTCGCCAGGGCAGGCAGGGCCCTCTGGAGACGGTGGCTCCTCGCCGCGAGCGCCGCAGCCCTCGGCACCCTGCCCCTGATCGTGGCCAGCAAGGGCCAGTCCGGGCAGCTCTCCTGGATCCAGCCCACCGCTCCCGGCACGATGTGCGCCGTCGGGGCCACCATCCTCGCGGCCTTCGGCTGCGGCCTCCTGCGCCACGCGCACGCAACCGCGCCCGCGACTCCGGCCGTGGCGGGGAAGCTGAGCCTGGCCGCTGTGGCCGGTCCGCTGTGCGCCGTCCCGCAGGTACTCCTCCTCGCCGTCTCCCTGGCCTGGCAGCCTCTCTACGTCGACCGCTACGTCCTGTACGCCGACGTCGGCCTCGGCCTTCTCCTCGGGGCACTGATCCCAGCGCTCGCCACCGTGCTGCCGGCCGCCCATCCCAGGGTCCTCGTCGCCGCCGCCACGGCCATGGCCTTCCTCGCCCTGCTTCCCGTGGAAGTACACCTGCGCAGCCCGAGCAGCCGTATCGACGACGTACGGGCCCCGGCCGCCCTGGTGGGCACGCTCCACGCACAGGGCGGCGCGGTCGTCTTCATCCCCTCTGCCCGACGCGACACCGCCCTGGTCGCACCAGGTGCGTTCCGAGGGCTGCGCGACATCGCACTCAGCCAGGGTCCCGTCGAGTCCCGGACCCTGAACGGCCTGGAGAAGGACCCGGACGCCATAGCCCGCGCGATGCTGCGCGAACCGCTGATCATCCTCGTCGGCGACGCCGACCGCCCTTCCCCACGCAACGCCCGCGACCGCGCCAAGCGGCGCATCCTGGCCGAGCACTTCGCAGAGCGCTCCACCACCATCCGGCACGGGCGCAGCGTCACCCTCTACGAACGGACCGGCCTCCCGCGTCACACCGGGCCAGGTCGTGTCCGGCGGAGCTTCGTGGATCAGCCTGCGGCGTCTGGTGCTGGGGGCACTCCCCCCACCGCCCTGAACGGGCATGAAAGGCACCCCAGCAGGCGCGTGCGGGAAACGTCGCCTACTTCGTGCCCCTGGCCGGGGAACCCTCCGGCTCCTCGGGGCGCCCAGGCGCCCCCTCCGCCCCGGACTTGCGGAATCCGATGTCCTGGTAGTGCGGGTCCTCGAAGCCGAAGGCGCCCACATTCGCGAGGTTGCCGCGCACCGCGACCAGCTGGGGCCGCTGGTACAGCGGGATGGAGCCGGCCTCCGCCCAGATCCGCTGGTCGGCCTTCCTGACGAGGTCCATCTCCTTGCCGGTGTCCAGCTCCGTCATCGCCTGGTCGAAGAGCTGGTCGATGAGGTCCGTGCCGACCCGGGTGTAGTTCTGCTCGACGTTCAGCGACCCGTCCGCCCCCGGCACCGGCTTGGCGAAGATCGGACGGGCGTCGGTGGCCGGGAACGCGGAGCCGGGCCACGAGTACAGCGCCATGTCGTACTGGCCGGAGGCGATGTGGTCGTTGAAGTAGCTGTCGTCGGCGACCCTGGTCATCTCGGTGCGGATGCCGATGCGGTCCAGCATCCGCGCGATGCGGTCGCCCACCGCGCGCACGGCCTCGGAGCCGGGCCCTGAGGGCAGGACGAAGCGCAGCATCAGCGGCTTGCCGTTCTTGGCGAGCGGGCCCGCGGGGGCCCCGGCGGGCGCCGCGGAGCCCTGCGGGGCGTACGCGCCGGGCGCACCGCCCCCGGCGCCCTGCCGGGCGCTCTGCGCCGCCTCGGAGCCGGCGGCGTGCTTGTCGTCGCCGGCCGGCGCGCTCGCGGTCCCGCTGCCGCTGCCGCCCGCGGCGGGCTCGCCGGTGCCGGCCCCGCCGGCACCCCGCGGGGCTCCCTTCTGTGCGCCGCCGCTGCGCACCCAGCCCGCGTCCGCGAGCAGCGCCTGCGCCTCGGCCGCGTCGTGCTTGCCGAGCGCGCCGCTGCCGTCCGCGTAGCCGTCCTGGCCGGCGAGCGCGAGGTGGCTGCCGACGGTCCGCGCCGGCAGGCCGAGCGGCTTGAGCACCAGCCGGGCCAGCTCGTCGCGGTCGATGGCGCGGGCCACGGCGCGGCGCACCCGGTCGTCGGCGAGCGGCCCCGCGGAGCCGTTGAGGGCGAGCTGGGTGTAGGCGGGCTCCAGGGACTTGCGGATCACGTAGCGGCGCAGGCCCGCCTGCTGGGCGGCGTAGGCCGCGACGGCCTTGCGGTTCCGCGCGTGGGCGTCGGCCTCCTCGTTCGAACCGCGCGCGCCCGCGTTCTCGCGCTGCGCGCTCCCGGCGCTCGCGGAGGCACCGTGCGCCTGCGAGCCCTTGCCGCGGTCCCTGGCGGCCCGTGCGATGCGCTGGGCGTCGGCCGTGTCGACCTCGGCGATGTCGAGGCGGCCGGCGGCGAGCGCCGCGGTGCGCTTGGCGCGCGGCACGGCCTTGAAGACGATCCCGGACAGCCTGGCGCGCTCGCCCCACCAGCGGGGATTGCGCTGGACGGTGATCTCGTCGCGCTCGCCGTCGAACCGGCCGAGCCTGAAGGGGCCCGCGGTGACCCGGAGCCTGCGCCGCGCGCCGTCGTTGAAGGCGCCCGGGGAGCCCATGGTCTCCTTCGGGTACAGCGGCGAGAACAGCGAGCGCCAGTCCGCGTAGGCCCTGTTGAAGGTGACCCGCACCTCCCCGCCGCCGGCCTGCTCGATCTTCTCGATGCGGTCGTAGCCGGCGTTGCGGGCGGTCCAGTACGCGGCCTCCTTGCCGGACAGGGCGTGCCACTGGGCGGTGAAGTCCGCCGCGGAGAGCGGCCGGCCGTTGCTCCACTTCGCCTTCGGGCTGAGCTTGTAGAGCACGACCTGCTTGGGCTTGGTGGCGGTGACCTCCGCGGACCGGAGGTAGTCGGGGTCGGCGCCCGGCCTGCCGCGTTCGTCGAGGCGGAACATCGACGGCAGGACGGTGCCGGCGATCCGGGAGGTGGCGGCGTCGGCGTCGGCCTGGAAGGTGTTGAGGGTCGCCGGCATCGCGTCGATGGCCCACCGCACCGTGCCGCCGTCGGCGAGGCTCGCGCGGCCCGCCGGGGCGATGTCCTGGGCGGCGGCCGGATCGTCGGAGTCCTCGTTCGAGTCGCCGCAGCCGGCCAGTCCGGGCACGACCAGCACACCGGCCGTCAGGAACGCGGCTGACCGCATGACCGACCGCAGCCGGACACCGTCGTGGGACATCTCTGCATACCTCCGAGGCCGGGCCGCCCACCGCCCGTCGGACGCCGGGCACTGGCCGGTGCGATCGCCTCGGGGCGGCGATGGAAGCGCGTAGGGCGGTGATGGAGCTGATCACATCTGCTGATCACATCTATGGCCCCACTGAAGGCGATCCGGCGGGCCCGTGGCCGCAGACACGCATCGGCCGGCCGCGAACCCCACCCGGGCGGCCCAACGCCGTCCCGACGAGTGATTCCGGCGGCCCGCACCACACCGGACACGAGTTCGAAGCGCACCTCATACCGGTGGTGTCCGAGCGCGGCGGGACCCGGTGGGCGGCCGAGGACGGCCCACAGTCCGCCCGAGCTGCGCACACCGCCCCGGCCCGACGAAGGGGCGCACGGGGCGCGAACGGGGCGTATGCGACGGCTGGGGGTGACGGAACTCGGGGAATCCGCGCAGATCCCTTCCCAATACATGAAGTGACGCGCAACACTCGCAGGCGCATGCTGGACGATGCGAGGCCTGTGCCCCGCATACGCCACCGCCGTACAGCGACCGGAGACCGCAGCCGACCACCGGGACGGCAAGCGGAGAGAAGGCGTCGAAGCAAGCATCAGAAGGCAAGACGGACACACGGCAACAAAGGAGCAGAGAGCGGCAACCGGGTCGGTATGGCGGATATGGGCGGGAATAGCCGGAGAGAGGGTACGTCATGGTTGTACATGATGACTTGGCTATAGTTCAGCGCTGCATCGACGACCTGTGCCGGACCGTGGGCCGACTGGAGCAGGAGGTCGGGGGCGGCCTGGACGTACGGCGCGTCCGCACCGACGCCGACCACCTGCGCGAGAGCGTCGCTCTGCTGCGCGAGTCGGCGGCCGCGCCCGGGGCCGCGCACAGGCCGGAACCGGTCGTCGTACCCGACGACCCGTACGACCGCTCGCTGTGGATGAACGCAGACGAGGCAGACGAACACGACGGCCTGGACGACGAAGGACTCGGCGCCCGGGACCGGCACGCACCCTGACCCGAGGAAACCCTGTTGGCCACTGGTACCGAACCCCGACCTAGCACCACCGGCGGCGTACGCGGAGCAACGCGTGCCGCCATCGACGCCCCGCACCTGCGCACCGACCGGTGGTGGCTGGCACCCGCCGTGACCGCGGCCGGGCTGCTGGCCTTCATCGTCTATTCGACGTGGCGGGCCTTCGCGAACGCGGACTACTACGCGGCGCCGTACGTCTCACCGTTCTACTCGCCCTGCCTCGCGGACAACTGCCGCGAGATGGCGGGCGGCCCCAACTGGGACCTGTTCGGCAGCTGGTGGGGCATCTCCCCCGCCATCATCGTGCTGATCTTCCCGCTCAGCTTCCGGCTGACCTGCTACTACTACCGCAAGGCCTACTACCGGGGCTTCTGGGCGTCGCCGCCGGCCTGCGCGGTGGCCGAGCCGCACAAGACGTACTCGGGCGAGACCCGCTTCCCGCTGATCCTCCAGAACATCCACCGCTACGCGTTCTACCTGGCGCTGCTGGTGGCGGCGGTGCTCACCTACGACACCGTGCTGTCGTTCCGCGACGAGCACCACAACTGGGGCCACATGGGCCTCGGCACGATCATCTTCGTCATCAACATCGTGCTGATCTGGGCGTACACGCTGTCGTGCCACTCCTGCCGGCACATCGTCGGCGGACGCCTGCGGCACTTCTCGAAGCACCCGGTGCGGTACCGGTTGTGGGGCTGGGTCGGCAAGCTGAACGAGCGCCACATGCAGCTCGCCTGGTCGTCCCTGATCAGCGTGGCGGCCGCCGACTTCTACGTCTATCTGCTCGCGAGCGGCGCCTTCAGCGACCCGCGGCTCTTCTAGCCCCGCGACTGCCTGGGGGTCCACGATGACAGTGGACCCGTGACTGCTCTGGATGGGATGCGACACAAGCGATGGCTCAAGTGGAACGGCAGCAGTGGGACGTGGTCGTGGTCGGCGCCGGTGGCGCCGGGCTGCGGGCCGCGATCGAGGCGCGCGAGCAGGGCGCACGGACGGCGGTGATCTGCAAGTCCCTGTTCGGCAAGGCCCACACGGTGATGGCCGAGGGAGGCATCGCCGCCTCCATGGGCAATGTGAACTCCGGGGACAACTGGCAGGTGCACTTCCGCGACACGATGCGCGGAGGCAAGTTCCTGAACCAGTGGCGGATGGCGGAGCTGCACGCCAAGGAGGCCCCGGACCGGGTCTGGGAGCTGGAGACCTGGGGCGCCCTCTTCGACCGCACCAAGGACGGCAGGATCTCCCAGCGGAACTTCGGCGGGCACGAGTACCCGCGCCTCGCCCACGTCGGCGACCGCACCGGGCTCGAACTGATCCGCACGCTCCAGCAGAAGGTCGTCTCGCTCCAGCAGGAGGACTTCAGGGAGCACGGCGACTACGAGGCCCGGATCAAGGTCTTCCAGGAGTGCACGGTCACGCGCATCCTGAAAGACGACGAGGGCCGCGTCGCCGGCGTCTTCTGCTACGAGCGCGAGACCGGCCGCTTCTTCGTGATCGAGGCGCCCTCCGTGGTGCTCGCCACCGGCGGTATCGGCAAGTCGTTCAAGGTGACCTCCAACTCCTGGGAGTACACCGGTGACGGCCACGCGCTGGCGCTGCTCGCCGGGGCGCCGCTGCTCAACATGGAGTTCGTGCAGTTCCACCCGACGGGCATGGTCTGGCCGCCGTCGGTGAAGGGCATCCTCGTCACGGAGTCGGTCCGCGGTGACGGCGGCGTGCTGCGCAACTCCGAGGGCAAGCGGTTCATGTTCGACTACGTCCCCGACGTCTTCAAGGAGCAGTACGCGCAGACGGAGGACGAGGGCGACCGCTGGTACGAGGACCCGGACAACAACCGTCGCCCTCCCGAGCTGCTGCCCCGCGACGAGGTCGCGCGCGCCATCAACTCCGAGGTGAAGGCCGGCCGCGGCTCCCCGCACGGCGGCGTCTTCCTGGACGTCTCGACGCGGATGCCGGCGGAGGTGGTGCGCCGCCGGCTGCCGTCCATGTACCACCAGTTCAAGGAGCTGGCGGACGTCGACATCACGGCCGAGCCCATGGAGGTCGGCCCGACCTGCCACTACGTGATGGGCGGCGTCGCGGTCGACTCGGACACCGCTGCGGCACGCGGGGTGCCCGGTCTGTTCGCCGCCGGCGAGGTCGCGGGCGGCATGCACGGCTCCAACCGGCTCGGCGGCAACTCCCTGTCCGACCTCCTGGTGTTCGGGCGCCGGGCGGGACTGCACGCGGCCGAGTACGCCTCGGGCGCGGACGCCTCCGAGGGCGGCCGGCCGGCGGTCGCCGACTCCCTCGTGGACACGGCGGCGGCCGAGGCGCTGCGGCCGTTCTCCGCGGAGAGTCCGGAAGGCCCCGAGGACGAGGCGGCGGCCGGCCGGCCGCCGGAGAACCCGTACACGGTCCACCAGGAGCTCCAGCAGACCATGAACGACCTCGTGGGCATCATCCGCCGCGAGGGCGAGATGGAGAAGGCGCTGGAGAAGCTGGGCGAGCTGCGGGTGCGGGCCCGGCGCGCGGGCGTCGAGGGGCACCGGCAGTTCAACCCCGGCTGGCACCTCGCCCTCGACCTGCGGAACATGCTGCTGGTCAGCGAGTGCATCGCCCGCGCCGCGCTGGAGCGCACCGAGAGCCGCGGCGGCCACACCCGCGAGGACCACGCCGGGATGAACCGCGCGTGGCGCCGGGTGAACCTGATCTGCCGGCTCTCCGACCCCACCGGCGGCCTGGCCGCCACCGACGCGAAGCGCGGGCAGATCGACCTGTCCCGCGAGGAGACCGAGCCCATCCGTTCCGACCTGCTGGCCCTCTTCGACAAGGAGGAGCTGGTCAAGTACCTCGCCGAAGAGGAGCTGTTCGAGTGACCACGGCAACATCCCAGAGCGCGCAGGGTTCCCCCTCCGAGGGGTCCCCTTCGAGCGGCCCCGCCGAGCCCGGCACCCAGCCGAGCGGCGCGGCGGCCCAGTCCTACGAGGCGCACTTCCGGGTCTGGCGGGGTGACATCGACGGGGGCTCCCTGGAGGACTACCGCGTCGAGGTGAACGAGGGCGAGGTGGTGCTCGACATCATCCACCGGCTCCAGGCCACCCAGGCGCCGGACCTCGCGGTCCGCTGGAACTGCAAGGCGGGCAAGTGCGGCTCGTGCAGTGCGGAGATCAACGGCCGGCCCCGGCTGATGTGCATGACCCGGATGTCCGTCTTCGACCGCGACCAGACGATCACGGTGACGCCGATGCGGACGTTCCCCGTGGTGCGGGACCTGGTCACGGACGTCGGGTTCAACTACACCAAGGCCCGCGAGGTGCCCGCGTTCGTGCCGCCGAAGGACCTCGGTCCCGGCGAGTACCGGATGCAGCAGGAGGACGTGGACCGGTCGCAGGAGTTCCGCAAGTGCATCGAGTGCTTCCTGTGCCAGGACACCTGCCACGTGGTGCGTGACCACGAGGAGAACAAGACCTCGTTCGCCGGGCCTCGCTTCCTCATGCGGGTGGCCGAGCTCGACATGCACCCGCTGGACGCGGCCGAGGAGCGGGGCCTGGACCGCAAGCGCACCGCGCAGGAGGAGCACGGCCTCGGCTACTGCAACATCACCAAGTGCTGCACCGAGGTCTGCCCCGAGGGCATCCACATCACCGACAACGCGCTCATCCCGCTGAAGGAGCGCGCGGTCGACCGGAAGTACGACCCGCTGGTGTGGCTGGGCAACAAGATCCGCCGCCGCGGTCAGTGAGGCGGCCGGCGACGCCCTGAACACGACCCGTGCGGGGCGCTCGGCCGGGGTACGGGCCCGGGCCGAGCGCCCCGCCGGGAGCGCTTCAGGCGCCGACGCGCGGCGGTGTGGGGGTTCCGTGGACCCGCTTGGCGTGCGCCGCGTAACGGCGGCGCGCGACGACCGGGACGAGCAGGCGCACGGGCAGCGGGGCCGTCGCCAGCACGGCCTTGATGACCTCCGGATCGCCCTCGTACATCGCCATTCCGAACGCGAGCGGCAGGTCCTTCTTGCTGGAGGAGGCCATCCCGTGTTCGCCGATCTTGTGCCACTCCGCCGCGGTGACGTGCTTCTCGGCCAGCGGCAGGATCTCCTTCTCCTCCAGCGCCATGTGCTCCAGGAGCACGGCCGCCAGCCGCTCGAAGGCCTCGGCGAGTTCGTCGGCGCCCTGGCCGGTGGAGCGCCAGCCGCCGAGCAGTCCGGTCACCTCCGCGTGGCCCTTCTCGATGGCCTGGTGCTGCTCCTCCATCGCCGGCACGATGGCGGCCGCCTCCTCGCCGCCGCGCTCGACGAGCTTCGGCCACAGCAGCAGGTCCTCACCCTCGTGGTGGGTGTGCAGGATGGCGCACACCAGCACCGCATGGGCGGCGACGACCTCCGCACGCCGGGTGTCGCCCGGTGCGACGGCCCTGACGAGGGCGGGGAGCAGCCTGAATTCCCGACGCAGCGCCGTGTGGGCCATGTACATGTCGCGAACATCGGCCATGGGTTCATTGACGTGTGGAGCCATTGTCTACTTTCCTCGTACTGCGGCTGGATATCTGCCAGGGGAGCTCGGCGGGCGTCGGAGGACCCGGCATGTGCCGAGTCTGCCGGGAGTACGAGAGAGCATGACCGATGCGCCGCGATCCGGGCGTGACGGTCATGTGAATGTGGGCCTAACGCGTGGTTGCCCGAGCATCGTGGCGGAAGGCGGCCTCCTGCGCTACGGCAGCCAGCCCGTCCGGTACGCGGCCCAGTCCTCCTCGCGGGCCGTGAAGTCCACGTAGAGGGCCACCCCGAAGTGGTCGCGGCCCTGGTCCGTGCGCGAGAGGCCGAGCCTGGTGCCGCGGACCGCGGCGGCGACCGTCTCGGCGAAGCCCCAGTGGCTGGGATCGTTCTCCTGGTAGAAGGGCAGGCCCATCAGCAGGTCCGTGGTGGGCGGGGTGACCTGGAGCGCGAGCGAGGTCTGCTCGGCGACGTAGCCGCCGTACATGCTCTTCAGCGGCATCGCGGTGTCGTACGACATCAGCGCGATCTGGTCGACGCGGCGCGCCACCTGCCCGAAGAACGCCTGCGACCACCACTTGGGGTGGCCGGTGAAGGCGCCGTAGAGGGAGTGCATGCCGGGCAGCGGGTCGATCTGGTGGGCGGCGACGGACAGGACGGCGCCCCGCGCGTGCAGCAGCGTCCGCAGCCTCTCCAGCAGCCCGAGGTAGGCGCCGTCGCCCGAGTGCAGCGGCTCCAGGTCGAAGTGCACCCCGTCGAAGCCGGCGGCGAGGATCCGCCGGGTGGAGGTCACCATGCGGTCGCGGGTGGCGGCGTCCTCCAGGTGCAGCCCCTCGGGCCCCTCGGTGGCCAGCTCGTCGCCCAGCCAGGCCTGCACCCGCACCCCCGGCAGCAACCGGTGCACCGTCGCGACCAGCCATGCCGCCTTCGGGTGGACGGAGTCCGGCAGCGAGCCGTCGTGCTCCAGGGGGCCCGCGTGCACGTAGAGGTCGCGGATGCCGGTGCCCTCCAGCCGCTTGCCGAGGGCCCGCACGTCGGCGTCGTCCTTGCGGCCGTCCACCCAGGCGTGCCCCAGCCAGAGGGCGTCGCGGCCCCGGGTGGTGGTGCCGGGCGCCGGGTCGCCCGCGTAGCCGATCCGCAGCTCCACGCCGGCGACGACCGCGGGGACGAGCAGGAGTACCACCACGGCGAGCGCGACGCGTCTGGGCCACTTCAGCCGGGGGCTGCGCCATCTCCGTCTCAGCCGCTGCCCCGGGCCGCCACCGGCCGGCGCCGCGGCGTCCTCCTGCGCGCGCTCACGTGTCGTACCACTGCGCTCGTCCCGCATCGGGCCCCCCATGGCCGTCCCCGTCCGCCGTGTCCGTACCGCCCGGGTCTGTCCCGCGCGGGAGCGGTCAGGCTATCCGGCGGCCGGAACGCGCCCGATGCCGCGGGCGGCACACGGGCCCGGGAACGGGGTCACGGGCCGGATCGGGTCACGGGCCTGGAACAGGATCACGGGCCCGGGAAAGGGCACAGGCCCGGGAACGGCTCACGGGCCCGGGAACGGCTCACGGGCCCGCAGCGGCCGCATGGGCCCGGACGAGTAGGTCGGACGGCTGCCGAAGGGCCGTCAGAAGAGGCTCAGCAGGGCCTCTGCCGGGTCCGCGGGGGTGGTGTCGCCGTTCGGCAGCGGCATCTCGAACCAGACGGTCTTGCCACGCGGCGTGCGGCGCGAGCCCCAGGAGGCGCTGAGGAGCTGGACGAGCTGGAGGCCGCGGCCGCCCTCGTCGGTGTCCCGGGCGCGCCGCCTGCGCGGCTGGACGAGCCCGGCGTCCCAGACCTCGCACACCAGAGTGCGGTCCAGCAGGAGCCGTAGCCTGATCTCGCCCTCGCCGTACCGCAGGGCGTTGGTGACCAGCTCGCTGACCAGCAACTCGGCGGTGTCGGCGAGCGCTTCGAGGTCCCAGCCGACGAGCTGTGCACGGGCGTGCTCGCGGGCGCGGCTGACGCTCAGCGCCTCGCGCGGCAGGGTCCAGTCCCCCACGGCCTCCTCGGGCAGGCCCTGGATGCGGGCCATGAGCAGCGCGACGTCGTCCTCGCCGTGGTGGGTGTTGAGGGTGTTGAGGACGTGGTCGCAGACGTCCTCCAGGGGCCGGTTCGGCTCGGTGAGGGTGTTCACGAACGCCTGCAGGCCCTCGTCGAGCGGGTTCTCGCGCGACTCGACGAGGCCGTCGGTGTAGAGCGCGAGGAGCGTGCCCTCGGCGAGCTTCACCTCGACCTCCTCGAACGGCTCGCCGCCCACGCCCAGCGGCATGCCGGGCGGCACGTCCAGCATCAGCGCGGACTCACCGGGCTCGGCGATCACCGGCGGCAGGTGGCCGGCGTTGGCGAAGGTGATGCGCCGGGTGACGGAGTCGTAGACGGCGTAGATGCAGGTGGCGAGGTAGACCTCGGAGAGGTCGGCGTCGCGGGACTGGCGGGCGGTGCGGGTGGCCTGCTGGACGCCGCCGGGCGTGCCGAGGCCGCGGGCGATCTCGTCCAGCGCGGAGAGCACCTCGGCGGGCTCCAGGTCGAGCAGCGCGAGCGTGCGCACCGCGGTGCGCAGTTCCCCCATGGCGACGGCGGCGCGCAGCCCGCGGCCCATCACGTCGCCGACGACGAGGGCGGTGCGGTGCCCGGGCAGCTCGATGACGTCGAACCAGTCGCCCCCGACCTCGGTGGCGGCGTTCCCGGGCAGGTAGCGGCAGGCGATGTCGAGGCCGGACGCCTCGGGGTCGCCGGGCGGCAGCAGGGACCGCTGGAGTATCAGCGCCCGTTCGTGCTCGCGCCGGTACAGGCGGGCGTTGTCGATGCAGACGGCGGCCCGTGCGGCGAGTTCGACGGCCAGCGCGCGGTCCCGCTCGCCGAACGGCTCGCTGCCCTTGGTGCGCGAGAACTGGGCGAGGCCCACCACGGTGTCGTGGGCGACCATCGGCACGGCCAGGGTGGACTGGATGAGGCCCCGGTCGCCGGGGATGTGCCGGGGGCGGCCGATCCGCAGCGCCTCGGCGCAGGGCGAGGCGAACGGGTAGTGGTGGACGGCGCCCACCGCGACGGGCGCGGGCCCGCCAGCGAACGGCGCGTCGGACACGGCGCTCGCGAAGGCGACCCGGCGCAACTCCGCGCTGCCGGAGCCCGACTTGGCGCCGGTCGCCGCCCACTGCCCGGACGGGGACTCGTCCCCCTGCAGCAGGCCCTGGAAGAGGTCGACGGAGGCGAGGTCGCAGAAGCCGGGGACGGTGACGTCGAGCAGTTCCCTGGCGGTGGTCTCCAGGTCCAGGGAGTTGCCGATCCGGGCGCCCGCCTCGTTCAGCAGGGCGAGGTTGCGGCGGGCGAGCGCGGCCTCGCGGGCGGCGGCCTGCCTGCGGGTGACGTCGATGCCGAGGCCCGCGACGCCGATCGGGGTGCCGGAGGCGCTGTGCACGCGGTAGAGGCTGACGGACCAGTGGCGGCGGTCGGGTGAGCCGGGGGTGGGGCCGACGAGCTGCATGTCGTTGACGGCCTCGCCGGTGTCGAGCACCCGGCGCAGCGCGACCGCCAGCCGGTCCGCCTCGCCCTTCGGGAGGTAGTCGCGGGCGGTGCGGCCGCGGTGGTCGTCGGACGTGCCGCCGAAGACCTCGGCGAAACGGCGGTTGGTGCGCCGGACGCGCAGGTCGCGGTCGAAGAGCAGGAAGCCGAACGGAGATTGACCGAAAATCGCCTGCGAGGCGGCGAGGTCGGTCTCGATGTACCGGAGCAACTGGACGTCGACGACGAGGCAGAGGGCGGCGTGTTCGCCGTCGGCGGTCTCGGTCGGCATCACGTATATCTCGGCGATGCCGTCGGCTTCGGCGGTCCCTGAGGGCCCCCGGGCCGCCCCGGGGCCGGCCGCGACGGTCCGTCCTCCGCCGCCCGCCGGGACGGCCGGGGGTCCGCCCTGCGGGCCCGCAGGGCCACCGTCCGGCTCGTCGCCGGACCGGGGCAGGCGGAAGGGGACGGAGCCGGTCCACTCGCGGCCGTCCAGTATCTCCGTCATCTTGCGGCGGCCGTGCGGGCGGAGTTCGGCGGGGACGAACGCCTCGATGGGGTCCTTGCCGAGGGCGGCCGCTGCGGAGACGCCGAAGAGCTGCTCGGCGCGGTCGCTCCACTGGTCGATCAGGCCGTCGGGGCCGATCGAGAACGAGGCGACCTTGAGGTGGTCGTAGAGCGAGCCCGGCGGGGTGCTCTGCCACATGCCGTCGCCCGCCGGCTCATCGCCGCCGGTGAGCGGGTCGTGGGCTCCTGCGACATGGGCCGCGAGGTGGGACGTGACGTCGCGGGCCACGCCTTCGCGGGCGTCGTCGCCCGGCCCGCCCGGCGCGTCACCCCGGGCGGCGCTTGCGGCCGCCTCGCGCGCTGCCGGGCGCTCGCCGGGAGCGCTCACGGCGGGGGCCGAGGCACCCCGCGCTCCACCCGCGGCGTCGTCGGGTCCATTGCCGGGCCCGTCGCCCGAGGAACCGCCTGACGGCGGCTCGGACTCCCTGGCCCTCGCTGGTATCTCGCTCACGCGAACCGTCCCCTCCAGCTCACCGCATCCCGTACCAGTCTCAAGGTGCGGCTGTCGGAAGTATCCAGCACTCCGAGCCCATCCGACACGGTGTTCACGATCACAGCACGGTCCCAACTCTCTCCGGCCGTGGGACCGGCATCATCCTGTCTTCTAACCGGGCGGGGACGGCTCGAACCACACGGTTTTGTCCATACCGCTGTGCCGGACGACCCGGCGGCGGGTGGCGCCCGCCACGAGCCGCGATCCTCGCCCTTTCCCGTCGCCGGGGGCGGGCGTCCGGAGGCAGGGGCGGGGTGCGGGGAGTGCCGGAGACCTCCGCCGGCAGCGGCGCCGGGGCACGCCGAGGGGCACACGCGCAGGGCGCCGACGGGCCCGCCCGTATGCCGCAGCGAGCGGGACACCAGTGCGCTGACCAGCAGTTCGGCGAGATCGGCGAGGGGTTCGGCGCGGCGGTTCCCGAGCCGTCCGCGGATCCGGGCGCGGGCGCTCCGCACGTCGCCCGCGTTCGCGGGGAAGGTCCACTGGACGCGGTCACCGGCCATGCCGATCACGCCGATCACCTCGCGAGGCGTGCTGGGGAGCGATAAGGGCCGAAGTGTGAGATACCCCACTCATGACTCTCTGTATCCTCAGTGGCCCTCTGTATCCCCATCCCCCTGCGGCCCCGTGCCCTCACTGCCCGGAGGACTCCAGGAGTCCGGCGTGCCGCGCGGTCGCGTGGACCGCCGGGACGTCCTGGTCGAGCCAGGGCACGTCCCACAGTTCGGCGGCGGTGAGCCAGCGCAGGGCGTCGTGGTCCTGGAGGGGGCGGGGTTCGCCCTCGACCAGCCCGGCCGTCCACACCTGGAGCACCCAGCCGGGCTTCAGGGGCCACTGTCCGGGGACGCGGTCCAGCGGCCGGGCCTCGATGCCCAGTTCCTCCTGGAGTTCGCGTATTAGCGCCTGCTCGGGCGACTCTCCCGCCTCCACCTTGCCGCCGGGCAACTCCCAGCGGCCGGCCAGCTCCGGGGGTGCGCTACGACGCGCCGCCAGCAGACGTCCCCGGTGGAGCAGGGCTGCCGCCACCACGATCCGCTCCGTCATCGGCCCATGATCCGTACCGTCATGGGCGGAGCCTACGGGAGGGGTGCGGGGGCGCTCACGAGGAGCCGTTCCAACCTACGCGCTCCACCGTGTAGAGCTGCTTGCTGCCTTGGCCGTCCAGCCGGTCCACCATCCGCTGAGCCTCCGCCTTGGTGGGGAAACTGCCGATCCGGTAGCGGTTGCCGTTGTCATCCCTGCGTATGACGTGCCAGACCAGCGGGGTCGTGCTGTCGCCCATCGCGCTCCTTCACCCCTCTTCGCTCTCCGTCCCCGGCCGGCGTCCGGTCCCGATCGCCAAGGAAACCGCACCACGCATATGCCCGAGCCTACGCCCGACCTTTACGCAGCGGATACGGAATTACACAAAGAGGTCGCCCAACCAGCCACGCCCGCGGCGCGAGCAGGCCGGCACGGGGCCGGGGAGGCCTGGCGCCGCAAGGCATGGGGAACCTCCTGGCGCATTCGGGCATGTGAGGGGCGCGTCGGGCCAACACGCACAACCTCCGCGCTCCGGCGGCCGGAGACAACCGTGAAGACCGAGGAGGCCGGGAGCCGCGGCGCTCGTCGCCGCAGGCCCGGCCCCTCGGTCAGCAGGTTCGGTGTTCGGTGTGCTGTGTTCGGTGCTCTGTGTTCGGTGCTCTGTTCGCCGGTTCGGCGGCCCTGTCGGCTCCCGGCCCGTTCCCGGGCTGTTCCGGTCCGCTCCCGGTCCGACGTCAGGATCGGGTCAGTCCGACGTCAGGATCCCGTCGCGCAGGCGGGCGGTGATCCGGGTCAGCAACCGGGAGACGTGCATCTGGGAGACGCCCAGTTCGGCACCGATCTCGGCCTGCGTCATCTCCTCGCCGAAGCGCAGCCTGAGGATCTTCCGGTCCCGCTCGCCCAGCTTCTCGACCAGCGGCTTGAGCGCCTGGACGTTCTCGACGATCTCCATCTCGTCGTCGGGGCCGCCGATCACGTCGCCGAGGCTCTCGCCGCCCTCGTCGCTGCCGCTGTCCAGCGGGGCGTCCAGCGAGGAGGCGGTGTAGGCGTTGGCCGCCACGATGCCCTCGACGATCTCCTCCTCGTCGCGGCCGAGGTGGGCGGCGAGTTCGGCGGGGGTGGGCGAGCGGTCGAGGCGCTGGAAGAGCGTCTCGGTGGCCTTCGCCAGGTCGATCCGCAGCTCCTGGAGCCGGCGCGGGACGTGCACGTCCCAGCTGGTGTCGCGGAAGAAGCGCTTGATCTCACCGATGATGCAGGGCATCGCGAACGACGCGAACTCGACCTCGCGGCTGAGCTCGAAGCGGTCGATGGCCTTGATGAGGCCGATCGTGCCGACCTGGACGATGTCCTCCATCTGGTCGGACCGGGTGCGGAACCTGGTGGCCGCGAACTTCACCAGGGCGAGGTTCAGTTCGATGAGCGTGTTGCGGACGTCCTGGTACTCGTGCGTGCCTTCTTCCAGCTCCGCCATGCGTGCGAAGTAGAGCTTCGAGAGCTCCCGGGCGTCCTTGGGGGCCACCGTCAGAGCGTTCTCCACGTGGGGAAGCTCCACGGCACTCTCCCGAGGACCGGCCTGTGCACCATCCGCCTGCTCAGCATCCGCCTGCGCGAGTTCAGTCGGGACTCCAGTCACCATGGACACTGCGTCCTCCCCTTGTCGTCAGTGGCTGTGCGCCGAACTGCTCTGCGCGACACCCTTTCTCGTCGGTGAAGTGCGTCTACCCAGCGGTTCGCATGCCATACCCGCGAGTTCGAAACGTCGTCGCGGGCGTGCCTCCGCGCCGCGGCCGCGGCGCGGATGGCGGTGAAAAGGCCCTGGTGAGCGGCTTCATGGCGGTACGGGATCAGCGCACCGGAAGGTGGTACGCGAGGCGGTAGCGGTCGGCGGGGACGACCAGGTCGGCCGTCTCGACCGCGCGGCCGGAGGCGAAGTAGGTGCGGCGGATGTCGATGACCACATGCCCGGGGACGCCGCCGAGGGCCACCAGTTCCTCGGCGAGGCCGGGGCGCGCGCCCACCTCCTCCGTGACGTTGTCGACGACGAGGTCGATGGCGGCCATGCGCTCGACGACGCCCATGCCGCCGAGCGGGCCCTCCTCGGGCAGCATCACGGGGGTGCGGCCGGTGAGGGCCAGGGGCTCCCAGGAGATGGAGAGCATCAGGACGTCGGCAGCGTCGCGGTAGACGTAGCGCGTGCACATCACCGGGTCGCCCTCGTCGATGCCGAGGCGCTCGGCGATCCCCACGCAGGCCTCCGCCTGCTCGCTGCGCGACTCCCAGGTGCCGCGCACCGCGGAATCCGCCTGCTCCTGCCGGAAGGGGGTGGCGCCGCCCGGCGGGCGGTAGCCGGAGCGCGCGATCCTGCGCGGCACGGGCCGCTCGCGCACATAGGTGCCCGACCCCGACCGGCCCTCCACCAGACCCTCGGCCATCAGCACCTTGCGGGCCTCCAGGGCGACGGTGTCCGAGACGCCGTACTGCTCGCGGATCCTGGCCTGCGACGGGAGCCGGGTGTGAGGCGGCAGCGAACCGTCGACGATCTTCTTGCGGAGATCACCTGCCACACGCAGGTACGCCGGCTGTTCACCGAATGTCACTGGCCACTCCCATCAGATTGACAGACAGCAACAGACTGGCAACCCTGGGTTGTTACCGCAAGTAAAGGCCAGAGAATCACTCGAAGTGATTACAAGCGCCGGTACCTGGGGCTTTGCCCTCCGGTTCGTCGTTCTCCCGAGGGCGCCCTTTCGCCCGTCCGGACCGTTCGCTCTGACTCCCTGTCACCCGGCGACAGCACGGACCGGTTCACTCTGCCCGGTTGTCGGTGCGGGTGATTACGCTGCGCATATGACAGCGTTGCCTGATCGCTACTGCCCCGACGACGGCACCCGGGTGCCGAGCCGGTCGCTCGCCTGGCGCTGCCCGGCCTGTCTGGGGCCCCTGGACCTCGACTTCATGCCCACGCCCGCGCCGCTCGCGTCCCTGGCCGGCCGGGCGGACTCGCTCTGGCGGTACGCCGAGTCGCTGCCCCTGCACGACCCGTCCGTCTCGCTGGGCGAGGGGCGTACGCCCCTGGTGCCGCTGCGCGAGGGGATCACGGCCAAGCTCGACTTCCTGATGCCCACGCTCTCGTTCAAGGACCGCGGCGCGGTGCTCCTCGCCGAGCTGGCACGGCGCCTGGAGCCCCGGAGGGTGATCGCCGACAGCAGCGGGAACGCCGGCACCTCGGTCGCCGCCTACTGCGCGCGTGCCCGGCTGTCCTGCACCATCTACGTCCCCCGGGGCACCTCCGGCAAGAAACTGGAGCAGATAGCGGCGCACGGGGCGCGCGTGGAGGTGGTGCCGGGCGACCGGGAGGCCGCGGCACAGGCGGCGCGCCAGGCCGCCGACGAGCCCGGCACGTTCTACGCCAGCCACGTCTTCAACCCGTACTTCCTGCACGGCACCAAGACGTACGTGCACGAGCTGTGGGAGGACATGGGCGGCCGGCTGCCCGACGTCCTTGCGGTGCCGGTTGGCAACGGCACGCTGCTGCTGGGCGCGTCGCTCGCGGTGGAGGAGCTGTTCACGGCGGGGCTGATCGGCCGGCGGCCGGCGCTGTACGCGGTGCAGGCCGCCGCCGTCGCGCCGCTCGCCGACGCCTGGCGCGACGGCCTTGAGGAACTGCCGGAGGCGCCCACCCCCGCGACGCCGACCCTCGCGGAGGGCATCGCCATCCCGCGCCCCCCGCGCGCCCGCCAGATCCTGCGGGCGGTGCGCTCCTCGGGCGGCACCTTCCTCACCGTGACGGAGGGCCAGATCCGCGCCGCCCAGCGGGACCTCGCCTCCCAGGGCCTGTTCGTGGAGTCGACGGGCGTGGCCTGCTGGGCCGCCGTCCGCGACCACGACGCCTTCCGCGGCGACGGCGCCCGCACCGCCGCGGTCCCGCTGTGCGGGGCGGGCCTGAAGACGGGGCTGGCGCCGGAGGCCGGGGACTGAGGGAGCGCGGAGACCGAACGGGCGCGGAGCGGGGGTCCGGGCACAGCCCGTCCGTGGCGCACGGCCGGGCGCGCACCCCTGGGCCGCACACCCAGCCACGCGCCCCAGGCAGCGCACCCCGGGCCACGCACCCCCGCCGCTCAGCCTGCGAAGGCGGTGTCCCGCGCGGCCTCCGCCCAGCTCTCCACCTCGCTCCGGACCTCGGCGAGGTGGCCGAGCACAGCGTCGACGGCGTCGTTCCCGAGCGGCAGGTGCAGCGGAGTCTTCTCGGCCTCAAGGGCGGCGAGGATCACGGCGGCGGCCCTGGCGGGGTCGCCGGGCTGGGCGCCGTCGGCCTCCGCGAGCATGGTGCGGGTGGCGCCGACGGTGTCCGCGTAGTCCCGGATGGCGCCGCTGGCGGAACCGCTGCCGACGAAGGCGGTGCGGAACGCGCCTGGCTCGGCGACGAGCACCTTGACGCCGAGCGGCGCGACCTCGTCCGCCAGCGCCTCGGACATGCCCTCCAGGGCGAACTTCGTGCCGCTGTACGCGCCCACTCCGGCGAACGACATCTGCCCGCCCATGCTGCTCATCTGCACGATCGCCCCCGACCGCCGGGCGCGCATGTGCGGCAGCACGGCCCGCACCAGGGCTGCGGGCCCGAAGACGTGCACGTCGAACAGCGACCGCAGTTCGGCGTCCGTGGTCTCCTCGAAGGCACCGACATGGGCACGCCCGGCGTTGTTGACCAGGACGTCGATACGGCCGTACCGGGCGGCCACGTCGTCCACCAGGGCGGCCGCGGCGGCAGTGTCGGTGACGTCCAGGCGGACCGCCTCCACCTGGTCGGGGTGGGCGGCCACCAGGTCGTCCAGCGTCCCGGGGCGCCGGGCGGCGCCGACCACCACGTCACCGGCGGCGACGGCCGCCTCCGTGATGGCCCGCCCGAAGCCGCTGCCCGCACCCGTGACCAGCCAGACCCGGTTCATATCCGTCTCCTTGAGAAGAGGTGAAGAGGCAATGCAGGGGAACGCCGCGTTTCACCTGCGGCCGCCCGGACCGTTCCCGGGCATGAACAAGGCTGCCGGGAGCCGGGGTTGGCCGTCCAAGACCTGTCGTGATAGCCGATGGTTATGACCGACGTGCACTGCCGTGAACTCCGATACTTCCTCGCGGTCGCCGAGGAACTGCACTTCACCCGCGCCGCCGAGCGCCTGTTCGTGTCACAGCCGGCGCTGAGCAAGCAGATCCGCGCGCTGGAGCGGCAGATCGGCGCCCCGCTCTTCGTCCGTGACCGGCAGGGCGTCTCGCTCACCGCGGTCGGCGAGGCGCTGCTGCCGCACGCCCGGCGGACCCTGGACGCCTGGGACGCGGGCTGGCAGGCCGTGGAGCGGGCCAGGGCCGCCGAGCGGAGCACCCTGGTGGTGGGCATGAGCACCAGCCCGGGCCGCGGGCTGCTGCCCGCCGTCCGGTCCCGCTTCACCGCCGCGCACCCCGAGGCCACGGTGCGGCTGCGGCAGGTCAGCTGGGACGACGCCACGGCCGGGCTCGCCGACGGCGCGAGCGACGTGGCCTTCGTCTGGCTGCCGCTGCCCGGCGAGGAGCGCTACACGTGGACGGTGGTCGCCGAGGAGTACTGCCTCGTCGCCCTCCCGGAGCGGCACCCGCTGGCGTCGCGGGCGGCCGTCCCGTTCGAGGAGCTGCTCGACGAGCCGTTCCTCGCGCTGCCCGCCGACGCGGGCCGGCTGCGCGACCACTGGCTCGCCGTGGACGCGCGCGGGGGCCGGCCGCCGGTCATCGGCGCGGAGGTCGCGAGCACGGAGGAGACCTACGAGGCGCTGGTCGCCGGGCTCGGCGTGGTGCTGCTCGCCGAGGGCAACGCCCCGCTGGTCAGCCTGGGCGGGGTGGTGACCCGCCCGGTGACGGGCCTCGCGCCCCGCCGGTTCGCGCTGGCCTGGCGCACGTCCGACACGCGCCCCCTCGTCAGGGACTACGCACGGGCCTGCGAGGCGGCGGCAGGCAGCCTCCCGGCCTCCGTGGAGTGACCTCCCACGGCTCGGACTCCCACGGCTTGGACTCCGACGGCTCGGACATCTACGTCTCGGACGTCAACGACCTGGGCTTCCACGGCTCGGACGTCCACAGCCTGGGCTTCCACGGCTCGGGCCGGTCGGGGACGGCGGGTGGGACGCGGGGCCGTGGGAAGCGGGACACGAGGCCGTGGGAGGCGGGACGCGGGAAGCGGGACACGGGGGCCTGGAGATGCTCGGGAACACCTTTGTGCGCCCGTGAGTTCACGCTGAGGGCGGATCCCTGGGGACGGGACGGGGACCGGGCCGCACGGGCGGGGCCACCGGGCCGCACGGGCGGGGCCACCGGCCCGCCGCCCGCGGCCATCGGATCCCGGGGGCACTCCCCCACTGCCCTGAACGGGCGTGGGAGGCACCCCCACCCAGGCCCTTCAGGCTCTGGGGGAGGACGGCACAGGAGACGCACCTGGAGGCACGGACGGTGTCAGAGAGACCATCCCGAGCGGCGGACGACCGCCGCATGCTCCTCGTGGAGGACGATCCGGAGCAGGCCCGGATGCTGGCCGAACTGTTCACGCAGGAGGGCTACCGGGTCGACGTGGCGCTCGACGCCCAGCAGGGCCTGCACCTCGCGCTGGACCGGGTGCACCGGATCCTGGTGGTGGACCGCGGGCTGCCGGCCGCCGACGGGCTCGAACTCGTCGGGCGCCTGCGCCGGGTGGGCGTCACGGCCCGCATCCTGGTGCTGACCGCGCTCGGCGGGGCCCCCGACCGGGTGGCGGGCCTGGACGCGGGCGCCGACGACTACCTGGCCAAGCCGTTCGACCTGGACGAGTTACTGGCCCGCGTCCGTGCGCTGGTGCGGCGTCATCTCGACGAGGCGGAGGTGCTGGCGGTAGGCGCCGGCGAGCTGGACGTGGCCCGGCGCGAGGTGCGGCTGCCGGGCGGCCGCCAGGTGCCGCTGTCGGGCCGCGAGTGCGAGCTGCTGCGGCTGCTCGCCAGCCATCCGCGCACCGTCCACAGCCGCCGTGACCTGCGCGGCAGGCTCTTCGCGGGCACCTCTGCGGACTCCCTGGTCGACACCTACGTCTACCACCTGCGGCGCAAGCTCGGCCGGGAGGTCGTCCGCACGGTGCACGGCCTCGGCTACCGGCTGGGCGCGCTGTGAAGCGCGCCGGCGGGCCTCTCGCGCGCGCCGCGGCGCGCGGGGCGCGGCCGGGCGAGCGCGGGGCGGCGTCCGGCGCGGAGGCCAGGATGCTGGCGCGCGCCCGGCGGGTGATCACCGCCTGGGTCACGGCGGTCGCGGCGGTGCTGCTGCTCGCGGTGGGCGGCGTGATCTACGGGGTGGCCGGCGCCGGGCAGGCCTCCGACATCCGCCGCGACCTGCACTACGCGGCCCGGCACGCCGACGTCGACGCACCGCCGCCGTGCGTCTGGCTGGTCGTCGTCCACGGCGCCACGACCCACAGCTCCCCCACCACCCCGAGGGGCTTCCCGGTCTCCGGCGCGCTGCGCGCCGTGGCCGCCGGGCGGCCGGACGTCGAGCGGGACATGACCGTGGGCGGCGCGCGCTACCACGTGCTGACGACGCACCGCGGCCCGGACACCGTGCAGGCCGTGCGCGACCTGCGCTACGCCCAGCGGGACCGGCACCGCCTGCTGGTCGCCATCGCGGTGGCCGAGGCGGCGGGGCTCGCGGGGGCGGCCCTGCTCGGGGCGGTGCTGGCGCGCCGGGCCACCGCCCCGCTGGGCGAGGCGCTCTCCCGCCAGCACCGGTTCGTCGCCGACGCCAGCCACGAGCTGCGCACCCCGCTGACCCGCCTGCACACCCGCGCCCAGCTGCTGGTGCGGCTGGCCGCCACCCTGCCGCTGCCGGACAAGGTCAACGCCGATCTCCGGCAACTGGTCGCCAGCAGCCGGCAGATGGGCGACGTCATCGACGACCTGCTGCTGTCCGCGCAGCTCGCCTCGGTGCCCGGGGAGCGGACCGCGGTGGACCTCGGGGCACTGGCCGAGGAGGTCTGCCGGGACGACCAGGTGCGCGCCGGGCCCGCGGGGCTGGCGCTGGGAGCCCGCGTGGAGGGCGGTCCGCACCTGGTCGCGGGCGTGCCGTCGGCGCTGCGCCGCGCCGTCTCCGCCCTCGTCGACAACGCCCTCGCCCACACCCCGCCGGGCGGCACCGTCACCCTCACCGTGGGCGCGGAATCGGACCCGGACGCGGACGGCGCGGTCGTGCTGACCGTGCGGGACACCGGGCCGGGCCTCGACCCCCGCGCGGCGGACCGGCTCTTCGAGCGGTTCGTGCACGGCGAGACGGGCAGGGGGCGGCGGTTCGGCATCGGGCTCGCGCTGGTGCGTGAGGTGGTGCACGGGCACGGCGGCACGATCGGCGTGGAGGGCGCGCCGGGCACGGGCGCGTGCTTCACCGTTCGGCTTCCCGCGCTGGACCCGCCGCCCCGCCCGCCGCGCACCCGACCGTGCCGTACCGCGCTGGCCCGGCGCGCCCCGGACCGGACACCCCGGGCCGCGGCCACGGACACCGGCACCGGCACCGCGGGGACCGAGACGGCCGGCACCGGCACCGCGGACCCGCAAGCGGCCCGCCGGCCGGCCCCGCACTGACCCGCGGCGGCGCCACCCCGACGTCGGCGCCCCTCTGTCGGACCTCTTCCCGGGCAAACGAAAACGGCCCGGCAGGGGCGTCCCATCCCAACGCCAAACCCCTGCCGGACCGTTGCTTCGGACCGCCGGATCGACCCACCGGTTGAATCCACCGGATGAACCCACCCGGTCAACTCACGGAATCAACTCACCGGGTCAACCCGTCGGATCAACGGTCGATGATGCCGATCAACCGTTGAACGCGTCGGCGAACGCGAGCTGGCCCTGCTCGACGCCACTGCACGTCGGGGACGCGGTGGGCTTGTCGATGCCCTTCTTGGCCACGGAGCCGCACGCCGTGTCCCTGTTCACCGACCAGAACGACAGCCGCCCGACGCCCTTGCCCGCGGCCCAGCTCGCCACCGACGAGGCGTTGTCCAGGGAGAACGTGGAGTTGTCGTCGTTGACGCCGATCATCGGGGTGATGCCGAGGTTGCCGTAGCCGTAGCTGGAGTCGACCGACTGCATCTGGCCGAGGGTGGCGTCGGCCGCGGCGGTCGCCGCCTTCCCCATGTCCTGGTCGCCCTGGTAGTAGTCCATCGTCATGATGTTGACGATGTCGATCTTTACCCCGGCGTCCTTGGCGGCCTTGATGATGTTGACGCCGTCGGCGGTGAGCCCGTCGGGCAGCACGGGCAGGGTGACGGAGAACGTCAGGTCGGGGTTGGCGGCCTTGAGGCTCTTCATCGCCTGCATGTTGCGGGTCGCCGCGGCGGTGTCCGCGATGGCCCCGCCCTCGATGTCGAAGTCGAGCGACTTCACGCCGTAGGAGTCGATGATCTTCTGGTAGCCCGACTCGATCGCGCTCTGGTCCGTGCAGGTCCAGGCGAGCGGCAGGCCGGCGGCGCCGCCGGAGGAGACGATCACGGAAGCACCCGCGTCCTGTGCCTTCTTGATCAGCGGATCGGTGTTCGGGTCGTCGCCGACCGGGAGCGTGTCGCCCCAGATCTGGTTGCAGCCGGAGCCCAGCACGAAGGCGGCGGTGAACGACTTGACGCCGTGTCCGCTGATGGCGGTGTCCAGCAGGTTCTCGTTGGAGTTGGACATGTCCGCGTACGGCGCGAAGGTGCCGGCCGCCAGCTTGGGCGCGGGCTCCGCGGAGGCGGACGGCACCACCACGACCGCCGTGCCGACCGCGAGGGCGGCCACCGCCGCACCCACCGCGACGCGAGAGGTGGCCTTTCCGGATGTGGGCATGCCAAGAACGCGGCGCATAGTCGTGAAGTCCTTCCGTGACAGCGTGGGGGGAGGCCCTCCGCTCCGGCGGATGTCGGGCTTCGCGCGAAGCCGTGTGGGGCACCGGACCGGCGGACGTGACGTACATATTTGGACTAGACCAAAGGTGGCGTCAACCCTGCCGACGAACCTTTCCTGAAACCCCACACACCCCGGCACCGCTCACCCGGCGCAGGCGTGGCACACGAGGGCCACGGCTCGTCAGGGAATTTCCGGCCGCCTGCCCTGGTGCCGACCGCGGACATGCGAAGGGCGCGGGTACGGCCGGGTGGCCGTACCCGCGCCCTCGGGATGGATCGAAGCCCGCGCCCTCACGTGGGACCGGAAGGCGGAACCGAAGGGTGAACCGGAAGGTCAGGGAGCCAGGCCGAAGAAGGTCAGGGCTCGGGCCGCCATGCCGCTGGTGGGCAGGGAGTGGCCGACGCCCGCGATGCTGATGCCCTCGACGGGCGCCTGGGCGGAGCTGCTGCCGTAGCGGGTGCGGGTCCAGCCGGACTGCGGCTGGTCAGTGGCGGCCGGGGTCTGGCTCACGCCGAGGACGTTGGTCCACTGCTTGATCTCCTCCCCGAAGTTGGGGTAGCGCAGCGTGGTGTCGCTGGTCCCGTGCCACAACTGCACCCGCGGCCGGGCGCCGCTGTAACCGGGGTAGGCGCCGCGCGCCAGGTCTCCCCACTGCTGGGGGGTCTTGGTGATCTGGCCGTTGGCGCAGGCGGAGTTCCAGCCGGAGCCGTCATTGGTGGCGAAGCAGCCGAACGGCACGCCCATGAAGGCGGAGCCGGCCTTGAACAGGTCGGGGTAGTCGCCGAGCAGGACGTCCGTCATCATCGCGCCCGAGGAGGCCCCGGTGACGAAGACCCGGCTCGCGTCCGCCCTGTGCTGCTGGATCGCGTACCTGACCATGGACGCGATGCTGCTCGGGTCGCTGCCCCCCTCGTGCCGCAGCGCCTGGGACGTGGAGACGTCGAAGCACTGGCCGCTGACGTTGGCGTCGGGGTAGACGACGATGAAGCCGTACTGGTCGGCCAGCCTCGCGAACTCGGTGCCGGAGAAGAAGGCCTGGGCGGTTCCGGTGCAGTAGTGCACGGCCACCAGGACCGCCGGGTTGGACTTCACCGAGTTCGGCACGTACTCGTACATCTTCAGGTTGCCCGGGTTGTTCCCGAAGTTGGACACCTGCGTCAGCGTCGCCGCGGGCTGCCGCACCTCCGTCGGGGCGGCGGACTCGGCGGAGGCGGACGTCAGCGCGCCCGCGGCGAGCAGGACCGACGCGGCCACGGCGGCCAGCGCGGTCATGCGGAGTCTGGTGAACATCTGGGACCCTTTCAGCTGCGGGTGTGTGGGGTGCGGCCGTGCGCGCACAGGCGCGTGCACGTGCGCACGTGACCTGTGCCGGCGCGTGTGCGTGTACGTGTGACCTGCGCGTGCGACCTGTGCGTGTGCATGTGCCGGAGCACCCTGTGCCGTCCGCCCGCCCTGCGCGCCCTGCCCGATCGGCCGGCCCCGCGCGACGCAGGTGCGAGCCACGGGCACCCTGACACCGGAGCTTTCGAAATTCGAGCGAAACTATCGCACTACGACCGGAGGCCGTCAAGAAGTCAGGCATGGAACGCCCCGCTCGCGGATCACGCGTGGATGACCATGCGGCCAGACGAGTAAAGGGATTTCGGCCAGAACCTGGGTGCCGGAGGACGGCTTCAGTAGCTCCGCCCACCACCTAAAACTTTCGAGACCACGTCACCAGACCCGGGCTCACCGGTGGCCGGCCCACCCACTGCCCACCTCCCACCGTCTTTCAGGCTCGGTGCACCGCAGTGTTGACGCCGGGGCAACGCGGCCGTAGCTTCCACGCATTCGATGTGCCGGATGTGGCCGGAGGCGCTGCGCGAGTGCGGTGTCGCTACCGGCCCGGCCGCGGGTGCCTCCCCTGCCGTGGGCAGAGCCTGACCGGTGGGCACCTCGCGATGGCGAGCGGCAGCCTTACCGGATCCAGGCGGGCATCGCCCCGCTCGGTCGGGGGGATGGGCCCCCGGCCGGCGTGCGCGGCGCCCCCCGTGCGCCGGCCGGGTCTGCCGTCCGTGCGCCATGCCCTCGTTGCGGAAGGCCGCGACACCCGTGGTCAGGACCCTCACACCACGACGAGACCCCGTACCCGCCCCGGACGCCGGTCTCGCTGGAGTGCGAGGGCGTCCGGTTCGGGCCGGGGTCCGTTGGGCCGGTGGGCGACTACGGCTTCGGGGCTCGGGCTACGGCTGCACGGATGCCGTCCGGTAGAGGCCGACGGTGGCCAGGTGCGGGGTGGCGCGGGCGGTGTCGACGGTGATGCGGATCCGGGCGGTGGTCACCGGGGCGTCCAGGAGCAGCAGGCGCTCGTGGCCGATGGTGGTGCCGGTGCCCGTCCGGGTCCACTGGCCGTTCTGCCAGGTGTCGACGGTGAAGTGCTCGACGTGCTGGCCCCGGGTGATGTCCTCGCCGAGGGCGATCTGGTCGAAGGCGGCCGGGTGCGGCAGGGACAGGGTGAGGGCGCCGGTGGTGGCCCCGGCCTTCGGCGACCAGCCCGTGTGCAGGTCGTCGTCGGTGAGCGAGCGGGGCGCGGTCAGCAGGTTGGTGCGGTAGGTGTCGCGGATCGCCGTGCCGAACGACGTCAGCGAGGCCACGTCCGCGCCGGCGATCCGGCCGTCCGTGCCGGGCGGCGTGTTCAGCAGCATCACCGCGTTGCGGCCCACCGACTGCTGGTACTTGGTGACGAGCTTCGACGGTGGCTGCGGCGACTCGTCGGGGTGGTAGAACCAGCCGGGCCTGATCGAGGAGTCCGCCTCGGCCGGGAACCACTGGAGGTAGCGCACGTCGGGCCCGGTGAGCACGGCCCGCGATCCGATGTCCTCGGCCTGGGCGCCGCCCGGGATCAGGCCCTCGTTGTGCGCGGTGGACGGGTCGGCGGTGGCCGGGACCACGCTCCACTCGGTGTCGCGGGCCACGCCCGCCTCGTTGCCGACCCACCGGGTGCCCTGCGGTCCGGCGAAGACCACGGTGTCCGGCGAGAGGGTGTTGATCAGCTTGAACCAGGCGGTGAAGTCGTAGGGCTCGCTGACGCCGGAGCCGGCCCACGGGTTGGCGCCGTCCAGCCACAGCTCGTCGATGGGGCCGTACTGCGTGAACAGCTCGTACAGCTGGTTCATGTAGTAGGTGTTGTAGTCGTCCTCGGTGACGTGGAACGTCGGCAGGGTGCCGTGCGCGACGCGCGCGGCCCGGTCGTCGCCCGGGACGAGGGTGGGGATGGTGCGCGGCACGGCCGCGCTGTCGTTGCCGTACCTGCCGTGGCCCGCGGGCGGCGCGGGCGCGTCCTGAAGGGTGGCCACCTCCGCGGTGGAGCGCTGGGACGGCGGCTTGGCCTCGATGGACGGGATGTAGGTGTCCTCGTGCCAGGCGTGCGGCAGTTCGGCGCCGTCCGTGGGCGAGAGGTAGATCCCGACGCGCAGCCCGGCGGCGCGCGCCGCCCGCACGTAGGAGCCGAGGATGTCCCCCTGCGGGTTCCGGCAGCCGGCGTCGCGGACCTGCCAGAACGCCGACGGATCGGTGTCCCGCCGCTGTTCGGCGCCGGCCCGTGCCGTGCCGGCCGCATCCGCCTGCGCGCAGCCGGAGGTCCGTACCCACCAGGGGCTCGCCACCACCGAGTGGTCGCTGTACCGCGTCGGGTACAGCACGAATCCGTCGTGGTGCTTGGCGGTGAAGATGACCTCCTTGGCACCGCTCGCCTTGTAGGCCCGCATCCACTGCGTCACGTCGGCGGCGGGCGGGTCGAAGCGCGACTCGTCCTCCATGCCCGAGCCCCACTCGCGGTCGGTGAAGGTGTTCATCCCGAAGTGGGTGAAGGCGATCACCTTCCGCTGCTGCCAGGCCACTTGGGAGTCCCGCGGCACGATGTTCGCCGCCTTGTCCAGGATCCGGTCCGGGGTGTCGCAGGGCTCGACGGGCATCACGGGCGCGGGGTGGACGGGGCCCGAACACGGCTTCTGAGCGGTGGCCGCCGCGGACACGGCGGTTGTGGCCGCCGCGGACACGGGTGCGCCGGCCGCGGCCGGCAGGATGCCGCCGACCACGAGCGCGGCCACCAGGAGTAGGCCCGGCGCGCGGTGCCGGCCGCCTCCCCGGCGCCGTCCGGAGAGCTGACGAGGTCTCATCGGGTGCGTTCGCTCCCTTCCCACTGGCCGGAGCAGGCCCGGCGTCCGGTCGCCACGACCGCGTTCTCACCGCCTTGACAGGCCTCCCGGCGGCCTGAGAATAGTTACCGCATCGGCCGATAGGAAGAGGTAATTATTTTCATGGCCACGGGAGGGCTGATTCCCCGGCTGCGCGCTCTGCGGCCGGAGTTGAGCGGGGCGTCGGGCCGGGTGGCCGACCGGCTGCTCGCCGATCCGGCCGCCGCGGCGGCGATGACCATCCAGGAGCTGGCCGCGGCCGCGGGCACCTCGCCCGCGACCGTCACCCGGGTGTGCCGCAGGGCCGGCCTGGACGGCTACGCGGAACTGCGCATCGCGCTGGCCACGGAGTCCGGCCGGGCGGCAGGCGGCGCGTGGCAGGCGGACCTCGGCGAGGACATCGACGTGTCCGACCCGCCGGAGCGGGTCCTCGCCGTGCTCGCCGCGCGGGACGCCGCCGCCATCCACGACACCGTGGACGCCCTGGACACCGCCGCACTTGAGGCCGCGTGCGACGCGCTCGCCGGGGCCCGCCGCGTGGATCTGTACGGCGTCGGGGGCAGCGCGATCGTCGCCACCGAGCTCCAGTTGCGGCTGCACCGCATCGGGTGCGCCGTGTGGGCGTGGGCCGAGGTGCACTCGGCGCTCACCAGCGCGAGCCAGCTCGGTCCCGGGGACGTGGCCGTCGGCATCTCGCACACCGGCGAGACGGCCGAGACCTGCCGGCCGCTCGCGGTGGCCGCCGACCGCGGCGCCACCACCATCGCCCTGACCAACGCCCCCGGCGCCACGCTCGCGAGGACGGCAGCGACGGTGCTCACCACGTCCGTGCGCTCCCTCAGCCTGCGGCCGGACTTCCTGGCCGCGCGCCACTCCCAGCTCATCGTGCTCGACGCGCTCTACATGGGCGTGGCCCAGCGCACCTACGGCCGTACGGCCCAGGCACTGGAGGCCACCGCCGCGACCATCGCCGAGCACCGCAGGGCCTACCCCGCGAGGCGGGCCGTCCAGCGCGGCGGGGCGGGACGCGGCGGCGAGCCGGAGGCCGCCGGCGGCACCGGCGACGGGAGCGGCGACGGCGGCCCTACGGCCCAGGGCCCCGGCGCGGCTCCCGGGGACGGCGGGGCTCCGGGCCCCGGCCCGGGTTCCGCCGGCACCCGTACCCCCGAAGGCGGCCCCCCGGCCGCCCATCCCCCGACCACCCATGGTCCGACCACCCACGGAGAGGGACACCTCTGAGATGACTTCCGACACCATTTCCGGCACCGCCTACTGGGAGACCGTCCAGCAGGAGCTGCCGGGCACGGTCGAGCGGGCGCGGGACAGCGTCGGCGAGGCCGCGGACCTGATCGCCGCCGCGCTGCGGGACAAGGGCGTGATCCAGGTCTTCGGCACCGGGCACTCCCAGGCGCTCGCCATGGAGGTCGCCGGCCGGGCGGGCGGTCTGGTGCCCACCAACCAGCTCTCCATCCGCGACCGGGTGCTCTTCGGCCACGAGGACCCCGAGGAGGCGCTCGACCCGTTCGCCGAGCGGGACCCCGCGGTCGCCGCGAAGGTGCTCGACCTCGCGGAGATCCACCCCGCAGACATCTTCATCATCGCCAGCCAGTCGGGCGGCAACGGCGCCATCGTGGAGATGGCCCGGCTCGTCAAGGAGCGCGGCCACAAGGTGATCGCGCTGACGTCGGTCGCCCACTCCTCCCGGATCACCGCCCGGCACCCCAGCGGGCAGCGGCTGTTCGAGGTGGCGGACGTGGTGCTGGACAACGGCGCCCCGTTCGGCGACGCCGCCCTCCAGCTCCCGGACGGCACCGGAGTCTGCGCGCTCAGCACCATCAGCGGCGCCGTGCTCGTCCAGATGACCGTCGCCGAGACGGTGGCCCGGCTGCTCGCGGCCGGTGTCACCCCGCCGCTCTACCAGTCGGCGAACGTGCCCGGCTCCGACGAGCGCAACGCCCGTCTCGAAGCGGAGTACGCCGGACGCATCCGGCGCACCGCCTGAGCCCGGTGCGCGGCGGCCCGGCAGGTCCGCCGCGCACCGAACCCCCCACTGGAACCGAGGACCCGAGGCCCAACAGTGTGAGGAGCACGTCGTGACACGTCATTTCCGACCGCGACCGGGACCGGGATGGGCAGCGCCCCTGCTGTCCGCCCTGGCCCTGCTCGTTCCGGCGGCCCTGCCCGCGGCCGCCGCGGTGCCCGGCGCCCCCGCGGCCGCCGCACGAGCCGAAACCACGGCGGGCGCCCCCAGGGTGCTGCCCGCACTCACCCGATGGACCCCGGGCGAGGGCAGCCTGCAACTCGGCCGCCGCTCCGCCGTGGTCGCCGGCGACCGGGCGCTGCGCGCCGACGCGACCGCGCTCGCCGGCGACGTGGCCACCGCCACCGGCCTGCGGCTGCCCGTCACCACCGGTGCGCGGCAGCACCCGGGCGACGTGGTGCTGCGCCTCGACCCGTCCCGGGGGGACCTCGGCACGGAGGGCTACGCGCTGGACGTCTCCGGCACGGTCCGGATCACCGCGGCCACCGAGACCGGCGTGTACCACGGCACCCGTACGGTCCTCCAGATGCTCGGCAGCGGGCGGAGCCTGCCGAAGGGCACCGCCGTCGACGTGCCGAAGTACGCCGAACGGGGCGTGGACGTGTGCGCGTGCTACATCCACATCTCGATGGACTGGTTCGAGCGGCTGATGCGCGACATGTCCTATCTGAAGCTGAACCAGCTCCAGATCGAGGCGAAGGTCGCCAGCGACGTGGACCCGAAGACGAAGTTCTGGGGCTACTACACCAAGGACGAGGTGCGGCGGCTGTCCGCCATGGCCCGCACGTACCACATCACGCTGGTGCCGGAGATCAACTCCCCCGGGCACATAGACCCCTACCTGGAGAACCACCCCGAACTCCAGCTCACCGACGCCTCCGGCACGAAGTCCCCCACCCGGCTGGACATCACGCAGCCGGAGGCCTTCGACTTCTACACCAGGCTGGTGGACGAGGCGCTCACGGTGTGGGACACGCCGTACTGGCACATGGGCGCCGACGAGTACATGCTCGGCTCCGACTTCGCGAACTATCCGCAGATCGCGGCCTACGCGAAGGCGAAGTACGGGGAGAAGGCGACCCCGCAGGACGCCTTCGTCGACTTCGTCAACCGCGTCGACGCGCACGTCCGCGCCGGCGGCCGCACCCTGCGGATCTGGAACGACGGCCTGAACGGGCAGAACACCGTCCCGGTGAACAAGGACGTGGTGATCGAGCACTGGCTCACCGAGACCGGAGCACAGCCCTCCGCCCTGCTCGCCGCCGGCAACCCCGTGATGAACTCCGCCTACTCGCTCTACCTGGTGCGCGGCGGCTTCCACATGGACACCCGGAAGCTCTACGAGAGCGACTGGACGCCGCTGTCGTTCGAGGGCGAGACGCTGGCGGGGCCCCAGCCCGGCGTCACCGGCGCGCAGATCTCGCTGTGGCCGGACTCGGCGGCGGCCGAGACGGAGAACGAGGTCGAGAACGACGCGTTCATGCCGCTGCGCTTCGTCGCGCAGGCCACCTGGGGCAGCCCGAAGCCGGCGGCCGACTACGCCGGGTTCAGCGTGCTCGCGCAGGGGATCGGCCATGCCCCGGGCTGGCTGAACGTCACCCGGCTCCCGCTCGCTCACGGCACGTACGCGCTCGCACTGCGCGGCTCGGACAAGCGGCTCACCACGGCGTCGGCGGAGGACGGGGCGCAAGCGCGGTTCGCCTCCGACCCGGCGGCGGCCTGGGCGCTGACGGCCACCGCGGACGGCTACTACGAGGTGCGGGCGGTGCGCGACGGTGCCGTGACGCAGGAGTGCCTGGACGTCGTGGACGGTAAGCACTACCTCGGCGCGCCGCTTGAGGTGGGTGCGGCGGTCACGCAGCAGCCGTGCAAGGACGGTACCCGTACGCAGCGGTGGCAGGTGGTCGGGCACGGCGGGTCCTTCCACCTGCTCAACGCGATCTCGCAGTTGGGGGTGGCCGCGGGGGCGGGGGGTGCGGCGGTGCAGGTGGTCCCGGATGCGGGGGGCGCGCTTCGCGCGGATCCGCGGTAGGCCGGGCCGGGGTTCTGCGGTGACCCGGCTGGCCCCTCGGGCGGGTGGCCGGGTCGTTCCCCTCTGGGCCGGTGGCCCGGATCGGACCAGACTGCCCCCGTTATCTTTTTCGCGGTCCTGCAAGAGGGCCGCTGGCCTCCGGGCCCGGCATGACTGTGTCCCCCTGTCCGAGATGACGTGGGGGGTGGTGTTCACCGGGCCCGAGAGGTGCCGTCGGAGCCGCTGATGAGAGGTCCGGCCACCGTCCGGTCCGGCGCAACGCCGGACAGTTCACGGGCGGCAGGTCTGCATAACGTGGATGCGCGCGTACGACACCGAAGCCCAGGCCAGCCGCACCAAAGGAGCTGACAGCACGATGTTCGACACCGGCGACGTGGGCGTCTTCCTCGGCCTGGACGTCGGCAAGACCGCCCACCACGGCCACGGACTCACCCCAGCCGGCAAGAAGGTCTTCGACAAGCCCCTGCCCAACAGCGAACCGAAACTGCGAGCCGTCTTCGACAAGCTGGCCGCCAAATTCGGCACCGTCCTGCTGATCGTGGACCAGCCCGCCTCGATCGGCGCTCTGCCACTGACCGTGGCCCGGGACGCAGGCTGCAAGGTCGCCTACCTGCCCGGACTTGCGATGCGCAGGATCGCCGACCTCTACCCGGGCGAGGCCAAGACCGACGCCAAGGACGCCGCGGTCATCGCGGACGCCGCCCGCACCATGCCCCACACCCTGCGGTCCCTGGAACTGACCGATGAGATCACCGCCGAACTCACCGTGCTGGTCGGCTTCGACCAGGATCTTGCCACCGAGGCCACACGCACCAGCAACCGCATACGCGGCCTGCTCACACAGTTCCACCCCAGCCTCGAACGCGTCCTGGGCCCGCGGCTGGATCACCAAGCAGTCACCTGGCTGCTGGAGCGCTACGGATCCCCATCCGCCCTCAGGAAAGCCGGCCGCCGCAAACTCGTCGAAACCATCCGACCCAAAGCCCCGCGCATGGCCCAGCGGCTGATCGACGACGTCTTCGACGCACTCGACGAACAGACCGTCGTGGTCCCGGGGACCGGCACGCTCGACATCGTGATCCCCTCGCTGGCCCGCTCGCTCGCGGCTGTCCACGAACAGCGCCGCGCTCTTCAAGCGCAGATCGAGGCCCTGCTGGAGGAGCACCCTCTTTCCCAGGTCCTGATCTCGATGCCGGGGATCGCGGTCAGGACCGCTGCCACCCTGCTGGTCACCGTCGGCGACGGCACCAGCTTCCCCACCGCCGCCCATCTCGCCTCCTACGCCGGCCTGGCCCCGACCACCAAGTCGTCGGGCACATCGATCCACGGCGAACACGCGCCACGAGGCGGAAACCGCCAGCTCAAACGGGCGATGTTCCTGTCCGCTTTCGCCGCCTTGCACGATCCCGTCTCCCGCACCTACTACGACCGCTGCCGAGCCAGAGGAAAGACTCATACCCAGGCTCTCCTCCGCCTGGCCCGCCAGCGCATCAGCGTGCTCTACGCGATGCTCCGCGACGGCACCTTCTACGAACACCGAACCCCACGCCCCGCTTGACCAAGGACATAGAGGCACCCCCCAGGGACAGTGGCGATCCGCGCGTATCGCCGTGGCTGGTCGCGCAGTTCCCCGCGCCCCTTCGGGGGCGCCCCCCGTCGTCGTGCCCCGACCTTCTGGTCAGACTCGGTCTGCTGCGATCAGGAGGTACTGGAAAGAGCCGTCCTTGTAGGAGTTGATGAAGGCCTCCTCGATGCCGGTGACCAGGGAAGACGTTGCCCTCAGCTCCCAGTAGGGCAGGGTTGCGGGGGTCAGGTCGATGACCGCTTGCGGTACCAGGCGGTTGTCGGCCATGGCGCGGAGGTACTCCCGGCGGGAGTGGATGTTGCACTCGAAGTGTGCGTTGATCTGGGAGACCCACTTCGAGGGCTGGCCGTAGCGCGGGTTCCAGCAGCCCGTGATGGTCACGTAGCGGCCGCCCACCGCGAGGATCCGGGAGTGTTCGGCGAAGAGGTCGTGCAGGTCGACGTACATGCTCGACTCGTTGTTCCACGACGCCGCGGCCTGCCCCGTCTCGAAGGGCATGCCGAGCATGTTGCAGACGCGGGCCCGGACGTGCTCCTGGATGCCGAGCTCGCGAGCGCGCCGGTTGGCGAAGTCCGCCTGCTTGGCCGACAGGGTGACGCCCTCGACCTTGCACCCGAAGCGCTGGTGGGCCATGACCATCGAGCCGCCGCGCCCGCAGCCGGCGTCCACGAGGGTGTCGTCGCGCTCGACGGGGCCGAGGTGGTCCAGAAGGAGTTCCGCCTGTGCCGATTCCAGGCGGTGGAGCTCCGCGATCAGTTTGCTCTCGGACTCGGCGTCGTCGGCGTGGCCGAGGGCCGCGCGGTCGACGGCGCCGATGCCGTAGTGGTGGTGGTAGAGGCCGTCGACGTCGCCCAGACGCAGGTTCACGGGCCTGGCCTCGGTGTCCCAGTAGCGCGCGATGTCCCCCTGGTAGGGCGTCACGGGGGCGGGGATGAACAGGGAGGTCCCGGTGGAACCGGCGGTGCTGGTGAGCTGGGTGTCGGTCATGGACAGGTCCATTCTTCTTACCAGAAGTCGGGCAGGCTGTAGCGGTAGGTGTTGGTCTGGTGCCAGTAGTGGTTGCCGTCGACCCAGGTGGCCACCCCCTTCAGGAAGCGCTGCACGGTCGGGAGGGGGAAGGCGGCGGCGAGGGCCGCGGCTTCGGTCTCGAAGGCGTGCATCAGGTCGTTGTGGACGTCGACCGTCTTCAGGTAGGCCTCGCGGTCGGAGACGCCCTCACGTTCGGCGATCACCACGGGCAGGTTGAGGTGCCGGCCGGGGCTGGCGAGTTCCTTGGTGTACGAGTACAGGTCGTTCACGATCGTCGTGGCGTTCCCCGCCAGCGCGATGACCCGCTGCATGGCGGGCCGCGCGTGCAGGTCCGCCGGCAGTTCGTAGCCGCCGACGGTGTCGGTGATGGTGGGACAGGGGCGGAAGTTGTTGAACTGGCGCATCGCCAGGTACTCCCACACCTCGGGCACCTCGTCCGTCTGCGCCCAGGCCGCCTCGGCGAGATAGCCCATGTGCAGGCGGGCCATGTCGTGCCGGAACCGGTCGGTCTGCGAGGGGCTGGCCGCCTTGACGAAGTACTCCATGGCGGACCGGTAGGCGCGCCGGGGCGCGTCCGAGTGGAGCGACTCCGCCCACCGCGGCTCGTACTCCTGCGTCGTGTGCAGCGGGTCGAGTGCGGTGTGCGCCAGCAGCAGGCGTGCGCCGAGGCCGACGGGCGAGCCTCCGTGGTCCTCGCAGTAGCAGTCGTCCACGGCGTTCTCGGCGACCATCAGGCGCGTCGCGAGCATCACGTGGTCGACCGTCGGGGCGTCGGGATGGCAGGCGACCATGTACCGCCCCACGGAGAAGCCGTCGAACTGGTCCTCCCACTCGTCGGGGTACAGGTCGACCTCGTCCAGCGCCCAGGCCTTGATCCTGCGGCTGACCTCCTCCACGCGCACCGGGTCGGGCTCCTGCACCGGGTGGTGGTAGAGGCCCGGGATCGCGATGCCCTCCGCCGGTTCCGCCGCCGGCTCCGGCTGCTCCGGCTGCTCCCGCGGCACCGGTGGCTCCGTTCGCCGGACGAGGCTCAGGCCCGCGGTGCCGAGCCCGCTGGGGCCGGGCAACGCTCCCGCCGGCCGGGCACCCGGCACCCGCACTCCGGTGGCCGGCACCTCGGCGGTGGACACCCCGGCCGAGGGCACCTCGGCGGTGGGCACGTCGGCAGGGACCGGGGCGGCGGGCGAGGCCGGCTCCGGGCGCCGGCCCACGTGCAGGCTCGCGGTGCCCAGGCCGCTGGGGCCGCGCAGCACCCGGTCCAGCCCCGCGCCCCGCACCCCGGCGGCCGGGACATCGGCGGGGGCGGGCGGGGACGGCACGGGCGGGCGGGGGCCGGCGGCCTCGGTGGCGCGGGCGGCGGCGTCGGCGAGAACGTGCGCCCCCGCCCGGAGAGCATCCGCGGTCGGGCTCGACGGCTGAGGTGAACGCTCAGGGGCGGGCATCCATGGCTCCTTGGTCGGATGGGTGGCTGTCCCGGATCCCGGGCGTGCCCGTGCGGCCCGGAGGGTCCGGGCCGCCGTGGCCGCCGGGCAGGGCCGGTCGTCCTCCAGGGCGAGGGGTACTAGGCCGTGTCCGGCGGATCTTCGTGGGCCCGCGACTCCCCCACTGCCTGAAGGGCGTGGGTGGGGGTACCTCCCACGCCCGTTCAGGGCAGTGGGGGAGTGCCCCCAGCACCGCACCTCGCCGCGTTGTCGGAGTCATCCGAGTACGCCCCGTACGAGGACGACCCTCCGCCTTGCGATGCACGGCACCAGACGCCGCAGGCTGATCCACGAAGATCCGCCGGACACGACCTAGTCGCGCCTGCGGGCGATCTGCACGTTCTCCAGCACGCCGAGTGCGTCCGGTACGAGGACGGCGGCCGAGTAGTACGTGGTGACGAGGTAGGAGATGATCGCCTTGTCGTCGATGCCCATGAAGCGCACCGAGAGGCCCGGCTCGTACTCGTCCGGCAGGCCGGTCTGGCGCAGTCCGATGACGCCCTGGTTCTCCTCGCCGGTGCGCATCACGATGACGGAGCTGGTGTTCTCCTTGGTGATGGGGATCTTGTTGCACGGCAGGATCGGGACCCCGCGCCAGGCCGGGACCTGCTGGCCGCCGAGGTCGACGTGGTTCGGGTAGAGCCCGCGGGCGTTGAACTCGCGGCCGATCGCGGCGATGGTCCGGGGGTGGGCGAGGAAGACCCTGGAACCGCGGCGGCGGCAGAGCAGCTCGTCGAGGTCGTCCGGGGTGGGCGGGCCCGAGTGCGTCTGGATGCGCTGCTTGAAGTCGGCGTTGTGGAGCAGGCCGAACTCGCGGTTGTTGATCAGCTCGTGCTCCTGGCGCTCGCGCAGCGCCTCGATGGTGAGCCTGAGCTGCTCCTCGGTCTGGTTCATCGGACCGTTGTAGAGATCGGCGACCCTGCTGTGGACCCGCAGGACGGTCTGTGCGACGGAGAGTTCGTACTCACGCGGCTTCAGCTCGTAGTCGACGAAGGCGCCGGGCAGCGACGACTCGCCGGTGTGGCCGGCCGACATGGCGATCTCGGCCTCGCCGTGGCGGTTCTGCCGCTGGCGGGGCAGCGAGCTGAACTGCTCGACGTGGGCCTGGAGGCCCGGCGCCTGGGAGAGCACGGCGGCGAAGTCCGCGCGGGAGAGCGTGAGCAGGGTGCCGGCGGTCTCGGCGGTGGCGGTGTGGTCCCAGCGGGCGTCCTCGTCCAGCAGGGCGTTCTCGCCGAACTGGTCGCCGTCGGCGAGCACGGCCACGGCGACCTCGTCGCCGTACTTGCCGGTGGAGGTCTGGCTGACGCGGCCGTGGGCGATGAGGTGAAGGTGCTCGGCGGGCGCGCCGCGCTCGACGAGCACCTCGCCGGGGCCGAAGTCCCGCTGGGTGCACCGGCCGGCGAGGGCGGCCAGCACCTCCTCGTCCTCGAAGCCCCGGAGCACGGCGAGTTCGCACAGCTCGCGGGGGATCACCCGGACCTCCGCACCGTCCTGGACGAACTCCACGCGCCCGTCGCCGACGGTGTAGCTCAGCCGGCGGTTCACGCGGTAGGCGCCGCCCTTGGTCTCCACCCAGGGGAGCGTCCGCAGCAGCCAGCGGGAGGTGATCTCCTGCATCTGCGGGGCGGACTTGGTGGTGGTGGCGAGGTTGCGGGCGGCCGCCGTGCCGAGGCTGGACTGCCGAGGCGACTCCGGCTGTGCTTCCGGGCTGGTGTCAACAGTCATCGGGCGAGCTCTCCTTCGTAGGGGCGGTGGCAGGCATGGGTGCGCCACCGGGAAAGAGGAAAGGGGGCAAACATCCGGGAATCCGTCCAGATCCCGAGAGACAGTAACGGCCGATCCACTCGATCAGCCCTGAAAATCCGCCGACATTAACTCGATACGATGATCGTGACCGTGCGAGGTTTGCCCCACCGTGCGGCGGTAATCGCGCGTGACCGGCGGGGCGCGTGACGCGCGCGGGGGCCCCGCTCGCCTACGGAGTGGTCGTGGAGACGGCCCCGGGACCCGTGCCCGAACCCGTTCGGGGGCCCGTGCCCGTTCGGGGTCCGGTCCAGCGGGCCCGCGCGGGCAGGGCGCGGGCGAGTGCCGCCGCGCCCGCGGTGCCGTCGGGTACCGGCAGGGGGCTCAGGCCGAGGCCGGCCAGGACGGGGGTCAGGCGGGGCAGCAGCGGGCCTTCGGGGCCGAGCAGGCCGCCGGTGGTCACCACCGTCTCGCCGGGCGCCGGGCGCAGCGCGCGGACCGACTCGGCGAGCGCGTCGACCGCGCCGTCCAGGAGGCCGGTCGCCACCTCGTCCCCGGCACCGGCGGCAGCCACCGCGAGGGGGCAGAGCCGGGCCAGCGCGGGCGAGCCGGCCGCGATCAGGGCCTCCAGCAGGCGGGCACGGGCCCGTTCGCGCTCGCGCCGCTCGGCGGGCGGCGTGCTGACCGGCTCGCCGAAGCGCCCGGTGAGGGCGGGCACCAGTGCCGTCCACGGGCCCCGCCCGTCCAGGGCGCGCAGCGCGGCGCGGCCGGCGTGCCGGCCGATCCAGTGACCGCTGCCGGCGTCGTCCAGCATCCCGCCGTGCCCGTCCACGGTGGCCGCCACCTGCCCGGCGGCGAACCGGATGACCGCGCTGCCCGTGCCCGACAGCACCAGCAGCCCGTCCGCGGGCGTCCCGGGCCCGGACGCGAACGCGACCTCCACGTCGGCGCGCACGTCGACGGGTACGCCGGCGGGCGCGCCGTGCCGGGCCAGCGCCGTGCGCAGCGCCGTCAGCGCCCTGTTCCGACCGGGGTCGTCCGCGAGGAGCCAGGACGCCCCGGCGAATCCGGCGGCCACCCCGCGCAGCCGGGCCGCGGCTCCGGCGGGCAGTGCCTCGGCGAGGGCGGCGGTGAGGTGGTCGGCGAGTTCGGGGCCGGCGACGGAGAGCGCGTTGCCCGGTCCGCCGGTGCCGCGGCCCAGCACGCGCGTGCCGTCCGTGACGAGTGCGCGGGTGCGGGTTCCGCCCGCGTCGATCCCGATGAGGATCCCCTCGCCGTCCCCGGCCGTCCCGCCCGGCACCCCGGCCATCCGCACCCCTCCGCCCGGGGCCGCCCGGTCCACCCGGGCCGCCCGCCACCTGCGCAGACCAGCACGCTCACGCGATCACCAGCACAGTCCACGCCGTCCCGCACGTCAAGCCGCGACCGGTCACGATCGTGTGCCGCCACCGGGCGGGGGACGGCGCGAGGTGCCGGGCGGAGCCGGATACCGGGCGGCGGCGGGCCGTTGCGCCGCTGGGTAGCATGCGCACGCGGCGAAAGGGCGAAACCATGAAGCTTCCGCAGGAACTGCGTGATCTGGTGGCCTCCGGGCCCATGGCCCACCTGAGCACCATCAAGCCCGACGGCAGCCCGCACGTGACGGTCATCTGGATCGGACTGGACGGCGACGAACTCGTCAGCGGCCACCTCGCCCGGCAGGTGAAGCTGCGCAACATGGAGCGGGACCCGCGGGTCGTGCTGACCTTCGACGCGCCGCGGGTGCCCGGCGTCGTCCTGAACGAGTACGCCATGCTGCGGGCGCGGGCCACCGTCGAGCCCAGCGACGCCACCTGGGACCTGCTCAACCGCCTGGCGAAGGTCTACATCGCCCCGGACGCCGAGTTCCCGGCACCCAGGAGCCCCGGCTACACCGTCCACTACGCCATCGAGCGCATCGGCGGCGTCGGGCCCTGGGCGCCTTCCCCGGACTGACGCACCGCACGCGCCGCGCACGCGCCGCGGGGCCGCTTGGGCCGCGGGCCGCTCACCCGATCGGCCCAGTACCGCGGCGCAGATCGCGCGCGTGCGGGTGCCGAACTCCGCGGCCGCCCGGAAATCTGCCGAGTCCTCCTCCGCGTATTACGCTGACGGTTATCTCGTGTTGCCACGCTTTGCAGCAGTGCCCTACGCGCAAGGAGAGGCCCATGACCGAGACGCAGCCCGTACGGGGTGGAAAGAGAAAAGCGCGGCCCGCGCGCGGTGCCGCCAACGTGTCGCAGGGCCCTTCGAGAACGGTGGCCGATCTGCGGCGCACGGGCATCAATCCGAATTTCTGGTACCCCGTCGCCGTTTCCCGAAGCGTGCCGCGGAACAAGGCGTTCGCCGCGTCCTTCGCGGGTGAGCGCATCGCGCTGTACCGCACGGCCGGTGGCGACGTCCACGCACTTGAGGACCGCTGCGCGCACCGGCAGGTGCCGCTGAGCATGGGGGTCGTGGAGGGCGACGCGCTGCGCTGCTGCTACCACGCCTGGGCCTACCGCGGAAACGGCCGTATTTCGCAGATACCCTATCTGCCCAAGGGTGTCACCAGGCCGCCGAGCGGCGTGCGGGCCTATCCCGTCCGGGAACGCTACGGGTTGGTCTTCGTCTTTCCGGGCGACCCCGAGAAGGCGCCCTCCACTCCCCTGCCGGTGCTTCCGGAATTCGATTCCAGGCGCCACCGGACGATGGCGTTCTCGCGCACCGTGCACTGCCATTACTCGTTCCTGCACGAGAACCTGCTCGACATGAACCACCAGTTCCTGCACCGCGGCGTGCTCGGCAGGATCCAGCCCGAACTCCTCGGGTACGACACGGGGCCGGGGTCCGTCGAGGCCAGGTACCTGTTCATCCCGGGCGGCGGGAGGAAGGACCGCGGCGCCGGGCTGCTCTCCGGCGAGGGCCTGCGGCGCGGAGGCTCGCGCGACGCCATCACCGTCCGGACCCAGTACCCGTACCAGACGCTCCAGTCGGTCCCCGAGCACGCCGACCTGCCGGCGTTCTCCCTGTGGGCGGCGTACGTTCCCGAGGACGCGGAGCAGCGCAGGACGCACGCCTTCGGACTGCTCATGATCGCCAAACCGCCGGTGCCGGGTGCGCTCCACCTGGCCTGGCCGTTCATCCGGCGGTTCACCGAGCGGGTGTTCGCCGAGGACCGGATGGCCGTGGAGGCGGAGCAGCGGGCCTGGGACGAGCAGGGCGAGGACTGGAACCAGGAGGTCTTCCCGCTGATCCTCGACGTCCGCGAGGTGCTGCGCACCAACGGCGTTCCGATCCGCCCGGAGTCGGCGCTGTGCGGGGCCGCCGCGCTCTGCGACTCGGCGGCCCCGGCGGCACCGGCTTCCGGAACGGCCGCGTCCGGCAGGGCGGCGTCCGGCACGGCGGCCTCCGGTATGGCGTCCTCCGGTACGGCTTCCTCCAGTACGGCTTCCTCGTCCCGGGCCCGCACGAAGTCCTGACGGCGGCGGGCGCGGGCGCTCCGGGTCCTCAGAATCAGAAGGTTCGACGGGGCGCCCGCGGCCGGTTGCCGGATCGCCCGGCGCCGGCGCGGTTCAGTCCAGGCCGAGCCCCGCGTGCTCCAGCCGGGCCAGGTGGCTGCGCCAGACCGTCTCGTCGTTGAACGCCGAGCCGAGGTCGGGGAGTTCGGCGATGTCGGCCTCGGGCAGCACGGGCGGGGTGCGGTGCCCGGAGGCGGCGAGCGTCATCTTGGCCAGCGACTCGACGGTGAGCGCCCGCACCACGGCCTGCTGCACGGTCTCGCCGATGGCGACGATGCCGTGCCCGCGCAGGATGCAGACGGGCCGCTCCGCGAGCGCGGTCGCGACCTCTCGGCCCAGGTCGGGGCGGGTGATGAGGACACCCCGCGGGTAGACGGGGATGCCGTCGAGCGCCATCCGCATGGCGGGGATGTTGTAGGCGCCGACGATGGGGCGGAGGGTGAGGCCGGCCAGGTCGGCGGCGACCACGTTCGGGGGGTGGATGTGCACCACGGCCTGTGCGTCCGGGCGGGCGCGCAGCACCTCCCTGTGGATGGGCAGTTCGTTCGGTACCCGGTAGCCGTCGGGCAGGTCGGTGTCGCCGTCCAGGCCGACCCGCCACACGTCGCCGGGGTCGGTGAACAGCAGGCCCCGCTCGCGCGGGCCCCGGCAGCGGATGTGCAGGGTGCCGTCGTCGTCGCGCAGGCTGATGTGGCCGAGGATGTCCTCCGCGAGGCCGCGGTGGGCGAGGATCCGGCAGCCGAGGGCGATCAGCCGCCGGACCTCGTCGGCGGAGGGCTTCGCGGGGGCGCTCGCCCCGGCCGCGGGTGTGCCGGGGGTGGGCGTGCCGGCGGAGGGTGTGCCGGGGGCGGGGGCGTCGTGCGGGGTGGTCATCGTGGCGTTCCCTGGGTTGTGCGGTGGGACGGGTGCGGTGGGGCTGTGGGGGGTGGAGCTGTGCGCGGTGGGGCTGTGGGGGGCCGGCTGGGTCAGGAGGTGTCCGGTGGGGGGTGGCGGCTCGGTAGGAATGGCGGTGGGCGGTAGGCGGCGGGCGGTAGGCAGTAGGGGGTGGATGGAGTGGCGGGCGACGGGCTCCGGTGGGGGTCCGCCGTCAGTATGTGGCGCGGTGCAGGACGTAGCTGGCACCACCGCCGACGAGGAAGACGGCGATGAGGAAGGCGAAGGCCGCGTCGAATCCGCCCGAGTCCACCAGGTAGCCCATCACGGTGGCGCCGAAGGCGCCGACGAAGTTGCCGATGCCGATCATGATCCCGGCGGCCCGGCCCATCCGGTGGGCGGGCGCGAAGCTGTGCAGGACGCCCTGGGCGGCGAGCGTGGTGAAGCCCTCGATGCCGATGATCGCCACGATCACGGCGGCCAGCTGGACGTCGAGCGTGGTGACGGTGGACGCGAGCAGCAGGCAGACCGCGGCCAGCAGGAAGCCGCCGCAGGTGAAGATGGCCTTGCGCCCGGTGCGGTCCATGCCGAACCCGACCAGCGGTCCCACCGCCACGCACAGCAGGAACGCGAGCGCGATGTAGCCGTCCGCGCTCGCGCCGCTGATGTGCTGCTCGTCCTCCAGGTAGGTGGGGAACCAGCTCGCCAGGCCGTACACGCCGATGTTGTTGGTGATCCACACGCCGGCGCACACCCACAGCGGCCAGGTCAGCAGCGCGTTGCCGGCCTTGCCTGCCCGGCCGCCGCCGCCCGGCTCCCCGTCCACGTCGCCGGGGGTCTTGTCGCCGCGGATGACGTCGAGTTCCGCGCTGCTCAGCCCGGGTGCCTGCTCCGGGGAGTCATGGAGCAGGAACCAGGCGGTGGGCACGCAGACGACCAGCGAGAGGATGGTCAGCAGGCCGAAGGCGCCCCGCCAGTCGGTGACGCCGATGGCACCGGTGATCACGAAGCCGGAGATGGCGAAGCCGACGTTGATCGCGCCTATCCAGACGGACTTGGCGCGGCTCCGCTCGGCCCCCGGGAACCAGCGGGCGGTCAGCGCGTTCGACATCGGCCACAGGAAGCCCTCCGCGACGCCGAGCGCGCCCCGCGCCACCAGCAGCATCGGCACGTCGACGGCGAGTGCGGCGGCCAACGTGCTCAGCCCCCAGAAGCACATGCCGACGATGGCGCACCGGCGCGGCCCGAAGCGGTCGATCAGGATGCCCCACACCGGCATGGAGGCGCCGTAGAAGACCAGCGTGACGGTGGTGAGCAGGCCGAGGAGGCCGTGCTTGCCCTCCAGGTGCATGTCGGACAGGAAGTGGTCGTCCGCGATGATCACGCCGACGCCGGTCTTGTCGAGCATGCCGACGATCCAGATGACCACGACCGCGGGCGAGAACAGCCACCAGCGCTTCGCGCGGTACCCGGGCTCCGCGCCACCCGATCTGTGGTCGGTGCTCTGCAGGGAAGTCATACGGGCCTCATCTTCATCGAATAGGCACTCTTCGGTCGGGGTGACCGTGCGGGCAGGCGGGGGGCTGGTGGTGCGGGTGGTGCGACTGCTGGCACCGGTGCTGGTGCCGGCAGGGGAACGGTGAGGTCGGCGCGGCGGGGGTGACGGCGCGGCGGTGGGGTCAGCCGGCGGGGGTGGCGGGGGCGTCGGCGGGCGGCGGGGGTGACGGGGTGTCGGAGGCGGGCGGTGCCGTGTACGAGGGGAGCAGGGCGCTGCTCTCCGGGTAGGGACGGTGCCGGTAGGGCGTGTCCATGACGTGCCGGAAGAACGCCGCGGTGACGTCGAGCGTGGGGCTGTGGATCGCCGCCGACTCGGCGAGTCGCTCGGCGAGCGCCATGTCCTTGGCGATGGTGGTGGCCGGTGCGCGGGTGCGCACGGCCGCGGTGTCGCCGCGGAAGTAGCTCGCCGCGGTGCTCAGCCCGGACTCCGCGCCGCTGCACTCCTGCACGGCCTCGGCCGCCAGCGCGGGGTCGAGGCCGACGGCTTCGGCGATCAGCAGGGCCTCGGCGGAGGCCAGGTACCAGGCGTACTTGATGTGCTGGTTGAGCAGCTTGACGGTGTAGCCGGCGCCGAGCCTGCCGCAGTGGACGAGCGTCCTGGAGACCGCGCGCAGGGCGGGTTCGAGCTCGCCCAGCACGCCTTCCGCGCCGCCCACCAGCAGGGTGGAGTCGGGGGCCTTGCGGCTGACGGGGCAGTCCAGGAACCGCCGCCCGGCCGCCGCGAAGCGGGCACCGAGCAGTTCGGCGGTGTCGGGGCCGCAGGTGGACAGGTCGAGCAGCAGGCCACCGGGGGCGAGCCCGGCGAGCACTCCGCGCTCGGGGTCGAGCGCGGCCTCGTGCACCTGGTCGGGGCCGGGCAGGAAGGTCAGCACCCAGCGGCAGCGGGTGGCGAGTTCACGCGGCGAGCCGGCGGTCGTCGCACCGGCGGCGACCGCTTCGGCCACCGCCTCGGGGCGGGCGTCGTGGCAGCGCACGGGCCAGCCGGCCCGGAGCAGCCCGACGGCCAGCGCGGTGCCCATCGGGCCGAGCCCGATCAGCCCGATCTCGGGCGCCCCCGACGGCCCTTGCGCCGTACCGGGCAGGCCGGTCACGAGCGGGCCCCGGCGCACCGGCGCGCGATTCCGGCGGCACGGCTCCTTGCTGCTGGCACTGCGGATTTCCCTTCTGCGTCACGTGTCCGGCCCCATGCCGACGGGGCCGTCGACCGGCTCCGGGATGCCCGGCAGCACTCGGGTCCGAGCTGCGAGAACGGGGCGTGTCCCGAGCGGAGTCGCCGGCGGTCCCGTGGTCCACCGCGGGGCGATCTTCCGCATCAAAGAAGTTCCTTCTTCAACGCGGAGGCTGCCACCGCCCTCGCCGACCAGTCAAGAACCAGAACCGGGATTCAATCCCCGGACCACACGGAAGCCCGGCCGGGGCCGGCCACCCCAGGGCCGCGAGGACGGAGCAACCCCCCACGGACGGAACCCGAACAAGCCCACAAGGCCCAGCCCCTCCAGGGGCGCGGGGAACCGCGCAAACAGGGGCGCGGGGATGGGGGTACCTCCCACGCCCTCAAGGCAGTGGGGAAGCAAAACCCCCCGCCGCCGGGGGCCGACACGCCCCCCGCAAGAGGCAACCACCCCAGGGGCGCGGGGAACCGCGCAAAAAACCCCGACCCACGGACAGCCGAGACAACCACACAAGACACAGCCACCCCCAGGGGCGCGGGGAACCGCGCAAAAAAGCCCGGCCCACGGAGAGCCGACCGAGAGGAAGAACCCCTCAGCACCCCCGCCACAAGGGCGCCGAGGCCGGGGCCGAAGGCGCCACCGCATCGGCGGTCCGCTGAAGATGATCCCCCATCACCTTGCGAGCCACCCCGGGCTCGCCCCGCTCGATCGCGTCCACGAACGCCCGATGCTCGGCAACCCCCTGCTTCCCCTCGTGATGCGCCTGCCGCATCGACATCAGGATGGCCTCCCGGAAGGAGTCCAGCAGCAGCACGACGGCGGGGTTGTGCGAGGCGGCCGCGGCCCGCAGATGGAAGCCGAACGACATCGCCACGGTGTAGCTGCCCTCCTCGCGGGCGGCCTCCGCCTCGTCGCACAGCGCACGCAGCTCCGCGAGGTCCTGCGCGGTGGCCCGCTCGGCGATCAGCGGGACGATGCCCAGCTCGAAGGCGATCCGCGCCTCGGTGACATCGGCCGCGGACAGGCCCGAGATGCTCAGCAGGTCGGTGATGCCGGCCGCCGCGCTGCCCGCCGTGGGCGCGGTCACGAAGGCGCCGCCGTGCGCTCCGGCACGGATCTCGATCAGGCCGTTGACCTCCAGCGCGCGCAGGGCCTCGCGCAACGTCAGCCGGCTCACGCCCATCCGGTCGCACAGCACGCGTTCCGCGGGCAGCCGGGTGCCGACCGGAAGCTCCCCGGTGCGGATCAGGGTCCGGATCTGACGGACGATCATGGCGGACGTCCGCCCGGCCGACGGCACCGGACTGAAGACGTTCTCCGGAGAGACCGGCCCACCCGCACTGGAGGCCACTGGCCCCTCCTCTCCTCAAGCCCTCGCCGGCGCCCCAGCGTATGCCACCGCCAGCCGCCGGCCCGGTGCACTCCGCGCCGGTCACGAGCACCTCCCTGGGCGTCTTGACAGCGTTCTGGGCCACTTCTATGGTGCCTATGGTTCAATTACTAAACCATTAAACGTATGGTTCGGGAAGCCCGCGGAGAGCACCGCAGAGGAGCACCCCGCACAGGCCCCGCACCCCACTCCGCCCCCGGTCGCCAGGCCTGGCCACCGCCCGCCTTCGAGGCCCCGGCCGCCGCCCGACCGGGCGCCACGCGCACCAGCCGAGGAGTAACGCCCCGTGCGAATCCATGTGGACCTGGGCAGATGCCAGGGATACGGCAACTGCGTCACCGCCGACGAGAAACACTTCGACCTCGACGACAACGGCCTCGTGGTGCTGCTGGACGAGCAGGTCGACAGCGCGGACCGCGAGCGGGTCGCCGCGGCCGTCCGCAGCTGCCCGGCCGACGCGCTCCGGCTCGCCGACGATGACTCCTGACCCCGCCGGGACGACGGCGCCCGCCGCGACGGCGGCCGGGCCCGCCGGCACACCGCGGTCCGTGCTCATCGTCGGCGCGTCCGTCGGCGGCGTGCGCACCGCGCAGGCCCTTCGCGAGGAGGGGTTCGACGGGGAGATCACGATCGTCGGCGCCGAGCCCACCGCCCCGTACGACAAGCCGCCGCTCTCCAAGGAACTGCTCACCGGGCGGCGCGGCCAGGACGCCCTGGCGCTGCTCGGGGAGGGCGAGCAGGAACGCCTCGGGCTCACCCTGCGGCTCGGCACCAGGGCCCTCGGCCTCGACCCGGAACGCCGCGAGGTGCACCTGTCCGACGCCACCCGGATCGGGTACGGCGCCCTGGTCGTCGCCACCGGCGCCCGCCCCCGCACCCTGCCCCCGCCGGCGGACCGCCTGGTGCACACCGTGCGCGAACTGGCCGACGGCGTCGAGCTGGCCAAGCGGCTGGCCACCGGGGAGCCGGTGGCCGTCGTCGGCGGCGGCTTCGTCGGCGCCGAGGTCGCCGCCTCGGCCGCGGCGCTCGGCTGCCGGACCACCCTGATCGAGCGGAGCACGGCAGCGTTCTCCCGGATCCTCGGCGAGCGGGTCGGCTCCCTGGTCACCGACCTGCACCGGGCCCACGGCGTGGAGGTGATCGCCGGTACCGGGGTCCGCGCGGTCGTGGAGCGCACCGACGGCACGCGGGTGCTCACCCTGGACGACGGGCGCAGGATCGCCGCCGGCACCGTCGTGGCCGGCATCGGCTGCGTACCGGACACGTCCTGGCTGGAGGGCTCCGGGGTCTGCCTGGAGGACGGCGTGGTCACCGACGAGTTCTGCGCGGTCCCCGGGCACCGGGACCTCTACGCCGTCGGGGACGTCGCCCGCTGGTACGACCGGCGCACCGGCCGGCACCGCAGGGTCGAGCACTGGACCAACGCGGCGGAGCAGGCCGCCCTCGTCGCCCGCAACCTCACCCGTCCCGGACGGCGGACCCCCTACGCGCACGTTCCGTACTTCTGGTCCGACCAGCACGGCGTCAAGATCCAGTCGGCCGGGGACCCGGCCGCCGCGGACACCGTCGAACTGCTCCGCTGCACCACGCCGAAGGGCGACAAGGACGTGGCGCTCTACTCCCGTAACGGCCGGCTGACCGCCGCCGTGACGTTCGGCTGGCCGCGCGCCTGCGCCACCGCCCGCCGGCTGCTGGCCGAGGGCGGCACCGTGGCCGGCCTGCGCGCGAAGCTCGCCGAACTGGCCGGCGGGATCACCACCCTGGAGCCGGGCACCCCGGCCGCGCCCCACACCTCCGTCGAAAGACCCACCAGCAAGAAGGACGGTCCGAAGCGATGAGCACCACCACGGACTCCACTACTGACACGGCCGGCACAGCCGACACGACCGACGCAGCCGACACCGCCGCAGGCTCCGCAACCGACACCGCGAACGCCGGGACCGAAGCCACGCCCACGGGCACGGGCACGGGCACCGCCACGAAAGCCGGCCCGAGCACCGTCCCGCACAGCGGAGTCGGCCCGGTCCGCGACCTGGTCGACGTGGCCCGCGGCGAGATCAGCCGGGAGATCTTCGTCAACGAGGAGATCCACCGGCGCGAGCTGGAACACCTCTTCCCCCGCGCCTGGCTGTTCGTCGGGCACGCCACCCAGGTGCCGCGGCCGGGTGACTTCTTCTCCTCGTGGATGGGCTCCGACCCGGTCCTGCTGACCCGTGACGACAAGGGCGAACTGCACGTCCTGCTCAACTCGTGCCGGCACCGCGGCATGCGGGTGTGCCGCTACGACGAGGGCAACACCATGCAGTTCACGTGCCCGTACCACGCCTGGTCGTACTCGGTCGACGGCTCGCTGGTGCACACCCCCGGCGACCTGCACGGGGTGCCGCAGATGAAGGCCGCCTACGACAACAAGCTCAAGAGGGAGCAGTGGGGCCTGGTGCGCTGCCCGCACGTGCGCTCCTACAAGGGCCTGGTCTTCGCCAACTGGGACCCCGACGCACCGCCGTTCGAGGAGTACGTAGGCGACTTCCACTGGTGGCTGGACAACCTCGCGGACGCCTTCGACGGCACCGAGGGCGGCACGGAGGTCTTCCGGGGCGTGCTGAAGTGGCGGATCAAGTCGAACTGGAAGTTCGTCTCCGAGAACTTCCTCGGCGACACCTACCACGGCGCCTCCACCCACGCCTCCGTGGAGGCCGTCGGCATCGGACCGGGCGGCCGCGGCAAGCGGCGGCACGGCGAGCGGCAGGACCAGGGCGGCTTCTCGCGGGGCCGGATGAAGACGTCGTTCCGGCTCGGTCACGGCGCCTCCGACAACCTCGCGTACGAGGTGCCGTACCCGGAGTTCGCCGAGGCCGACATGGACGAGTACTTCAAGTCCGTCTGGCAGAAGCGGACCGAACGGCTCCGGGCGCAGGGCCGGCTGCTCGGCGGCCGGGGCCCCGCCACCCTCTTCCCGAACATGTCGTTCGCGGCCGGCTTCCCGCGCAGCATCCTCGTCGCGCACCCGATCAGCCCCACCGAGACCGAGGTGTGGCGGTGGTTCCTCGTCGATCGCGACGCTCCCGGGTTCGTCCGCGAGTGGCTGCGCCGCTACTACATGCGCTACGCGGGCCCGGCCGGCATGACCGAGCAGGACGACATGGAGAACTGGGACTACGCGACCCAGGCCAGCCGGGGCGTGGTCGCCCGCCGCTACCCGTACAACTACCAGCAGGGCCTCGGCCAGGAGCTGCCCAGCGACCTGGACCGTGCCGTGCACTCGCACCACGCCATCGCCGGGGAGGTCAACGCCCGTGCGTTCTACCGCCGTTGGGCGGAGTTCACCGACGCCCTCCCCTGGCCGGAGCTGACCCGCCTCGCCGCGACCGACGACCGTGCGGTGGCCGGGGCGGGCGGGGGCATCGAGATCGGGCGCCGCGAGGGGGACGACTGAGCGCGGAAGCGCCGCGGGCCGCGCCCCCGGGGCTCGCCCCCTCTCGCCTCTCCCCTCCCTCTCTCGCCTCCCTGACTTCATGTCGTCTCCCTCACTTCATGTCGTCTCCCTCACTTCATGTCGTCTCCCTCACTTCATGTCGTCCCGTCCCGTCTCAGCATCCGAAGGAGTCATCACAGGTCATGGCCATCGAACAGAAGGCGATCGAGCGCCTGCTGCTGGAGCGGGAGGTGGCGGACTTCCTCTACCGGGAGGCCGACCTGCTCGACGAGCGCCGCTACGAGGACTGGCTCGGCATGCTCGCCGAGGACTACCGCTACAGCGTCCCGCTGCGTATGAACGTCCGCTACGAGGATGTCGCCGACCGGGAGAACACCCGGGACGGTGAGGTGCAGTGGTTCGACGAAGGCAAGGAGACGGTGGAGCTGCGGGTGGCCCAGCTGGCGACCGGGCAGCACTGGGCCGAGGAGCCGGTCTCGCGGGTCTCGCACCTGGTCACCAATGTGCGGCTGGAGTCGGCGGAGCTTCCGGAGGCCGAGGTGAGCTGCCGGTTCCTGGTGTACCGGAACCGGGTCGCGGACGAGACGGACTTTCTGGTGGGGCGCCGCAGGGATCGCCTGCGGCGGGCCGGCGGCGATTGGCAGGTGGTGCGGCGAACGCTGTACCTCGACCAGTCGGTCCTGATGGCGAAGAACCTGTCGGTCTTCGTCTGACCGCCCCCGCGACTCCTTCTTCGGCCTACGGCCCGCTCGGTAGAGGGTGCGGACGGCCTGCGGCCGGCCCAACCGACCCGGTAGGGGGTGCCCCTTGCGGCCGGTAGCGGTCTGCAGGTCTCGCACTGGTCGCTCGCGCAGTTCCCCGCGCCCCTTTCAGGGCACTCTGAACGCAAGGCGCACCCACAAAGGGGCGCGGGGAACTGCGCCACAAGCCACACCCCACCCGCAGACACCCACCACCCCAAAGCACCCACCCGCCCCAAGGGGCGCGGGGAACCGCGCAAAAAACCACGACCCACCCGCACACGCCCCCACCGGAACACCCAAAGCACCCCCAAGGGGCGCGGGGAACCGCGCAAAGAACCGCGGCGCACCCGCACACGCCCCACCGGAGACCCGCCGCCCCCAAGAGCGCCAGGTCACAGCCAGCCCCACACAAGCCCGCACCCCCGGCCCAAGCCAGCGCAGCGATATGCTCGGCCGATGGTTCAGGGCAGAGCGGCCGGCGAGACGGCCCGCGCGGGCGGGGCGAAGCCGTCCTACCCGATCACCTCCGTGGGCAACGCGCTACGGCTGCTGCTGATGTTCCGCGACCACAAGCGCCTGCGCCTCACCGACGTCGCCCACGCCCTGGACGTCGCCGACTCCACGGCGCACCGGCTGCTCGCGATGCTGATCCAGCACGACTTCGTACGCCGCGAGGAGGACCTGCGCGTCTACGTCGCCGGCCCCGCGCTGCTGGAGATCGGGCTCGCCGCCGTCCGCAATCTGGACATCCGCAATCTGGCCCGGCCGATCCTCGCCGACCTGGCCCTGCGCGTGAACGAGACCGTGCACCTGGCCCAGTTGGAGGGCGGCCGGATCCGCTACCTGGCCGGCGCGGAGAGCAACCGCGCCCTGCGCGTCGCCGACCGCACCGGCCAGCTGATGCCCGCGCACCGCACCGCCACCGGCAAGGCGCTGCTGGCCGAGCTGACCGCGGGGCAGCTCGACGAGCTGTTCGCCTCGGAGTCCCCCGGAGTGCTGCGGCCCGAGGAGCGCGCCCTGCTCGACACCGAGCTGGCCCGGGTCCGCGACCAGGGGTACGCCACCAACCACCGCGAGGCCGACGAGGACGAGATCGTGTCCGTGGCGACCGTCGTCCGGGACCGCCGCGACCTGGCCGTGGCCGCCCTCAACGCCTCCGCGCCCGCCACCCGGATGCCCCGCAAGCGCCAGCTGACCGTCGTCCGCCACCTGCACGCCGCGGCCTCCCAGCTGGAGACGCTGCTCAACAACGCGGTCGGCTGACCCGCCCCCGTCCAGCAGCTCCCCCGCCCCCTCGCGCCCCCCGCCCCGCCGACCAGCCCGCGCGCCCGCGCTCACGCCCGCCGTCATCCCCGGACGGCGGGCGGCTCCACGTCTGCGATCACCGGCCCACCCGGCTCGGGAAAAGGAGCCGACCGGCCGGAGCCGTGCGCGCCGACGTCGACGCGGACGACGTCATGCGTCTCATCTTCGCCGCCACCGCCGGCGCCTACGTCGACGACGCACAACGTGAACGGGCCGTCCGGATCATTCTCGACGGCATCCACCCCCAAGCCGCCGGCCAGGCCCACGAGCACGGGTAGACGACACGCGGCCCGCGGCGGCCGACCGGCCCCGGCGCCCCGGGACGTTCAGGCGCCCCCGCCCGTGCCTCCCGCGCCCGGCCGCGGCTCCACCGTCGCGACCGGCATGCTCCGCCACGCCGCCCAGTCCGCGCTGACCGCGCTCGCCGTGCGCAGCAGCCGCGGCAGATGCCGCTCCAGCAGCGTCTCCACGGAGGTCTCCGCGGCGTGCACGGTGACGTTCATGGCCGCGATGACCTGCCCGTCGCCGTCCCGCACCGGCACCGCGACGGAACGGATGCCGACGGCCAGGTCCTCGTCGGCGAGCGCCCAGCCCCGGGCCCTGACCTCCCGCAGCACCGGTTCCAGGTCCCTCGCGCCGTACGTGCGCCGGGGCGTGACACCGGACCTGCCCGCCTGGGCCAGCACCGCGGCGAGCCGGTCCACCTCCAGCGCCGCGAGAAGCACCCTGCCCTGGGAGGTGGCGGCGGCCGGGAAGCGGGTCCCGATGGTCACGGCCAGCGCGATGATCTTCGGCACGGCGACCCGGGCGACGTAGACGATGTCCGAACCGTCGAGCTGCGCCATGGACGACGACTCGCCGGTCTCGTGCACCAGCCGCTCCATGTGCGGGCGCGCGATCTCCCACAGCCCCTGTGAGCCGATGTAGGCCATGCCCAGGTCGAGCACCCTGGGGGTGAGGGTGAAGCCGCGGTCGGTGGCGTCGACGTAGCCCAGTTCCTGGAGGGTGAGCAGCATCCGGCGGGCCGTGGGGCGGGCGAGGCCGGTGGCGGTCGCGACGTCGCTCAGCGTCATCTCGGGCCGCCCCGGGCGGAAGCAGCGCAGCACGTCGAGGCCCCGCGCGAGGGCCTCGACGAAGTCGGGGCCGGCGTCCCTGCGCACGTCATCCCCGCCTCTCGCCCCGTCTCCAGCCTGCCGTGTGCCGCGTCCGCCGCGTCGGCCCGAGGATACCGGCACGTCAGCCGCGGGAGGGCGGAACGTAGACGGCGGCGCGGTCCACCGCGTTGTAGATGCGGCCCGCGACCGGCCGCTCGCGCTCCTCCGCCAGGTGGCCGAGCAGGCCCGCGGTGCGTGCGAGCAGGGCGAAGCCGCGCAGGATCTCGGGGTGGAACCCGAGGTCGGCGAGGGCGGCGCCGCACACTCCGGCGCCGTTCAGCGGCAGGCTCCGGCCCAGGATCTCGGGGTGCACGCGGCCGACGGCCTCGAAGAGCCGCAGGTGCGGGCCGCGCCGGCCCTCCTCCTCGGCGATGCGGAGGATCACGGGCGTGCGGGGGTCGCCCTGCTTGTGGACGGGGTGCCCGAGGCCCGGCACCAGCTGCCCGGCCGCCCGCTGCCGGCCGACCGCCTCCCGCGCGACGGCGTCCCAGCGGGCGTCCTCGTCCGCGCCGCCCGCGCTCGTTCCGGGCAGCGCGCCGTGCTCCCGTTCGGCCTCGGCCAGCGCGCCGGCGAGGAACCGGCCGGTGTCCTCGGTGACGCCGAGGAACCGGGAGCCGCCGCCGAGCAGCCCCGCGGCGAGGGCGCCTTGGAGCGCGTCGGGTGCGCTGAGGTAGGTGAGCCGGGCGGCTATGGCGGTGGGCGTGAAGCCGTGGTCGGCGAGCGCCACGAGCACGGCCTCGAAGACCCGGGTCTCGCCCGGCTCCGGCCGCCGGCCGGCCACCAGCCAGAACGCCAGCTCGCCGAACGACACCCGGCCCAGCAGGTCGGCTGCCAGGTCCTTGCCCAGCAGCCGGATCGAGTCGGCGTCCGAGGTGCCGAGACCCGTCGGGTACCCGTCGCCCTGCTGTTCCTCCGCCATGACTCTCACTCCCTACCGCTGTGCGGACGCTCGTCCGGTGAACGGCCACGGTACGGCTGCGGGGCCGCGTCGGCAAGGAGCGCCCCCGAAGGGGCGCGGCGAACCGCGCGCTCAGCCACCCACCCACCGGTGGTCCGGAGACGACAGATCCAGCCCCCTCGGGACAGCGGCGACCTCACGGTCACGTCGTGGCTGGCCGCGCCCACGCGGCGGAGCCGCATATCGACACAGCCCCGTGCCCCTTTTCAGGCTGGGCTGCGCCCCGGCCCACCCAGGGGCGCGGGGAACTGCGCGAGCAACCACCCACCCGCCGGTGGTCCGGATGCGACCGCATCTGCCCCCTTCGGACGGTGACGACCCGAGGGTCACGTCGTGGCTGAGCGCGCAGTTCCCCGCGCCCCTAAAGGGGCGCTAAGCGCCCCTGGGTGGCCGGGGCGCGAGCCCACGCAGTCGTACCCCTTGACAAGCGACCTGGAGGGCGAAGAACGTGAGGCGCGAGAGTGTGACCGGCATACGGATGACTGTCCGGAGGGGTTCGTGGCACAACTGGTAGCGGTCCTCGCGACCACCCACCACCCGTTCTACTACCGGACGAGCATGCTGCCGCCCGAGGACCGGCCGGACTTCGCCGGCGAGTGGGTGCGCAAGGTCGAGGCGTACCGCGAGACGCTGACCCGGGCGCGGCCCGACCTGCTGGTGATGGTCGGCTCCGACCACTTCCACCAGCTCTGGCTGGACAACATGCCGCAGTTCCTGGTCGGCAAGGCGCCGTTCTACGACGCCAACTTCCACAACGAGGAGCGGGAGTTCGGCCTGCCGCGGATGCTGCTGAAGGGCCATGAGGAGCTGTCCTCCTTCATGCTCAGGGAAGGCCTCGACAAGGGGTTCGACCTGGCCTTCAGCAACGAGCTGCGGGTGGACCACAGCATCACCTGCCCGATCATCACGCTGCGCCCCGAGAACGACCTGCCCGTGGTGCCGCTGTACACCAACATCTTCGCGCCGCCGCTGCCGCAGCCGAAGCGGTTCGTGCAGCTCGGCCGGACGGTGCGGGAGATCGTGGAGTCCTGGCCGAGCGAGCTGCGGGTGGCGGTGATCGGCAGCGGCCACCTCTCGTTGGAGCTGGGCGGCCCGCGGCAGTTCGGCCCGCACGGGCCGGACCCGGAGTTCGACAGGAAGGCCGTGAACTGGATCGCGAGCGGCGACATCGAGGGCGCGCTCTCCGAGGTCAGCCTGGACAGCCTCTGGGAGCCGGGCAACGCCACCCACGGCTTCATGGACTTCCTGCTGATGATGGGCGTCGCGGGCGAGGCGAAGGCCGACCACGCGGACACCCTGGACCTCTTCCACACGATGGAGGCCTACTTCACCTGGTATCCGAACGGGGCGGACGCATGAGCGACCGGGACGGGGCGCACGCATGAGCAAGTACCTGCTGGACAAGTTCCTCTTCGACGTGGACCGCGACCCGGAGCTCACCGAGGCCTACCGCGCCGACCCGGCGGCCCTGGTGGACCGCTGGGAGCGGACGGGGATGCGGCAGCTCACCGGAGTGGCCGCCGAGGAGACCACCTGGACCCGGCTGACCGGCGAGGAGCGCGCGGCCCTGGTCGCGCAGGACTACGTGGCGATCCAGGAGCTGGGCGGGCACCCGTTCCTCACCCTGACGCTGTTCATCGCCCTCTTCGAGCGCGACTACCCCGAGCCCCTGGGCTTCCAGCGCGAGTACGCGCGGCGGCTCGCGCACTGGACGCTGCCGTACCCGGACATCGCGACCTGACCGGCGTCCCCGGCGGCGCGCGGCCCGGGGACCACCCGGCCCGCGGTCGGCACGACACACGGCGCACGGCACCCGCACCAGGCACCTGGCACCTGGCACCTGGCACCTGGCACAGCGCCCCCGAAGGATCCGCGCAGAGCACACCCCGAAGGAACCGCATGACCACCGACGACTCCCCGCCGAACCCCTCGCCCGCACGGCCCGGGCCGCTGGCCGGCCTGGTGGTCGCCGACTTCTCGCGGGTCCTCGCGGGTCCGTACTGCACCATGCTGCTCGCCGACCTCGGCGCCGAGGTGATCAAGGTGGAGGGCCCCGGCGGTGACGACACCCGCACGTGGATGCCTCCGGTGCGCGACGGCGTCTCGACGTACTACCTGGCCATCAACCGCAACAAGCGCTCGGTCGTCCTCGACCTCAAGGACGACGGCGACCGTGCCCTCGCGCACGAGCTGTCGGCCCGCGCGGACGTCCTGATCGAGAACTTCCGGCCGGGCGGCCTGGCCCGCTTCGGCCTCGACTACGAGGCGACCCGGGCCCGCAACGACGCCGTGATCTACGCGTCCATCAGCGGCTTCGGCAGCGGCGAGGGCGCCTCGCTGCCCGGCTACGACCTGCTGGTGCAGGCCATGTCGGGGCTGATGAGCCTGACGGGCGACCCGGACGGCGAGCCGTTCCGGGCGGGCATCTCCGTCTTCGACGTGATGACCGGCATGCACGCGGCGATCGGCATCCTCTCGGCGCTGAACCACCGCACCCGGACCGGCGAGGGCCAGCACGTCGAGGTCAACCTGATGTCGTCGGCGCTGTCCGCGCTGGTCAACCACACCTCCGCGTACGTGGCAAGCGGCACGGTCCCGCTCCGCATGGGCAACGCGCACCCCAGCCTCTTCCCGTACGAGCCGCTGCCGACCGCCGACAAGGACCTCATCGTCATCGCCGGCAACGACGGGCAGTTCCGCAAGCTCTGCGAGGTGCTCGGCCTGGGCTCGCTCGCCGACGACGAGCGCTTCCGGCGCACCGAGGACCGCACCCGCAACCGCGAGGCGCTGCGGCCCCTGCTGGTGGAGCGGCTCCGGGAGCGCGCCGCGGACGAGTGGTTCGCGCTGCTCACGGCCGCGGGGCTGCCCTGCGGCCCCATCAACACCGTGCAGGGGGGCGTGGAGTTCGCCGAGCGGATCGGGCTCGCGCCGGTCGTCCACGTGGGCGAGGGCGACGCGGCGGTGCCGGGCATCCGCAACCCGATCTCGTTCTCGGCGACCCCCAGCCGCCACGTGCTCCCGCCGCCCGGGCTCGGGCAGCACGGCGACGAGATCCGCGCCTGGCTGAGCGGTCCCCGGGACTCGTGACCCGCCCCGCCCCGCGGTGCCGCGGCCACCGCCGCGCACGCCCCTTAGTCGCGCGGGCGCGCGCCGCCGCGTCCGTCCCGGCACGCAGCGCGCGTCGTCCCCGCGCACCGCGCCGTTCCCGCGCACCCGCCCCCGTCCGCGCGGCCGTCCCGCGCTCCCCGACAACAGCGTGACCACAACGAGGTGATGACACATGAGCGTTGACAACACGAGCGGCGATCCCCGGCCCGAGGACTTCCGGTCCGGCCGCCCGATCCTCTTCCGCAATGCCACGGTCCTGACGATGGACCCGGCGCTCGGCGAGCTGTCCGGCGGCGACGTGCTCGTCCGGGACACCCGGATCGAGCAGGTCGGGCGGGAACTCGCCGCGCCGGACGACGCGGTCGTGGTGGACGCGACCGGCGGCATCCTCATGCCGGGCATGGTCGACACCCACCGGCACATGTGGCAGACGGCCCTGCGGGGCCTCGGCGCCGACTGGACCCTCTCGCAGTACTTCGTCTTCTACTACCTCAACTGGGGCAAGATCTTCCGCCCGGAGGACATCCACGCCGGCAACGTGCTCTCCGCGATCGAAGCACTCGACGCCGGGGTGACCACCACCGTGGACTGGTCGCACGGGCTGCGCACCCCGGAGCACGGGGACGCCGCCGTTCAGGCGCTGCGCTCGGTGCCGGGCCGCTACGTCCTGGCGTACGGGAACCTGCTGGGCGCCCCCTGGGAGTGGGCGAACTCGCCGGAGTTCCGGGCCTTCGTCTCCCGGCACTTCACCGTCCGCGACGACATGCTGGGCCTCCAGCTCGCGTTCGACGTCACCGGTGACGAGGCGTTCCCGGAGAAGGCGGCCTTCGAGGCGGCCCGCGACCTGGGGCTGCCGGTCACCACGCACGCCGGCGTCTGGGGCGCGACCGACGACAAGGGCATCCGGCTGATGTGGGAGAACGGCTTCATGACGCCGTCCACCACCTACGTGCACTCGGCCACCCTCAGCGAGGACTCCTACCAGCGCATCGCGGCGTCGGGCGGCACGGTGTCGGTCTCCACGGAGAGCGAGCAGAGCGCCGGGCAGGGCTACCCTCCCACCTGGCGGCTGCGCCGGCACGGCATACCGGTGTCGCTGTCGATGGACACGTCCGTGTGGTGGAGCGGCGACCTGTTCTCGGCGATGCGCGCGACCCTCTCCGCGGACCGCTCCCGCGAGCACCTGGAGGCCCAGGCCTCCGGCGAGACCGTGGTGCACAACGCCCTGCGCGCCCGGCAGGTCGTGGAGTGGGCGACGATCGGCGGCGCCCGCGCGCTCGGCCTGGACGCCTCGATCGGCTCGCTGACGCCGGGCAAGAAGGCGGACCTGGTGCTGATCAAGAACGACCGCTCCCCCGTCATGTTCCCGCTGCTGCACCCCTACGGGCACGTGGTCTTCCAGGCGGGCCGCGGCGACGTGCACACCGTCCTGGTGAACGGCACCGTCGTGAAGCACCGCCACGAGCTGACCGGCATCGACCTCGACCGGGCCCGCACGGAGGTGACCGCGACGGTCGAGTACGCCCGGCGGGAGATGGGCGAGGAGGCCTGGCAGCAGGCCCTGGAACCGGAGATCCCCGAGACGGAGCGGATCCACAATCCGTACGGCTACGCCGACTACCGCGGCGAGGGCGTGGCGGTACGGGGCCGGCAGGACTGAGCGTGGCGGTGGGGGCCGCCAGGACTGACTGCGGCGGTGCGGGGCCGGCCGGACTGACTGCGGGAGTGCCGAGTCGTCTGGACTGACCCGTGACGGTGCGGTGGGCCTCGGGCTTGACCCGTACGGACCAGGCCGGGCGGCACCGGCGGCCGGGCGCCCATAGCGTCGGGCCATGGAGAGGGAGTGGGAGCGGCGGCGGCTGCTCACGGTCGGCGAGGCCGTGGGCAGCCGCCGCTGTCGTCGGTGAGCGGCGCGGTCAGCGCTCCGTGCGCCCGCGCGCCGCACGCCACTCGGGTGCCAGCACCGACCAGACCTCCGTGTCGAGCCGCCTGCCCCGGTGGACGTAGCTCTCCCTGAGCACGCCGTCCCGGGTCATGCCGAGGCGGCGGGCCACCGCGATGCTGGCCCGGTTCTCCGACGAGGCCAGCCACTCCACGCGGTGCACGCCCCGCTCCTCGACGGCCCAGTCGATGATCACCCGGCTGGCCCTGGTCACCAGGCCCCGGCCCACCGCCGACGGCTCCAGCCAGCAGCCCGCCTCCGCGGTGCCCGCCTGGAGGTCCATGGTGCGGAAGAGGACGCCGCCGACCAGCAGGCCGTCCGTGCGGATGCCGAGGATCCGGCCGGTGTCGGACGCGGCGTGCTCGGCGTAGGACTGCAGGTAGGCGCGGCTCGACGCCAGGTCGGTGACGCGGTCCGGCAGCGCGATGTACCGGCCGACGAACTCCCGGCCCCGGTCCATGTGGGCCAGGAACTCCGGGGCCTGCCACGGCTCCAGCGGGCCCAGCTCGGCACCGTCGTCGCCCAGGGGTGTCGCGAACATCGTCGTCCTTCCGCATCGCCGTCCACGGCCGGCCGCCACCGGCCACCGCTCCCCGGCAGCAGGCACGGCCCACGGTGTTATAACCCGGGGCACCCCCGCCACGCACGGTGATTTCCCGCGCGGACGCGGCGCCGTCCGCCTCTGGCCCGTTCAGCGCGCCCGGCCGGGATGTGCACGGCCGGCGCCCGTGGTCGTACCGTCGAATACATGGGCACGGTACAGCTCGACACCCTCGCCCTCGCCGCTCTGCGGGACGCCTTCGCGGGTAGCGTGATCACCCCTCACGATCCGTCCTACGACGAGGAGCGGGCGGTCTTCAACGGCATGATCGACCGCCGCCCCGCCGCCATCGCCGGATGCCGCACCCAGCAGGACGTCGCCAGGGCCATCCGCTTCGGCCGCACCATGGGCCTGGAGATCGCGGTGCGCGGCCGCGGGCACAGCGTCGCCGGCACCTCCACGGTGGACGGCGGCCTCGTGGTGGACCTGAGCCGGATGGACGCGGTGGTCGTGGACCCCGACGCGCGTACCGCCCACGTCGAGGGCGGCGCCACCATGGCCGACCTGGACCGGGCCGGCGAGCCGTACGGCCTCGCCACCACCGGCGGCCGGGTCTCCAGCACCGGGGTGGCCGGGCTCGCCCTCGGCGGCGGCACCGGCTGGCTGGACCGCAAGCACGGGCTCGCCTGCGACAACCTCCTCTCCGTCGACGTGATGACCGCGGACGGTGAGCTGGTGCGGGCGAGCGAGGACGAGAACCCGGAGCTGTTCTGGGCGCTGCACGGCGGCGGGGGCAACTTCGGCGTCGCGACGTCGCTGGCCTTCCGGCTCCACCCGTTGCCGTCGATCACGGCGGCCGTGCTGCTGTGGGAGCCCGAGGACGGCCCGCGGGTGATGCGCGCGTACCGCGACTACATGGCCCAGGCGCCGGACGAGGCCGGTGGCGCGATGCTCTTCCTCACCGCGCCGCCGGAGGAGTTCGTACCGGAGCACATGGCCGGCCGGCTGGTGTGCGCGATGGTGGCGACGTACACGGGCCCCGAGGAGGAGGGCCGGCGGGTGCTCGCCCCGCTGCTCGGCCTCGGGCACGCGGGCGGGATGGTCACCGAGCTGCCCTACGCCGACCTCCAGAGCATGCTGGACGACCCGCCCGGCTTCCGGAACTACTGGTCGGCCGAGTACCTGGACGCCCTCCCCGACGAGGCCGTGGACCGCTTCTGCGCCCGCGCCGCCGACATGATCGTCCCCTCGCCGTCCCAGCACGTGCTGTTCCCCGGGGGCGGGGCGGCGGCACGGACCGGCACGGACTTCCCGGTGCCGTGGCGCACGGCGCCGTGGGTGGCGCACCCGTTCGGGCTGTGGAGCAGCCCGGCGGACGACGACCGGGGCAGGCAGTGGGCGCGGCAGACCAGGGCCGACGTCCGGGAGTGGTCGACGGGCGCCGTCTACCTCAACTTCATCGGCGACGAGGGCACCGAGCGGGTCAGGTCCGGTTTCGGCCCCGACCACTACGCGCGGCTGTCCGCCGTGAAGGCCGCCTACGACCCGGAGAACGTCTTCCACCGCAACCACAACATCGAGCCGGCCGACGCGGAGGGGGCGTAGGGTCCGCGGGCAGGGAGGGAGCCCAGGCCCTCTTGTCCGGATCAGGCCGTATCGTCGAGCCGAACCGCACCCGGCTGCGGCACCGGCACCGGCACCGGCTCCGCCTCCGGCTCGGACTCGGGCTCGGGCTCGGGCTCCGGCGCCGAGCCGTAGTAGGCGATCTTCTCGTCGAGGACCCCGATGGCCCGGGAGAGCGCCGCCACCCGCTGCTCCAGGGCGGCACGCCGGTCGCGCAGGAACGCGACCCGGTCCTGCGCGGAGTGCTCGGCGCGCAGGATGGCGACGAACCCCCGCACGTCCGCGATGCCGAGACCCGCCTCGCGGAAGCACGTGACCAGGCCGATCCAGAAGACGTCCTCATCGGTGTAGGCCCTGCGCCCGCCGGTGGTGCGCCGGATCGGGCCGATGAGCCCTTCGCGCTCGTAGTAGCGGAGCGTGTCGATGGAGACGCCGGTGCGGCCGGCGGCCGCTGCCGGGGTGAGGGTGGTCATGGGGCTCCTCCTGGGACCGCCGCTACCGCGCTTCGGCGAAGCGCGCCAGGTGCTCGTCGCCGAGCCGCAGGCGCCGCCCGGCGAGTGCCTCCTCGATCTGCTCCACCCGGCTCGCGCCGACGATGGGATCGATGCCCTGCCGCATCAGCCACGCGAGGACGACCTGGTTCCTGGTGGCCGAGAGCTCGCCGGCGATGTCGTCCAGGACCGCGAGCACCCGGGCGGTCCCGGGGTGATCGTAGGTTTCCGGCAGCGGCTTGTCAGGGCGTACGTAGGAACCCCACATCAGCGAGCTGTACGACCACACGGCGAGCCCCTCGGAGCGAGCGTGGTCCAGGTCCTCGGCGGCGAGCATGCGGTGGCCGGCCTCCGCGACGGGGGTGAGCGGGCGCGGCTGGACGAGGGAGTGGCGCAGTTGCAGCGCCGTCCACGCCTCCACGCCCTGCTCCCGCGCGAGCGACCGGGCGCGCTCGACGCGCCAGGCGGCGTGGTTCGCGGCCCCGATCCGCAGGGCCACCCCCTTCGCCGCCAACTCGCCGAAGGCGCCGACCGTCTCCTCCAGCGGCACCGTGCGGTCCTCGGCGTGGGCCCAGAGCAGGTCGACGTGATCGACTCCCAGGCGCTCCAGGCTCTCCTGAACGCCGGCGTGGACGGCGCGCGCGGAGAGTCCTTCGGCGCTCTTTGGCCAGGAGTGCGGGACGAGCGGGTTCTGCCGGACCTTCGTCGCGATCCGCACCGTCTCGCGCGCACCCGGGCGGGCCCGGAGCCACGCGCCGATGACGCGCTCGCTGGCGCCGCCGACGCCGCTGGGGTCGGCCCAGAAGGAGTAGCAGTTCGCGGTGTCGATCCAGACACCGCCGCCGGCGACGAAGGAGTCGAGGACCGCGAAGGCCTGGTCGGAGGTGACGCGGGTGCCGAATTCCATCGCCCCGAGGACGATCTGGGGGTTGTCGGTGTCCATGGCGACCATGCTCGGATCTGGAGCGCGCTCCAGGTCAAGCGCCGCTGTGAAGGCCGGCGCGGGAGCATCGGAGTGGCGCGCCCGGAGTCCGTAGCGACCGCACCCCCGTGGACCTTCGCGACCGCACCCCGCGGACGGTCCCGCAACCCGCCCGTTCATCCGGCGACCCCTGGCCGAACTCCGGGCGAAGCACAGGAGTATGACGATATGCCGGGCAACAACCTGTGCGCGGTTTCAGCCACATTTAAGCCGTTGGCCACCCGGTCACCCGAGTGATCACCACACGGCGGCGCGAGGGTGTCGAGGCCCCCCTCATCGGCTCCTGGCCGGTCTCGAAAGGACCTCGATGAACGACAACTCCCCCGCACGCTCCGAGAGGACGGGCCTGACCCGGCGCAGACTTCTGGGCTCCGCGGCCACGGTCGGCGCGCTCGCCGCGACCGACACGGTCCTGCCCCCCAACATCCGCAAGGCCGTCGCGGAGCCGGCCAGGCACGGGCAGCTCAACGACATCGAGCACGTGGTGCTCCTCATGCAGGAGAACCGCAGCTTCGACCACTACTACGGCACCCTGTCGGGGGTGCGCGGCTTCGGTGACCCCAAGGCGGTGCGGCTCCCGAACGGCGACTCCGTCTTCGAGCAGCCCGACCCGGCCTCCCCGGCGGGCAAGCTGCTGCCCTACCGGCTCGACACCCGCACCACCGCGGCCCAGGTGATCCCCTCCACCAGCCACGAGTGGGCCGTCCAGCACCAGGCGCTGAACGGCGGCAAGATGGACCAGTGGCTGCCCGCGCACCGCGCCGCGGACGGCAAGAACGGCCCGTACGTCATGGGCTACTTCACCCGCGAGGACATCCCCTTCCAGTTCGCGCTGGCCGAGGCCTTCACGATCCTGGACCACTACCACTGCTCGGTGCTCGGCCCCACCGGGCCGAACCGCCACATGTGGCTGGCGGGCACCGTCGACCCCGACGGCGTGGCCGGCGGCCCGTCCCTCACCACCGGCGCGCCCAACGCCCAGTACTCCTTCAAGACCTACCCCGAGCGGCTGACCGAAGCCGGTGTGAGCTGGAAGTTCTACCACCCGGACGGTGCCACGGGGCTGCCGACGCTCCAGCACATCGCGCAGTACTTCAACGCCCAGCCGGGCGACCCGCTGCATGACCAGGCGATGGCCTCCTCGCCGCTGGGGCAGTTCGAGTACGACGCCCTCAACGACAAGCTGCCGACGGTGAGCTGGATCCTCCCGCCGTCCGGCTACGACGAGCACCCGTCCGGCTCACCGGCCGCCGGTGCCACGTTCGTGTCCAGCATCATCGACGCCATCGCGTCCAACCCGGACGTCTGGGCGAAGACCGCCTTCATCCTGTCCTACGACGAGAACGACGGCATGTTCGACCACGTCGTCCCGCCGACGCCGCCGGCCGGCACCCCCGGCGAGTTCGTCACCAAGACGTCCGCGACCGGCGTGGACGGCGGCGGGCTGCCCGTCGGCCTCGGCTTCCGGGTGCCCTGCGTCATCGTCTCGCCGTGGACGGTGGGCGGCTGGGTGTGCTCCGAGGTCTCCGACCACACCTCGCAGCTGAAGTTCCTGGAGCACGTCACCGGGGTGCGGGAGACCAACATCAGCGCCTGGCGCCGCGGCGCGGTCGGCGACCTGACCTCCGCCTTCCGGTTCCACGACACCAGCAGGAAGATCCCGTCGCTGCCGGACACCAACGGCCAGTTCAACCTGTCCAAGTACCAGAGCAGCCAGTTCCCCCTGCCGACCGCTCCCACCAGCGGCCAGCACCTGCCGAAGCAGGAGCCGGGTTCCCGCCCGCGTACCTCCTGAAACCGGCTCCCCCGGGCCGGGCGGCCGGCCCGGGGGTCCCAGCGCCACGGTGCCACGGCGCCACGGTGCCACGGCGCCGCGGCGCCACGGCACCGTGTGGCATACCGGACATACCCGCTCCTAGACTGGGAGCCATGGCCCGGTCCAATGACGAGGTCGAGGCCCTCCTCCAGGAGTACGCGGACCTCATCGCGATCACGGGAGGCGACGCCTTCAAGGCGCGCGCCTACGAGAAGGCGGCCCGCGCGATAGGCGGCCACCCCGCGGACGTCTCCCGTCTCGAACCCAAGGAGCTGCGGAAGATCCCCGGGGTCGGCAGGTCGATCGCCGACAAGGTGGAGGAATACCTGCGCACCGGCTCCATGGAGGTGGTGGAGGAGCGCCGCCAGAAGATCCCTGCCGGGGTCCGGGAGCTGATCACCATCCCCACGCTGGGCCCCAAGAAGGCCCTGACGCTCTACGAGGAACTGCACGTCTCCTCGGTGGCCGAGCTGTCCGAGGCGATCCGTGCGGACCGGCTCGGCGACCTCAAGGGCTTCGGCAGGAAGACCGCCGAGAACATCCAGCACGGCATCGAGCTGATGGAGCAGGCCGGCACCCGTATCCCGCTGGGCGTCGCGATGGACCCCGCGGAGGAGATCGTCACGGAGATGTCCCGGCTGACCGGCTGCGCGCAGTGCACCTTCGCCGGTTCGCTGCGCCGGGTGAAGGAGACCATCGGCGACATCGACATCCTCGTCGCCGCGGACGACTCGGCGCCCTTCATGGCCGCGCTCGGCGAGCTGCCGTCCACCGCCGAGGTCATCGCGCGGGGCACCAAGAAGACGTCGATCCGCACCGTCCAGGGCGTGCAGGTGGACTTGCGGGTACTGCCGCCCGAGTCGTGGGGCGCCGGGCTCCAGTACTTCACCGGTTCCAAGGCCCACAACATCCGCACCCGCACGATCGCCGTACGCAAGGGCCTGAAGCTGTCCGAGTACGGGCTGTTCGAGATCGAGAGCGACCGGCAGGTCGCGTCCCGTACCGAGGAGGAGGTCTACGCGCGGCTCGGCCTGCCGTGGATCCCGCCGACGCTCCGCGAGGACCGCGGCGAGATCGAGGCGGCCCTCGCGGGCGAGCTGCCCGAGGTGGTGACCGAGCGGGACATCCGCGGCGACCTGCACACCCACACCTCCCTCACCGACGGCATCGCGTCCCTGGAGGAGATGGTCGAGGCCGCCGCACGGCGCGGCTACCGCTACTACGCCGTCACCGACCACGCCCCCGACCTGTACATGCAGCGGATGACGGACGAGAAGGCGCTGGCGCAGCGCGCCCGGGTGCGGGAGCTGGACGGCGCGCACCGCGGCATGCGGCTGCTGCACGGCACGGAGCTGAACATCGGCCCGGACGGCGAGGTGGACTGGCCCGAGGAGTTCCTCGCCGGCTTCGACATCCGCGTGGCCTCGCTGCACTCGCACTTCGGCCTCGGCAAGCGGGCCATGACGCGGCGTCTGGTGCGCGCCTGCGAGCACCCGTACGTGAACGTCATCGGCCATCCGACGGCCCGGATGATCGGCAGGCGGCAGCCCGTGGACGCGGACTGGGACGAGGTGTTCGCGGCCTGCGCCCGCACCGGGACGGCGCTGGAGGTCAACGCGCAGCCGGAACGGCTCGATCTGCGCGACGAGGACATCCTGCGGGCGAAGGAGTTCGGTGCGAAGTTCGCGGTGTCCACCGATGCGCACTCCGTGCTGCATCTCGACCACATGCGTCTAGGGGTGGGCACGGCCCAGCGCGGGTGGCTCACCACGGCGGACGTCATCAACACGTGGCCGCTGGCGCGGTTGCGGCGGTTCCTCCGGAAGGGGCGCCGGGGGTAGGCGGTTTCTGTGGAGTCTGGTCAGGCAGATCATGGCGGCTATCCCATGGCGGAGTGGCCGGACCAGTGTCGCCCGTGTGGCGTCACGGCAGGCGACTACTGAACTCGATTGAGTGTTATCGGGGTAGTTTGTCTGAGGGCGGCTGTGCGCCGCCGCCAGGTCTTCGAGGGTGAGGGACGCGCGGCGCGGCGGGCCGGCCCCGTCCACTGGTGTTGCGGGCGATCTCGTCGGGAGTGGAGGCGCACATGGACGCCGAGCGGTTGAGGGCCGTACTCGCTCACTGGGACGCCTCCGTGACATCGATCGAAGACCTTCCCGGCGGCTGGAACTCGACCACTTGGCTGGTCCACCTCGCCGGGCCCGTCCACAACCCCGGCCGGTACGTGGCCAAGCTCGCCGACTCCGGCGACGCCGACGCCTTCCGGGGCGGACTCAGGGCGGCTGTAGCGGCCTCCTCCCGCGGCTTTCCCAGCGGCCCACCCGTTTCGGCACGGGACGGGAGCCTGGCCGTGGACCTCCCCGAAGGGGTACTCGCGCTACTCGAATACGTGCCGGGCCGACCACCCGACACCGCGTCACCCGCAGACGCTCGGCGCGTGGGAGAGACCCTGGCTCGCGCACACCGGGCGCTCGGAGACGAGGACGCGGGACTGTGCGAACAGTTCGCCTGGCCGTGGACGTGGGCCGATGCCTGTCTGCGGGACATTCCCATGACGGCGAAGATCCGCGACGCGGCGGCGCGAGCCCTGGACGACGCCCGCGGTATCTCTATGCGCAGGCAGCTACGCATCGGTGTGGTCCACGGCGATCCGGGACTGGGCGGCTTCCGGCTGGAAGACGGCCGCATCCCTCTGGACGGACTCATCGACTGGTCAGCTGCGATGCAGGCTCCGCGGCTCTACGACCTGGGCAGCCTGGCGGTGATCACGCGCCACCATCCACGCGTGCTGGACTGGGCGTTGGACGGCTACAAGCGAGTATCCCCTGAGGCCTGCGAGGAACTCGCTCACCTCGACGCTTTCGTCAAGCTGCGGTGGATGTGCAACGCCATCTACTTCGCCGCCCGCCTGGACAGGGGAATTGTTCGGGGTGCTCGATCCGCAGCAGATAATGAAGAGGGCCTCGCCGAGGCCTACGCGGGCCTGACCGCAGAAGCGCCCCGGCCCCAAGCAACTCGATGACCGCCGCGGCCCACAGCAATCACCGCGGTGCCACCGTCGAACGACTCCTCGCCTGAACTTACCCACACTGCTGACGCCTGACTGACAAGTCCTGTCCGGGCGATCAGTGTGCGGAGCCAGATGATGAGGCTGGCGGCGGTAATGGTGCCGAGGAAAACAGAGCCGCGCTTGTCGTAGCCAGTGACGACGGCCCGTGCGTGCCCTTGAGTCTTTACGGGCCTATACTGTCGGGCATTTGGCGCTTTCCCTGGATCACGCGGTCATTAGTGCGCGTGCCGTTGGCGATGCGTAGTAGGAGCGGATCGGGCCGATTACTTCCTTAGCGGACGCCGATTGCTATCCGCGCACAAGGGACGGGCATGGTGGCGCCCGGGCGAACCCACCTGGGCGCCACTCGTCTGTGTGTGGGGGGGCGCCGAGTGACCCGAGGCTCACCCCTCGATCAGCTCTATTCCAATCGCGAGGGCACCCAGTGCTTCCTTCTCCGGGCCGTAGATGCTCCGAATGTTCGCGAGCTGTTCCTCACGGCTGGACATGGGATTGACGTTCGCCGGTCCCTCGCTGTCGAGCAGAGCCTCGAAGGTCTTGTACTCGTTGACGCGGGTCACCCGCACGTCGCACGTCTCGTGCGTGGCCTTGATCCGGAACCGGATCACGTCACCCGCTGCGAGGTCGGCGAGGCGCGGGTACTTGACCCGGACCTCAATCGACTTCCTACCGGCCGCGACGAGATCGAAGTACCGGCGGTAGAGGTTCAGTTCGCGGACGCGAGGGGCGGCGGTTCCGGACATGGGGCGGGGATGCTCCTTGTTGCTGGCGCGGTCATCATGCGGCCGATCTCTCCGGCCGAGTACGAGCGGAAGAAGTGCCGAGGATCCGAGAGAGTGACCTCGGCCACGCCGAGGAGTCGCTCGACGAAATCGGGCAGCGTGCCAGGCCACTCCCGAGTATCGAGCATCCAGGGGGCCGCTCCATCGGGCAAGTCCGCACGCCCCTCGCGGATGAGCGACTTGGACAGCTTGGCGCCGGTGTCGGTGACGATCTGCGGGCAGAACAGCCGCGCCGGAATCTGCCTCGGGTTGAGGCCGACCGCTTGCAGGGCGCCATCCACCAGTTGGGAGCCGAACACCCAGTCGCCGCCCTTGACCATCGCATACAGGGTGTCGCGACTCCCCGAGAGGTCGAGTTCCTTCACCAAGTTCCGGTACAGGGTGGCGAGGTCGAGGTATCCGTTCCCAGAGCGATCGAGGGTGACTTCGTACGTGCCGTGTTCGATACAGACGGCCGTGACCTTCGCATGGTCGGCGCCGCTCTCCCGGATTGTCGTGCGCTCCGCGTGCTTCTCGGCCCAGCCGCAACCCGCGTGCGGGCAGGTCACCCGCAGGTGCGCGACGCCCGCTGATGGGGCCAGCCACCACCGGGCCGCCGCCATCCGGGGCAGCACCCGTAGCCAGGTCTGGCGGAAGTGCTCGCCGGCCTGCTGCTGCGAGTAGGTGTGAATGGAGTAGGGCACGCGTAAGCGTGAGGAGAGGGTGGCGAACAGCGGCAGGTACAGGGCGTCGATCTGTTCACCGATGGCGTGCGAGCCAAGCGCGTGCGCGTAGGTGCGCTGGTAGCGGTGGCCGGTCTCGTTGTCCCTGACGATCTCGTACGGGGCGTTGTCGAGGGCGCTGAACCAGGCTTCTGCCGGTAGACCGAATTTGTCGCGGACACGGACCGCAGTTGCGAAGGTGAGGGACTGCACCAGCGAGGTTCCGATGTGGGGTGAGCCGTTGATCTGTGTTCCGATGATGAACACGACGCGCTCAGGGGCAGAGTCGACTACCCGAGGCGTGAGCACATCGATGGCGTGCGACAGCGCATTGGCCAGGACGGTGTTCGGTGATACCGGATAACTGTTCATGGATTCCCCTTGAGGTGGCGGATAAGGCGATGTCGTGCCGGATCACGGCTTGGCGTCCACGCTGCGGCGGTGTGAGGACGCCCCCATGTGGACAAGGAAGGTCACCGCGTCGGCTGCCGTCCCAGGAGCAAGCCATGCCAGTGATGCAACCTGAGATGAGGCCGTGGCCGGGCACATCTCTGATCACGGCTGGCCCGGCCCGGTCTCAGCACACGACCGCCGATGGTGCTGCGCTGAACTTGAACTCAACCCACACGCTTTTCCCGGGCCCGTTGCGGGGGCCGTAGCCCCAATCGTCGGCCAAGCTGTCGATCAGGAAGAGCCCGCGGCCGCGGATCTCGTCCTCCTCGGCCTTCCGCAACTGCGGTCGTCCGTCGCCGGTGTCGTGAACCTCGACACGCAGCGCTTCAGTCATGGAGGTGACTCGTACGAGGAAGTTCCGGCCGGCGGGCGTCGCGCGCAGGGCGTTCGTCGCGAGTTCGGAGACGCACACGAGTACGTCATCGATGCGCTCGGCCGGCACCTGGTCTCCGACGGTATCGACGACGTACCTGCGCGCACTGGCGACCGAGATCGGATGCCGCCGGAATTGTCTCTGATCGGTGGACACTAGATCGCCCCCACTCGTCCGCGTGCGTCGGGGACGACGGGTCGCGGCTCCGACACACTCGGCTTGTTCCGGAACCAGGCCAAGGTCTTTGTGTGGCGGCTGAGGGTGGGGCCACGAGCGCGGCGCGGAAACGGAGCAGCCAGGATGTTGCCCGCCATCGGGGCAGGACTTTGGCGCGAGTCGGGCGGGGTTGCGCGGTCCGCGTTCGTCATGTATTCCACTCCCACAACCGGATCGGCGTGTACGACTAGGCAACACTCATGACGGAATTCGGGATACCGTCGTGGGGGGTGTCGAAGGGTGTCGGTTCCGCTCCTCTCCACACAGAAGGTCGTGACGATGAAGACACCGAACGCCAAGCTCAGGCACTGGTTAGAGCGCTCCGGCATGAGCCGTGGCGAGTTGGCCCGGCGCGTGAAAACCAAGGCACAGCAGCAGAACGAGCCGCACATTTCCCCAGACACAACGCGTGTCCGATGCTGGATTGCTGGTGAGACACCGCGGGCGCCGGTACCCGACATCCTCGCTGACGTATTCAGCGATCACTTCGGGTTCCGGGTCACGACTTACGATCTTGGGCTCGGCGAGGGTGCCCGTTCGGATGTGGCACTGGTGTACAACGCCTCATGGACCGCTACCGTGAAAGTGCTGGCCGATTTGGGGAGAGCCGACGTGGACCGACGCAAGTTGCTTTCAGCCGCGCCATTTGCGGCCGTTGCCGGAGTAGGGCCGTCACGAGACTGGCTCATGAACACCCTCGACCAAGATCCGGAACCCGGCCGACGCGTGCGCCTGGAAGACGTGACGGCCGTGCGGAACATGTTCTCGACCTTCCAGCACATGGACATCTTCCAGGGTGGCGGCTCGGGGCGGCTGGTCCTGGCCGAGTACGTGACGCATCACGTGTACCCCCTGCTGCGCCGTACCCACAGTGAAGACGTGCGGCGGGCGCTTTGCGAGGCAGCGGCCGAACAGACGTACCTGTTGGGCTGGATGGCCTACGACAACGGCGAGCAGGGAACCGCGCAGAGGTACCTGATCCAATCCCTGCGCCTTGCCGAGGAGTCCAAGGACGTGCCCCTCGGTGCGCACGTACTCGCAGGCATGGCCGATCAGGCAACACTGCTCGGCAAACCCGCGGAGGGACGCCGGCTGGCACAGGCCGGCCGGCTCGGGCTGTCGAAGGCGAATTCACCGGCGTGCCTGGCCGACCTGTGGTGCCTGGAGGCACGAGCCCTCGCTCTGCTCGGCGAGAAGTCGGCGGCAGCACATGCCGTTTCACAGTCGGAACAGGCCTATGAACACGTCGACCTCGACAACGAACCCGACTGGGCGGCGTTCATCGACCCGGCGTACCTGCACGGGGAACATGCGAACACCTTCCGCGATCTGGACGACGCGCCCGCTGCGGAAGAGCACGCCCGACGGTCCATCGCTCACGCCAAGATGCAGAAGAGGGCGCGACGCGGTGCCATGTCGCAAGCCGCGTTGGCGGTGTCTCATCTGCAACGACGTGACCTCGACTCTGCTTACGCCGCAGGTGTCCGCACGCTCTCCCTGACGAAGCAAGTCACGTCCTCACGCGCGGTCGAGGCAGTACAGGATCTACAGCGCAGAATGCGGCCCTTCGGTCGGCACCGTCTCGTGGCCGACTTCAACGAGAGGGCAAGGGAGCTCGTCCGCGCGGCTTAAGAGAGCCCTCGCCCCTTGTCGAGGAGAGGCCGAGGCCCGGTTGAGCAGCCGCCCACGCGGCTGCTCCCCTACCCGGCGCGCCGGAGCGCGAGGGCGCCGCCCGGTGCGGGATCGATCCGGGTGCCGTAGGGGCGGCTGGCGTCGTCCAGGGCGTCCCGGAGCCACGCGGTGTCCTCCGGTGAGGGGTGGCGCAGTCGCATCCGGTGGGCCTGTAGCGGGACCATGCGGACGTCGGCCAGCCGGCCGGTGTTCCGTTCCACGGTCGCCAGGTACAGCAGCCTGAGGTCGTCGCGGTACTCCTCGTGGCCGGCTATGCCCTCGTAGTCGTCGACGAGGTCGCCGCAGCCGTACAGCACCAGCCTGCCGTGGTACACCTCCAGCGGGCGGGGGTGGTGCGAGGAGTGGCCGTGCACGATGTCCACGCCCGCGTCGACCAGCGCGTGCGCGAGGCGCGCCTCTGCGGGGGCGACGTCGTAGCCCCAGTTGCCGCCCCAGTGGACCGAGGCGACGACGATGTCGCCCGGCCGCCGCGCCGCGCGCACCCGCTCGGCGAGCGACGCACCGAAGGCGGCCGGGGCCACCGCCAGGTCCACGCCGGAGCGGCGCTCTCCGGCAGCCCAGCCGTAGGGGATCCCGCTGCTCGGCAGGCCGAAGGAGAACACCAGCAGCCGGCCGCCTGCGCCGTCCGCGGGCAGCGGGACGACGGCGGGGTCGCGCGACCCGGCCGCGTCCCGGCCCGCGCCGGCGGTCCTGAGCCCGGCGGCGTCCAGCGTGTCGAGGGTCTCGGCGAGACCGCGGCGGCCGAAGTCGAGCACGTGGTTGTTGGCCAGCACCGTGACGTCCGGGCGGACGGCGGCCAGGCAGGGCAGGTTGGCCGGGCTCATCCGGTAGTGGACGCCCTTGTCCGGGGCGAAGTCACGGGACCCGGTCACGCTCGTCTCCAGGTTCACCACTCGTGCCGCGGGCGCCGCCTCGTCGAGCACCGCCAGTGCCTCGCCCCACGGCCAGGAGTAGCCGGCCGGGCGGGGCACCGGGCCGTTCTCGGACTCGGCGAGCGCCACGTAGTCGCGCGCGTCGCGGACGTACCCTTCCCGCAGCTCCGGGTCCGAGGGGTGCGGCAGGATCTGGTCCACGCCCCGGCCGAGCATCACGTCTCCGCAGAGGAACAGGGTGACCGTGCCGGCGTCCACCGGTCCACCGTCCAGACGGTCCCGGTCAGGGCCGCGTCAGTGCCGCGAGCGCGGGGTCGTGGCGCTCAGGCAGGCGATCACCTCGTCGTCGTCGACCTGCGCGAAGTCGGCGTAGAACTGGCCGATGGCCCAGAAGTCCCGGGGCGTCTCGGGGCTGACCAGCTCGTCGGCCTCGTCGCGCAGCCGCTCGGTCCAACCGTACGGTGCCACGGGCACGGCGAGCACGGTGCGCCCCGCGCCGCGGGCCCGCACGATCCGGCACGCGGCCCGCGCGGTCGACCCGGTGGCCACGCCGTCGTCGACCACCACGACGGTGCGCCCGGCCAGCTCCACCGGCTGCCGTTCGCCCCGGTACTGCCGTGCCCGGCGCTCCAGCACCGCGCGCTCGCGCTCCTCGACCTCGGCAACGTCCTCGGGCATCACGTGGGCGCCGCGCATCACCTCGTTGTTGATGACCCGCACGCCGCCCTCACCGATCGCGCCCATCGCCAGCTCCGGCTGGAACGGCACGCCGAGCTTGCGCACCAGGCAGACGTCCAGGGGAGCGCCGAGCGCGTCGGCGACCTGCCGGGCGACCGGCACGCCTCCCCTGGGCAGGCCCAGCACGGCGGCGTCCTCATCCGCCAGGTGCGACAGGGCCCCGGCCAGCCGGCGGCCCGCCTCGACACGGTCCTGATAGATCACGATGCGTCCCTCTCCTCCGTGGCGGCCCCGCACCGGGCTCCGCTACGGCGGCCCGGGGGCCTCCCTTCCAGGGTGACTCGGAGCGGGGCGCGGTGCACACCGCCGTGACCTGCGCTTTCCCGCGGCGCCCGGTGCCGTGGGGCCTCAGCGGCGTCCGGCCCCCGCACGGGGGGTGGTGCCAGGTACACCGCCGGTCCACCGCCTGGGGCCAGGGACTCCACGGCGCGCCCCGGCGAGGATTCTGGGCGTCGGCACGGAGTCCACGCCGGCGGACGACGCGCCCAGGACGGCCCCAGGACGAGCCCCGGACGCGTGCACGACGCACCTGGCAGACCACCCGGAACGCATCCGGACCGCACCCGAGGAGACGGGAACCCCATGAACGAGACCCTCGCAAGGCGCCTCACCGGCGCCGCCGGCATCGCCACCGCGGCCGCCCTCATCCTTGAGGTGCCGCTCTACTTCGTGTACTCGGGACCGCCGACCGACGCCAACGTCCTGGCCCGGCTCCTCATCGGGATCTTCGCGCTCGCCTTCCTGCTCGTCTTCGTGACCGGCCTGCGGGAGCTCGTCAGGCGGGTCAACCCCGAGTACGAGTGGGCCGGCACCCTCGCCTTCGCGGCGGGGCTGGCGTACTGCACGGTCACCCTGGTCTCCAGCGGCCTGGAGGCCGGCGCGGTCATCGCCGCGGACCGGCGGATCGATCCGACCATCACCGTCAACGGCACGTACATCCTCTACGGGACCATCGGCCGCGTGCTCCTCGCGCTCTTCCTGACCGCCCTCGGCTACGCGATCTCCCGCACCGGCATGCTCCCGCGCTGGACGGCGAGGTCCGCCTACGTGCTCGCGGCGGCCAACCTGGCGTTCGCGCCGTCCCTGTTCTTCGGCAACGCCCCTTCCCACTTCTACGCGGCGAACGGCTGGGGGACCACCGCGATGATGGGTGCCATCCTCAGCTACTGGCTGCTGGCGCTGGGGATCAGCACGGTGCGCAGTGCGCGCGGGGCGCGCGGGGCGACCGGGACCGCGTTGCCGGCGGGACGGCGGGTGCCGCAGCCCCAGCGGTGAGGTGCCGCGCCGCGCCCACACGGCTTCGTGCGGGAACCCCGGCTTCGTGCCCGGTCCACCTGGCGGTGGGGCGGGCACGACCGCGTTTGCCCCCTGGGGTGGTGGCGATCTGCGGCTTTCGTCGTGGCTGGTCGCGCAGTTCCCCGCGCCCCTTTTCGGGGCGCTTCGCGCCCAACGGTGCGGGGAACTGCCTGCGCAACCCACAACCCACCACAGCCCCCTGGGCGACGGAGGGCGTGCCGCCGACATTGACCCTCCACTGATCTACTGATCTAATCACTTTATGAGTCGTCGTGAGCTGTCGTTGTCCGAGCGCCTGGCGGACGACATCGTCGAGATCATCCACACCCAGGGGCTGGCCCCCGGTGACGCCCTCGCCTCGTCGCGTGAGCTCGCCCGCCGGTTCGACGTCACCACGCCCACCGTGCGGGAGGCGCTCCGGCGGCTGGAGGCCACCGGGGTGGTGGAGTTCCGGCACGGCTCGGGGACCTACGTGGGACCGGGCGTCGAGCGGCGGCTGCTGGCCAACCCCCATCAGCCGCGCGGCACTCGCAGGTCGGTCCTCGAACTCGTGGAGACCCGCCTCGTCATCGAGCCCGCCGTCGCGGCCATGGCCGCCCGTGTCCGCGTTCCAGAAGGGCTCGCCCTGCTGGAGAGCGCCGCCTCCAACGCCCTGTATCCACCGGAGGAGTCGCTGCGGCAGTCCGTGCACTTCCATGTGGCGCTCGCCGCGACCAGCGGCAACGCCCTGCTGCGGGAGACCGTGGAAGCGCTGCTCGACGTCAGGGCGCGCGAGCAGGTCGAGATCCGCCACCGGTACAACGACCGGGCGCGCGACCACAACGAGCACATCCGCATCCTCCGCGCCGTCCACGAAGGGGACGCGGCACAGGCGGAACGGCTCACCCGCGAACACCTGGAAGCGATCCGGGCGTCCGTGGCCACCGCCGACTTCGGCGGGGACGAGCGGTGAGCGTGCCGTCCGGCCACCCGCCGAAGCCCGAACGCACCTACCGGCTGGCCGAGATGACCACGCAGGAGGCCGCCGCGGCGGTGACCTCGGCACCGATCGTGCTGCTCCCCGCCGGGGCCTTCGAGCAGCACGGCCCGGGCCTCCCGCTCGCGACGGACACGATCCGTGCCGAGCGGGTGGCCGACCTGGTGGCCGCCGGGCTCGCGGGGCGCGCGGTGATCGGGCCCATCCTGCCGGTGGGGGTCTCCCCGCACCACCTCGCCTTCGCCGGCACGATCACCCTGACCACCGGCACGCTGGCGACGGTGGTCCGCGAGTACGTCGCCGGGCTGTACCGGCACGGCTGGCGCAAGGTCCTGGTGGTGACCGGCCACGGCGGGAACAACGCCACCCTCACGACGGTCGCCCAGGACCTCCTGGCCACCCATCCCGACCTCCAGTTCGCCTGGACGCCGCTGACCGCGCTGGCCGCCGACGTGGTGGCCGGCATGCGGGTCAGCGAGGTGCACGGGCACAGCGGCGAGGCCGAGACCGCCCAGATGCTCCACCTGGCACCCCACCTCGTGCACCGCGACCGGCTGACCGCCGGCACCACCTCCACCAGCGAGCTCACCCCGCTCGCCCGGCTGGCCCGCCGCGCCGGCCACCCCACCCTCACCGTCCGCTACGACCAGCTCAGCGCCAACGGCGTGCTCGGCGACCCGGGCGCCGCGACGGCGGAGGACGGCCGTGCGGTCGTCGACGCCGTCGTGTCCCGCATTGTCGGCTTCGCCGAGGAGTGGCTGGACTCCTGAGGCGGGAGCCGTCCGCTCGCGTTCCCCGGGTCGGTGGCCGGAACCGAGTCAACCGGCCGGGGGCCGGCCCCACCGCCTCAAGGGGGCCTTCATCGCTCACCCCGGACCATCCCCCGGCGGGTGGTTGCTCGCGCAGTTCCCCGCGCCCCCTCGGGGCGCCGGGGTCACCTTGCACCAACCGCACCCACGAAGGGGCACGGGGATGGGGGCACCTCCCACGCCTTCAAGGCAGTGGGGGAGCAAAGACACGCCCGCCCCCGTACCCGCGCCCAGCCGGCCGGCCGCATGCCCGGCCGGCGGAAGGAGCCTGCCGTGAAGAGAAACTCCACCCGCCTGCGCACCCTCAGCGCGATGGCCACCGCGGTCCTCACCGCACTCGCCGGACTGGCCGCGGCACCAGCCCCCGCCGGTGCCGTTCCCGCAGCAGCCGCCGACGTTCCCGCGCCCACCGCCGGATGCCAGACCACCGCACCCCAACAACCCGGCACCAGCGTGCTGCACACCCTCGCCAGCGGGGGCCGGGAGCGCACCTACCAGCTCCACCTGCCCGCCGGGTACCGGGCCGACCGCCCCTGGCCCGTGATCCTCGCCTTCCACGGGCGCGGCAACACCGGCGCCGGCACGGAGGAGTTCTCGAAGCTCTCCACGCTCCCCGCCGTCGTCGCCTACCCCGACGGAGTCGTCGGCACCGGCGAGGGCGACCGCCAGGCCTGGCAGGGCGCGCCCTACGAGGCGCCCGGGGTGGACGACGTGGCGTTCACCGGCGACCTGCTGACGGCCCTGGAGGACCAGCTCTGCCTCGACAGCCGGCGCGTGTACGCGACCGGGAAGTCCAACGGCGCCGGGTTCACCGGCCTGCTCGCCTGCCGCATGGCGGACCGGATCACGGCGATAGCCCCGGTGTCCGGCGCCTTCTACCCGGGCACCGGCACCAGCGCCGACTGCCACCCGTCCCGCCCGGTGCCGGTCATCGACTTCCACGGCACGGGCGACACCACCATCCCGTACGCGGGCGACGAGGACCGGGGCCTGCCGGCCATCCCTGACTGGGTGGCGGGCTGGGCGGAGCGCGACGGCTGCACCGAGCAGCTGCCCGACCGGGTGATCGAACCCGACATCACCGAGTCCACCTGGGCCGGCGCGGACGGCCGAACGCGGGTCGAGCACGTCGCCGTCGCCGGGGGCGGGCACACCTGGCCGGGCGCCGACAGCTACAGCGGCGGAGGCAAGACCACGCAGACCATCGAGGCCCACGAGGTCCTGTGGCGGTTCCTGAAGCACTACCGCCTGCCGTAGGCGCATCGCCTGCCACAGGCAGAGCGCGCCTGACGCACCCGCAGGCGCCGCCCCTCACCGCCCCCGCCCACCCGGTGTACCGCCTCCCGCCGGGTGGGCCCCGGTCCCTCTCCCCCGCGGGCCCCGTCCCGCACCCACTCCCCCGTACGGAGCCGCCATGTCCCCCTCGGATCCCGCGCCCGCCGCACGCCCCGCCCCACCAGACGCTCCCGAAGCTCCCGAGGTGTCCGCCGAGTCCCGGCTGCCCCGTGTCGTACGGGCCATGGCGGTGGTGGAACGCGCCGGAAACGCGCTGCCGCACCCCTTCTGGCTGTTCTGGATCCTCTCCGCGGTGCTGGCCGCCGCCAGCGCCCTGCTGGCCGGCCTCGACGTGTCCGTGGTCTCGCCCGACGACGGCCGGACGGTCGCCGTCCGCAACCTGCTGAGCGGGGACGGCCTCGCCATGGCCGTCTCCACCATGGTCGACAACTTCGCCGTGTTCCCGCCGATGGCGACCATCGTCGTCGTCATCATGGGCGTCGCCGTCGCCGAACGCACCGGGTTCCTCGCCACGTTGATGAAGGCGGGCGTCTCCCGGGTGCCGGCCTCCTGGGTGGTGTTCGCCGTCGCGTTCACCGGCACCGTGGCCCATGTCGCCTCGGCCGCCGCCTACATCATCCTGGTGCCGCTCGGCGGGCTGGCCTTCCGTGCGGTGGGGCGCTCGCCGGTGCTCGGCATCGTCGTCGCCTACACGGCCATCGCCTCCGGCTACGACGCGAGCCCCGTGCCCACGCCCAACGACGCCATCTTCGCCGGGATCACCACCACCGCCGCCAGGATCGTGGGAGGAGACGGCGCCTACGTCTCCCCGTTGAGCAACTGGTTCTTCAACATCGCCTCGTCCCTCGTGCTGGCGGCCGTCATCACCCTGGTCACCCGCGCCGTGCTCAGCAGGCGCCCCGACCTCGCCCCGGACCAGGACGCCGACGTGCCCGACATCGGCGGGCTCGCCCTGGGCGAGCGCGAACGCGCGGCGCTGCGCAGGGCCGTGCTCGCCCTGGCGGTGCTCGTGCTCGCGGTCGTCGCGGTGGTGCTGCCGGAGTCGTCACCGCTGCGCGGCAAGGGCGGCAGCATCGTCGACTCGCCGCTGCTGGACGGCATCGCCGCGCTGGTGGCGCTGCTGTTCGCCGTGGCCGGCACGGTCTACGGGGTCCGCGCGGGCACCGTCGCCTCGGCGCGCGACGTGCCGAAGCTGATGGGCGAGGGCGTGGTGCAGATGGCGCCGGTGCTCGTGCTGTTCTTCGCCGTGGCGCAGTTCCTGGCCTACTTCGACTGGACCGGCATCGGCGACGTGCTGGCGGTCCGGGCGGCCGAGGCGCTGCGGCACAGCGGGCTGCCGATCGTGGTGGTGTTCCTGCTGGTGCTGCTCCTGCTGACGCTGGTCAACGTGATGGTGACCAGCGGGTCGGCGATGTGGGCGCTGGCGGCCCCGGTGCTGGTGCCGATGCTGATGCTGGTGCACGTGCCCGCCGCGACCACGCAGGCGCTGTTCCGGATCGCGGACTCCGGTTCCACCGCCATCACGCCCATGAGCCCGTACTTCGTGATGGCGCTCGGCTTCCTCCAGCGGTACCGCAAGAACGCGGGGATCGGCACCCTCGCCTCCTACACGCTGCCGCTCGCCGTCGCCATGACGGTCGTGTGGACGCTGCTGTTCCTGGCGTGGTGGGCGGCGGGGATCCCGCTGGGGCCCGGGGCCGCGGTCCGTTGACCACGCCGCTCGCCGCGGAAGGCGGGGCCTGCGGCCCGGGGCGGACCCGGACCGCCGGCCCCGCGGGCGTCAGCTTCCCGCGCGCCGGTACTCGTACACCGTCGTGGCGACCTTGCACACGCTGGGCGGGACCACCTGGGCGCGCAGCGTTCCGCTGCGGGTGTCGTAGTCGACGCCCTCCGTCTCGAACGTGCCCGTGCAGGCGCTCTTCTGCGGCAGCGGGCCGAGGTCGGTGACGTGGGCGGTGACCGGCGTCCCGTCGGGGGCGTGGGGCAGGTCGACCTGGAGCAGGGGGCGCTGGTCGGGCCAGAGGTCGGTGCCGGCGTCGTCGGAGGAACAGATCAGCTGGGTGTCCGTGACGAAGTCGCAGCCCTGGATGTCACGGACCGGGTGGTCCAGGGTGATCCGGCCGGCCTGCGGGAGGGTGCCGCCGGTGGCGGGGGTGGCCGGGTTGAGCAGCGGGGCGGGGAAGAGCTGGAGGCTGTCCTGGTCGCCCCACTCGCCGGACACCATCCACTGGGAGTCGGCGGAGACCGTGGCGAAGGAGTTGTTGAGCTTCTCGCCGGTGTCGAGCGGGTGCACGTACGTGTAGCGGGTGCCGGCCGGCGTGGTGACCGCGAACATCTTGGACGTGGCGTCGTCGGGGCCCTGGTAGGCGTCGAAGACGTAGCCGCGGGAGATGTCCGGGTCGCCGACGTGGTTCCAGCCCTGGACCCGCAGGTCCAGGGGGATGGTGCCGAGGCCGCGGTAGAGCAGCGAGCCGTCGTCGCGGGTGGCGAGCCCCTCGCCGCCGGACAGGGAGTCGACGCTCGACGACCCGGTCTGCACCCATCCCTGGGTGTCGGCGGAGGCGGCGGCGGTGCACAGCGCGGTGAGCGCGGCGGCGCCGAGGAGTGCGGTGGCGGCGCGGGAACGGGCGCCGGGGCGGGGGCGGAACGGGGCACGGGGACGGAAGGGTCTCACGCTGTCACCTCGTCAGGTCCACGGTGGGGGCCCTGAGCCTAGCCGCGTGAGGTGACCCCGACCACACCGCCCCGTGCGTCACACATGCACCGTGTCGGGCGTGCAGCGTGTCGGGCGTGCATGGTGGCGGACGTGCACGGTGCCGCGCGTGGCACGATGTCTTAGGCGGCACGGTGTCACGCGCGGCAAGGTGTCATGTATGGCCCGGCGTCATGGACCGCACGGTGTCACGGACCGACACGGCGTCACGGACCGCACGGTGTCATGCGCGCCCCGGATCAGCCGAGTTCCGCCAGTTCCTCGGCGGTGAGCGTGAGGTCGGCCGCGGCCGCCGAGTCGCGGATCGACTCGGGGCGGCTGGCCCCGGGTATGGGGACGACGACCGGGGCGAGCGCCAGCATCCAGGCCAGGACGACCCGGTAGGCGCTGACGCCGTGCGCCTCGGCGACCCGGGCGAACGCCGTGTGCGTGGCGCCGAGCTGGTCGGAGCGCCTGATGCCGCCGAACGGGCTCCACGGCAGGAAGGCGATCCCGAGCTCCGCGCAGAGGTCCAGCTCGGGGCGGCTGGAGAGGTACGCCGGCGAGAACTGGTTCTGCACGGAGACCAGCCGGCCGCCGAGGATCTCGTTGGCCGTACGGATCATCGCGGGGTCGGCGTTGGAGATGCCCGCCATCCGTATCTTGCCCTCGTCCAGCAGATCGGCGATGGCGCCGACGGACTCGGCGTACGGCACCTTCGGGTCGGGGCGGTGGAACTGGTAGAGCCCGATCGCCTCGACCCCGAGCCGCTTGAGGGATGCCTCGCAGGCCTGCTTGATGTACTCCGGGCGGCCGTCGAGCGTCCAGGTGCCGTCGCCGGGCCGCAGGTGGCCGCCCTTGGTGGCGACCAGCACGTCCGCGCTGCCGGAGTACGAGGCGAGCGCCTCGGCGATGAGCGACTCGTTGTGGCCCACGTCATCGGCGTGCAGGTGGTAGGCGTCCGCGGTGTCGATGAACGTCACCCCCTCGTCGAGGGCCGCGTGGACGGTGGCGATCGAACGGGACTCGTCCGGACGCCCCTCGATGGACATGGGCATACCGCCCAGCCCGATCGCGCTGACCTGGACGTCACCGATACGACGGGTCTGCATGAATGGCTGCCTTTCGACGGCGCGTTGTGCGGGGGGCCGCGGCCGGCCGGCCCGGAGCCGGCCGGGGGATGCCGGCTCCGGGCGAGCGTGCGGCGCTCGGAGACCGGCCGCGGCGCACGGATCACAGCGTCACTCCGGTAGCGGCGTGCTGTCCAACAAGGGAATGTGAACGCATTGAGCGACCCCGCTGCTGAATCCGGTGCCGGGTGGCGAGAGCGGGGGCGATACAGGCAGCTTTGCCCCCACTCTCTCCGTTTTCCTCTGGTTTCCCCCGAGTTCAGCTCTCCGGCTCGGGGGCGGGGGCCGGCTTCTGGTCGAGTCCGGACTGGTTCGGGATCAGGGGGGCGCTGCCCGGCTCCGGTCCGGTCCGGTTCGGGGCCAGCTCGGCGGGGCGGGACGCCTGAGCCGGATCGACCGCTTCGGGCTTCGCGAGGTCCGCCACCTCGGGCGGGGAGGCGGGTGCGGGCTCGGCACCGGACTTCTTCTCGGCGGGGCTCAGGTTCTGGGCGGCGCGCTCGAAGTAGCGGAGAAGTTCGACGGGGAACGGCATGACGAGCGTGGAGTTCTTCTCGGCCGCGACCTCCACCACGGTCTGCAACAGCCGCAGCTGCATGGCCTCGGGGGTGTCGGACATGATCCGCGAGGCGTTGGCGAGCTGCTGCGCCGCCTGGAACTCGCCGTCGGCCGTGATGACCCGGGCCCGCCGCTCCCGCTCCGCCTCGGCCTGGCGGGACATGGACCGCTTGAGGGACTCCGGGAGCTGGACGTCCTTGATCTCCACGCGGTCGATGTGCACGCCCCACCCGGCGGCCGGGCTGTCGATCATCAGGGCGAGGCCCTCGTGCAGCCGCTCCCGGTCGGAGAGCAGGTCATCGAGGTCGCTCTTGCCGATGATCGACCGCAGCGAGGACTGCGCGACCTGGCCCACCGCGAAGTTGTAGTCCTGCACCTCGATGGAGGCGCGCACCGGGTCGGTCACCCGGAAGTAGACGACGGCGTCGACCTTGACCGAGACGTTGTCCTTGGTGATGCCCTCCTGCGTCGGGATCGGCATCGTGACCACCTGGACGTTGACCTTGCGCATCCGGTCGACCATCGGGATGAGGAACGTCATCCCGGGCTGGCGGTACCCCGGCAGGGCCCTGCCGAAGCGGAACACCACGCCCCGGTCGACCTGGTTGACGACCCGCAGGGCCGACTTCAGAAATCCCAGCACGATGACGATCGCCACGACGGCGATGACGGCTTCCATACGACGCTCCCCAAGTGGGCACCTGAACATACTCCGGTGGCCAGAATGACGCGGAACCGCCTGCGGCGGAGCCACCCGGGATGTTAGGGCCGCGTAATTTCGCGTGGCGACGGCCGGCGTGTCGTCTGCGGCCCGGTGGCTGGTTGCTCGCGCCCGCGCGGCGGAGCCGCACGATGACACAGCCCCGCGCCCCTCTTTGGCGGCGCTTCGCGCCGAACCGCGAGATCTTGCCCCTCCGGGCTGAGTCGCGGCTTCCTCTGAGTGGGGCTTCTCGCGCAGTTCCCCGCGCCCCTTCAGGGCACACGGCCACTCCTTACGGCCAAGGGCGCCCACGAAGGGGGCGTGGGGAACTGCGCGAGAGGCCCCGACGATCGGAAAGTTGCCACTCAACCGAAAGGGGCAAAATCCAGTGAACTGGCGCGAAGCGCCACCAAAAAGGGGCGCGGGGAACTGCGCAAACAACCCCGGCCCACCGGGAGCCGAGACTGAACGGCAAGAACCCGGCTCTCACGGCCGCAAGGCCGCCCGCACGACCTCCTCCAGCAGATCCACGCCGTACCCCAACGCCGCCTCGTCGAAGTCGAAACGAGGCGTGTGGTGCGGCGACGCAAGATCCGCCCCGACCGCCAGATACCCGGCGATCCCCCCGCGCTCCTGGACCCGCCGCATCAACGCGGTCGCGTCGTCGCTGGCCACCCCGCTCTCCCCGGTCGGGACGACCAGCCGCTGCCCGCGGGCGGCCGCCGCGTCCTCCACCAGCTCCACCGCCCCGCGGTCCGCCCGCGCGGTGGTGACCGTCCCGATCAGCTCGATGTCGACGTCGAGCCCGTACATCCCCGCCGCGCCGGCGAGCGCCTGGCGGGCCCGCTGCTCCAGGTCGGCGTTGACGTCCCCGTCGTCGGCCCTGGTCTCCAGCAGCAGTTCGGCGGTGTCCGGCACGATGTTGCTGCTGGTGCCGCCGTGCAGGGCACCCACCGAGACCCGGGTGACGTGGCCGGGCACCCGGGGCAGCCCCTGCACCGCGAGGGTGGCGGCCGCGGCGCCGAGCAGGGCGTTGCGGCCCTCGTGCGGGGCGAGCGAGGCGTGCGCGGCCGTGCCGCGGAACGTCGCCCGTATCTTCGCGTTGGCCAGCAGCCCGTCCAGCGAGCTGACCACCGTGCCGGTCGGCTGGTTCAGGCCGAGGTGGGCGGCGAGGAAGACGTCCGCGGAGTCGACGACCCCGCACGGCACCATGGCCCGTGCGCCGCGCCCGCCCTCCTCGGCCGGCTGGAAGAGCAGCGTGAGGGAGCCGGCGGGCGGCGGATCGGCCGTGATCCGTTCGGCCAGCTCCATCGCCATGCCGATGTGGCCGTCGTGCCCGCAGGCGTGCATCACGCCCTCGTGCGCGGAACGGAACCCCTCCCGCGCGGGCAGGTGGCCGTCCGCGCCGGACTCGGTGATCGGCAGCGCGTCGATGTCCGCGCGCAGCGTGAGCGCGGGGCCGGGGCGCGCCCCGTGCCAGGTCGCCAGCACCGCGGTGTTCCCGCCCCGCAGCGCCGGCAGGTACCGCTGGTCGGCGCCCTCGTCGGCGGCCCTCAGGTAGGCGGCGTCCAGGACGTCGGCGGAGGGCACGCCCAGCCGCTCGCCGGGGCTGATCACCTCCTCGCCGGCCCGCACCTGCCAGCCGAGGTCGGCCAGCCGGCCGGCGATCAGGCTTGCGGTGCGGAACTCCGTGAAGCCGACCTCCGGGTGGCGGTGGATGTCCCGCCGCCAGCGGACCGCCGTGGACTCGCCCATCTTCCGTCCTTCCTGCCTTCCTGGTGTGCCGTGGTCAGTGCCCCAGCCTGGTGGGCACGCCGGGGCCGAACGGGATCCCGGCGAAGTAGAACACCGCGAAGACGGCCACCCAGAGCACCGCCACCGGGACCACGAACAGGCTCAGCCGGGCGAAGACCATGCCCAGAGTGAACCGCTTGTCGTACGTGCGGGCGGACAGCTCCAGCATGTAGACGTACGGGTTCAGGGGCGAGATCGGGTGGCTCACCGAGTCGCCGACCCGGTACGCCGCCTGCACCACCGCCGGGTGGTAGCCGAGCCCGGCGAAGACGGGGACGAGCACCGGTGCCAGCACCGTCCACAGCGACGCTCCGGAGAACACCACCAGCGACAGCAGCGCGCTGAACACCAGCGCCACCAGCAGCGCGGGGAACCCTGTCAGGTGCGCGCTGCGCAGCACGCCGGCACCCTGCACCGCCAGGTACTCGCCGACGTGGCTCCAGGTGAACATGGCGATGAACTGGCCCGCGGTGAAGGCGATCACGATGTAGCCGAGCATGCCCTGAAGCGCCTCGGCCATCAGCCGCGGCACGTCCCTCGCCTTGCGGATGGTGCCGGCGGGGATGCCGTAGGCGATGCCGCTGATCAGGAAGGACAGCATCACCAGGGTCACGATGCCGTCGAAGAACGGCGACTTGACCAGTCCGCCGCCCGGCCCGCGCAGCGGGCCGCCGGGCACCAGCCAGCAGGTGAAGACCAGCACGAGGAACGCGGCGAGGGCGAGCGCGCCGCACCGCAGGCCGCGGCGCTGCTCGGGCGTGACCTCCCCGGCCGGCGCCGGCGCGTCCTGCGCGCCGCCGTCCTCGGGCCGGTACGGCGGCAGCGTGGGCTCCACCCAGCGCACCAGCAGGAAGCCGGTGAGCAGCGGCAGGACGAGGCCGGAGACGGCCTGGAAGAAGTAGTTCATGACCACGGAGGTGGTGATGCCGAACCCGTGCGGCGTGACGGAGGCCGTGATGGCCGACAGGTTGGCGTCCAGGGAGCCGATCAGCACGCCGGAGGCGTAGCCGACGGTGGTGGAGGCGAAGCTGCCCAGCATCCCCGCGATCGGGTGCCGCCCCACCGCGCGGAACGCGAGGGCGGCCAGCGGCGGCAGGATCACCATGGAGGCGTCGCCCATCACATGGCCCTGCGCGGCGATGTACGTCACCGCGTACGGCATCAGGCCGCGCGGCACCCGGGCGAGCACCGCGGAGACCACCGCCGTCAGGAAGCCGCTCCGCTCGGCGACGCCCACGCCCAGCAGCACCGCGAGCACCACGCCGAGCGGCGGGTAGCCGATGAAGTTGGTCACGAAGGTCGCCAGCAGGTGCTGCACGCCGGCGAGCGAGAGCACCGACTCCACCGGCAGCGGCCGGGCCTCGCCCGGGATGCGGGCGGTGGCGCCCAGCGCGGCGAGCACCGCGGAGACCACCGCCAGCAGGATCAGCAGGTAGAGGAAGAGCAGGAACGGGTGGGGTATCCGGCCGCCGGCCCGCTCCACCACGGCGAAGAAGCGGCCGAGCCGGCCGAGGTCGAACGCTTCCGTGCCCGTGCCCGTGTCCGAGCCCATGCTCGTGTCCGTGCTCGTACCGGTGCCCGTGCCCGCGCCCGCGCCCACGGCGGCAGGCGTCCCGGAACCGCCGGACGCCCTGGAGCCCGGACCGGGATCGGAGCCGGACGCCCCGGAGCCCGGACCGGAACCGGAGCCGCCAGGCGTCCGGGCGTCTGGGTCCGGGTCGCGGTCGCGGTCCGGGTCGGGGTCGGCGGGGTCGGGGGCGGAGACCCCCGGGCCCGTCACCGTGCCCCCGGGGCGCCCGGGATCCGGCCGTCCACGGGCAGGGTGGGAACGTCCACCGGCACCGTCTCCGGGTACTTGATCCCGGCACCGGTGTTGAGCACCACGACCTCCTCGTCGCCGCGCAGCCAGCCGCTGCCGCGCAGCTGCTCGACCGCGGCGAAGCAGGCCGCACCCTCCGGGCAGATGAAGGCGCCCTCGGACCGGGCCAGCGCGGCCTCGGCGGCGAGGAGTTCCTTGTCGGTGACGGCAATGGCGGTCCCGCCGGTCTCCCGGACCGCATCGAGGACCAGGAAGTCGCCGAGCGCCTTGGGCACGGTGATGCCGAACGCCACCGTGTGCGCGTCCGGGAAGGGGACGCTCTCCGTGTCGCCGCGCCGGAACGCCTCCACGATCGGGGCGCAGCCCTCCGCTTGGACGGCCACCAGGCGCGGCAGATCGCCGCTGATCCAGCCCAGCTCCCGCATCTCCAGCAGCGCCTTGTGGATGCCGATGATGCCGACGCCGCCGCCGGTCGGGTAGAGGATGACGTCGGGCATCCGCCAGCCGAGCTGCTCGACGATCTCGTAGCCCATCGTCTTCTTGCCCTCGATGCGGTACGGCTCCTTGAGGGTGGACACCTCCTGGTAGCCGGTGCGCTCGGCCACCGCCGCGGCCACCAGCTTGCCGGCGTCCCCGATCAGGCCGTCCACCAGGTACAGCTCGGCGCCGGAGACCACGCACTCGGCACGGGTGATCTCGGGAGCGTCCACCGGCATCGCGATCAGGCTGCCCATGCCGGCGCGGGCGGCGTACACGGACCAGGCGGCGCCCGCGTTGCCGTTCGTGGGCATGGCGATGCCCGTGACGCCCAGCTCGTGCGCGCGCGAGACGCCGACCGCCGCACCCCTGGCCTTGAAGCTGCCGGTGGGGATCAGGCTCTCGTCCTTCATCTTCAGGTTCGGCACGCCCAGGGCGGCGCCGTAGCGGGGCAGGTCCAGCATCGGCGTCATACCCTCCCCGAGCGTCACCACGTGCTCGGGCGAGCGCACCGGAAGGACCTCGTGGTACCGCCACAGCGACGGGGGCCTGGCCGCGATCTCCTCCTTGGTCACCGTGGCTCTGACCTGCTCCAGGTCGTAACGGGCGAGCAGCGGCGCGCCGGCGGGCGAGGTGCCCTGGACCACGTCCGCGTCGTGCCGGGTGCCGGTCCGGGAGCATTCGAGGTGGGACAGGGCCGAGTACGCGGAGGGGGCGGATTGCGCGGGCATGGGTTCCTTCTCGGGGATCTGGCCGGGGTACGTCGGGCCTGGGGTGGGGCCGGGTGCCGGGGCGGGCTTCGGGGCTGGTGGTGCTCCCGAGCAGAACCCACGAGGGGATCACCAGTCAAGTGTTCGAGTGCACTCCAAGGCGGGGTGGCGGGAACGGGCGAAGGGCCCCGGACGGCGATGCGTCCGGGGCCCTCCTGTGGGGGGTGGGGAGTGGCTACTTGTTGCCGTGCACCGGGCCGACCCGGAGGTTCTGGATGCCGGAGCCGACACACTCCTGCTTGTTCCAGTGGATGATCAGCTCCTTCCGCTGGTTCGGCGGGAAGACCCGGAGGCTGGGCACGGTGGTGAGGTCGCACTGCTTGTCGGTGTATCCACCGGGGCCGTTGACGGCGCTGACGTCGGCGTAGGCGTGCGCGTTCGGGATGAGCGTGACGGCCTTGGCCGAGCCGCCCTCGCGGGCGGCCGCCTTGCCCATCTGGGTGTAGCCGTCCGCCTTGACGAAGGAGACGCCCGGGTAACCGGTCAGGGCGCAGGGCGCCGAGGCGGCGTTCCGGAAGACGATCTGGAACGTGGTGTGGCCGGCCCCGGCCGAGAAGTTCTCGGCGGTGGCCTCCAGCTCGTTGGTCGCGCAGGCCTGGACCGATCCGCTCTGGGAGGTGTTCCTGGTGCCGGTCGAGGAGCCGCCGGAGGAGGACGGGCCACCGGAGGAGGAGCCATTGGACGAGCCGGTCGTCGTGGCGGAGGAACCACCGGACGAACCGCCGGAGGAACCGTCCGAGGAGCCGCCGGACGTGGAAGCCGACGCGCTCGACGAGTCACCGGAGGACGAGGAGGAGGACGAGGAGTCGTCGGGCCCGCAGGCCGTCAGCGCGAGTCCGGCGGCGACGAGCACGAGGGCGGGGAGGCCACGGCGCGCGGTCCTGGTGAGCATGGTGTCTCTCTTCCACTGTGGGGGACGGTGGTGCAGTCACCAGGGAAGACGCCGTCTGAAGGTGCGGGTTGGCACGTGTTACAGGTCAGGTACAGAAGAAGGATGGGGCCGGGACAATCGTTGCGGCCCGGCGCCGGGTGCGGAGCCCGGTGAAGGAGCCCGGGTGGAGGAGCCAGGCCCCGGGTGGAGGAGCCCAGGAGAGGGCATGTCCCGCGCCCCGGGGCAGGCGGCCGTGGGGCGCCCGGGCCCGGGACGCGGTGCCCGTCATCAGCCGTTGCCCCCGGCGGTGGCGGCCGAGGCGAACGTCACGTCCGCCGTGCCGACCGTGCCGGCGCTGCGGCCGGGGGCGGTCTGGAACCCCCAGTAGAGGTTGGTGTGCGCGATGACCTCGGCGGGTCCCGGGGCGCCGTACGCCGTGAGGTCCTCCGTGGTGTGGGCGTCGCCGACCAGCGTGACGTCGTAGCCGCGCACGAGGGCGCCGTGCAGGGTGGAGCGTATGCACGCGTCGGTCTGGGCGCCGGTGACGACGAGCCGGCCCACCGCGCGCTGGGCGAGCACGGCCTCCAGCTCGGTGTCCTCGAAGGAGTCGCCGTACCGCTTGTGGACGAGCGGCTCGTGGTCGCGCCGGGACAGCTCCGGCACGTATCTCCAGCTCTCGCTGTCCGGCACGAGCTCGTCACTGGCGTGCTGCACCCAGATCAAGGGCACGCCTTCGGCGCGGGCCTTGTCGACGAGCGCGTTGATGTTCGCGATGACGGCGTCGCGGTCGTGGGCGCCGGCCATCACTCCGTTCTGCACGTCGATGACGAGCAGGGCGGTGCTCGGCCGGTCGGGCAGGGTCGTCAAGGGGCCACCTCCTGTGCCTCGGCACTCGGGTTGTCGGCATTCTGCGGTGCAGACGTCACCGTAGAGCCGGCCACTGACAATGCGGGTATGAATGGCTGGACGCCGTCGCGGGCGCCGGGTGCCCGCGGGCGGAACCGGGCGGCCGGGCACGGCGTCGGGTTCCGTGGGGTGCGGAGCCGGCGCAGGGCCGGGGCGGGCGTCCCGGTCCGCAGGGGGACGGGTGGGTGGGGTGGGGTTGAGGAGATCGTGGCGCGCCGCGGGCGCGCTGGCGGCGTGCGGCCTGCTGCTGGGGGCCTGTACGGGGGCGGGGCACGGCACGGGCGGCACCCCGTCACCGGACCCGGGTACGCCGGACACGCCCGGCACGCGCGGGACGTCGCGGGACGCCACCGCGCCGCGGTCGGCCTCAGCGGGGCGGATCGACGCGGCCCGGCTGCCGAGGACGGCCGCGCAGGCACGTGCGCTGGTGCGCGGGGTGATCGCCGACCCGGAGCTGTTCGGCTCGGGCGCGGTGCGCGCGACGCCCTATGAGAGCGACCCGGACACCTGGCCCGTGCTGGGCGACGACTGCGCCTGGCAGCCGCGGGGCCTGCCGGGCGATGTGCTCGCCACCCTCACCCGGTACATGGAGATGCCCGACGGCCGCGGCCGGACGGCCGGGGTGACCGTCACCGTCACCGTGCACCGGACGGCGCTCGACGCCGCCTGGCAGCAGGCGGGCGTGCTCGACGAGACGATGCGGTGCCCCGACCAGACCCCGGCATCCGGCGAGAGGCTGACGGGGATGGCGGGACTGACGAGGCTGACGGGCCTGTCGTCGTCGGCCAGCGCGTACGGCGAGGGCGCCAACCTCTACAGCGACGACGTGCTGCGGGAGTCCGGCGACTGCCGCGGCGGGGAGTCCGGCGGCACGTTCGCGTACTACCTCAGGCAGGCCGCGTACGGCCCGGTCGTGGTGAGCGCGGCGGCGTGCGGCGGGCAGGCGGGCAAGAACGCCGACGGGCCCACGGTGGAGCCGGTCCAGGCGTGCGTGGTCGCGATGGTGGGACGGGTGAAACTGCGGATCGGGCGGCCGGCCCCGGGCGGCTCCGGCACGCCGGCGCCCTCCGGCCCGGGGACGCCCGGGACGCCGGCCGGGAAGCCTTCCGGGAAGCCGTCCGTCATGGAGGGAGGCGCGTGATGGAACCGCTGCTCCCCTCGGATCCGGCGTGGCTCGGCGAGCACCGGCCGCTGCGGCAGCTCGGCGCGGGCGGCATGGGCGTGGTGTACCTGGCGCGCGCGGCGTCCGGGGAGCTCGCCGCCGTGAAGGTGATCCAGCCCGAGTACGCGGGTGAGCCGGAGTTCCGTGCCCGGTTCCGGCGCGAGGCCGCCGCGGCCCGGCGGGTGGACAGCCCCTGGGTGGTGCGGGTGACCGGCGCGGACCCCGAGGCGAGCGCGCCGTGGCTCGCCACCGCGTTCGTGCCGGGGCCCTCGCTCGCCGAGGCCGTCGCCTCCTGCGGCGCGCTGCCGGTGCCCGCGGTGCGGGTGCTGGGCGGGGTGCTGGGCCGGGCACTGGCCGCCGTGCACGCCGTCGACCTGGTGCACCGCGACGTCAAGCCCGGGAACGTCCTGCTGGCCCTGGAGGGGCCGCGGCTGATCGACTTCGGCATCGCGCGCTCCACGTCCGCCGACCAGACGCCCCTCACCTCCCCGGACGTGGTCGTGGGCACCCCGGGCTTCCTCTCCCCGGAGCAGGCGCGGGCCGGGCGGGCCGGTCCCGCGAGCGACGTGTTCGCGCTGGGCTGCGTGCTGGCGTTCGCGGCCACCGGCCGCCCGCCGTTCGGCACCGGGACGGCGAACGCCGTGATGTACCGCACCGTGCACGGCCGCCCCGACCTCGACGGCATCACCGACGCCCCGCTGCGGGCCCTGCTGCTGCGGTGCCTCGACAAGGACGCCGCCGCCCGCCCGCCCGCCGCCGAGGCCGCCGGGGCGCTGGCGGCGGACGAGCCCGCCGGGTCCGTCGACTGGCTGCCCGATCCGGTGGTCCGGATGGTCGCCGACCGGTCCGCGGAGCTGCTGGAACTGCCGCCCGTCGCCCCCACCGAGGTCTCGGAACCGCAAGAGGGCGAGCCGCCACCGGATCCGGCCCGCACCCCGGGGCCACCGGATCCGGCCGCCGTCCCGGGGCGGCGGCGGTTCCTCGCCCTGGCCGCCGGGGGCACCGCGGTGCTCGCGGCCGGCGGCGGAACGGCAGCGTGGTGGGCGTTGCGGCGGAACGGCTCCGGGGCGGCGGGCTCCGGCGACGGGCCGGTGCTCGGCGTCCAGGCGGACCTGAGCGGCCCCCAGCGGACCGCCGGCCGCGCGCAGGAGCAGGCGGCACGGCTGGCGGTCGAGCAGTTCAACTCCCGTACGGACAGGCCCTTCACGCTCGGCCTGCGGGTCGAGGACGACGGGGGCACGTCCGCCGGGGCGCGGACGGCCGCGGAACGGCTGACCGGTGACGCGAACGTGCTCGCCGTCCTCGGGCCCACCGGCTGGACGACCGCCCAGGGCGCCGTGGAGACGTACGAGCGGGCGGGGACACCCCTGCTGACCGTCTCGGAGGGGTCCGTGTCCGCGGCCGACGGCGCCCTGGTGACGGTCCCGCGCATGTACTTCCACGCCGCGCCGCTCGGCTCGGTCGCCGGCTACCTCACGGACGCCGCGCTGGCCGCCGAGGGCGCCCGGCGGCCGGGCCTGCTGGTCGACCGCGCGAGCGGCCTCGCCGGATGGGAGACCTCCCAGATGGCGTACGGCATGGCGCCCGGCCGGAAACTGCACGTGTACGCGCGCCATGTGCCCGCGACCGCCCCGGACCCGTCCACCGTCCTCGCCGACATGCTCGGCCGCGGCGTCGACGGGATCTACTACCTCGGCACCCCGGAGCGTGCCGCGCTGGTCGCGCGGGCGCTGGCCCTGCGGGGCTTCGACGGCCCGCGGTTCCTCGACCATCCCGCGGCCACGGACGCGTTCACCGCCGCCGCGGGCCGGGCCGCCGAGGGGTGGCGGGCCGTGACGCCGTACATCGGCCCGGACGCGGCGCCCGTGCGCGCCTTCGCGACCGCCTACCGGAAGCGCTACGGCACCGCGCCGGGCATCTGGGCCGCCGAGGCCTACGACGTGGCCCGCCTGGTCGCCGACCGGCTCACCGCGCTGCGGCGCGGCGGCGGGCGGCCGGGCCGGGCGGGGCTCGCCGCGGCGCTGCTCAAGGCGGACTTCAAGGGGCTGACGGCGACGTACGCGTTCGAGCAGGACCGGACGCTGCGCCTCGGGCACTTGTACCAGTGGCGGGTCACCGGCGGCCGGTTCCGGTACGCCGGTGAGGTGCCGGTGGCCTGAGGCGGGCGGCGGATGCGGGCACTGCGGGCGGAGGACCCCGCGGAGCTGGGCGGCCACCGGCTGGTGGCCCGGCTCGGCGCGGGCGGCATGGGCGTGGTGTACCTGGCGCGCACCGGGGCGGGCGAGCTGGTCGCGCTCAAGGTGATCAGGGCCGAGCACGCCGCCGACCCGCACTTCCGGGCCAGGTTCCGGCGCGAGGCGCGGCTCGCGGCCGGGGTGCGCGGCCGCTGGGTGGTGCGGGTGACGGACGCGGACGCCGAGGCCCGCGCGCCCTGGCTGGCCACCGCCTTCGTGCCCGGCCCCTCGCTGGCCGAGGCGGTCGTCGCCCTGGGACCGCTGCCCGCGCGGACCGTCCTCACCCTCGGGCAGCGCGTCGCCGACGCCCTCGCCGGCCTGCACGCCACCGGCCTCGTCCACAGGGATGTGAAACCGGCCAACATCCTGCTCGCCCGCGACGGCCCCCGGCTGATCGACTTCGGCATCGCACGCGGCGCAGGGGCCACCGCCCTGACGGCGCCGGACGCGGTGCTGGGCACGCCGGGGTACCTCGCGCCCGAGCAGATGGAGGGAGCAAGGGAAGGGGAGGACGCCGGCGCCGGCCCCGCGAGTGACGTGTTCTCGCTGGGCTGCGCCCTGGCGTTCGCGACGACGGGCCGGCCGCCGTTCGGCACCGGGGCCCCGGCGGTGGTGATGTACCGCACCGTCCACGAGGAGCCGGACCTGACCGGCCTCGCCCGGCTGCCCGCGGCGGCCCGCGCGTCCGTCACCCGCTGCCTGTCGGTGGACCCGGCGGCACGCCCGTCCGCCGCGGAGCTCCGCGAGGAGCTGGAACGTGCGGCGGTCCTGACCGATCCGCGGCACGGGGATTCGAGGCGCGGGGACTCCCGGCTCGCGGATCCCCGGCTCGCGGATCCGCGGGCGGCCGATCCGGGTGCGGCCGATGTGAGTGCGGCCGATCCCCGTGCCGCCGATCCGCGTGGGGCCGATCCCCGTGCGCCCGAATCTCGTGCGGCCGGATCCAATGCGGCCGAATCCCGCGCCGCCGATCCCCGTGCCGCCGATCCCCGGCAGGTCCGGCGGGACCGGCAGGCCCGGCCCCGGTGGCGGGACACCGCCCGGAACGCCGGAGTCCGCGACGGCGCCCGGGGCGAGGACGACGGGGACTGGCTGCCGCCCGGGGTGCTGCGGCTGGTCGCCGTCCACGCCTCCCGCGCCCTGGACCCGCCGCCGCGCGAGGCGGCGCCCGCGCAGGGAAGCGTGGTGCCGACGGCACACGGGGACCTCGCAGCGCCCGCGCCCGCGCACGGGAACGGGAACGGGAACGGGAATGGTGCGGCGGCCGGCGAACCGGAGCCGGCAGCGGAGGCGCGGGAAGCCCCGAGGACGCACCCCGCAACGGAGCCGGATCCGGATCCGAATCCGGATCCGGAGGGAGCCGCGGCCGCCCGGCCGGGGATCCGCTCCCGCCGGCGGATGCTCGCGGTGGGCGGCGCGGCAACGGCCGTGCTCGCCGCGGGCGTCGGCGCGGCCGTCGTGGCCGGGCGCCGGGCCCCGGCCGCCGCGCCGACCCTCACGATCGGCCTCCAGAGCGCCGGCACCGAGCAGGAGCGCGGCGCCCGGCTCGCGGTGGACGCCCGCAACGCCCGCTCAGGCGCCCGGTACCGGCTCGCCCTGACCACCGTCGACGACCACGGGCGGGCCGCCGACGCCGAGTCCGCCGCCCGCCGCCTGATCGCCGACCCCGGTGTCCGGGCCGTGCTCGGGCCCACCGCGGAGGCCGCCGTGAACGCGGCGAACCGCCTGTACGCGGCGGCGGGGATGCCCATGGTGCTGGTCGCCTCTGCGGGCCTCGCGCCCTCCCACTCCGACCCCGACCGGAACCTGCGCACCCAGTACGTCACCCGGGTCCCGGACGACGGTCTCGGCATCGCGCTGGCCCGCTACCTCACCGTGGTCCACCCCACGCGCCGTACCGCGGTCGTCGAGGACCTGGCGGGGAACGCCGCGGGCAGCGATCTCGCGCGGAGCTTCCGCGCGGAGCCGCCCGGCGGCGGCACGGCCGCCGTCCAGACGGTGGCGGAGGACGACGATCCCGGGCCGGCCGTCGCGCAGGCGCTGTCCGCCCGGCCGGACGCCTTCGTCTACGCGGGCACCTCGCCGGACCGGGCCGCCACGTGCGCGCGTGCGCTCACCGCGGCGGGCTTCACCGGGGCCCGGGTCACCCTGGAGCCGGTGATGCGGAGCGACTTCCTCCGGGCGGCGGGCCGCGCGGCCGAGGGCTGGGTGTTCGCCGCCCCGTACACCGACGCGGCGGCCATGACCACCGCGGCGGCACGCGAGTTCACCGCCGCCTACCGCACGAGATACCACGCCTCCCCCGGCCCGTGGGCCGCCGAGGGCTACGACGCCGTGGCCCTCCTCGCCCATGCCCTGGACTCGCTCGGCGACACCACGCTCTCCCGGAGCCGGCTCACCGACCGGCTGGCACGCACCACCCTGGACGGCGTGGCCAAGCCGATCCGTTTCACCGACTCAGCCACACACGACCTGGACTCCGGGGCGAGCTTCCTCTACCAGGTCAGGGACGCCCGGTTCCACTTCCTCGGCCGATACGACCAGATGACGAAAGCAACCGCCACCAGGTGAAGGCCGCGCACGGCGGGGGACCGTCGCTCGAACGGCGCACGGCAACGAGGGGCGCCCCGGAAGGGGCGCGGGGACGGGGGCACCTCCCACGCCCTCAAGGCGGTGGGGGAGCGACCAGCCACAGCGACACCCGCAGACCGCCACCGGCCGAAGGAGGCACCCCAGACCGCACCCAGGTCACCCACAGGTAACCGCGCCACACACCACGCCAGAGGGGCACAGCCCCAAAAGGGGCGCGGGGAACTGCGCGAGCAGCCACAGCGCTACCCGCAGACCGCCACCGGCCGAAAGGGGCACCCCAGACCGCATCCGGCCCACCGGCAAGCGGTGGAGCCACTGAGCGGCCCCGCTCATCACGCCGCACGCCGCACGCCATGCGCCGACAGCCGTCAGCCACCCGGCCCTGGCGGCCCCGGCACCCCCGTAAGCCGCCCAAGCCGCCCCTCCAGTTCCCGCACGCGCCGTTCAAGGGCCTGGACTGACGTGAGCAGCACCCCGATGGCGTCAACGGTGGGAATCGTGCGCCCGTCCGCGCCGAGCCCGATGACGCTCTGCCAGTCCTGCGCCATGGGACCGAGATGGCGAACCCCTTCGGGCTCCCACTGGTAGCGCCAGGTGCTGATGGGCAGGGCGGCCACGGCGTCGAGGACCCGGTGGCCGTCGACAGGCTCGCCCTCCGCGCCGCCGGAGACCGGTGGCGGCGCGGAGGGCGAGGCGGGAGCCGGGGTCACCGGCTCCACGCGACGGGCAGGACGTCGCACTTGAGCGTCCGGTCGCTGAGCAGGCGGCCGACGATCGGGAGCGCCGGAAGGCTGATGAGGCTGGCGGTGTCCTGGCACTCGCAGGCCCCCGCGGCGGGGGCGGCCAGCTCCTCCGCACTCTCCTGGATCCGCTCGGCCAGCGGCGCGGCGGCCCCGGCGCCCTCCGCGGGCACAGCCGACTCCGCGGGCACGACGGACTCGGCAGCGGGCATGGGCACGGCCGCGACCTCGGCCGGAACGGACTCGGCCGCGACGGACTCGCCCGGCACGGCCTCGGTGGGCGCGACGGTCTGGTCAGGGGCGGTGGTGTTGCTGTGCATGAGCAAGGATCCCTTCCATGAGATCGATCTTGGTGGTGCGGCAGTGGGCCGTCTCCGTGGTGTCCATACGGCCGGTCTCGAAGTACTTGTTGGCCGCCTGCCCGCCGCGGCAGTACGCGAAGTACTGGCAGCCGGCCCGGCAGGCGCGCACGCCGTCCAGGGCCTCGGCCACCCAGGGCACGTCCGGCGCCTCGGCGACCAGGCGGGTGAGCGGGGTGCTGAGCACGTTCCCGGTGGCGAACGAGCCGTAGGCGGGATGCGTGAAGCCGGCCAGCTCGGGGCTGACGGGGACCACCGCACCGTCGTGGCACACCATCGGCAGCGGCGGCAGCGGGCGCGCCGCTCGCCGGGCCGCGTGGCCGGCCAGCTCGGCGCGGATGTAGCTGTACGCCTGCTCGAACTCCCGTACCCGCACCCGGGGGTCGGCCCGCCGGCAGGCGGCCAGCTCGGCCCAGAACGCCACGACGGGACCGCCGGCGCGCGGGCCGGGGAGGGTGTGCACGCCCTTGCGCTCGGCCAGGTTCACTCCCAGGGCCCGGCAGCCCAGCTCGACCGCGAAGGCGTACAGCTCACGCGCCGCCCGCGGGCCGGGGTCGTTCACGACGGCGATCAGGCCGAAGTCGATGCCGGCCGAGCGCAGCAGCGCCGCCCCGCGCAGCGCCTTCGCGGTGCTGTCCCGCCCGCCGCGGTCGACCCGGGCGGCGTTGGCCGTGCCGGGGCCGTCGATGCTGATGTCGACGGCGACGGGCCAGGAGGCGAACAGCTCGCACCAGCCCTCGTCGATCAGGGTGGCGTTGGTCTGCACGCCGTGCCGCACCGGGTACGGGCCGCCCTCGGCGGGAGCGTGCTCACCGCCGTCCCGTCCCTCACCGGGCGCCGCGAACCTCTCCAGCAGCCGCCGGAAGTACGGCAGCCCGACGGCGAGCGGCTCGCCGCCGTGCCACAGCACCCGCACCGGGTGCTCCCGGGCCCACTCGCGCACCCCCGCGGCGACCGCGTCCGCCACGGCGAGCGGCATCCGCTTCGCGGCCGCACGGTCGGGCAGGTAGCAGTAGGCGCAGTCCAGATTGCACAGCGTCGTGGGCTGCACCAGCACCGTCGCCGCGGACGCGGCCAGCCGCACCGGCGGCAGTGCTGCCGTATCGGCCACCACGTGGGTGGGTGCTCCCGCATTGACGGACGACATGCGGCAAATCATGACAATCGAAACGCATCTGACGAAGAGTGACACGCCCGCCGCAGCAGAAGTGCACGAAGAGCGCATCCCCCGCACAGTCACGCCGCCCCCCATATCGGCACACCGCACACCCAATGGCGGCACTTCGGGGCATTCCGGCCGCGACGACCGTAAACACGGATCGTATTGACGTAAACACGTTGTGTATCCAAGCGCTGGCTGGGCAGGTACTCCACGACTCCACCGCGCCCCGAAATGCGCGCCCCGAGCCTCCGCACCACGCCCGCAGGTGCGCGACACGCCGCACGGGCGCTTTGACTTCGCCGCACAACCGCTGTGCGCAACGGCAGCCCGAATATGCCCCTCCGCACCCCTTTCGCACACGATCGAGCGATCCCCGTAACCCCGTTCCCTGGGCATGCTCTTGGCTGCCCTTGTCGGCCCCGCGGCCGGTACGACGGCAGCGTGCGCCATGCGCACGCTCGCGAAGCTGGAGCAGCGAACGGTCTCCGGTTCCCCCTTCGATCGCAGGAGGCCTCGACGTGTCGAGCCGACACATCTCGTCCCCACCCCTCGGTCCCGCGCTCGGCCAGGTCCCCAAGAGCGCCCTGTGGACGCTTCACCACCGCTGCGCCCGGCTCCACGACCCCATGGCGGAACGTCTCCTCGCACAGTGCGAACCGCTCGACGCCGGCCTCGGCCGCCGCACCGCACTGATGGCCGACTACTTCCTCGAACGGGTCATGCTCTTCGACGGCGAGGTGAGACGGTTCCTCGCCCGGCACCCGGGCGGCACGGTGGTCTCGCTCGGGGAGGGCCTGGAGACCCAGTTCTGGCGGGTGGACAACGGCCGGGTGCGCTGGCTGACGGTGGACCTGCCGCAGATGGTGGCGCTGCGCCGGCAGCTCCTGCCGCACGGCGAGCGGCAGCGCACGCATCCGGGTTCCGCGCTGGACGACCGGTGGATGCACGGCGTCGACACGTCGTCCGGGGTACTGATCCTCGCCCAGGGCCTCTTCATGTACCTGCGCCCGCGCGAGGCGTTCGGGCTGATCCGCGCGTGCTCCCGCCGCTTTCCCGGCGGCGCCCTCGTCTTCGACACGCCGCCGCCGTGGTTCGCTCTGATGACCCGTCTCCGCCTCGCGCGCTGCGGCTCGTTCCGGATCCCCCGGATGCGGTTCAGCATGTCCAGCGCGGGGCTGCGCAGGCTGCGCCCGGTGCGCCGCCATGTGACGGACGTGCGGGCCCTGGTCTCGGCGACGCCGCCGGGGGCCTGGCGGCGGGCCGTGCGGCGCTGGCCGATGCTCCCGCTGGGCCGCACCATCGGCGTCACCGTCCGGGTGGACTTCCCCACGGCGCCCCGGGAGACGGTATGACCTGTCCGGCGGTGACCGACCTGGGCGTCCTCGGCCCCGCCTTCGACCGCGACCCGTACCCGGTGTACGCGGCGCTGCGGGCCGCGGGACCGGTGCACCGGGTGCGGCTGCCGGGCGGCGCGCCCGGCTGGCTCGTCGTCGGCTACGAGGCGGTCCGCGCCGCGCTGGTGGACCCGCGGCTGTCGAAGGAGTGGGCGAACGCCTCGCCGGCGCTGGGCCTTGGCACCGTCGCGTCCGGGCGCCACATGCTGAGCTCCGACCCGCCGCACCACACGAGGCTGCGGGGGCTGGTCGGCCGGGCGTTCACCCCGCGGCACGCCAAGGCGCTCGGGCCGCGCGTCCAGGAGGTCACCGACGAGCTGCTCGACGCCCTGCTCGCCGGCCCCGGCGACACCGCGGACCTGGTGGAGGCTTTGGCGTTCCCGCTCCCGATCGCCGTCATCTGCGAGCTGCTCGGGGTGCCGGCGGCCGACCGCGAGGCGATCCGGGAGTGGTCCCGGAAGGCGACCCGGTTCGAGGACGCGAGGCTCAGCACGACGCGCTACCTCACCGCGCTCGTCGAGGAGAAGCGCGGACATCCCGGGGACGACCTGCTGAGCGAACTCATAGGCATCACCGAACGGGACGGCGACCGGCTCGACGACGGCGAGCTGCTGGGCATGGCCTGGCTGCTGCTCGTCGCGGGCCACGAGACGACGGTCAACCTCATAGCCAACGCCGTGCTCACCCTGCTCGTCCACCCGGAGCAGCTGGCGGCGCTGCGCGCCGCGCCCGATCTGGTGGACCACGCGATCGAGGAGGTCCTGCGCTACCAGAGCCCCGTCGAGACCACCACCTACCGCTTCACGACCGAGCCGGTGACGATCGGCGGAACCCGCGTCCCCGGCGGCGGAGAGCTCGTCCTTCTCGCCCTGGGGGACGCGGGCCGCGATCCCGAGCGGTTCGCCTGCCCCGGCGAGTTCGACATCCGCCGCGACACCCGCGGCCACCTCGCCTTCGGCCACGGCATCCACAACTGCCTGGGTGCGTCCCTCGCCCGCCTGGAGGCCCGCACCGCCCTGCGGACGCTGCTGGAGCGCTGCCCCGACCTGCGGCTCGACGGCCGCCCCGAGGACGTCGTCTGGCGCTCGGGCCTGCTGATACGGGGTCCCGAGCAGCTGCCCGTCAGATTCCGCTGAACCCCCGTCACGGCAGAGCAGGAACACCGACCGCATGCAGAGCAAGCCGAACGCCTTCTCCCCCGCGCGCTTCCTGGCCGACGCCCGCCGGACCGCCGCCCGGATCGACGCGCCCTTCTGCGCGGCGACGACCCGCAGGGCGGTGGAGGCCTTCGCGGAGGGCTTCCACACCGGCGCCGTGCTGTGGAAGACCACGAGCCGGCCCGGTGACGCGCTCAGTTACCGCTTCTACTCGCGCATCCGCTCCGACACCACCCAGACCGCCGCGCGGGCGGGCCTGATCCCGCCGGACTCGCCGGTGACCGGCCTCATCAGGTCCTGGAGCGCCCTGAACGAGGACGCCACCCAGTCCTGCGACTTCGACGCCCACCGGGGCCTGGCCAAGTGCTGGGTGTACCTGGGCGGCACGCTTCCGCTGGAGGCGGTGCTCGGCGCCGACCGGGTGCCCCAGGCGCTGCGGCGGCAGGAACAGGTGCTCCGGGAGCGGGGGCTCGACCACGTACGGTTCCTGGCGGTCGACTACCTCGGCGGCACCGTCAACCTGTACTTCCGCGTGCGCGGCCCCTACTCCGGCGCGCAGCACCGGGGCATAGCCGGGCTCGCGGGGAGCCCGGCGCCGCCGGAGCGTACCGTGCGCGAGATCCGCGGCAGCCTGCCCAGGCAGCACTACCTGGCGGCCGTCACCCTGTCCCTCACGACGGGCCTGGCCGAACGGGTCTGCTTCTACGCCACGCGCATCCCCGACGAGCTCTTCCCGGACACCGGTGCCCGGCTCGGCCGGTTCTTCGCCGCGGCACCGTCCCACGACCCCACGGACGTGAACGTCCTCGCCTGGTCGTTCGGCCCCGCCGGCACCGCCTACCTGAAGGGGGAGCGCAGCTACTGCGGCGACCTCGCCGGCCTCTTCACCGACGACTGGCGGGTGCTGGTGAGCGGGACCGACCAGACCGATCCCGCGCTGATGTCGGAGCCGGCGGCCCGCCGCTGACACGGCGCGCGCGACGGCCGGCCCGCTCCGGCGCACCGCCGGCGGCCCGGTCGCACGCCGGCTCCTCCCACGCACCACGAGCCGTGCCCGCCCGCCATGCCCAACCCCTGCCGCGGTCACCGATCTTCGGCGACCGCTGCCGGTCGCTTCCGACCACTGCCACCACTGCCATCACAGCCACCGCTGCCACCGTCCCGTTCGTCCCCCGCCCCCGACCCCGCTGTCCTACTCCCTCCCACCGCCGTCCCAGAAGGACCGTTCGATGACCGTAATGCCCGTCGAGAGGGCCACGCCCACGCTGATGTACCCGGCCCGCCTGACGCCCCGGGAGCTGGCCCGGGCCGCGGCACCCCTGCACGTCGGCCTCACCGACGAGGCGCGCAAGCGGGTGGCCGGCTGCCAGGAGTACCTGATGTCGTGCCTGCGCAGCGGGCGGGAGGTCTACGGTTCGACGACCGGCTTCGGGCCGCTGGTGTCCTACGGCGGCTGCGCCGACCCGGGCGACCAGTGCGAGAACCTGATCGGCCATCTGGAGGTCGGCCAGGGCCCCGACCTGCCGCCCGACGTGGCCCGCGCGGTGATGCTGGCCCGCTACTGGTCGCTGGCACAGGGCAGGTCCGGGGTGGCGCCCGCGGTGCTCGACGCGCTGGCCGCGGCGCTCGCCACCGGCATCTCCCCGGCCGTTCCTGAGCTGGGCTCGCTCGGCGCGAGCGGTGACCTGGCCCCGCTCGCGCACCTGGCCCGCTGCCTCCAGGGCCGCGGGCACGCCTACCTGGACGGCCGCAGGCTGCCCGCCCAGGAGGCCCTGGAGGCGGCCGGGCTGCGGCCGCTGGTCCTCAGCGGGCGCGACGCCCTCGGGCTGCTCAACGGCACCTCGGTCACCGCCGCGATCGCCGGTCTCGCGCTGGCCCGGCTGGCGTCGTCGCTCTCCGCGGCCGTGGCGCTCACGGCACTGTTGGCCGACATGCTGGGCTGCGCCGACGCCTTCACCGCGCCGGACCTCGCCGACGCGCTCGGGCACCGCGGCACCGTCCGCGCCGCCGCCATGCTGCGCGGCCGTCTCGCGGGCCTGCGGCCCACCGGCACGCGGCCCCTCCAGGAGCCGTACTCGATCCGCTGCTCCCCGCAGCTCCTCGGCGCCGTCTGCACCACCCTCGGCCACGCCGAGGCGGTCATCCAGGACGACCTCAACGGCGTCAGCGACAACCCGCTGTTCTTCCCGGAGCACGATGTCGTCGCGCACGGGGGGAACTTCTTCGGGCAGCAGGTCGCGTTCGTCAGCGACGCGCTCACGCTCGCCGCCGTGCAGATGGCCAACCTGGCCGAGCGGCAGCTCGACCTGATGGTCGACCCGGCGCGCAACGGCGGCCTCAACCCGGTGCTCGCCGAGGCGCCGGGGCGGGACCACGGGGTGCAGGGCGTGCAGCTCGCCGCCACCGCGATCGTCGCCGACATGCGCCGCCTCGCGGTCCCCGCGAGCGTCCAGTCGCTGCCCACCAACCACCACAACCAGGACATCGTGCCGTTCGGCACCCAGGCGGCGCTGGGCGCGCTGCGGCAGGCCGCGTCGCTGCGGCTGGTGCTCGGGTCCCTCGCGGTGGCGCTGCGGCAGGCGGCGCACGTCGGCGCCCGCACGCCCACGGCCCGGCACGGCCGGGCCCTGCTGGAGACGCTGCGGGCCGTGATCGGGCCCGCGGGCAGCGGGACGCCGCTGCACGTCATGGTCAGGGTCGCGGCCGACGTGCTGCACGACGAGCGCGCCCAGGACCCCTCCCCCGGCAGCCGCGTGCCGGGGCCCGCCGGGGACGGTGCCGCATGAGCCGCTGCCTGCCCACGGGGATGCCGGCCCGGCTGGAGTACCCCGACTGCTCCGTGGCCGCGCTCCTCACCGGTGCCGCGCACCGGTGGCCGTCGCGCGCGGCGCTGCTCGACGGCGACCTGATCCTGACGTTCGCCGAGCTGCACGACCACGCGCTGCGGGTCGCCGCGGGGCTGCGGGCGCGGGGGCTGCGCGCGGGCGAGGCGGTCGCGCTCCACCAGCCCAACTCGGCGTGGTTCACGGTCACCTACTACGGCGTCCTGCTCGCCGGCGGTGTCGTCGTGCCGGTCAATCCGGCGCTGCCGCCCGCCGTGGTGCGTGCGCAGTGCGAGGACGCCGGCGTGGTCGCCGCGTTCACGCACCCGGCGGCGCTGGGCGCGCTTCAGGCCGCGGCGCCCGCGGGTGTGCGGCACACGGTCGTGGTGCCCGCCACGGCCGCGGCGCCGGCACCCGCCGGGCCTCGGACCGCCGGGCCGGAGGCCGCCGTTCCGGGAGTCGCCGCGGCGCGGGGCCCGGCGCGGGACGAGGTACGGGACGCGGTGCGCGGCGACCGCCCGGAGTCGCTGGCCGCCCTGCTGGAAGCCTCCCCCGGCGCCACCTCCGCTGGCCCCGCCGCCCCCGTGCGCGGGGACGACCTGGCCCACCTGTGCTTCACCGGCGGCACCACGGGCCGCGCGAAGGCGGTGCGGGTGCTGCACCGCAACGTCGTCTCCAACGTCCTGCAGATGGCCTGCTGGGCATCGGCCGCGCTGCCCGGCAGGACCCCGGGCGGAGGCCTGACGCTGCTGCCGCACGTGCCGGCCGGGACCCCCCACACCGTGCCGCCCGGCGGCGGGACCACCATCGCCCAGGCGCCCATGCACCACGCGATGGGCCTGGTCGGGCAGAGCTTCCACACCGTGATGGGCACCAGCGCGGTCATCGGCGGCCGGTTCGAGCCGGCGCGCTTCCTGCGGACCGTCCAGGCACACCGGGCGACCTCGGTGACGGGCGCGCCGCCACTGTTCCGCGCGCTGCTCGCGCTGCCGGACGCCGGGGGCGCCGACCTCTCGTCCGTGCGGGTCGTCACCTCGGGGGCCGCTCCGATCGACCCGGGCACCCTGGACCGGCTGGGCCGGCTCTTCCCGCGGGCCTGCGTCGTCCAGGGCTACGGGCTCACCGAGTCGACCATGGGGCTGTGCGTGCACCTCATGGACCGGGGCCGGCCGGGACCGCCGGGCTCGGTCGGCGCGCCGCTGTTCGACACGGAGATCGAGATCCGGGACCTGGACACCGGCACCCCGCTGCCACCGGGCGGGGTCGGCGAGGTCTGGGCGCGCGGCCCGCAGATCGCCGACGGCTACCACGGCGCCCCGGCCCTGACCGCGGGGCAGTTCACCGGCGGCTGGCTGCGCACCGGCGACCTGGGGCACCTGGACGGCGGCGGCTGGCTGCACCTCGCGGGGCGCGCCAAGGACATGCTGATCTACAAGGGCTACAACGTCTATCCGGCGCCGCTGGAGGACCTGCTCCACCGGCATCCCGCCGTCGCCCAGGCGAGTGTCGTCGGCGCCCCCGACCCTCAGGCCGGGGAGATCCCCGTGGCCTATGTCGTGCTCCGGGAAAGGGACGGGGCGTGCGCCGGGCTCGCCCAGGAGCTCATGGGGTTCGTCAGCGCCCATGTGGCGCCCTACCAGCGCGTTCGCGATGTCCGCTTCCTGGACGCGCTGCCCGTGTCGGCCGCCGGAAAGGTACTCAAGACGGAGCTTCGCCGACTCCAGGCCGGCCTGGTAGCAGGCGCCACGTAACCGAAAGCGCCGCCACGCGGTTCAACGTGGTGGTTCATCAGCGACGACGGGAGACGCCCATGGCAGCAACCCCGCGAGAAGAGAAGCTCACGGCTGTCTTCAACGCCTTCGACCAGGACGGCAACGGCTACCTCGAACCGGAGGACTTCCAGGCGGTCGTCGACGAGTTGGCCGAGGAGTTCGGCCTGAAGGGCTCCCGGAGGCACCGGGCGCTCGCCAACTCGTTCCACGTGCTCTGGGACGAGTTGCTGCTGCACGGGGACACGGACAACGACCAGTCGCTCTCGCTCGCGGAGTTCGTGGACAGCTACGAACAGGCCATCGCCGACAGCAGCCGGGTCAACGTGGTGGACTACATCGGCTCCGCGATGTTCGACGTGGTCGACGCGGACGGCGACGGATACGTGGACGGAGAGCAGTTCGGCAGGCTGCAACGCGCCTTCAGGGTGACGGAGGAGAGCGCGTCGCAGACGTTCACCGCGGCGGACGCCGACGGGGACGGGCGGCTGACGCAGTCGGAGTTCCTCCAGGGCTTCCGGCACTACTTCACGACGTCGAACTACAACAAGCCGGGCAGCTGGTTCTTCGGGAAACCCGACTGAGGGGTCCGGGCGGGCCCGGCCGGGTCATCGCGTCGCTCCCGACCAACCTGCCGGGGTACGGCGGTTCCCGCCCGGCCCCTGCCGCGCTCATCCGTGCCGCTGGGCCGCACGACCGTTGGGCCGCAGGATTGCAGGACCGCTGGACCACTGGGCCGCTGGGCCGCCGGGCTGCCGGGCCGCTATCCGATGCCGGTGGCGTCCGGTGCGGACGCGGGGAACAGCTTGAAGTCCGCCGGGTCCGGGCGGCGGGTGCGGGCGGCGTACTCGGCCATGTAGCCCGGCCAGTTGGCGACGTTCCGGCCGTCCTCGGTGCGGTACCAGGAGGAGCAGTGGTTCCATGCGGTGCCCTCGAACCGGGCCTGGATCTCCCGCTGGTAGGCGGCCTGGGCCTCGGGGAGCACGTCGAGCGCGGCGGCGCCGCTCTCGCGCATCAGCTCGACCGCCCGGCGCAGGAACGCGGCCTGGGCCTCCAGGAAGAAGATGATGGAGCCGCCGGAGGTGTTGGTGTTGGGCCCGTACATCAGGAACAGCGACGGGAACCCGGACACCATGATGCCGAGATGCGCCTGGGCGCCGTCGGCCCACGCCTCGCGGAGCACGCTGCCCCCCGCGCCGGTGACCTCCATGGGGGCCATGAAGGTGTTGGTGTGGAAGCCGGTGCCGTAGATGACGCAGTCCACCTCGTGCACGCGGCCGTCGGCCGTACGGAGCCCGCCGGCCGTCACCCGCTCGATGGACCCGGTCACCAGCTCCACGTTGTCGCGCGCCAGCGCCGGGAGGAACGCGGAGCTGAGCAGCACGCGTTTGCATCCGAAGGGGTAGTCGGGCCACACCTTGCGGCGCAGCTCCCGGTCCCTCACCTGTATCCGCATGAACGTGGACGAGAGCAGCGTACCGATGCGGCCGAACGTCCGGGGATGGCGGATGCAGCGGGTGATCAACTCGATGTAGTGGTACGCGAGCCACCGCCAGGCGCGCCGGGCGCCGGGCACGTGCCGCAGCAGCCAGGTCATCGGCGCCGGGGTGGGTTTGACGCGGCGCGGCAGGAACCAGTTGCCGGTGCGCTGGAAGACGGTCAGCTTGGCGGCCAGCGGTGCGATCTCCGGGACGAACTGGGCCGCGCTGGCTCCCGTTCCGATCACGGCGACGCGCTTGCCGCGCAGGTCGTAGGCGTGGTCCCAGCGGGCCGAGTGGAAGCTGTGGCCGGCGAAGTCGGCCAGGCCCTCGATCGCGGGCAGGGCGGGGCGGCTGAGCTGACCGGTCGCCAGCACCAGGACGTCCGCCGTCCGCTGCTCGGCTTCTCCGGCGGGTCCCGTGCTGTGCACCGTCCACCGCCGGGTGCTCTCGTCCCAGGTGCAGGACGTCACCCTGGTGCCCGTGGTGATGCGGTCGTCGATGCCGAGGCCGGCCGCCGTCGTCCGGAGGTAGTCGAGGATCTCGGACTGAGGCGAGAAGACGTGGGGCCAGTCGGCGCGTTGGGCGAACGAGAACGAGTACAGGTGGCTGGGGACGTCGCACGCGGCGCCCGGATAGCGGTTGAAGAGCCAGGTGCCGCCCGGCTCGGGGCCCGCCTCCAGCAGTTCCACGTCCTCGTACCCGTGCCGGATCAGCTCGGCCGCCACGGCGATTCCGCCGAATCCGGCCCCGACGACGATCACTGACGGCACAGGAGCGGTGCGCTGCCTCACATCCACGCCTGTCAACGTACGGCGCCGGGCGGTGTTCGTCACCCTGCCCGTACCGAACCACTCTTTCGTGGACGGCCACACGGCTGGACTCGCCGTGTGGTAGAGGCGACTTGGCGGGCGATGGGCCGGCGAAGGGGCCCGCGCGGTGGCTCATTCGGGCCCTTCTGACTCGTTATTGAAGGTGCAAGTATTCGGTGACGCCGCCGGGTCGGCGGCACGGCGCGCTCGCCGGGCCCGGTGGGCCGGCCACGCCCCGCTCCCCCTGTTGCCCCTCGCGAAGGAGACCCCCGTGAGCATCCGCACCAGACAGCTCGCCGCCACCGCCGCGGCCGTCGCCGCCGTCGCGCTGTCCGCCGTCGCCGGCGGGGCGGGCGCCGCCTCGGCCGCGGACGCCGGCGACATCGCCTTCTACACGGGTGCGGGCCAGTCGGGCACCGCGATCCCCGTCGACGCGGACTCCGCCGGCACCTGCCGTAACCTGCCGGAGCCCGCCCTGTCCGGCCTGAACTACGCGGTGAACGACGTCGAGGTGTACTTCAACGCCGACTGCGCGACCGGTGCGCCCGGCTCCCACAGCGATCTGTACTACGTCCTCGGCAGCCTGCACACGGGCACCTTCCCCTACGCGGCCGTGAGCTACCGGGTGCTGCCGGCGAGCTGAGGCCCCGGCCCCCGAAGACCCCTCAAGTCCTGGTGCGGGCCCGCCCGGCCGCGGATCGGGCGGGCCCTTTCGCCGTGCGGTGACCGAGGGTGGCGGCCGCGGGTGCGGGCGCGTGGGCCCGGGTCGCCGCGGAGACGGCGTCAGCCGACGCAGTTGGGGACGCTTCCCGGCGGGGCGCAGTTGGTCGGGAAGTTCTTGACGACGGAGCTACGGATCAGGTCCACCCTGAAGGGCGTCAGCCGGGTCGCGGTCTTCTCGCCGCGCGGCGCGCTCTCGGAGGCACCGACGAACAGGCCCAGGCTGACGCCGGAGTCCTCGATGCCGCCGCCGGTGGCGGGACCGCCGTTCGACGTGTTGCCCTTGACGGTGCTGCGCTCGATCGTCGTCGTCTCGTCCGCACCCATCATGAAGCCGCCGCCGTCGTTGCGGGCGATGTTCCCCGTGACCTTGGACGAGTTCAGGCGCAGCGGCCCTGTCTCCTCGCCGTTGATCGCCAGGGTGACGATGCCGCCTCCGAGGTCACCGGAGTCGTTGTCCGCGACCGACACCTTGGTGAGCCTGGTGTCCCCTCCGTTGACGAGACCGCCGCCCCAGAACGCGCTCGCGTTGTGCCGCAGGGCGCCGCCCTGCATCGTCATCGTGCCGCTGGTGCCCACCCCGCCGCCCCAGTCCGCCCGGTTGTTGCTGACCGTGGTGTTCTTCAGAACGAGCGTTCCCAGCTGGTTCCAGATTCCGCCACCGGCGGAGGCCGTGTTGTTCCGGACCGAGGAGTCGGTCAGCGTGACGGTGCCGCCGACGTTCAGGATCCCGCCGCCGGCCGGGTCCGTGACACCCAGTTCGCCGAAGCGCACGGTGACCGACTTCAGGCTGAGGCTGCCTCCCGCCCGCACGTGGAAGATGCGGAAGAGCTGGCCGGAACTGCGCTCGATGGTGGTGCCGTCCCCGGTGATCCGCACGTTGCCGGTGATCTCGGGCAGGCCGTCGGCAGGGTTGTCGGCGGCCGTCAGGGAGTAGACGCACCGGGGGGCGAGGACGATGCTGCCGCTGCCGCTGGTGTTCGCGTCGGTGATGGCCGCCGTCAGGGCGGTGACGTCGTTGCACGGGACGCTGGTCGCCGCCCGTGCCTGTGCCGGCCCGGCGGGCAGGAGGGCCAGGCACAGGCCGAGGCCGGTGGCGGCGGTGACGGTGGTGCGTCTGAGCGTGTCGGTCATGCGGCTTCCCTTGGCTGGGGGAGGGAGGGACGGGGCGATCCGGGCGGCGCTCGGCCGGTGCGGGCCCCCGCCCCCGGGCGCCGATGATGATCACGACTCAGACATATACGGGCTCCGTGTGCGGCGCACTCCGGGCATGCCCGTTCGGACGTACCGCCCCGGGCGGCCCCGCGCCGGGGGGCCGCCCGGGGTGCCGGTGGGCCGGGGTCGCTCAGTGGCTCACCGGTGTGGACGGGTGCAGCAGGTCCGCGATGCCGATGCGGTCCATGAAGTTCGTCCGCTCCCGCTCCGCGATCTCCAGCACGCGGCCCGCGCCGTCGTCGGCCGGGTCCACGACCGTGCGGAACGGCCGGGTGCCGTACTCCATGCCCACCACGCGGGCGATGGCGTCGGCCACCTGGCTGACGTCGCCCTCGGCCGGCATCAGTGCCGAAAGACGCTCGTTCACCTGCTCGGTCAGGCCCTGGTAGCGGGTGTCGTACTCGTTCTCCAGTGCCGTGTCCGCGGGGCCGCCGGCGTGCTCGAAGTGCTCGGTGCCCCGGGTGAACGAGCCGGGCACGATGGTCGCCGACTCGATGCCGAACCGGGCCACCTCCAGGGCCACCGTCATCGCCAGCGAGTCCATGGCGGCCTTGGCCGCGGCGTACGGGCCGAGGAACGGCGGGAAGCCGCCCCACGCCGTGGAGCTGGACACCCACACCAGCAGCCCGCGGCCGGTCTTCCTCATGTGCGGCAGGGCTGCCTTGTTGACGCGCTGGGTGCCGAGCACGTTGGTGTCGAAGACGGCGGTCATCTCCTCCGGAGTGAAGGATTCCGTCGCCCCCAGCGTCATGTGCCCGGCGTTGTGCACCACCGTGTCCAGTCGCCCGCTCTCGGCGATGACCGTCCCGATGGCCCGGTCCGCCGAGTCCTGGGAGAGGACGTCGAGCTCGACGGGCTTCAGGTCGATGTCGTGCTCCGTGGCGTACTGCGTCACCTGGGCGGCGCGCTCCGCGTTCTTGCCGCGGATGTCACGCATGGTGGAGTACACGGTGTGCCCCGCGTGCGCCAGCAGCCGTGCCGCCAGCGCCCCGAAACCGCTGCTCGCCCCGGTGATCAGGACCACCTGGCGGTCGGCGGGCGGGGGCTGCTCGGAGAATGGGGTCGTCATGGGGGATCACTTCCTTGTCCGGCTCCTGCGGTCGTTCCGTTCCTGTCGCCGCCGGCGTGCTGTCACCGGCGGCGCCCTGTCGTCCGCGGCGTCCTGCCGTCCGCGGCGTCCTGCCGTCCGCGGCGTCCTGCCGTCGGCGACGTCCTGCCGTCGGCGGCCGGGTCAGAAGGTGATCACGGCGCGACCGCCGGACCACGTGCCCTCGACCATCCGGGAGAGGGTGGCCGGTGCGTCGTCGAGGGGGATCGGGACGATGTCCGGCAGGATCTGGTGCTGGGTGGCGAAGTCGACGGTGGCCCGGGTGTCCTGCGGGGAGCCGGACGGCGAGGCCATGACATGCAGCCGGTTGAGGATCATCGGCTGGGTCGGCAGCTCCAGCTGGTCGGGACCGTAGCCGAGCAGCACGAGCATGCCGTCGGGCGCCAGACCGCCCAGGGTCGCCGCGGCCGCGGCGGTGGACGGCGTGCCGTTGATCACGAAGTCGGCCCCGTAGCCCCAGGCCTTGAGCGCTTCGGCCGGGTTCTGGTCCGCGGTGGCGATGAAACGCTCCGCGCCCAGCTCCTTCGCCCGCTCCTCGCTGCGGTGCGAGCGGCCCAGCACGGCCACGCGGGCGCCCATGGCGACGGCGAACTTCACCACCAGGCTCCCGATGGCGCCGGCACCGAGCACCGCCACCCTGGAGTTCTCACTGACCCCGGCCCTGCGCAGGCCGTTGTAGGCGGTCAGGCCCGCGCACATCAGCGGGGCCCCTGCGACGGGGTCGAAGCCGGCGGGCAGCGGCGTCACGAAGCCCTCGCGGAACAGCGCGTACTCCGCGTAGCCGCCGTTGGTGACGATGCCGGTGATGCGCTTGTTCGGGCAGAGGATCTGCTCGCCGCGGGCGCAGTAGTCACAGCGCATGTCCGAGTCGTAGAGGAACTGCGCCCCCACCGCAGTCCCCTTCTCCGGCCAGGTGACGCCCTCGCCCAGCTCGTCGACGATCCCGCTCACCTCGTGCCCGGGGATGGTCGGGAACTTCGCGAACGGGTATTCGCCCTTGACCAGGGTGACCTCGGAGGCACACATCCCGCAGGCGACCATCTTGACCAGGATCTCCCCCGGCCCGGGGTGTGGTACGTCGCGTTCCGTGAGTTCCAGTTCGGTACCGGGACCGGGCAGTACGGCTGCACGCATGAGAACTCCTCACAGCTGCGACGGCCTGACCGGACCCGGCCTCACCTGCTCGATCGGGTCGCCCGCCCGGCCCTGGACCCGGGACCGGGCCAGGGATCCAGCGCCTCCATCAGGCCGTGGGACGGTTTTCGCAGGTCATACGGTTTTCGGCGTCCGCGGACGCCCCATGTAGTCCAGAGTGAGCCCGTCCGAAATATCCGGTCCAATACCTTTTATGCATCGATCGGGCCGGGGCGCCTCACGGACCCCGGGCACCCTGCCCCACGGACCGGGCACCCTGCCGCACGGACCGGGTCACCCTCACTCGTCGCCTCACCGGACGGGGCGCCTCAGGAGGGCGGTGATCCCTCGGTGCCGGCCGCGGCGGGAACGGCGGCGGCCTCCGGGTCGTCCGCCGCGGTGGGGTCGTCGTCGGGCCGGGCGGCGTCCCGCGGGGCCAGCACGGACAGCAACTGGGTGCTCTCCACGAGGAGTTCCCCAGGGACCGCGGCGGCCGGCCCCGGCCGCTCGGCGAAGTCCGCGGCCAGCCGGTCGTGGATCCGCCAGGCCTCGTCACGGGCCCGGCCGAGCCGGTCGGAGGCCATGGGGTGGCCCGGCACCGGCTCCGTGCGGGAGCCCTCGCCGGGGTCCGGGCCGTGCGGCGGTCCGGGGTCCGCACCGGCCCGGAGCAGCCGCGCCTCCGCCTCGCAGAGGACCGCCGCCCGCTCGACCAGCTCCGCGTACCGGGCGAGGAACGCCGGCCTCGGTACGGTCAGCCGGGCGCGCTCGCCCGTCGTGCAGTCCAGGGTGCGGGTGACGGTGCCCAGGTGGACGGCGATCTTCTCCCAGCGGGCGTCGTGCTCCACCGCCGGGGGCGCCGTCCCGGTCCGGCGCATCCGGGCGCCGGGGTTGGCCCGGGAGCTCTCCGCCGTCCACCGCCGGGCCGCGGCGACCGCGTCCGGGATCCGCGCGAGGCGGCGGGCCCGGTCGTGCCAGGCCGCGGCGTCCGAGGCGGACCACTCCCCGGCCAGCGCACCGGCCATCGCGTGCAGCAGTTCCGCACTGTCGAAGGGCATGCGGTGCAGTTGCGCGCGCACGTCGCGCAACCGCACCGGAGGAAGGACGAAGGCGTTGACGGCGATGCCGAGGGCAGCCCCGATCAGCGTCTCCAGCAGCCGGTGGCCCACCTCGAAGGGCGAGTACGCGCCATCCGTGATCACGAAGAGCGCGGTGGTCGCCCCGTAGAGGCCCTGCGTCCCGAACTGGTGGTGGCTGCCGAACAGCACCATCACCGGCAGGGCGATCAGCATCGCCCCGAGGGTGCTGCCGCCGGTCGCCGCCATCGCCGCGGTGGCCCAGAGCGTGCCGGCCATGATGACGGCGAGCTGCTGGAGCCCGGAGCGGAACGAGCGGTAGACGGTGGCCTCGACGAGGGTGAGGGCGGTCCAGGGGGCGAGCATGGCCAGCGGCGCCCTGAGCCACCAGCCGGTCAGCGCCCACGCGGCCACCGCCGCGCCGGCCGCCTTGCACGACTGCACCGCGGTGTCCCGCTCGGGACCCGGGCCGCTCATCGCGCGGCGCGCACCGCGGTGCAGGTGCGCCAGCTCGGCGCGGAGCCTTCTGCCCGCGGCCAGCGGCCGCCTGGCCGTCATCGATGCGGTCAGCTTCCCCTCCTCCTCTCATCGAAGCCGCACGGGCCGCGCGACGGACGGCGCGCGGTGGGGGTGTTCGGAGCGTGCCGGGTGCCCCCGGGCGGGACGCGGAAACGGCACGCCGCCTGTGACGGCCACCACCGGACGGCGCCACCTCCCGTGCGCCGGGCCCGAGTTGGCGGGTCCGGCGGGCACGGGATGGAGCGTGCGGGCACGGGAAGGGGCGTCGGGGAACGGAGGAGTGGCGCCGCGTCCCGCTGGATAGGGTGACGGGATGCAGAGCAGGGGGACGACACTCAGGTTCGCGGCGGTGCTGGCCGCTTCGGCGCTGGCACTCACCGGCTTCACGACCCGCAGCGGCCATGGCGGACACGGCGGGCACGTCGGCCACGCCGGACATGGCGGGTACGGACACAGCAGCAGCTCGGGCGGGGGCGGGTGCAGCAGCTCGCACCAGGACCACGACAGCTCCTCGTCGGCGTCCGGCGGCTCCTCGTCGTCCTCGGGCGGCGTCTTGGACGACGGCACGTACGGCAGCGGCACGACCACCGGGACGACCACCGGGACGTCCGGCTCCGGCACCGGCGACGACACCTCCGGCGGCACCGGCGGCCGCACGGGCACCACGAGCGGCGGCACCTACCGGCACCCGACCCACCGCTCCACCTCGTCCGCGTCGCCCGGCGACGGCGCGCTGAAGGACGCGAAGGCCCGGCTCGTCCGGTGCGCCGACCGGAAGACCCCGTACGCGACCGCCGAGGTGGCCAACGGTAACTCCAGGTCGGCCAGCTTCTACGTCTCGGTGACCTTCGTGGACGCCGACGGCATCACCCTCACCGACCAGAGCGAGCAGGTCAGGGTGCCCGCCAGGGGCAAGGCGACGGTCAAGCTGGCGATCGGCGGCGAGGGCCTCGCGGAACTCGTCGACCACTGCGAGCTCGACCCGGCCGCCATCCCGGTGACCCGCTGACCCGCTGGGGCTCCTGCTCCCACCCGCGGCCGGCGCCGGGAGCGGGGCGCGCGCACGGCGGGGCCCGGCGGCGGGTAGCCCGTTGCGCGGGTGTGTCTTGTCACACCGGGGATGGCTGCGACGGCTCGGGAAGACGCAGCACTATGCAGGGGAATGTTCCGTCGGCGGCGCGGGCCGGCGGCGGTGGGAGTGCAGGGCGCGAGGAAGGGCCTCCGTGGTGGCCAGATTCATATGCATGGCAGGGGTGGCGTGTGCCACGGTCGCCGCGGTGGCACTGGCGCTGATCGCCACACCGTGGTGGTGGGTGCCGGCCGGCGTCCTGCTGGCGCTGACCGCCGTGGGCGCGTGGGACCTGCTCCAGCGGCGGCACTCCGTGCTGCGCAACTACCCGGTCCTCGGCCACCTGCGCTTCCTGATGGAGGCCCTGCGGCCCGAGCTCCAGCAGTACTTCATCGAGCGCAACTACGACGGGCGCCCCTTCGACCGCGATGTGCGGTCCCTGGTGTACCAGCGGGCGAAGGGCACGGACGCCGAGGAGCCGTTCGGCACCGAACGCGACGTCTACGCCGACGGGTACGAGTTCCTGGTCCCCTCGATGGCGCCGAAGCCCGTGCCGGACAAGGCACCGACCGTGCGCGTCGGCGGCCCGGACTGCACGCGGCCCTACGACATGGCGCTGCTGAACGTCTCGGCCATGAGCTTCGGGTCGCTCTCCGCCAACGCGATCCTCGCCCTCAACAACGGCGCCGCGCGGGGCGGCTTCGCACACGACACCGGTGAGGGCGGCCTGTCCGAGTACCACCTGCGGCACGGCGGCGACCTGATCTGGGAGATAGGCACCGGCTACTTCGGCTGCCGCACCCAGGGCGGCCGCTTCGACGAGAAGGAGTTCGCGGCCAAGGCCGCGCACGAGCAGGTCAGGTGCGTGTCCCTGAAGCTTTCCCAGGGGGCCAAGCCCGGCATCGGCGGCGTGCTGCCCGGCGGCAAGGTGAACGCCGAGATCGCGCGCGTCCGCGAGGTGCCGCAGGGCCGGACGGTGATCTCACCCCCGTACCACGAGGTCTTCTCCACGCCCCGCGAGCTGGTCCGCTTCGTGGCCCGGATGCGGGAGCTGGCCGGCGGCAAGCCGACCGGGTTCAAGCTCTGCCTCACCTCGCGCCGGCAGTTCCTCGCCGTGTGCAAGGCGATGCTGGACGAGGACGTCACACCGGACTTCATCGTGGTGGACGGCGCCGAGGGCGGCACCGGCGCGGCGCCGCTGGAGTTCGCCGACCACCTGGGCACCCCGCTCACCGAGGGCCTGACCACGGTGCACAGCGCGCTGGTCGGCACCGGCCTGCGGGAGCGGATCAGGATCGGCGCGAGCGGGAAGGTCGCCACCGGCGCGGACATCGTCAAGCGACTCATCCAGGGCGCGGACTACACCAACGCCGCCCGGGCCATGATGTTCGCGGTCGGCTGCATCCAGGCCCAGCGCTGCCACACCAACGCCTGCCCCGTGGGGGTGGCCACCCAGGACCCGAGGCGGGCGCGGGCGCTGGACGTCACCGAGAAGTCGGAACGCGTGCACCGCTTCCAGGCGGCCACCGTGCACGGGGCCATGCAGATCATGGCGTCGATGGGGATCACGGACCCGGCGGACCTGCGTCCGCACATGCTGCGCCGGCGGGTGGACGTCACCACCGTGCTCTCGGGTACGGAGCTGTACGACCTGCTGGAGCCGGGTCAGTTGCTCGCCGAGCCGCCCCGCGGCTGGGCCGACGACTGGGCGGCGGCGGACCCGGACGAGTTCACGGTCTGATCGGCGTCACCACCGGTACCAGCGCCGGCGACTGCCGCCCTCCACCGAGCGGAAGACGAAGCCGAGCAGCCATATCACCAGCACGGCCAGCGCGACCCACCAGAGCAGCTTCACCGCGAAGCCGACTCCGAAGAGAAGCAGCGCGAGCACCAGCACCAACAGCAGTGGACCCATTGTTCGTTCACCTCCGGTCATGTCGTACGCCTACGGCCGCTTCATGCATATTCGGGTGTAACTCCCTTTACCGGCCGTATCGTACGCCTATGGTCGTGTCTTTCTTGTTCGGTTCTTGCGGGTGCCCGCTCGTGGGGAGTCCATGCACCGTTCGTGAGCGTGACGTGAACGCCCGTGTCCCTGCCGCCTGTTGCGACTCCCGTACCAGCGGGTTCGGCCGTCGGCGGGTCGGACGGGTCCGCGGCGGGATCCACGGTGACGTTCACGCGGGGTCCACGGTGACGTTCACGCGGGGTCCACGGTGACGTTCAGGCGAGGTCCGCGGTGACGTTCAGGCTGAGTCGAGGGTGACGGTGAAGTCCCGGAGCTCGTAGCTGCGAATGGCCGGCCTGAACGCGACGCGCGGCTCGGAGCGCATCCGCAGGCCGGGCTCGGCGAAGAGGCGGGAAAGGAAGACGTCGGTCTCCAGCACGGCGATGTCGGCGCCCGGGCAGCGGTGGGGGCCGTCGCCGAACGACAGCACGGGCGGTGCGGCGGCGGCTCCGGACGCCCGGCCGGGACAGAGGCGTTCCGGATCCGGGCCGACGGCGCCCGGGTCGGCGTTGGCGCTGTCCAGGTGGACCTCCACCAGCACACCGGCCGGCAGGGTCACGGGCCGGGGGCCGGTGCCGTCGCCCGGCTCGGGGGCGGGCAGGTCGACGGGGGCGGTGGTGCGGCGGCGGAGCATCGCGATGACGGGTTCGAGGCGCAGGATCTCGTGCAGCAGGGCCAACCGCTCGGGCTCGTCCGCCGCCCGGTAGCGCGCGAGCAGGTCCGCGTCCGTGAAGAGGTGCCAGGCCGCGACGCCCACGAACTCCCTGGTGGTGACCATGCCCGCGGCGGCGAACGTCAGGCACTCGCCGAGGATCTCGCCGGCCGAGCAGCCCTCGTCCAGCAGGTGCGAGATGAGGTCGTCGCGCCGCCGGGCGCGCCGGGCCCGGATCGCGGGGCGGACGTCCGCGTAGTACATCCGCAGCCAGTTGGCGTTCTGGCGCACCATCCAGCGCAGCCCGCTCAGGCTGGTGAAGCCCGGGGTGCCGAACTCCTCGGGGAAGAAGGCCTCCAGCCGGCGCTGGATTCCGGGCCTGCTCCCGGTCAGGCCGATGACCGCGGAGGCCACCTCGATGGCGAGCCGGAAGCCGAGGTGGGACAGGTCGGCCTCGCCCGCGGCGCGCAACGCGGCGAGCTGCGCGCCGGCGACCCGCTCCATGATCGGGCGGTAGTACTCCAGGACCCGCCGCGGGGTGAAGAAGCGGGCCGTCTGGCGGCGGTGCTCGCGGTGCTCGGGCCCGTCCCGGTAGAGCACGGGGCGCCGGAAGGCCGCCGGCATCCGCTCCATCGTCTCGATGCCGAGACCCGCCTGCACCGTGTCGGTACTGCGCAGCACGGCCCGCGCCGCCGCGTACCCGCGCACCTGCCAGACGCCGTCCGGGCCCTGGCGCACCGGACACCGCCCGGCGTCCCTGCCCTCGGCGGGCGCTCCGGGCGCCGCGCTCCACCGGATCTTGCGCCGCCCGCCCAGCTCCCCCTCGGCCATCCGTGGCACCTCCCCCACCCAGGTCGAGCCCGGCCGCCGCCCCCGCGGGGCCCGACCTCCGTACCGTACGGCGCGCACGACGGTCCGTCAGGGGCGCGCGTCGGCCACCCTGAGCGAAGGGATCTGGCCGATCGGGGCGGCAGGATCCGGTCAATCGGGGCAGCGGGTCCCGGAGCGGCCGGTGGGACGGGAGTGACGGGAGTGACGGGCGGGACGGGAGTATTGGAGCGAGGCCCAGGCGCCCGGCCGAGCGGGAGCCGTCTAAGCTGTGCGGCCGTTGATCCAGTGATCCGCGTACCCGGGAGTGGTGACAGTGGCCGGTATCGAAACGGCACGCACGGTGTTCGACAGCTTCGACGTCAACAAGGACGGCTTCCTCACGTCGGCCGAGTTCCAGCAGGTCATGAAGGAACTCGGCGCCGCGGACCTCACCCTTGAGCAGGCGCAGGCGCTTCTCGACCGGCAGGACGCCGACGGCGACGGCACGGTCTCGTTCGAGGAGTTCTGGGCGGCGTACCAGCGCAGCGGGCGCGCCTAGGGTCTTTCGCGTGCCGCTTGCCGCCGGCTCCCCGCTCCGCCCGTGCGCGTGGCCGGCGGCCGAACACCGTGCACGCCCTGGCCCCGCCGAGCGCCACGGTTGAGAGGGATGGGCGCAGGAAAGTGTTCTGGGGGCTGACGGGCGGCGGTGGCACTCGGCCTCCACCCGTCAGAACTCGGAACGCCCGCACCTCGGCACCTCGCACCTCGGCACCTCGGCACCTCGCACCTCGGCACCTCGCGCCTCCGCACCTCGCGCCTCCGCACCTCCGCACCTCCGCACCTCCGCACCTCCGCAGCGCATGCGTAATCCGTTCCGTACCGGTAAGCACCTCACCTCCGCGTGAAAGGCTCTCCGTTGCCCAGACCCACCACGCACCGCAGCGCACGTTCCCTCTCCGCCGGTGTCGCGGCCTGTGCCGTGGCCCTCGCCCTGGCCTCTTCGGCGGCGCCCGCCCTGGCCGGCCCCGGCGCGCCGCCGGCCGGCTCCGGCGCGGCGCTCCTTCCCCCGGCGGCTCCGGGCACCGCCGGCCCGGCAGGGCCCCAGGACCACCACCTGCCGGGCGTGCCTGGCACCAGACCGGCCGCCCAGCAGGCCGCGGTCACGGCCACCTGGGCCACCATCCCCGCGTACCCGACCCGTATAGAGGACAACGTTGTCGGCAACGACGGCGGCACCCTCTACTCGGTGGCCGGCTACGCGGGCACGTCCAGGACGAGCGCGATGTACTCGTACACCCCCGGCGGCGCCTGGAAGCCGCGCGCGAGCATCCCGGTGTCGACGGTGAACGGCTCCGGCGCGTTCATGGGCGGCCGGTTCTACGTCACCGACGGCTGGGGCCCGGACGGCTCGCCGTCCGCCGCGCTGAACGTCTACGACCCCGGCACCGACACCTGGACCGCCGGCGCGTCCACCCCGGCACCGGTCGCCGCGGCCGGGACGGCGGTCCTGGACGGGGCGCTGTACACCGTCGGCGGCTGCACGGGCACCGGCTGCACCACGACCAATGCCGTGAGCGCCTACGACTCGGCGACCGGCACCTGGTCCAGGAAGGCGAGCTACCCGGTGAAGGCCGCCTACGTGGCCTGCGCGGGCCTGGCCGGCAGGGTCTACTGTGCGGGCGGCAACACCGGCACGTCCCAGCTGACCAGCACCTACGCCTACGAACCGGGACGCGACAAGTGGTCGTCCGTCGCCGCCCTCCCGGAGGACCTGTCGGCCTCCGGCTACGCCGCGGTCGGCGGCCGCCTCTACGTGCAGGGCGGGTTCGCCGGCAACGGCCTGACGGTGACCGACCGCGGCTACGCCTACGACCCGGCGACCGACACGTGGAGCACGCTGCCCGCAGCGGTCGCCCCGGCGGCGCGGGGCGGCTCGGCGTCCGGCGGATCGGCCTTCTACGTGATCGGCGGCCGTCCGACGCTCGACCCGGCCACGATCGGCAACACGTCCCAGGTGCTCACCACGGGCTGACGCGCCCCCGCGCCAGATCCCGCACCAACATCCCGCACCACGCCCTGCCCGCAGCACGCCCTGCCCGGACCGCTCTCGTGGGCGGCCCGGGCAGGTCCGGTGGGCGGCGGCAGGTCCGGCCCCGGGGTGCGGCACTCAACTCCGCAGGTAGGAAGCCCCGTTGACATCCACGATGGTCCCGCTCGCGAAGACCGCCCCGGGGGACGCCAGCCAGAGCACCGCGGACGCGACCTCCTCCGGGCGGGCCACCCTGCCGAACGGCGACTGCCGGCGCACCGCCTCGCCGTCCGGTCCTTCGAGGACCGAGCGGGCCATGTCGGTGTCCACGAAACCGGGGGCCACCGTGGCCACGCTGATGTTCCGGGGGGCGAGCGCCACCGCCATCGACTGGCCGAAGGAGTTCATGGCCGCCTTGGACGCGCCGTAGGCCGGGTGCTCGGGCTCGCCGCGGAACGCGCCGCGGCTGGAGACGTTGACGATCGCTCCGCCGCCCGCGGCCACCAGGTGCGGCACCGCGCAGTACGTGGCGTTGGCCGCGCCGGTGAGGTTGGTGGCGAGCGTGCTCGACCACACCGCCTGCCACTGCTCGTAGGAGGTGTCCAGCGGGGGGTGCGGCAGGAAGACGCCGGCGTTGTTGACCAGCACGTCGAGGCGGCCCAGCCCTTCGGCGGCGGCGTCCACGGCGCGGTGCACCGCGTCCGCGTCCGCCAGGTCCGCGCCGACGGCGAGGTGGCCCTCGCCGGGCAGCGACGCCGCCAGCTCCTCGGCCTCCCGCGCGGAGCGGTGGTAGTGCACCGCGACCCGTTCACCGCCCTGTGCGAACGCCTCGGCCACGGCCCGGCCGATGCCGCGGGAGGCGCCCGTGACCAGCACTCCCCGGTTTATCGGGCCACCTCCTCGACCCCGGCGAGCAGCCGCCGCACGTCCTCGCCGTCCGTGTACGGGGCGAGCCCGGCCCGCACGGCGCCCGTGTCGCCGAGCCCCATCCGGCGCGAGGCCTCCAGCGCGTAGAAGGTGCCGGCCGGCGCGTTCACGCCGAGCCGCGCGAGCCCCTCGTAGACCTCGCCGCCGGGTACGCCGGCCACGGAGAACAGCGCCGTGGGCGTGCGGCGGGCGGGGGTGCCGTGCAGCCGTACCCCGGCGATGTCCGACAGGCCCGCCATCAGCTCCGCGAAGAGCTTCTCCTCGTGCGCCTCCACGGCGCGCAGCGACTCCACGACCCGGCCCCGGCGGTCCGGCGCCGACGACGCGAGGGCGGCGAGGTAGTCCACCGCCGCGGTGGTGCCCGCGAGGATCTCGTACGGCAGGGTGCCCAGCTCGAAGCGCTCGGGCACGCTGTCGCTGGAGGGCAGCAGCTTGTCCGGGCGGAGTCCCTCCCAGAGCTCCGGGTCCGCGACGACCACACCGTGGTGCGGGCCGAAGAACTTGTACGGCGAGCAGGAGTAGAAGTCGGCACGCAGCGCGGCGACGTCCACCGGCGTGTGCGCCGTCAGGTGCACCCCGTCGGCGTACAGCAGGGCCCCGGTCTCGTGGACGGCGTCGGCGATGGCGGGTATGTCCGGGCGCGTTCCGACGAGGTTCGACGCCGCGGTGACCGCGACCAGCCTGGTCCGCCCTGAGAGCTCCGCCCGGACCGCGTCGGCGCTCAGCTCGCCGCTCTCGGGGTCGAACTCGGCCCACCGCACCGTCGCGCCGGATGCCTCGGCCGCCTGGATCCACGGCCTGATGTTCGCGTCGTGGTCGAGCCGGGTGACGACGATCTCGTCACCGGCCTCCCAGGTCCGCGCCAGCGCCCGGGAGACGTCGTACGCGGCCTGGGTGGCCGACCTGGTGAAGACCACGCCGCGCGGGTCGCAGCCGAGCAGATCCGCCATGGCCTGCCGGGCGTCCACGACGATCCGCTCGGCACGGCGCTCGGCGGCCGTCACCGCGCCGCGGTTGGAGACACCCGAGCACATCGCCGCGGCCATCGCCTCCGCGACCTGCCGCGGCACCTGGGTGCCGCCCGGCCCGTCGAAGTAGGCCACGCCCTGCTGGAGGGCGGGGAAGTCGGTACGGATCCTGGAGACGTCGTAGCTCATGGGCCCCATCCTGCCCGCCCGCCTCCCACCCTGCCCATGCCCCGCATCACGGCCTGGCCGTGTGCCCCATCCCGGGCAGCGCATCCAGGGTTCAGCGGGTCGCGGTTCGCCTCACGTGCCCATGGGCTCCCGAAACTCACGAGGCCCGTGCGCCGTACGCCGCCAGGAACACCCGGACGCCGGCGTCGGCCAGGCGGTTCGACTCGGCGTTCGTGAGGCGTTCGGTGTCGGCGCCGAACATGGCGCGGTCCAGGGGCGTTCCGAAGATCAGGAAGGCGAAATGCCCGGCCGCCACCATCGGATCCGCCACCCGTAGCAGCCCGCGCTCGTCCAGTTCGCGGAAGTGCGAGGCCAGGATCTCCAGCGTCCGCTGGACGGTCCGCTCGTAGTAGCTCCGCGCCAGTTCGGGGAACCTGTTCGCCTCGGCGAGCACGAGCCGGCGCAGTTGCAGCACCTCAGGCCGGACCACGGTCGCGATGTACCGCCGCCCGAGCTCGCCCAGGTCCCTCTCCAGGTCCTCGGTGCCGCCGAGCGCACGGGCGGCCTGCTCGGCGAACCCTTCGACGCGGTCGGTGATGCCGAGGACGATGTCGCCGAAGAGCCGTTCCTTGTCGGCGAAGTTCTTGTACACGGTCTGCTTGGACACGGCTGCCACGGCCGCGATCTCGTCCATGCTCGTGCCCTGGTAGCCGCTGCGCAGGAACAGGGTCGTGGCGGCTTCCATGATCGACCTGCGTTTGCGGGCCGACCGTCCTTCCTCAGACGCGACGGTGTCCATGGGCATCAGAGTACTGGACTGCCCAGTACCCGAGTGGGTACTGTGCCGTCCAGTACCGAACGGGGAGGGGTACCGATGAGCAGCACGGCCGTCGCCGGCCCGGCGAGATCCGCAGCGAGATCCGCTCTGCTGGCCTGCGGCATCGCCGCCGGACCGCTCTATGTCGGGGCGGCCCTGGTCCAGGGACTCACCCGCGAGGGCTTCGACCTGGCCCGGCACGACGTCAGCCAGCTCGCCATCGGCGATCTCGGCTGGATCCAGATCGCGAACTTCCTGGTGAGCGGGCTGCTGGTGATCGCCTGCGCCATCGGCCTACGGAGCATGGAGCGGCCGGAGAGCGGCGGGACCTGGGGCCCGCGCCTGCTCGCCGGCTACGGCGCCGGGGTGATGATCGCCGGGGTCTTCCCCGCCGATCCCGCCGACGGCTTCCCGCCGGGCACGCCGGAGGGCGCGGCCCCGGACATCAGCTGGCACGGCTTGGCGCACCTCGGCTTCGCCGCGCTCGGATTCCTCTCGCTGGTCGCCGCCTGCTTCGCGTTCGCCCACCACTTCGGCAGGGGCGGACACCGTGGTTGGGCGGTCTACTCGCGGCTCACGGGAGTGCTGTTCCTCGCCGGTCTCGCCGGGACGGCCAGTCCCGTCGGAGTGCTCGCCCTGTGGATCGGGGTGCTCCTCGCCTGGACCTGGATCGCCCTTGTCGCCCGCCTGAACAGAGAGGCAGCGTCGTGAGATTCCGAGCCACCGTCCAGCTCTCCGGCAAGACGGCGACCGGCATTCCCGTGCCGCCGGAGGTCGTCGCCGGCCTCGGCGGCGGCAGGAGGCCGCCGGTCCGGGTCACCGTGGGCGGCCACACCTACCGCAGCAGTGTCGCCATGATGGGCGGGCGGTACCTGGTCAGCCTCAGCGCGGACAACCGCGCGAAGGCCGGTGTGGCGGCCGGAGACGAGGTCGAGGTGGACCTCCAGCTCGACACCGCGCCCCGCGAGGTCGCCGTGCCCGCCGATCTCACGGCGGCGCTGGACGCGGACGCCAGAGCGTTCTTCGACGGACTGTCCTACAGCGGCAAGCGCCGGGTCGTCGAGCCCGTGGAGGCCGCCAGGACGGCCGAGACCAGGCAGCGGCGCATCGCCAAGGCCGTCACCGCTCTGCGCGCGGGCAAGGTGCCCTGATGCCGCGACCGGACGGGTTCATCGACCTCACCACCAGGTGGAGCGGAGCGCTGATTGCCTAGGGTTGGCGGTGCACGACACCTGCCCATGGGAGTACCGATGCCGCCCACCACCGCCCCTCTCGAAACCTGGCTCGCCGAGGCCTCCGTGGCGCACGGCGTCGTCGCGCTGCGTCCCGACTACCGGGCGCTGCTCGTGGCCGTCGACGGGCTGCGACCCGGTCCCAGTGACGAGGTCAGCGACCGCCTGCTGGCCGGGGCCGAGAGGATCGCGCGGGAGCGGGCCGCCGGGCGGCCCCTCGCGGAGGAGCCGCGGATCGTGGCGTGGCACGAGGCGTTCCGGGCCGCGGGGATGAAGCCCAAGCGGACGCGTCCCAGCGTCGAGGCGCTGCTGCGCCGGATCGACGCGGGGCTGCCGCGGATCGACCGGATCACCGACGTCTACAACGCCGTCTCCGTCGCCCACGTCCTCCCGCTGGGCGGCGAGGACATCGACTGCTACTCCGGCGCGCCCCGGCTCCTGCGGGCGACCGGCGAGGAGCGCTTCGAGACCACGGCGTCCGGCGAACCGGTCGTCGAGTCGCCCGAACCGGGCGAGGTGGTGTGGGCCGACGACCTCGGTGTGACCTGCCGGCGCTGGAACTGGCGGCAGTGCACGCGCACCCGGATCACCGGTGAGACCACCCGCGCGCTGTTCATCCTGGACGCGCTCGAACCGGTGGACGCAGCCGAGCTGGCCCTGGCCGGCGAGGAACTGGTGAGCGGGCTGCTCGAACTCGCCCCCGGCGCACGGGCGGTGACACGGCTGGTCACCGGAGAGCCGGCCGGGTCCGCCTGACACCGAGGACCGCGGTGGCCTCAAGAGCCACGGGTTCGGGGAGCGTTCAGGTCCGCCGCGGACCGGTCGTCACGCCCCGGTGGCCACCGCGGCGCCGGCGCCGTCCTCCGGTGCCGTCCCCGGCTCCTCGGTCAGCCTCTGGACGGCGTCCTGCATGTGCTCGTCCATCAGCCGCAGCAGCCGCTCCTCGTGGCCGTCGCGCATGGCGCGGATGATCTCCGCGTGCTCGTCGACCATGACGTCGGGCGCCTGGTACTTGTCCTGCAGCGCCGAGATGCACATGCGCGTCTCCACGAAGAGCGTCTGCGCCATGCGCGTCAGGCGGGGACTGCCGGACTCGTTGACGAGCATCTGGTGCAGCTCGGTGTCCGCGGCGCTGAGGGCGGCGTGGTCACCGCGCTTCGCGGCGTCCGCCATGGCCTTGTGCACGACCGAGAGCCGCTCCGCCGTGCCCTGGGGGTCACGGCGGAGGATGAGCCGGCAGGCGGCGGACTCGACGGACGTCCTCGCGACGTAGATGTCCCGTACGTCGTCCACCGTGAGGGTGGTCACGAAGACGCCGCGGTGCGGCTCGCTGTAGGCGATGCCCTGCTGCACGAGGCGCTGCATGGCCTCGCGCAGCGGGCCCCGGCTGACCCCCAGCTCCGCGGCCAGCTCCGCCTCTCCCAGCTGGGAGCCGGGCGCCAGCGTGCCGTCCATGATCGCCTCGGTGAGCTGCTGGGCGATCGAGATGGCGGCAGGCTCACGCCTGACAGGCTGCAACCGTCTGGCTCCCGGCATGTTCTCTCTCCTTCTCCTGCGCCCCCGTCACCGCTCCGGTGAAAGGAGCGTGGCCTGGCGGAACAGCCGCCCGAGACCCTCGCGCGGTGCGGTGTCCCCCGCGAGCCGCAGCCCTTCCCAGACGGTGACCTGGTTGGCCGTCAGCACGGGCTTGCCCACGGCCTCTTCCAGCTCATCCAGCCAGCCGGCCGTGTGCAGGGCGGTGTCCGGGAGCAGGACGGCTTCGGCGTCCTCGTGGTCGTTGGCCTTCGCCAGGTGGAGCACCTGCTCGCGGGAGAGCGTACCGACTTCAGCCGCCGTGATGATGCCTCGCCCCGAGACCTGCGCCACCCGCACCCCGGAGTCCTCCAGGAAGCGCACGAAGTATCCGGCGACGTCCTCCGGGTAGGTGGCGCCGATGGAGACGCTGCGCACGCCCAGCGCTTCGAGCGCGTGCGCGAAGGCGAAGGACGTGCTGGACGCCGGGACTCCGGCGGCCTGGGCGAGCTCCTCGGCCTGCTGGCTCGCGCCCCGCCGTCCGTAGATGAAGCTGGCACTGGTGCAGGCCCACACCACGGCGTCGACGTCGTACCGCTTGAGCTCTTCCAGGCCCTGGGTCAGGCGGTGGATGGCGCCCATCTCCAGGAGGGCGTCCACGCGGTGCGCGTCCTCGCCCATGTCCGTGTGCACCAGGGGGAGTCGCACCCCTGCGCCGATCAGACTCTCCAGCAGCGGGTAGTCGTCCTCGGCGGAGTAGCCGGGATAGAGGAAACCCACCGTCGTCATGCGGTCAGCCAACTGCGATCGCCCTCTCCAGACCGGACGGGCCGCGCTGACCGCGGCCCGTCGAACTCCACCTTCGTGCGCTGCCGGGGCGCCGTGCCGGACGGCACATCGACAACATGTAGATTGTTGACAATCCTACAGAGCCGACCCTACGGTGTCAATCGATACGGAGGCCTGGCCAGGCGGGAGACGCGGCGTTCCGGAGCGCCGCACGCCCCTTGCACGCGCCGGTCCGCGCCCACGTGCTACCGGCCCGCGCCCCCATGCGGAGGGGACGCGGCCGGCGCTCGTGCGGACGGCTCGTGCGGACGGCGCTCCGTGCGGACGTGCCACCCCACCCCGCCGCACCACGCGCACCCCCACCACGCACAGCGCACCACCCGCACCGCACCACCCCCCACCTCGCAGGGACCCGAAGGGCTGCCATGACAACGACCGAACTCCCCCTCGTCGTCGTACTCGGCGAGGAGGAGCCGCCGCTCCTCGGCCGCATCGAGGACCGTGCACGGCTGCGGCGGGTGGGCGAGGCGGACCTCGCCGGCGCGCTGCGCGAGGCCGACGCCCTGCTCGTGTGGGACTTCCTCACGGGTGCCCTGCCGGCCGCCTGGCCCGCGAGCGGGGGCCCGCGCTGGGTGCACACCGCGAGCGCCGGCGTGGACAGGCTGCTCTTCCCGGCGCTGCTGCACTCCGGCGCCGTGATCACCAACTCGCGCGGCGTCTTCGAGGAGCCGATCGCCGAGTACGTGGCGGGTCTCGTCCTCGCCATGGCCAAGGACCTGCCCGGCACCCTCGACCGCCAGCGCGCCCGCGTCTGGCAGCACCGGGAGACCGAGCGCGTGGCGGGCACCCGCGCGGTCGTGGTCGGCGGAGGGCCGATCGGCCGGGCCGTCGCCCGGGTGCTGCGGGCCCTCGGCCTGCGGGTCGCGCTGGTCTCCCGTTCCGCGCGCGAGGGTGACGCGGAGTTCGGCCGCGTGCACGGCTTCGGCGAGCTGGCCGGGCTGCTGCCGGAGGCGGACTGGGTGGTGAGCGCCGCGCCGTTGACGGCCGGGACCGCGGACATGTTCGACGCGGCGGCGTTCGCGCGGATGAAGCGCGGCGCCCGGTTCGTCAACGTCGGCCGCGGCCCGCTGGTCGTGGAGGACGACCTGGTGGCGGCCCTGCGGAGCGGCCGGCTCGGCGGCGCCGCGCTCGACGTCTTCCGCCAGGAGCCGCTGCCCGGGGACAGCCCCCTGTGGACCGTGCCGGGGCTGCTCGTCTCCCCGCACATGTCGGCCGACACGCACGGCTGGCTGGAGGACCTGGCGGAGCTCTTCCTCGCCAACTTCGCGCGCTGGGCCGCCGGCCGGCCGCTGCACAACGTCGTCGACAACACCTTGGGGTACGTGCCCGTGGGCGGCGCGCCGGACGACACCCCGCACACCGAGGAGGTCTCGCCATGACCGCACCCACCGACCAGGCCGCCGGCGCACGCCGGACGGAGGGGACCGGCGCGCAGGACGACCTGTGCGCGCGTACGGCAACGGAACTCCTCGCGGGCTACCGGGACGGAAGCCTCTCGCCCGTGGACGCCGTCGACGCCGTGCTCGCCCGCATCGACCGGCTCGACCCGCTGCTGAACTCCTACTGCCTCGTCGACCCCGAGGCGGCCCGCCGCGAGGCCGCCGCCTCCGCGGAGCGCTGGCGCCGGGGCGAGCCGTGCGGGCTGCTCGACGGGGTGCCGGTGTCCATCAAGGACCTGCTGCTGACGAAGGGGTGGCCCACGCTCCGCGGCTCCCTGAGCACGGACCCGGACGCGGCCTCCGATCAGGACGCGCCGGCGGTGGCGCGGCTGCGCGAGCACGGGGCGGTGCTCGTCGGGAAGACGACGACTCCGGAGTTCGGCTGGAAGGGCGTCACCGACGGGCCCCGGACCGGCATCACGCGCAACCCGTGGGACGTCACGCGGACGTCCGGCGGGTCGAGCGGCGGCAGCGCGGCCGCGGTCGCGGCCGGTCTCGCGCCGCTCTCCGTCGGCACCGACGGCGGCGGCTCGGTCCGCATTCCGGCCGCCTTCTGCGGGATCTTCGGTCTCAAACCCACGTACGGGCGCATCCCGCTCTACCCGGCGAGCCCCTTCGGCACGCTGGCGCACGCCGGGCCCATGACCCGTACGGTCGAGGACGCGGCGCTCATGATGGACGTGCTGTGCGGGGCCGACGACCGCGACTGGTCGGCGCTGGCGCCGTACGCGGGCGGCTTCCGCGCGGCCCTGGAGGGCGGGAACGGGGACGCGGCGGGCGTGCGCGGGCTGCGCGTCGCGTACAGCCCGGCGCTCACGAACGACCCCGCCGTGCCCGTCGACCCCGCTGTCGCCGCGCGCGTGCGGCACGCGGCCGACGTCCTGGCGGACCTCGGGGCCGAGGTCGAGGAGGCGGACCCCGGTTTCGCCGACCCGGTCGGGGCGTACCACACGCTGTGGTTCTCGGGCGCCGCCAAGGTCGTGGAGCACCTGACGCCGGAGCAGTTCGGGCGCCTCGACCCGGGGCTCCAGGAGGTGTGCCGGCTGGGCGGGTCGATGAGCGCGCTGGACTACCTGGGCGCCGTCGACGAGCGGATGGCGCTGGGCGTGCTGATGGGGCGCTTCCACCGGAGGTACGACCTGCTCCTCACGCCGGCGCTGCCCGGCACCGCGTTCGAGGCGGGCCACGAGGTCCCGCCCGGCAGCGGCCTGGCCAGGTGGACCGGCTGGACGCCCTTCAGCTACCCGTTCAACCTGACCCAGCAGCCGGCGGCCAGCGTGCCGTGCGGGACGGCCGCGGACGGGCTGCCGGTGGGCGCCCAGCTGGTCGCTGCCAGGCACCGGGACGACCTGGTGCTGCGCGCCTCGCACGCGCTGCTGACGGCGCTGGCGGCCGAGGGCACCGTCTCTCTCGCCCCGGTGACCCCTCGCCCACTGGCGTAAGGACTCACCCACCCTCTTGAGGGCTCCCCCACTGCCTTGAGGGTGGGGGGTAGCCCCAGAGGCACCCCCAGGCTGAGCGCCACGACCGGGGCCCGCACCGCCCGGCGCGGGGGGACGGGCGGTGCGACGGACGAGGGGCGGTGGTCCGGGATCTCCCCGGGCCACCGCCCCTCGTCATGTCACCGGCAGGCGGGACTCCCGGCTCCACCGGGACCGGTCAGGAGCGGGACTGTTCCTCCACCGATACCGATACCGATCCCGATCAGAACCGGTACCGATCAACAGCGATAGATACCGGTCCGGAGCGGCACCGATCAGAAGCAGGACCGCTCAGGAGAACGGCATCGCCAGGTACCGGGTCTCGAGGAACTCCTCGATGCCCGCACGGCCGCCCTCGCGGCCGAGCCCCGACTGCTTGACGCCGCCGAACGGGGCCGCCGGGTTGGAGACGACGCCCTTGTTGAGGCCGATCATGCCGGTGTCCAGCGCCTCGGCGATCCTGAAGGCCCGCCTCAGGTTCTCCGTGAAGAGGTACGACACCAGCCCGTACGGCGTGGCGTTGGCGGCCGCGATGACCTCGTTCTCGTCGCTGAAGGGGATGACGGGCGCCACGGGCCCGAAGATCTCCTCGTGCAGCAGGTCGGCGCCGGTGGGGACGTCGACGAGCACGGTGGGGGCGTAGAAGTAGCCGTCGCCCGCGCCGGGCTCCGCGCCGGTCAGCGCCTTGGCGCCGCCGTCCAGTGCCTGGCCGACGAGCTGGCGCACCTTGCCGCGGCCGTCCTCGTCGATCAGCGGGCCGACGTCGACGCCCGGCTCGGTGCCGCGGCCGACGGTCAGGCCGCCCATGCGCTGCGCGAGCCGCCTGGCGAACTCGCCGGACACGCTCTCGTGCACGTAGAGGCGGTTGGCGGCGGTGCAGGCCTCGCCGATGTTGCGCATCTTGGCCTGCATGGCGCCCTCGACGGCGGCGTCGAGGTCGGCGTCCTCGCAGACGATGAACGGGGCGTTGCCGCCGAGCTCCATCGACACCCGCAGCACTTCCTGCGCGCTCTGGGCGATCAGCAGCCGGCCGACCGCCGTGGAGCCGGTGAAGGAGACCTTGCGCACCCGGCCGTCCCGCATCAGCGGCTCGACCACGTCGCCGGGGCGGCTGCTCGTGATGACGTTGAGCACGCCGTCGGGCAGGCCGGCCTCGGCCATGATCCCCGCGAGCGCCAGCATCGACAGCGGCGTCTGCTCGGCCGGCTTGACGATCATGGTGCATCCGGCGGCGACCGCGGGGCCGATCTTCCGGGTGCCCATGGCGAGCGGGAAGTTCCACGGCGTGATCAGCAGGGCGGGGCCGACCGGACGGCGCATGACCAGCAGCCGGTCCTTGCCGTCCGGGGAGACCGCGTAGCCGCCGTCGATGCGCACGGCCTCCTCCGCGAACCAGCGGAAGAACTCGGCGGCGTACGCCACCTCGCCGCGCGCCTCCGCCAGCGGCTTGCCCATCTCCAGGGTCATCAGCAGGGCGAGGTCGTCGAGCCGCTCGTGGATCAGCTCGTACGCCCGGCGCAGGATCTCGCCGCGCTCCCGCGGCGGGTGGGCGGCCCAGGACTCCTGGGCGGCGTGGGCGGCGGCCAGCGCGTCGAGGGCGTCCTCGGCCCCGGCGTCGGCCACCGTGCGCAGCGGCTTGGCGACGGAGGGGTCCTCGACCTCGAAGACGGCTCCGGACGCCGCGGGGCGCCAGCCGCCCGCGATGAAGAGACCGGTGGGGACGGCGTCCACCACCGCCCGCTCGTGTTCGGCCTGTGTGGTCACTGCGTACCCCCAAGTGCTTCCCGGATGGACCCCTGCCCCGTCCGCGCGCACCGGCGCCCCGGGAAATCCGGGCACGCGGGTCTCTTGGCGTTCAGGTCGGTGGGGGTCATGGACAACGAGCCTCGTCCATGCTTGCATGAATGTAGGTTGTTGACAATCCTACGATTAACAATCTCCCCGCACGTGCCGTGACCGGGTGACACCCGCCACGGTCACCAGCATGCCCGCCCGTGCCCGCAGTCCCCCACGGTGCCGACCGTGGCCCACCGAGAAGGAGCCGACCATGAGCCAGCTCTCCCCCGCCCTCAAGCAGGCCACCCCCGTGCTCGCCGCCCGGGCCGAGGGCGTCTACGTGTACGACGAGGACGGCCGCACCCACCTGGACTTCACCGCCGGCATCGGCGTCACCAGCACGGGCCACTGCCACCCCCGGGTGGTGGAGGCCGCCCAGCGCCAGGTGGCGACGCTGGTGCACGGCCAGTACACGACCGTCATGCACCGCCCGCTGCTCACGCTCACCGAGCGGCTCGGCGACGTGCTGCCCGAGGGCCTGGACTCGCTGTTCTACGTGAACTCCGGCAGCGAGGCCGTGGAGGCCGCCATGCGCCTGGCCAAGCAGGCCACCGCCCGGCCGAACATCGTCGTCTTCCAGGGCTCGTTCCACGGTCGCACCATCGGCGCGGCGTCGCTGACCACCTCGGCGACGAAGTTCCGCTCGGGGTACGGCCCGCTGATGCCCGGGGTCGCCATCGCGCCGTTCCCCAACGCCTTCCACTACGGCTGGGACGAGGCGACGGCCACCGAGTTCGCGCTCCGCGAGCTGGACCAGCTCCTGGCCACCGTCACCGCCCCGGCCGACACCGCCGCGTTCATCGTCGAGCCGGTGCTCGGCGAGGGCGGCTACGTGCCCGCCAACACGGCGTTCCTGCGCGGCCTGCGGGAGCGCGCGGACCGGCACGGCATCCTGCTGATCATCGACGAGGTGCAGACCGGCTTCGGCCGCACCGGCCGGTTCTGGGGCCACGACCACTTCGACGGCCGCCCCGACATCGTGGTGACCGCGAAGGGCCTGGCCAGCGGCTTCCCGCTGTCCGCCATCGCCGCGCCCACCCACCTCATGGAGAAGGCGTGGCCGGGCTCGCAGGGCGGCACGTACGGCGGCAACGCGGTCGCGTGCGCGGCGGCGATCGCCACCCTCGACGTGATCCAGGACGAGAAGCTGGTGGAGAACTCCGCCGAGCGGGGCACCGAGCTCTTCGCCGGGCTGCGCGAGGTCGCGTCCCGGTACGCGCCGGACGGCGCCAAGGGCATCGGCGACGTGCGCGGCCTCGGGCTGATGGCGGGCACCGAGTTCGTGACGGCGGACGGCCGTCCGGACGGCGAGACCGCCGCCCAGGTCCAGGCGGCCGCGGGCCGGCGCGGCCTGCTGCTGCTCACCTGCGGCGCCCAGGGCCAGGTCGTCCGCATGATCCCGCCGCTGGTGGTCACCGCGGACCAGGTCCGCGGGGGCCTCGGGATCTGGACCGAGGCGGTGGCCGACGTCCTCGGCTGACAGAACGGCACGGTCCCCCGCGCCTCGGAAGGGGCGCGGGGAACTGCGCGACCGGCCACGACGAATCGGCAGCCGAAGGCGCACCCCAAGGGGCACAACCCACTAGCCCACCGCAGGTGAACAGGGCGCGAAGCGCACCAAAAAAGGGGCGCGGGGCTGTGTTCTGGGGGTACCTCCCACGCCCTTGAGGCAGTGGGGGAGGCTCCGCCGCGTGGGCGCAACGGGCCGCAACCCACGGCACCCGAACCGGCCACCCGCGCCCCCACCGGGGCGCTACCCCTGACGCGCCGCCCTCCGCAGCGCCAGGACGAGCGCGTTGACGACCGGGTCCGCCCCGCCACCCGCCCGCGTGGCTATGGAGACCGTGCGGGTCAGGCTCAGGTTCTCCACCGGACGCAGCGTCACGTCCGCGGCCAGTTGCTCCACGACGAGCCGCGGCACGAGCGAGACGCCGAGCCCCGACTGCACGAGCGCGAGCACCACCGAGTAGTCGTCGCTGATGTAGTCGAGCCGCGGCCGGAATCCCGCGCTCTCGCAGGCCCGTTCCAGCACCGTGCGCAGCGAGTCGTCGCGGCGCGGGGCGATCCAGCGCTCGTCGCGCAACGCCTCCAGGCTGTACGGCCCTTCGGCCCCGGCCCGCGGATGGGTGCGCGGCAGGGCGAGCATGACGGGCTCCTGGAGCATGGGCTCCAGTTCGACGCCGGAGTGCGGCAGCCGGGGCAGCAGGTTGTACTCGTACACCAGGGCGATGTCGAGGCGGCGCATCCGCAGGTCCACCAGGCTCGGGCCCGGCTCCTGCTCGCTGAGTACCACGTTGAGGTCGGGATGGTAGGCCTGGCAGGCGGCGATGGCCGGCGCCGCCAACGCGCTCGCGGCACTGGGGAACGCGGCGAGCCGCAGCGTGCCCTGCACCTTGTGGGCGAGCGCGGAGACCTCCGCGCGGGCCCGCTCCAGCTGGGTCAGGATGATCTCGGCGTGGGTCACCAGCACCTGCGCCGCGTCCGTCAGCAGCAGCCGGCGTCCGTCGCGGATGAACAGGGGGGTGCGGGCCTCCCGTTCGAGCAGCGCCAGTTGCTGCGAGACCGCCGACGGAGTGAGTGCGCAGGCCTGCGCGGCGGCGGCGACGGTGCCGTGCGCGGCAAGCTCTCTGAGGAGCCTGAGCCGTCGTACTTCAAACATGTAGGAACACTAACGGCGGCTGCAAATAAATCTTGCTGGTCATCGAGCGGTCACGGACCGCACACTGACGCTCGTGACGACCGAAACAGTGGCGGCCTTCCCTGCCACGACGGCCACGGGGCGCCCTGGCGTCCCCGAGTACGAGAGCACAGTCGGGGCCCCGCCGGCAGCGGCACGGCACACCGCCGGCCCGCTTCCGGCGGCACCCGCGACGCCCCGCACAGCCGCCGCCACCGACGAGGGACGCCGGATGCCGAACCGGACGTCACGAGAGCTCCGTCTGACCCGCTCCCGAACCTGAGCCGCGGGCGGCGGGCCCGGATCCGGAACCCGCGCCACGCCCGCGGCGGTCCCGTACCGCACCCGGCACGCCGGTGAGCACCCCACGATCCTCGTGAGCGCACAGGTCCGGCCGGAAAACTGACGTGCCGTCAGGTACCAGCGGCCCGCCAGTCGCACACCCCTGAATGTCTCCCGCACGTCCCCGCACGTCCCCGCACTCCGCGTGTGTCACCTCGCACGCCCCTGCACGTCCCTACGCACGTCCCGCACGCCATCGCGTACGCCATCGGCATGCCTCCGCATGTCTCCGCGCACGTCCTGCACGCCACTCCGCGCGCCCCCACGCACGCCCTACACGCCACCCCGCACGCCCACGCACGGCGCCGCGCACGCCCTCGCACAACACCACACACGTCAGATCCACTGTCCCGATGAGGAGTTCCCTTGGACATCACCTTTCTCGGCGGTCCCGCTCCGCAGCGCGGCGTGGGGGTCATCGCGCCGTTCGACTTCGCGCTGGACCGTGAGCTGTGGCGCTGGGTGCCGGACGACGTCTCGCTGCACGTGGCGCGCACGCCGTACGTGCCCGTCGAGGTCTCGCCCGGCATGGCCAGGCTCGTCAGCGAGCACGAGACCCTGCGCAACGCGACGCTCGCGCTGAGCGCGGTGGGACCCGAGGCGCTCACCTACGCGTGCACCTCAGGGAGCTTCATCGACGGCATCGCCGGCGAGCGGGCCATGTGCCAGGCGATGCGGGAGGTCGTACCGGTTCCCGCGACCACCACCTCGGGCGCGCTGCTCGAAGCGCTGGCGGAGTTCGACATCCGCAGGGTCGCGGTCATCACGCCCTACACGAAGTCGCTGACGGACGCGTTGGAGCTGTACCTGGCCGAGGGCGGCGTCACGGTGACCGGGCGCGAGTACCTGGGCCTGACCGGGGAGATCTGGCGCGTGCGGTACCAGGAGGTGCTGGACATGGCGCGCGGCGGCGTCGCCGACGGGGCGGACGCGCTCTTCATCAGCTGCACCAACCTGCCCACGTACGACGTGATCCCGCAGCTGGAGGCGGAGTTGCGGATGCCGGTGCTCTCCGCGAACCAGGTGACGGTGTGGGCAGCGCTGCGCAGCATCGGCGCCCCCGCCGTCGGCCCGTACCAGGCCCTGCTCGACCCGGCGGCCCGCTCGACGCTGGGCGTCCACCCCGCCGCACCGTCCGCCCAGCAGCCGGCGACCTTCGCAAACGCGGCGGAAGAGGTCTTCCGCGAGGGCGAGGGATCCGACACCCCCATCGTGTGAAGGCCCCCCGTCCCGCGCCCGAACACCCCGCCCACCTCGCGGAACGGCCCCGCGTTACCACGGCCGCCGGCTGCCCGGCGGCCATCCGGCGGTCATGCATTTCCCCATGGAATCTTCACATAGACCGATGAGAGCCGGGCGCGACCCGTATTTTGTTCGATACGCAGGGTGTTCGGCCCGAAACTCGAATGCGAGATCGACCGCACGTGACGGTTTCGATCAATGTTGTGAACATATGAAGACCAGCGCTCCTCACCCCGTCCGCTTCCTTTTTGCAAAGCAACCTTCGCATGGTGTTTGAACTCCCGTTCGGATGCCGAGCAGAGATGCCTCGTGCTTAGATCCTCTGCGTACCCGCAAGACCGGATCACGGCCACCCACCGTCCCGGGTACTCCGCTGCGGCGCCCCGCCTGGTCAGGCGTCGCCGCAGTTAACGAGCAAACCGTCCCCATTCCGGCAGCGGCCGCGTCCCGGGAACCTCAGCGAAGGGAAGTTCCATCCCATGGCCTCCAACATCGCCACCCAGCAGATCTCCGACGCCGACCTGGACTCCGTCTCCGGCGGTCTCGGCGACAGCCTGACCAACGTGGCCGCCGACGTGACCGGCCTCGCCTCCCTCAACGGCCCGGTCGCGAAGGTCGTGAACAACGTGGCCCCGAGCATCGACGTCAACGCCTCCGGTGTCTCCGGCCTCATCGGCAACGCCTGACAAGGCTGCGCCACCCCTTGCGTGCCCCGGTCTCGCCAGCGAGGCCGGGGCATCCGCGTTCCCGGCGCAGTCGGTGACGGCGTCCGGGGCCCCGGTCCGCGGCATCCGCGCTCCGGACGGCGATCGCCGCGAAAGACCAGCTCACATGGGGTGCGAGCGGATCCCATGCGGGTGGCTTCGTCCTGTGTTGTACTGATCGGGTGAAGCGCAAGCACACGCTGACGTCGTTCCCGGGCGCTGCGCGGTCTGGCGACGCGGCTTCCGATGCCGAGCGGGCCGAGCGGGCCGGCGCGGAGCGCAGCAGGGTCCGTCTCATGATCGAGATCACCGCCCGGGCCGGTGCGTACCGCAAGGGCCTCGTGGCGGCGGTCAACCGCCTCAGCCCCGAGGAAGCGGTGATCCTCGCCGACCTGGAGCGCAACGGCCTCCAGGTCCCCCAGCTGCACGACGTGCTGTGCGGCGGCCACGTGCTGGTGGACGATCCGCAGCTGTACGAGGACTGGCGGTTCGCCAAGGGCAGCCGGCCGCGCCTGTCCAGCCACCACCGCGACATCGACAAGGCGGTCTATCCCGACATCGGGATGCACGGCCACGTGGTGCGGGAGAAGCTGCACGGGCGCACGGCGCAGGGCACCTGGGTGCAGCTGGAGAAGACGCCCGCCGCGTTCGGCGCGCGCAAGCTGCCGACCCTGAACGACCTCCGGCATCTCAAGGACTACGTGGTGTACCGGGTCACCCACAGCAACGTCGGCCCCTGGGGGCTGTCGCGGATGACGGAGCGCCACCCGATGTACCTGTCGCCGGTCCTGGCCATGCCCACGTCCCTGACGCCTCCGGTCGCGCGGTCGCTGACCCGGGCGCTGCGCCGGATCGAGGAGGACGACGACGTCACGTCCGTCTCCCAGGACCTGGCGTCCCGCTTCCCTCCCCCGGACCGTACGGACATGGCCGGCGAGCTGGGCCACTCGCTGACCGGCAGGTCCGGGCGGGGACTCTTCGGCAACTCCGAGGTGTGGGTCACCCAGGCGCCGTCGCCCAGCGCCGCCGAGGTGCTGCGGGAGCGGCCGGAACCGCATGCGATGGGCATCGGGCCGGAAGGAGGGTCGGCATGAGCGACGAGCGACGCGACGAAGGAGGAGGCGAGGGACGCGACGGAGGACGAGGCGAAGGAGGCGCTGGGGGACGAGGCGAGGGAGGCGCTGGGGGACGCGCTGAGGAGCGCAACCCGCGTCCGCCGATGCCGCCGGAGGCGGGCGACGTGTCCGTCCCCGAGGGGCTGGTCTCCGCCGTTCTCCACCTGGTGGACACCGGACCGGTCCTGCTCGGTGCGTACACCATCGCCGAACTGACCGCCGTGGACGCGGTCGTGGACTTCCTGGAGGCCCGGCCCTCCGACGAGGTGCTCGCCGAGGCCGTCCGCTCCCTCGCCGCACGCCAGCTCCTCCTGGCGGGCTCCACGGCCGAGCAGGTCCAGGTGCGGGGGGACCTGGGCATCGCCGTGGCGTTCCAGCGGCGGGCCCGGATGGTGCTGGACGCCCGCACGACCGGGACGGAACCGGGCGAGCCATGGCGGATGCTCCTGCTCCCCCAGCCCGAGCGGATCTGCCTGATGGTCCGCATCGACGCCCTCGGCGTCCACCAGCTGGGCCTGTACACGTTCGACGAGTCCCTGCGAATGCTCACCGACTGGCTGCCCCGGGGCCCGTCGGCCGACGGCGACGCGGCCACGGACGTCAACGCGATGCTCGCCGAGTCGGAGCGCTCCGCGCTGATCACCGTCACCCGCTACACCGCGGAGGGTTCGGCCGAGATCGTCGACACCAGCACCGACCTGGTCCTCGCCCGCCGCGACGGGCGGCTGCACTTCCTCTCCCGCGACCCGCGGGACCGGGAGAGGCTGGTACCGAGCAGCGAGGAGCCCAAGGACGGCGTGCGCGAACGGCTCGTCGAGCTGCTGGCGTAGGGGCCCGCCCTCCGCGCGCACAGGGGCCCTTCATGCGTGCGTGCAGGAGCCCATCATGCGTGCGTGGAGGGGCGCCTCCGCTCACCGGGAGGGGGCGGCGCCCGCTCACCGGCGGGCGGCTCCCCCGGCGCGGATGGTCGCGATGGCCCTCTCGACGCTGAGCGTGCCGTTCGCGCAGTCGCGCAGGACGGCCAGCACGCGCTCATCACGGTACTCGCGCCACGGCGGGGCCTCGTCCGGTTCGGTGGGCTTCCGCTCGGTGTGCTCCTGTTCCCGTTCCCGCGGCTCGGTGTGCTCCGGTTCGGTGTGCTCCGGTTCGGTTTCCCGCGGCCCGGTTCGCGGCGGCTCGGCGCCCTTCCGCTCGGTCCCCTGCCGCGCGGTCTCCGTCGGCCGGATCTCCCTCGGCGCCGCCGCATCGGCCTCGGTCCCCGCCCCGCCCCGCTCGGCCAGCAAGTAGTCGGCGAGGGCGGAGCACGTCCGGTGCGCGTAGATCCTGTCCGGCTTGAAGGGGATGCCGAACACCTCCTGGACCTTGCGGGCCAGCCGCACGTACACGATGGAGTCCAGGCCGAGCCGCCGGAACGACTCGTCGTCGGCGAAGCCGAGTGCCGCGTCGCCGATCTCGGGGTGGAGGATCTCGCGCTTGATGCGGGCGATCAGTTCCCGGCGTGCTGCGTCCCCGGCGTCCAGCTCGTCGGCCCCCGCGCCCCGCGCGACGTTCACCGTCGTGGCCGGAGCCTCGCCCCGTGCCTCCTGTTCGTCGCCGGCGTGCTGCTCCTCCGCCGTGATCTTCTCGATGAGGGAGGTCAGGACCCTGCCCGAGCCGATCTCCACGAAATCCGAGACGCCGGCCTCCCGCATGTACCGCACACAAGCCGCCCATCGGACGGGCCGTGTGATCTGGTCGGCGAGCGCTTCCCGGACGGCCCCCGCGCCTGACCCGAAGGGCCTGCCCGTCACGTTGGAGACGACGGGCGTGCCGAGTTCGCCGAAGTCGACCGAGTCCAGGAACCCGCGGAACTCATCGGCGGCGCTCTCCATGCGCGGCGAGTGGAAGGCCCCGCTGACCCGGAGCGGGACGAACCCCCGTACTCCCTCCATGCGCTCGAAGACGGGTCTGATCCGCTCCAGTTCGTCCTTGCCGCCGGACAGCACGAACTGCCGGGGCGCGTTGTGGTTGGCGATGACGACCCCGGTGGCGCCGTGCGCGCGCAGGGCCTCCTCGATGGCGGTCTCGGACAGGCCGACCACCGCGGCCATGCCGCCGCCGTCCGCCTTCCCCATCAGCTCCGCACGGCGCTTCACCACCGCGAGGCCGGTCGCGAAGTCGAAGGCGCCCGCGGTGAGGAGGGCGCTGTACTCGCCGAGGCTGTGACCGGCCAGGTAGTCCGCGGGCGGCAGGCCCTGACGGCGTGCGGTCAGGTAGTGGAGGGCGTTGACGACGTATATCGCGGGCTGGGCGTACTCGGTCCGGTTCAGCAGCCGCTCGGGGTTCTCCAGGCACAGGGTCGTGACCGCGTACCCGAGCACGTCGTCGGCCTCGCGGCACAAATCCGGGAACTCCTCGAACAGGCCCTTGCCCATGCCCCTCTTCTGCGACCCCTGGCCGGGAAAGACGTAGGCGCGCATCAGCTGTCCTCGGGCCGCGGCCGGGACCGCTCCGGCGGGCAGCCCGCCGCCCACGAGGGACGTTCGAGGATCCGCACCACGGCGCAGGTCCAGGTGAAGCCGGCGCCGACGCCCATCATCAGGCAGTGGTCCCCGGGGTTCAGCGCGCCGGTCTCCATCAGGTGGCCGAGCCCGGATATCTGGTCGCCGGCGCCGAGGTGGCCGACGGTGCGCCCCCAGGACCAGGTGGTGCGGGCCTCGTCGATGTCGAGCCCGCGGAGGTACTCCCGCTGGAGCACGACGCGCCCGGAGTGCGGCAGGGCGAAACGGGTGACGTCGAGGAGCCCGATGCCGGCGTCGGCGAGCGCCGTGTCGACGCAGTTCTTCAGGCCGGCCCTGAACCGGCGCGTGAACTCGTCGAGTTCGACGTCGCCGAGGTACTGGAGCTTGCGCGAGCGCAGGTCGACCGGCGTGCTGGGATCGCTGTACGGGGCGAAGGGCTGGTCTCCGCGGTGCAGGCGTTCGAGGGTCGGGTCCGAGACCGTGGAGGTGCTGAGCACCCGCGCGAATCCGGACGTCCCGCTGAGGACCATCGCCGTCGCGCCGTCGCCGGGCACGATGCCGATGTCGCAGTTCCACCGGTCGATCACGGGCAGGCAGCACTTGTCCGCGGTGGTCACCAGCGCGGCCGAGTGCCCGCTCTCCCCCGCGAGGTAGCGGGCGGCGACGTCCAGCGAGGTCATGCCGCCGTTGGAGGCGTGCTTGACCTCGAAGGCGAGCGCCGAGTGGGCGCCCAGCGCGGCCCGGTGGATGTAGGAGGCCGTCGAGTAGAGTTCGAGTCCCTGGAAGTAGACGCTGGCGTGCAGGATCAGCGAGATGTCCGCGGGGCGGTGGCCGGAGCGCTCCAGCGCGCTGCGGGCCGCGCTGACGGCCATGTCGGGCGGTGTCTCGTCCGTGGCCTCGCAGACGGACTCCAGCTGGGTGTCCTCGGCCTCCTCGGGGTCGTACCGGCCGTCGGCGACGGCCTGCTCGACCTTGGTCGCCTGCGGCAGGTAGGTCCCGATGCCCGCGATGTACAGTCCCCCGGTCTTCACTGCGTACTCCTTCTCGTCGTGTGACGCGTTCATCGTGCGGCTCCACCGCGGAGCCATCGTGTGATCCGCCTTGGAGCCATCTCGCGACTTCTCTGCGTAGTCATGGTGCGGCTCCCCTCGGAGTCATGGTGTGACGCCGCCGCGGAGTCATGGTGTGACGCCGCCGCGGAGCAGCAGTTCGGCGATGGCGTGGGCGGTCGGATGGTCGAACACCAAGGTGGCCGGCAGGGTGGTCCCCGCACGCTTGGAGAGCCGGTTGCGCAATTCGATCATGGTGAGCGAGTCGATCCCGAGGGAGCGCAGGGCCTTGTCCGGCGGCACGGCGCCGGGCCCGGGGAGGCCGAGTACGGCCGCCGCCTCGCCGCGGACGACGTCCACCAGCGCGGCGAGCCGGTCGGCTTCTGACAGCTCGGCGGCGCCTTCGTTCAGCGCGGCCTGGCCCTCGGCGGCACCGGTCCGGTGCGTGGTCCCGGGTGGCGGCACCAGCGCGCGCAGCAGGGCGGGCGGTTCGGCGTCGCCGAGCGCGTGTCGCAGCGCCGCGAGTTCGAGGTGGACGGGCACGAGGCAGGGCTCGGGCCGCGCCAGCGCCGCGTCGAGGGCGCGCAACCCTTCGTCGGCGGTCAGCGTGCCGATGCCCTGGCGCCGCAGCCGGCCCAGTTCGGCCCTGCCCAGGTGCGCGGTCATGCCCACGCCGGCCTGCTCCCAGAGGCCGAAGGCGAGGCTGGTGCCGGGGAGGCCGCGCTTGCGCCTGCGGGCGGCCAGCGCGTCCAGGGCGGCGTTCGCGGCGGCGTAACCGCTCTGGCCCGCCGTGCCCAGCGTGCCCGCCACCGAGGAGAAGAGCACGAACGCGGCCAGGTCGAGCCGCTCGGTCAGCTCGTCGAGATGGAGCGCGCCGCGCACCTTGGGCGCCATCACCCGGCGCAGGCGCTCCCCGGTGAAGCCCTGCACGAGGCCGTCGTCCAGCACGCCGGCGAGGTGGAACACGGCCGTCAGCGGGTGCGCGGGGTCCACCTCGTGCTCCAGCAGCGCGGCGGCCTCGGCCCGCTCCGCCACGTCGCACGCCACCACGCGCACCTGCTCGGCGCCCGCGGCTTCCAGCTCCCGTACGAGTTCTCCGGCGGCGGGGGTGCCGGGGCCGCGCCGTGACGACAGGAGGAGCCGCCGGGCGCCGTGTGCGCGGACGAGGTGCGCGGCGAGGGCCCGGCCGAGTTCGCCCGTTCCGCCGGTGATCAGCACGGTGCCGTCCGGGTCGAGGGCCCGCGGCATGGTGACCACCAGCTTGCCCACGTGCCGCGCCTGCTGCATGTGGCGCAGGGCGTGCGGTGCGTGGCGCACGTCGTAGGCCGCGAGGGGCAGCGGGGCGAGCGCACCGCGGGCGAGCAGGTCGGCCAGTTCGGACAGCAGGGCCGTGATGCGCGCGGGCGCGATGTCGGTCGTCACGTCGAACGCGCGGTAGTCCACGCCGGGGTGGTCCGCGGCCACCTTGGCGGGCGTTCGGAGGTCTGTCTTGCCCATCTCCAGGTAGCGCCCGCCGCGGGGCAGCAGCCGCAGCGACGCGTCGGTGAACTCGCCGGCCACGGCGCCCAGCACCACGTCCATGCCCTGACCGCCGGTCGCGCGGAGCCACGTGGCCTCGAAGCCGGTGTCGCGCGAGGAGCGGATGTGGTCGTCGTCGAGGCCGAGCGCGCGCAGCGCCGGCCACTTGCCCGGGCCGGCGGTGGCGAACACCTCCGCGCCGCGCAGCCGCGCGAGCCGCACCGCCGCCATGCCGACGCCGCCGGCCGCCGCGTGCACGAGCACCCGTTCGCCCGGCGCCAGGGCCGCGAGGTCGTCGAGGGCGTGGAGCGCGGTGACGAAGGCCACGGGGATGGTCGCGGCCTCCGCGAACGTGAGGGTGTCGGGGATGCGCACCAGCCTGGCCGCGCCGGTCCGCGCCTCGTCCCCGAACGTGCCCATGGCCAGGCCCATGACCCGGTCGCCCGGGCGCACGTGCGCGACGCCGGCTCCGGTCTCGCGGACGATCCCGGCGCATTCGAGGCCCAGCCGGGGCGCGGGCACCACGTCGAGGGCGTTGAGCACGTCACGGAAGTTCACACCGGCCGCGCGCACCTCGACGCGCACCTCGCCGGGCCCCAACGGGTCGTCCTCGCCGTCGGAGGGCAGGACGGCGAAGGAGTCGAGCTGCCCGCGCTTCTCGACGTCCAGGTGCCAGCCGCCGCGGCCCGGCAGGGTCAGCGCCTCGTCCCGGGCGCCCAGCGGCCTGACCCGTGGCACGAACGCCGCGTCGCCGCGCAGGACCCACTCGGTCTCGCCGGGTGTCCCGAGCACCCGGGCGAGCAGCGCGGGGGCGGGCGTGCCGGAGTCCAGGTCCACCAGCCGCAGGACACGCTCCGGTTGCTCGGTGCGGGCGGAGCGCACCAGGCCCCAGAGGGCGGCGTGGTGCCAGTCGGACACCTCGTCGTCGGGGTTCGAGGCCACGGCGTGGCGGGTGAGCCAGGTCAGCTCCGTGTCGCGGAGCCGGGGGTCGGCGAGCCAGCGTTGCAGCGATCGGAGGGCGTCGGTAGCGGTCTGCTCGGCGGTGGTCGGCTCGGGAGTGGCCCGGTCGGGAGCGGTCCGGTCGGTGGTGGTCCGGTCGGTGGTGGTCCGGTCGGGAGCGGTCCGGTCGGTCTTGGTGTGCTCGGTCGTGGTGTGCTCGGCGGTGGTGTGCTCGGTGGCGGGCTGCTCGGCGTCTTGCGCATGTGCCGGTGCGGACGCGGGGGGCGCGATCACTATTCGCTCGGGCGTGTCCGCGCCGGTGTCGAGCGCGGCGAGGAGAGCGTCCATGTCGGCCACGACGTCGGCGCCGAGGGCATGTCCCAGCGCGGCGTCACCGAGCACCACGGTGCCGTTGAGCGCGACGGGATCGCCGGGCACCGGCGGTTCGCCGAGCCCAGAGGCGTCCTCGGCGGAGGCGTCCTCGGCGGAGGCGTCCTCGGTGAGGGGTGCGGCTTCGAAGTCGACGCGGTAGAGGTGTTCGAGGTGCGTGTGCGGGCCGGGACCGCCGCCGTGCTGCAACTGGAGCCCGCCCACCCGGGCGACCGGTGTGCCCGCCGGGTCGGCCAGCCACAGCGTGGCGCGCGTGCCGCCGGTGTCGTCGCCGCGTCGGACCTCGGCGCGCACCCTGAGTTCGGTGCGGCCGGTGCGGTACAGCTCGACGTCGGACCAGATGAACGGCAGGGGCGGCCCGGGGTCCGGGCTCGCTTCCGGCAGGCCGGCCACGATGACGTGCAACGCCGCGTCGAGCAGGGCCGGGTGCAGGCCGTAGTCCGCCGGACCGAGCGGTTCCGGCAGTCGCACGTGCCCGTAGAGGACGTCGTCCCGGCGTCGCAGTTCCCGAAGGCCCTGGAACGCGGGGCCGTAGGCGAGCCCGTCAGCCCGCGAGGGCGAGTAGAGGTCGCCGAGCCCGGCGGCCTCCGTACCCGGGACCGGCCAGTTCCGGAGGTCCTCGAAGGGTGCGTCAGCGGCCGCACCAGTGTCGTTCGTGAGCTCGCCGGTGACGTGGTGTCGCCAGGCCGACGGCTCTGTGGTGTCTTCCGGCTGGCTGTAGAGGGCGAACGGGCGCCGTCCGTTCGCGTCGGGGTCTCCGACGGTGGCTTGCAGCCGGAGCGCTGAGTCCTCGGCCAGCACGAGCGGTTCGAGGAGCGTCAGTTCGCCGACACCGCCGGCGCCCACCGCGCGCGCCGCCGACAGGGCCACGTCGAGCAGGCCCGCGCCCGGCACCAGGATGTCGCCCGAGACGACGTGGTCGGCCAGCCACGGATGCTCGTCCAGCGATATCCGGCCGGCGAACAGGTACCCGGGCTGCCCCGCGAGCGTCGTCATCGCACCGAGCCACGGGTGCCCGGCGGGCAGCTGGCCCGCCGCCGCCGTGGCGATGCGGGGTTTCGGTTCGTCGATCCAGTGGCGCCGGCGACGGAAGGCGTACGTGGGCACGTCCACCCGGTGGGCGCCCCGGCCGGCCAGCACCTGGTCCCACGCCACGGGATATCCCCGCACGTGCAGTTCGCCGAGCGACCGCCACAGCTCGTCGACCCCGCCGCGATCACGCCGCAGGCTGCCGACCACGACCCCCGGGATGCCGCCGTCCCCCGCCCGGGGGCCCTCATCACCCGGTTCGGCGCAGGCGTCCGCGAGGGCCACTCCGAGCACCGGATGCGGACCCACCTCGACGAACACGCCATACCCGTCGGCACGCAACCGAGCCAACGCACGGTCGAACCGCACCGGCTCCCGCAGATTCCGGCACCAGTAATCAGCACCCAGCTCCGAGCCCGCCAGCACCTCCCCCGTCACACTCGAATAGAACGCGATGTCCCCCGCACGAGGAGCAACCCCCGCCAACTCCTCGCGCAGTCCCGGCAACAGCGCATCCATGTGCGCGCTGTGCGAGGCGTAATCCACGGACACCCTCTGGCAGAACGCACCCGTCCCCTGCATCTCCGCCAGGAAACGGTCCACCGCCTCCTCGTCCCCCGACACCACCGTCGACCGCCGCGTGTTCACCACCGCAACCGACAACGAACCCCCAACCGACGCCCCAGACGAACCCCCAACCGAAGCCCCGGACAAAGCCCCGGACGAAGCCCCAAACGAGGCAATCCGCTCCCGCACCTCCTCAACCGGACGCTCCACCAACCCCATCGCCCCACGCACCGCACGCTCCCGCACCGCACGAGAACGCAACGCCACCACCCGCGCCCCGTCCCCCACGCTCAACGCACCACACACCACCGCCGCAGCCACCTCACCCTGCGAGTGACCCACCACCCCCGACGGCACCACACCCCACCCACGCCACACCGCGGCCAACCCCACATACACCGCGAACAACGCCGGCTGCACCACATCGACCCGAGTCAGCAACGCCGCGTCGTCGTCCAACCCGCCCCGCAGCAGCGCCAGCACCGACCACCCCGTATGCGGGACCAGCGCCGCGTCGCACTCCTCGACCGCCCGCCGGAACACCTCACTCTGCTCCAGCAGCACCCGCCCCATCCCCAGCCACTGACCACCCTGACCAGGAAAGACGAACACCACACGCCCACACCCACCCACCGAACCCGCAACCACCCCACCCCGGCCACGCCCCTCGGCAAGCGCACCCAACCCCTCAACCGCCTCACCCACCGAACCCGCCACCACCACACCCCGGACACCGAAATGCGTACGGCTTCCGGCGGCGGTGTAAGCGATGTCGCGCAGGGACGCGGGGGACCGTCCGGCGAGCCAGCCGGCCCACCGCCTGGCCTGCGCGCGCAGTGCGGGTTCGTCGTCGCCCGAGATCAGCAGCGGATAGGCGAGCGGTTCCGGGGCCGTCGCCGGCGGTTCGCCGGGCTTGCCGGTCGCCTCGGCCGCGGCACGGGCGGCGGGGGCTTCTTCGAGGACGACGTGGGCGTTGGTTCCGCTCATGCCGAACGAGCTGACGCCGGCGCGCCGCACGCGTCGCGTCCGGGGCCACGGCCTGGAGTGCCGGAGGAGTTCGAGTGCGCTGTCCTCCCACGGGACGTGGCTGCTCGGCGTCCCCGCGTGCAGGGTCTCCGGCAGCCGTTCGTGCGCGAGGGCCAGCACCATCTTCATCACGCCGATGACGCCGGCGGCGGCCTGCGCGTGGCCGAGGTTGGACTTGGAGGAGCCGAGGTAGAGGGGCTGCTCGCGTCCGGAGAACACCTCGCTCAGGGCGCCCGCCTCGATGGGGTCGCCGAGCACCGTGCCGGTACCGTGCGCCTCCACCGCGTCGATGTCGGCCGGGGCCAGCCGCGCGTCGGCGAGGGCGTCCCGCACCACGCGCTGCTGGGCGAGGCCGTTCGGTGCGGTGAGGCCCTGGCTGAGCCCGTCCTGGTTGATCGCCGTGCCCCGCACCACGGCCAGTACCCGGTCCCCGTCGCGCTCGGCCGCGGAGAGGCGCTTGAGCACCAGGACGCCGGCGCCCTCGGACCAGCTCGTGCCGTCGGCGTCGTCGGAGAAGCTCTTGCAGCGCCCGTCGGGCGCGAGCCCCTTCAGCCGGGCGAACTCGACGAACATCTGCGGGGTGCTCATCACCGTCACCCCGCCCGCGAGCGCGAGGTCGCACTCGCCGCGGCGGATCGCCGCACACGCCAGGTGGAGTGCCACCAGGGAGGAGCTGCACGCGGTGTCGACCGTGAGTGCCGGGCCTTCGAGTCCCAGGGTGTAGGCCACGCGGCCCGAGATGACGCTGGAGGCGTTGCCGGTGAGCTGGTGGCCGTCGATGGCGTCGACGTCCCAGCGGCGTGCGACGTCGTAGTCCGAGGACATGGCACCGAGGTAGACGCCCGTGGTGCTCCCGGCGAGGCTCTCGGGCCGGATGTGGGCGCGTTCGAGCGCTTCCCAGACGACTTCGAGAACGAGCCGTTGCTGCGGATCCATCGAGCGCGCCTGACGCGGGCTGAGGCCGAAGAAGGACGCGTCGAAGAGCTCGGCGTCGCGCAGGAATCCGCCCTGGCGTCTGAAGGGCTTGCCCTCCGCTTCGAGTTCCGTGTCGCGCAGGGAGCCGAGGTCCCAGCGGTCCCAGCGCGCCGGGAACGGGCCGATGGCCTCGCGGCCTTCGGCGAGCAGGTCCCAGAAGGCCTCCGGCGTGTCGATCCCGTCCGGGAGCCGGCACCCCATGGCGACGATGGCGATGGGAACGTCGCCATGGGGCTTCGGTGGGGCGGCGGCCGGGACGGCCGGGAGCGGAACGGCGGCGTCGGGCCCTGCGGCCGCCCGTTCCAGCAGCAGGCCCGCGATGGCCCGCGGTGTCGGGCGGTCGAAGGCGAGCGCCGCGGGCAACGCCACCCGGGTCCGCGCGACCAGCCGGTTGCGCAACTCGACCAGGGTCAGGGAGTCGAAGCCCTGGTCGCGCAGCACCTTGTCGGGACGCACGGTCCCCGCCGGCAGCCCCAGGGCTGCCGCGGCCTCCCGCTCGACGAGTCCGACCAGCCACGGCAGGCGTTCGGGCTCGGTGAGCGCCGTCATCTCGTCGCGCCACGAACGGCCATCGGACTCGGACGCGGACACGGACATGGGCGCGGGCTCGTCGTGCTGGTCGATCCAGTGGCGCCGGCGTTGGAAGGCGTAGGTGGGCAGGTCGACCTTGCGGGCGCCGCGCCCGGCCGGCACCCGGTCCCACGGCACCGGGTACCCCTGCACGTGCAGCTCGCCCAGCGACCGCAGCAGCTGGTCGATCCCACCGCGGTCACGCCGCAGGCTGCCCACGACGACGCCGCGCGCCTCGGGGTCCGGTGCGCGGTCACCCGTCTCCGAGCCGCCGGATTCTCCCGGGGACTCAGCCGGTTCGGCGCAGGCGTCCGCGAGGGCCACTCCGAGTACCGGGTGCGGACCCACCTCGACGAACACGCCGTACCCGTCGGCACGCAACCGCGCCAACGCACGGTCGAACCGCACCGGCTCCCGCAGATTCCGGCACCAGTAATCAGCACCCAGCTCCGAGCCCGCCAGCACCTCCCCCGTCACACTCGAATAGAACGCGATGTCCCCCGCACGAGGAGCAACCCCCGCCAACTCCTCGCGCAGTCCCGGCAACAGCGCATCCATATGCGCACTGTGCGAGGCGTAATCCACGGACACCCTCTGGCAGAACGCACCCGTCCCCTGCATCTCCGCCAGGAAACGGTCCACCGCCTCCTCGTCCCCCGACACCACCGTCGACCGCCGCGTGTTCACCACCGCAACCGACAACGAACCCCCAACCGACGCCCCAGACGAACCCCCAACCGAAGCCCCGGACAAAGCCCCGGACGAAGCCCCAAACGAGGCAATCCGCTCCCGCACCTCCTCAACCGGACGCTCCACCAACCCCATCGCCCCACGCACCGCACGCTCCCGCACCGCACGAGAACGCAACGCCACCACCCGCGCGCCATCCGCCACGCTCAACGCACCACACACCACCGCCGCAGCCACCTCACCCTGCGAGTGACCCACCACCCCCGACGGCACCACACCCCACCCACGCCACACCGCGGCCAACCCCACATACACCGCGAACAACGCCGGCTGCACCACATCGACCCGGTCCAACGGCAACCCGCCGTCCGCGGGCAGGTCACCGGCCGCGACGCCGCCCGTCGTCAGGCCGTCGATCTCCGTGTCGCCCCGCAGCAGCGCCACGACGGACCACCCTGTGTGGGGCGCCAGCGCCGCGTCGCACTCCTCGACCGCCCGCCGGAACACCTCACTCTGCTCCAGCAACGCCCGCCCCATCCCCAGCCACTGACCACCCTGACCAGGAAAGACGAACACCACACGCCCACACCCACCCACCGAACCCGCAACCACCCCACCCCGGCCACGCCCCTCGGCAAGCGCACCCAACCCCTCAACCGCCTCACCCACCGAACCCGCCACCACCACACCCCGGACACCGAAATGGGTACGGGTGGTCGCGAGCGAGTACGCGATGTCGGCCAGGTCGCCGTCCTGCGCGCCCCGGAGGTGGTCGGCCAGCCGGGTGGCGTTCCCCGCCAGCGCTCGTTCGGTCGTGCCGGACACCACGAGGCAGGCGGGCTCCTCGGGTGCCTTCCGGGGATCGGGTACGGCCCTCGTCGTGGTGGGCGCTTGGAGCGGTGGCGCCTGGCCGAGGGCGACGTGGGCGTTGGTTCCGCCGAAGCCGAAGCTGCTCACGCCCGCGAACCGGGGCCCGCTCGGCCAGGGCTCCGGTGCGGTGACGACCTCCAGCCCGTTGGCGGCGAAGTCGATGCGCGGGTTGGGCGCCCGGAAGTGGAGGCTGGGCGGGATCATCCCGTGGTGCACGCAGAGCGCGGCCTTGATGAGGCCGAGGATGCCGGCGGCGGACTCCAGGTGGCCGAAGTTCGTCTTGGCCGAGCCGATGCGGAGCGGTGCGGAGCGCCCGTGCCCGAAGACGGTGCCGAGCGCGCCGGCCTCGGTCACGTCGCCCAGGGGCGTACCCGTGCCGTGCGCCTCGGCGTAGGCCGCGCGGCCCGGCGGGATGCCGGCGTCCCGCCAGGCCGCCCGCACCACCTCCACCTGCGCGTCCGGGCTGGGTGCGGTCAGGCCCTCCGACGCGCCGTCGTTGTTGACGGCGCTGCCGTGGATCACCGCGTAGACGCGGTCCCCGTCGGCCAGGGCGTCGGAGAGCCGGCGCAGCACGACGACGCCGCAGCCCTCGCCGCGCACGTAACCGTTGCCGCCGGCGTCGAAGGCCCGGCACCGGCCGTCCGGGCTCTGCGTGCCGAGCTGGGTCATCGCCACCGAGGTGTGCGGGTGGAGCATCAGGTTGACGCCCCCGGCGAGCGCGACGTCCGACTCCCCCGACCGCAGGCTCTGCACCGCCAGGTGCACCGCCACCAGCGACGAGCTCGACGCCGTCGCCACGGTCATCGCGGGACCGCGCAGCCCGAGCGCGTAGGCGATGCGCGCGGAGATCACCGAGTTGTCCCACCCGGTGGCCGAATGCGTCCGGATCGCCTCGGCGTCGCCGCCGGTGAGCAGCGGGTACTCCTGCCACATCGCGCCGAGGAACACGCCGGTACGGGAACCGGCGAGGCTCGCCGGCGCCCTTCGCGCGTCCTCGACGGCCGAGCAGGCGACCTCCAGCGCGAACCGCTGCTGGGGGTCCATCTGCCGGGCCTCGGCCGGCGAGATGCCGAAGAACTCCGCGTCGAAACCGGCCACGTCGTCGAGGAAGCCGCCCCAGCGGCTCGCCATCCTGCCGGGTCCGGGTGCCTGCGGGTCGGCGGCGACCCACTCCGCGGCGTTCCACCGGTCGGCCGGCACCTCGCGGACGGCGTCCACCCCGTCGATGAGGGCCCGCCACAGCTCACCCGGCGTCTCCAGCCGTGCGGGCAGCCGGCAGCCGATGCCGACGACGGCGATGGGACGGCGGTTCGTGTGGTCGGGGGCGTGGGCCGGGTCGGGGGTGCCCGCCGGAACGGGAGCGCTGGCCGGATCAGGGCTGCCCGCCGGATCGGGCGCGCTGGCCGGGTCGGAACCGCCCGCCCGACCGGAACCGCCCGCCCGACCGGAACCGTTCGCCGGGCCGGAACCGTTCGCCGGGCCGCCGCCGTGCGTCGAGATGCCGTGGATCATGGAACCCCTGTCCGGTCCGTCGCCTGTGTTCGCTGCCTGCGGGCCTGCGTTCATTCCCGGGACACCGCGGGAGCGGTGGCGGCCGCGTGGTCGCCGTCCTCGTCGCGGGCGTAGGTCTCCACGGCCGCCTGGGTGATCCTGGCGAGTGGCCCGTCGTCCTGGAGGATGGTCATGTGGTTGGCCGAGTCGATGTCGACCACGCGCAGGCCCGGGAGTTCGCGCTCCCAGTCCTGCCAGTAATTGACGTGGTCCAGCGAGAAGTCCTCGCCGGCGACCGTGAAATACGGGTCCAGCTCGCCCAGGAACAGCCCGCGGCGGTTTCTGAAGTACAGGGAGCGCACGGCGTCCGGACGCACCAGCGGCCGGATCCCGTACTCGCCGATCCGGTAGGCCAGCTGCACCCTGATATTGCGCCGGACGAAGTCCGCGATCTGCTCGCGGCCCATGGACAGGCCCCGCTCGACGGCGAGATCGGCGAGTCGCGGCACGAGATCCGCCTCGTCCGGTGGGCCGGCGACCTCGTCCTGATGGATCAGCCGGGGCCGCACCTCGGCGAGGGTCCTGGCACCGGCCGGCCAGAGCAGCGAGTTCACGACCTGGAGGGCCGCGCTCAGCGCGGAGGCGTTCCCGCTCTCGTTCGACTTCGCCCAGCCGGTGTTGTCCGGCGAGTCGACCATCAGCAGCGAGCGCACGTCCTGCCCGCCGTTCTGGAGCAGGCGGGTCATCTCGTACGAGACGATCCCGCCCAGGCAGAACCCGCCGATGTCGTAGGGCCCTTCGGGCTGCACCGCGCGCACGATGTCCCTGTAGTACGCGGCCATCGCCGGAATCCCCTCGATGGGCGCGTGCTCCGTCATGAAGCCGCGGGCCTGGATTCCGTAGAAGGGGCGGTCGATGCGCGCGGCGATCGACCGGAAGGTCTCGACGCCCGCCAGGGCCCCGTGGATCCAGAACACCGGGCGGCCTCGTGTCACGCCGTTCAGGTGCACGAGTTCCGGAAACCGGGGTCCCGTGGCCGGGGCCGCCGGGACCCCGCCCTCGGCGTCCGTGGCCGTGGCCGCGGCCACGGCCGACAGGCGCGCCACGACGTCGTCGAGGGTGTCGTCCACCTGGAGCCAGTCCGGCTGGAACGCCGGGAACACTTCGCGAAGCCGGCTCAGCAGCGCCACCATGAGCAGCGAGTTGAGGCCGTAGTCGGCCAGCGACTTCGTGCCGTCGATCTCCTGCCTGCCGAGGCCGAGCACCGAGGCCACGAGACCGGCGACGAAGTCCTCCGGTCCGCTCGCACGGCCGCTCCCGCCCTCGGATGCCGGCGCCGGACCGGACGTGGACATGGGCGCCGCCTCGGGCGCGGGCCCGCCGGTGAGCGGCGTCCGGGCCGGAGCCTGCGCGCTGAAGCACGTGCGCTGCTCGAACGGGTAGCCCGGCAGCGGAACCCTCCGGCGCCGCTCGCCCCGGTGCAGCAGGCTCCAGTCGACGGGCGCGCCCGCGGCCCAGCGCTCGGCGAGGAGGTCCATGCGGCCCTGCGCCACGAGGGAACGGACGACCTCCTCCGGATCCTCTCGCGCGTGTCCCGCTTGCCGTTCTCCTGCCTGTCCCGCGTCGTTTCCTGCGCCACCCGCAGAGGATGTATCGCCGGTACCGCGGTCGCCCCGCGCATCCCCGGCGACGGAGACCCGCGCACGCGTTTCCGGCTCGCCGCGCAGCCATCCGCCGAGTGCCGCCGCCGCCTCCGCGCCGGTGGCGGCCGTCAGCGCCAGCCTGCACTCCATCGCCTCCCGGCCGGTCTGGAGGGTGTAGGCGATGTCCGCCAGGCTCTCGGGGCCGGCGGCCGCCAGCCGTTCGGCGAGCCGCCTCGCCCGCTCGCGAAGGGCCGTCCCGGTCCTGGCCGAGAGGACGAGGACATGCGGCGCACGCACGTTCTCCGCGTCCCGCGCCGACGCGCCTTCCGCGTCCCGCGCCGGCGTGCCCTCCACGTCCCGGACGGTCCCGGCCGGCACGTACTCCTCGAGCACCACGTGCGCGTTCACACCGCCGATCCCGAAGCTGTTGACGCCCGCGCGGCGAGGGAGTCTCCGGCCGCCGTCGCCGGTGCGCACGGGCCACGGCGTGCTCCGCGTGGCCAGCCGGAGCCGGGTCCCCTCAAGGGAGATGTCCGGGTGCGGGCGCCCGAAGCCGGGGATCGCGGGGATCACGCCGTGCCGCATGGCCTGCACCGTCTTCATCAGGGCGGCGAGGCCGGAGACCACCTCGGTGTGCCCGATGCAGGGCTTCACGCTGCCGAGGTAGACGGCGGAGCCGTCCTCGCCTGCCGGTTCCGGCGCCGAAGCCGGCGCCGCCGCGTCGCCGCGCAGGCCCGCGCCGAGCGCCGCGATCTCCGCGCCGTCCGCCAGCAGCGAGCTCATGCCGTGCGCCTCGACGTAGGAGACGGTGCCGGGGTCGATTCCCGCGTCCGCGTAGGCGCGCGCGATGGCGGACTTCATCCCGCGGATGTTCGGCGCCGTGAACGACACGCCCTTGCCGCCGTGCGCGACGCCGGTACCGCGTACGACGCCGTAGACGAAGTCCCCGTCCTCGATCGCCCGCGCGAGCGGCTTGACCAGTACGGCACCGACTCCCTCGCCGCGCACGGTGCCGTCGGCGTCCTCCTGGAACGGGCGCACGTTCCCGCTGGAGCTGAGCATGCCCGCGGCCCGCATCCCCGCGAAGCCGTCCGGCGACATCACCAGGTTCACGCCGCCGACGAGGGCCTGGTCGCACTCGCCGTCGCGAATGGACCGGACGGCCCGGTGCAGGGCCACGAGCGACGACGAGCAGGTCGTGTCGCACTGCTCGCTCGGCCCGTGCAGGTCGAGCAGGTAGGAGATGCGGTTGGGAATCATCGCCGGCGACGGCATGCCCGTCAGGCTCGGGCCGTCGCCCCCGTCCGGCGGGCCCGGCCGGTACTCGCTGGGGCCCGCGGCGATGAAGACGCCCGTGGGCCGGGTGCGCAGGTCCGCGGGCCGGTAGCCCGCGTCCTCGATGGCGTTCCACGCCGTCATCAGCATCAGGCGCAGCTCGGGCGCCACCTGCCGCGCCTCCGTCATCGACATGCTGAAGAAGAGCGGGTCGAATGCGTGGACCCCGTCCAGGAAGCCGCCCCATATCGCGGACGCGTCCCTGCCGTCGCCACCGTCCCCTCCGTTCCCGTCGTCGTCCCCGCCGTCGCCGTGGAGCGCCCAGTCCTCCCGCCCCATCGGCGGGGTGGTGATGCACCGCCTGCCGTCCTCGACGATGCGCCAGAACTCGTCCACGTCGCCGGCCCCGGGGAAGCGCCCTGACATCCCGACGATGGCCATCCCCTCGGGCACGGCCTCCGCCCCGGGATCCGCCTCCGCCCCTGAATCCGCCTCCGGCTCAGAGCCTGCCGCGGCCACCGTGCCCGCGCCTCCCCCGCCGGCTGCCGGAGCCGCCCCCGGATCCGCCGCCCGGCCGCCTCGGCCGGGGGCGCCGGGGCCGGGAGTGGTGTCCGGCGGGAGGGCGGCGCGGAGTTCGGAGGCGAACTCGGCGGTGACGAATCCGACGAGTTCCGCCAGCGTGCCGTGCTCGAAGAGGACCGTGATGTCGAGGTCGACGTCGAGCTTCTCCCCCACGGCGCGGGCCACGTTCACGGCGAAGATCGAGTCGAGGCCGTAGCTCGAAAAGGGCTCGTCACGGTCGATCCGGGAGCGGTCGATGCGCAGCGACTCCGCCAGCACGTCGAGCACGGTCGCTTCGACGTGGGCGGCCAGCCGGTCCCCGGGCGCGCGCTCGCCGCCCGCCTCGGCAGGTGCCCGCCCGGCCGCCGGGTCCGCGGGCACCGGCGCGCCGCCCTCCGGCCGTTCCGCCGCTTCGGGCACGGGATGCCGCAGGGAGTCGGGCACGGGATGCCGCAGGGAGTCGCCGGACGGGGCCCGGCCCTGCCGCACGACACCGTTGCTCTCCGCGACGATGATCTGCCGGCCGAGGTCGGCGGCCTGGCGCGCCGGCAGCGTGATGCGGCCGAATCCCTCCTCGGCGAGGACCCGCCGCCACCCCCCGACCGACAGCAGAGGGCTGCCCGGAATGCGCGTCTCGGGGTCCTCGTAGCGCCACCACCCGTCGAGCAGGCCGAACGTGAACTGGTTGACCAGGTTGTTCACGGTCAGCTCGTCGACCAGCAGCAGACCGCCCCTCGCCAGGGCCGCCTTGGTGTTCCGCAGGGTGGTCCTGATGTTCCGGGTGGCGTGCAGCACGTTGGCGGCGAGGACGACGTCGTAGCCGCCCGCGGGGAAGCCCTGCCCGGCCGGGGCCCGCTCGATGTCCAGGATTCCGTACGTCAGGAACGGGTTGGCGGGCCCGTAGGAGCGCTCGGCGTGGTCCAGGAAGGCGCGCGAGAGGTCGGTGTAGGCGTACTCCCGCAGGGCGAGGCCCTTGGAGCGGAGGGCGTCCAGGACGGCGGCGCTCGTGGCGCCCGTGCCCGCGCCGATCTCCAGGATTTTCGGCGCGAAGCCGGGCTGGGCACGGGTGCGGTGCCCCAGGTGGGTCACCAGGGTCGCTGCCAGCACCCGGTTGAAGTACTCCGCGGCCGGGTTGGACTTGTACGCCTTCTCGACCAGTTCCATCGACGCGCCCGGGAACATGACCTCGGTCGCCGGCCGCTCGCCGGTGAGGATGTCGGGGAACGCCCGGAGCACCGTCTCCACCAGCAGGTGGGTGGCGGCCAGGTCGGGGTTCCCGCGCCAGCGCGGAGCGGCCGCCTCCCACTGGCGCCACAGCTCGGCGAGCGGACGGGGCCGGGGGCTCCGGTACGTCAGGACGGTGTCGCCGTGCCGCTCGACGTAGCCCTCGGCGTCGAGGACGCGGACGGACTCGGCGAACCACGCGCCGTACCCCGGCGGCAGGCCCGCGGCCTCCCGCGCCGCGCCCACCGTCGGCTCCGGACGGCCGAACGCGCCGAGGGAGTGCAGGTGGGACCAGAGGAAGTCGAGCAGCAGCCGTTTCATGATGGGTTCCCCATGGGTTCCTCCGAGGTCGCGCGTCAGATCGCGAGCGCCGTCAGTTCTCTGGTCCGCGCGCGCAGCCGCGCCAGGTCGTCGAACGCCTCCTCCGGCTCCGGATCGCCGGTGCGGGCCGCGGTCGCGGGCGGCGGTGGCTCCTCCGCGGGGAGCAGGACCTCGTCGTCGCCCACGGTGATGCCGCGGGTGCCGAGCGCCGGACCGAACTTCATCAGGGTCATCTGGCCCACCGGCGCCGCGCACAGCAGCTCGATCGCGGCGGTGAGCTCATCCGCCTCGATGAGCGGGGCGCCGGCGTCCACCACGGCCTCGCGGTCGCCGGCTTCCACCGCGTTGTTGAAGCAGTAGCCGAGGTTGATCACCTTGCCGGCGCACCCGTGGCGGCGCCCCGCCGTGAGCGCGAAGGAGTCCATGAACGTGCAGGCGGCGGCGTAGTTCGCCTGCTTGATGGCCTTCAGGTAGGCGTTGATGGACGAGAGGAAGAGCGCCACGTCCAGCGACTCGCCGCCGAACGCGTCCAGCAGCCGGACGCTCACGTCGACCTTGCCCCTGAGCACGTCGTGGAACTGGTCCTCGGTCATCCGGGCGAGGCTCGCGCCCGAGAACACCAGGCCCGAGTGGATGACGCCGTTCACCCGCCCGAAGCGCCGCTCGATCTCGCCGCGCGCCCGCCTCAGCTCCTCCGCGCTCGTGGCGTCGGCGCGTATGTAGTGCGGTGCGGGGCCGCCGGTGCCCGCCGCCGCGGCGAGGGCGGCCTCGACGCGCGCGTCCAGGGGCCTGCGACCGAGCCACACCACCTGCGCGCGGTAGCGGCGGATCAGGTAGGCGCTGATGGCGCCGCCCAGCCCGCCTGCCCCGCCGACGATGACGTAGATGCCGCCCTCCCGCAGCCGGGACGGCGCCGGCGGACCGGCCTGTGCCCGCACGGGCAGCAGGTGCTGCCGGAACCACGTGCCGCCCCGGCGTACCAGCAAGGTGCCGTCGGGATCGGCGGGCAGGCGCAGGACGGCCGAGAGGGACGGGGTGTCGTACGCGTCCACGTCGGCCACCCGGACCTGCCAGTTCGGGTACTCCTTCGCGACGGAGCCGGCGAGGCCCGCGACGCCCGAGTGGGTCGGGTCGATCGGCTCGGACCCGTGGACGGCGTGCGCGCGCTCGGTGACCAGGGTCAGCCCCAGGGGGCGGTTGCCGTAGCCGGCGCCGAGCAGTGCCTTCACCGTCCGGAAGACCTGGAGGGTGCCGGCGGACTGGTCGCCGATGACGGCCTCCCCTGATGCCGCTTCCTCGTACGGGGGCGCCACCCAGACGAGGTGGTCGAGCACCGGAGCGGACCGGAGGGCGTTCTCGACGTCCTGCTGCGACGCGTGCGCCGGGAGCGCGAGCACCTGCGCCGACGGATACCTCGCGGCCAGGGCGTCGCGCGCGCCGGTCGTCGCCGCGATGACGCCGACCGTCTCGGACGGGTGCGGCCAGGCTCCGGCCTCCACCGCGCGGTCCGGGTCCCACACCGGGAGCAGGGCGACAGCGGGCGGTTCGTCGGGGGCGGCCGACTCGTCGGGGGCGGCCGGCTCGTCGGGAGCGACCTGCTCGCCGGGGGCGTCCTCGTGGGAGGGGCGCTCGGCCCCGGCCCCGTGGAGGGTGCGCTTGCCGGCCCGGGAGGCGGGCCTGCCGTCCCATGAGGCGGGCCTGCCGTCCCCGGGGGCGGTGGCGGGCCCACCGCCTCGGCCCATGATTCCCCGGAGGGCCAGGCACACCCGGCCGCTGCCGTCGGCCAGGTCGATGTCGATGCGCTCGGGGCCCCGGGTCCCGCCGCCCGGGGTGTCGTCGCGCCGGGCGTGGTCGCCGCGGCGGATCCAGGCCCACATCCTCGTCGAGCACGGGGCCAGGATCTCGGCCCGCTTGATGGAGAAGACCAGCCCCACGCCGTTCTCCCCGGTTCCGCCGCCACCGGTCCTGTCGTTCCCGGTCGCGTCGCCCCCGGTCCTGCCGTCCCCGGTCTCGCCGCTTCCCTCTCCGGCCAGCAGGCGCATGCACTGCATCGCCGAGTCCACCAGGGACGGATGCAGGGCGAAGGCGTGCGCGGTGTCCGCCACCGCGTCCGGCAGCCGCAGCTCCGCGAGCACCGCCCCTTCGGCCTCGTGGACCGCGACGACGCCCTGGAGCGAGGGGCCGTAGTCGATGCCGCGCTCGCGGTACTCGCCGTAGAAGCGCTCGGGGTCCATGGTGGTGCGGCGGAAGTCCCGGAGCATCGACGGCAGGTCGAGCACCCGCCGTGCCGGAGGCTCGATGTCCGAGATCGCGCCCTGGCAGTGGACCATCTGCTCGCCGCCGGCCTGGGTCGCGTCGCCGCGCGCGCCCGGTTCGGCGGACGTCACCTCGAAGCGGGTCCCGTTCCCGTGCGAGCGGAGCGCCACGCGGACCGTCCGCGGGCCGTCGACCATGCCCAGGGGCCGCAGGAAGGCGATGTCGTGCAGGCGGACGGCGGCGGCATCGCGCGGGGCACCGCCGGCGTGCCGTGCGGCGGCGTGGGCCCATTGCAGGTACATCGCCCCGGGCACGATGGCCGTTCCCCGCACGCGGTGTTCGCGCAGGTAGAACTCGTCGCCGGTGAGTGTCGTTGCGTCGGCCGCGCTGTCCGTCGTGACGTCAGTCGTGACGGCGGGGACGGGGGCCTTGGCCGGGGGCGCCTCGCACGGCAGCACGTGGCGTGCCCGCTCGAACGGGTAGCCGGGCAGCGGCACGCGCCGGGGGCGGTCCTCGCGGAACAGCTCCCCGAAGTCGGGCGCCCCGCCGTCGAGGTACTCGGCGGCGAGGGCGGCGAGCGGTGCCGCCGCCCCGCCCGCACCGGCCCCGCCCGCAACAGCCGTGGCCACCGCGGAACCGTTCTCGTCGGAGAGCCACGCGGTGAGCGTCCTCTCCAGTCCGGCGACGTCGTGCGCCACGCAGGCCCAGCGGTGCCGGAAGTGCGTCCGCCCGAGGAGGAGCGTGCAGCTCACCTCGCCGAGATCGAGCTCCGGGTGCTCCCGGCAGTGCCGCGCGAGGCGGGCCGCCTGCTCCCGCAGGGCCTCCGCCGTCCGCGCCGACAGCGCGATCAGCCGGGGGCCGCCCGGCAGCCCGCGGCGGTCCGGTGCCGGTGTCGATACCGGTACCGGTGCCTCCTCGATGACGGCGTGGGCGTTCGTGCCGCTCGCCCCGAGCGAGGTGATCGCCGCGCGGCGCCGCCCGGCGCGAGGCGCGGCCCACGCCCTCGCCTCCGTGTGCACGAAGAAGGGGCTGCCCTCCAGCGCGATGCCGGCGTTGGCCGTCCGGTGGTGCAGGAGCCCCGGCATCGTGGCGTGCTTGAGGGCCAGCAGGGTCTTGATGATCCCGATGACGCCGGCGGCGGCCTGGGCGTGGCCGATGTCGGCCTTGCTCGACCCGAGCGAGCAGAAGTGCTCCCTGTCCGTGTGGGCGCGGAAGGCACGCTCGACGGCCCTGAACTCCACCGGATCGCCGAGCCTGGTCCCCGTACCGTGGGCCTCAAGGAGCTGGATCCCCTCGGGGTCGATCCCGAAGTCCCGGTAGACCTGCCGGATCAGCTTCTCCTGGGAGTTCCCGTTCGGAGCCGTGATCCCGTTGGTGGTGCCGTCCTGGTTGATGCCGATGCCGCGGATCACGCCGTGGATGTGGTCGCCGTCGCGCTCGGCCTCCGAGAGCCGCTTCAGGACCAGCGCGCCGACCCCCTCGGCGGGGACGAACCCGTCGGCGGCCTGGTCGAACGAGCGGCACCGTCCCGTTGGCGAGAGCATCCCGGCGCGCGATCCCGCGACGTAGAGCCGGGGCGAGTTCTGCACGTAGACGCCGCCCGCGATCGCCGTGTCGGCGTCGTGCGCCCACAGCCCCTGGCATGCCAGGTAGACGGAGACGAGCGAGCTGGAGCACGCGGTGTCCACGGCCATCGCCGGACCGTGCAGGTCCAGGTAGTAGGCGATCCTCGACGGCACCAGGGAGTTCATGTTGCCCCAGAACGCCTGGGCCGGGTAGTCGCTCCCGTCCCTCAGGTCGAAGTAGTCGCCGGCCGTGCACCCGACGTAGACGCCGCACCGGTCGCGGTCGAGGGAAGCGCCCGCGTGGCCCGCGTCCTGAAGCGCGTTCCACGCCTCCTGGAGGAACAGCCGCTGCTGCGGCTCCATGTAGGCGGCTTCCGCTCCGGAGATGCCGAAGAACAGCGGATCGAACTCGTCGATGCCGTCCATGAACCCGCCCTCGGTGCACCGGCTCCGCAGGGACGGCAGATCCCACCGGGACACCCTGGTCACCGGATCACGGCCCTCGACCAGGTGCCGCCAGAACTCGTCCACGTCCCGCGCGCCCGGGAAACGGCCGCTCATGCCGATGACGGCGATGGGCTCCCTGGTCTGGGGGGCTTCCGCCGTGCCGGCGGCCGGGGAGTGGGCGAACGGGGCCTGGGCGAGCGGGGCTTGGTCACGCGGGTGGTCGAGTGGAACGGGGCCCGGGTCCGGGCTCGTGTCCCGGGCCGCGCTCGTGTCCGGGGCCGCGCTCGTGTCCGGGGCCGGGTCCGGGCTCGTGTCCGGAGCCGGGAAGGGAGTGGCGCCCGCTCCGGGGGCGGCCGGTTCTCCGCGCTCGCCCCCGTGCCCGCCTCCGCCCTCGCCCCCGTGCCCGCCTCCGCGCTCACCCCCGCGCTCCCGGTGCGCGGCGATCGTCTCTCCGTGTTCCTCCAGCACGTACGCCGTCAGCCGCCGTATGGAGGGGTTGTCGAACAGGACGCTGGGGTCCAGGTCGGTGCCGAGCGATTCGTTGAGGGTCCGCACCAGATGGACGCCCGTGAGCGAGTCGAGGCCGTAATCCGCGAACGGCAGGTCGGCCGCGAGCTCGTCCCTGCCGAGCTTCAGAGCGGCCATCAGGCTCTGCGCGAGGGTCTCCGCGATGTGCGCTTCGAGCGGGCTTTCGTGGGTGCCGGGCGCGCTTACCCGCGGTCCTGGCGAGCTGCCCTGCACGCCGAGCGAACTCCTCCGGGCGTCGGACGAGCTGTCCTGCGCGCCGAACGGGCGGCCCTGGGCGCCGAGCCCGCCTCCCCGTTCGGACGTTCCCGGGCCGGGGCGCCGCACCCGGGCACCGGCCCGTGCCACCACGATCTGCTGGCCCAGCGATCGGGCCCGCTCGGCGGGGAAGTCGACCGCGTCGAACCCTGCCTCCGTGAGGACGTCGCGCCACGAGGCCGGCGACAGGGCGGGGCCGCCCTCGATGCGCCGTCCGTCCGTGTGGCGCCACCAGCCGTCCAGGAGCCCGAAGGTCAGATGCGACCACAGCTCGTTCCGGCCGAGTTCGTTGAGCAGGAGGACGCCGCCGGGGCGCAGCAGCGCGCGGGCGTGCTCGACGGACCGCACGATGTCCCTGGTGGCGTGCAGGACGTTGTTGGCGACGACGATGTCGTACCGCCCGGCCGTGAGGCCCTGCCCGCCGGGAGCGCGTTCCACGTCGAACGTCCTGCACCGCAGGTAGGGAACGCGGTGGGAGAACCGCTTCTCCGCCTCGATCAGGAACGCCTTGGAGATGTCGGTGTAGCAGTACTCGGCGATGTCGCCTTCGATGCCCGCCAGCCGCTCGAAGACGCGCTCGCTCGTGCTGCCGGTCCCCGCGCCGATCTCCAGGATCCGGATCCCGGACCGCCCGGCGCGCAGGTACGCCTCCGCCTCGGAGCGCACGGCGCCGGCCGTGACCCCGTTGAAGTAGCCGACGGTCGCGTTCCGCTTGTAGACCGCCTCGACCAGGTCGAGGGACCCGCCGGGGAACATGACGGCCGTGGCCGCCGTCTCTCCCGTCAGGATCGCCGGCAGGGCCTCGATCATGCGCTCCGCCAGGGCGGCCTTGGCGACGAGCTCAGGATCGCCGGCGTGCGCGTCCTTCCACTCATGCCACGCTTCCCACGCCCGCTCGGCGTTCGGTGCGCCGGCGCCGTCCGGCGCCCGCAGGACGCCGGCTTCCCGGACGAGTTCGCCGCCGTCCAGCAGCACCGTGACGCTGTGGTCGAGCCACCTCGCGTAGCCGGAGGCGGTCCGCGCGCTCCACGCGGACTCGCTCACGGGCTCCCGGTAGAGCCCGAGCAACGAGAGCTGCGCGAGCGTCAGCCGGCGCAGGACGCGGTCCATGGCCGCCGTGCTCCGCTCGTGCCGCGCCAGGAACGGTCCGACCCCGCCGGCGCCGGCCGCCGCCTCGGCGAGCAACGCCTCTGCCTCCGCCGGCCCGCCGTCACGTCCCGCGCCCGCCCGGGGCGCCCCCTCGGCCGCGTGCCCCGCCGGCCGGTCCTCGCTCCCCGCCGCGGCGTCCGGCCAGAACGTCCTGGTGTCGAACGGGTACGTCGGCAGGCTCACCCGCCGCGGAGCGGCCACACCGTCGGCGCCGTCCGGGCCGTACGCGCCGTCCTCGCGGAACGCGCCGTCCGGACCGTACGCGCCGTTCTCGCGGAACGCGCCGTCCGGGCCGTACAGCCGCTTCCAGTCGACGTCGACGCCGCTGACCCACAGCGGCGCGATCTTCTCCCAGTCGCCGCGGGCGAGCCATTCGGCGGTCAGCTCCCTGAGCTGCTCGGTGCGGGCGAAGAGCGCGACCAGCTCGTCGTCCGCCCGCCGGACGGTGCCCTCGAACGCCGCTTCGGGGACGCCCCCGTCGACGTAGGCCCTGAGCTGCCCGGCCAGCCCGTCGACGCCGTCCGCGACGAAGGCCACGCGCCGGGCCATCGCCCGCCGCCCGGTCTGGAGCGTGTAGGCGAGTGACGCCAGATCGCCACCGCTCTCGCCGCCGCTGTCGCCGCCACTCTCGCCGCCGCCGCTCGCGTACTCGGGGAGGAACGCGAGGAGTTCGCGCGCGAGGGCGGTGAGCCGTTCGCCGTCCCGGGCCGAGAGGACCACCAGGTGCGGTCCCGGACGGCCCCCGGCGGCAGGCACCGCCCGCCGGCGCGGGCCCACCTCTTCGAGGACCGCGTGCACGTTGGTGCCGCCGATGCCGAACGAGCTGAGGCCCGCCCTCGCCGGCTCGGGGCCGCTGCCGTCCAGGAGGACGTTCCGATCGGCCACGTGGAACGGGGAGCTCTCCCAGTCGATCTCCCTGTTGGGCACCTCGCAGTGCAGGGTCCTGGGGATCTCGCCGTGGTGGAGGCCCAGGGCCAGTTTGATCAGGCCCGCGATGCCGGCGGCCGCGTCCAGGTGGCCGATGTTGCTCTTGACCGATCCGATTCCGCAGTACCCGCTGCGGCTCGTGTGGTCCCGGTACGCCTCGGTCAGCGCGGCGACCTCGATGGGATCGCCCAGCCTGGTGCCCGTGCCGTGCGCTTCGACGTAGCGGATGGAATCGGGGTCGACCCCGGACCTGTCCAGCGCCGCGCGGATGACGTCGGCCTGGCCCCGGACGCTCGGTGCGTAGTAACCGGCCTTGTCACCCCCGTCGTTGTTGACCGCGGTCCCGCGGATCAGGCAGTAGACGTGGTCGCCGTCGGCGAACGCGTCGCGGGCGCGCTTGAGGACGACCGCGCCCACGCCCTCGCCGCCGGCCATGCCGTCGGCGGCGTCGTCGAACGCCTTGCACCGTCCGTCGCCGGCGAAGTTCAGGCCGGGCTGGTGCACGTAGCCCAGGTCCATCGTGGAGAAGAGGCTGGCCGCGCCGACCAGCGCCTGGTCGGCCTCGCGGGACAGCAGGCTCCGGCACGCGAGATGGAGTCCGCTCAGCGCCGACGAGCAGTTGGTGCTCACCGCCATGCTGGGCCCTCTCAGCCCCAGCTTGCTGGAGATCATCGTGGGCACGCTGCCGCCCTGCGCCAGCAGCCAGGCCGCGTATCCCTCGGTGCCGGCCAGGATCCGGGGACCCGAGGCGTTCTCCATCAGGCTCGGCAGCAGGGCCTGGTAGAAGTTGTTGCTCGTCGCGGTGAACACGCTCGTGCCGGGGACGTCCTCGGGGCGGTAGCCGGCGTCCTCCAGCGCCTTCCACGCGTGCAGCAGCAGGAGCCGTCCCTGCGGGTCCATCAGCTCGGCGTCGCGCGGCGAGATTCCGAAGAACGCGGGATCGAACTCCGCCCTGCCGTCGATGACCGCCCGACGCGGGACGTAGTCGGCCCTGCCGATCAGCTCCTCCGGGACCCCGAGCGCGCGCAGCTCGTCGGGCGACCATGTGGCGCCGCCGCTCCTGCCCTCGCGGAGGTTGCGCCAGAACTCCCGGTGGTCCCGGGCTCCGGGGAACCGGCACGAGATGCCGACGACGGCGATCGAGCCGTCCAGGTAGGCGTCATCGGGGGCGGGCCGTGCCGGGGTGGCGGCGGGCCGAGCCGCCCTCTCCGCGCCGGGTTGGGTGGGCCGGAGCCCCCTCGGCGCCTGCGCGGCCGGCCGGGTGGACCGGAGCCCGCCGGACGCCTGCGCGGTCGCCTCGGACACCGCGGGCGCCGTGGTCACCGTGCCCGCCGTGCCCGCCGCGGACTCCGCTTCCGCGGACAGCAGTTCGTCCAAATGCCGGGCCATGGCGGCGATCGAGGAGTGCGCGAAGAGCGCCATCGGGCGCAGGCGGCATCCGAAGGCCCGGTTGATGTTCTCCACCACGTCGATGGCCGTGAACGAGTCGCCGCCCGTGTCGAAGAAGCCCTCGTCGCGATCGACGTCCTCGCGGCCGAGCACCTCGGCGAAGATCCCCCGGACCCTCCGCTCGATGCGGAACGCCCGGTCGGCCGGCGCGGCGGAGGCCCGCGTCCGGGCGCCCGGCGCCGCCTCGCGGTGGTCGCTCAGCCTCGCGCGGTCGATCTTGCCGTTGGCCGTGAGCGGGAACGCCTCCAGGTGCACGAACGCGCTCGGCACCATGTAGGCAGGGAGGGTGCGCGCGAGGTGCCCGCGGAGCGCCTTGGCGTCGGGGGCGTGCTCGGTGTCGCCGTGCACGGTGACGTACGCGGTGAGCCGTTCCGAGCGGTCGCCGCGCTCCAGCGCCACGACGCTGCGCGCGATGTCCGGGTGGCCGTCGAGCGCGGCCTCGATCTCGCCGAGCTCGATGCGGTGGCCCCGCAGCTTGACCTGGTGGTCCATGCGTCCGAGCACGGCGATGTCGCCGCCCGGCAGCCGGCGCGCGACGTCCCCGGTCCGGTACATGCGCCGGCCGCGCAGGAACGGGTTCTCGACGAACCGCTCCGCCGTGAGGTCCGGCTTCCCGTGGTATCCGAGGGCGACGCCGTCGCCGGAGATGCACAGCTCGCCCGGCACGCCGACCGGTACCGGCTGCATGTGCTCGTCGAGCACGTACGCCTGCGTGTTCGCGATGGGCGTTCCGACGGTCACCGGCTCGCCCGGGACCAGGCGCTTCGCCGTCGACCAGATCGTGGTCTCGGTCGGCCCGTACAGGTTCCAGACCTCGCCGCGCGACAGGAGCCGGTCCTTGAGGCGGTCAGGCAGCGCCTCCCCACCGCAGAGGACCTTGACGCCTTCGGCGTTGCGCCATCCCACCCGGAGCAGCATCGCCCAGGTGGCGGGGGTGGCCTGCATGACGGTGGGCCGCCACGCGGCCATCTCCTCAGCGAGCAGCGTGGCGTCGGTGGCCGTCGTCGCGTCGCAGACGCGGCAGTGCCCGCCGGTGATCAGCGGCAGGTAGAGCTCCAGGCCGGCGATGTCGAAGCTGTACGTGGTGACGGCCAGCAACCGGTCGCCGGAGGTGACCTCCAGGGTCCGCGCCATGGCCAGCAGGAAGTTGGTCAGCGCCCGATGGGGCACCACCACGCCCTTGGGCTGCCCGGTGCTGCCGGACGTGTAGATGACGTACGCGACGTCAGGCGCCGGCCCCGCCTCGTCACCGCGATCGTCCGGGCGGTCCGAGCGGTCCGAGCGGCCCGAGCGGTCCGAGCGGTCGGGACCGTCCGGCCGGTCCGGGTGATCCGAGCGGTCCGGCCGGTCGGGGCGGTCCGGATGATCCGGCCGGTCGAGGCGGTCCGGACGATCCGGCCGGTCGAGGCGGTCCGGATGATCCGCGCGATCCGTCGCGTGGATCCGCACCCCGCCCGTCCGCACACCGGCCAGCCTGTCCATCACCGCCTCGTGGCAGATGACGAGCGCGGCCCCGCTGTCCTGGATCATGTACGAGAGGCGCTCGGCCGGAAGGCCCGGGTCCAGCGGCACGTAGGCCGCCCCGGACTTCATCGTCGCGAGGAGCCCCACGACGAGATCGAGCGACCGCTCGAAGCAGACGCCCACCGTGTCCCCGGCGCCGACGCCCCGGCGCAGCAGCGCGTCGGCCAGCGCCGAGCTGCGGTCGGCGAGTTCGCGGTAGGTCAGGGTCCGCTCCCCGCAGGTCACCGCGGGCTCCTCGGGGTTCGCCGCCGCCTGCTCGGCGAAGAGGTCCCAGCAGGTCCGGTTCTCGGGGATGTCGGCGTGGTGGGCGTCCGTGCGGTTCCACTCGTCGAGGAGGAGCCGGCGCTCGATGTCGTCGAGCAGGGGCAGCCGGCCGAGCGGCGCCTGGCCGTCCGTGGCCAGAACGGCGTCGACGAGGTTGACGAAATGGTCCGCCATGCGCGCGACGGTGTCGGCGGAGAATTCTGCGGGGTGGTACTTCCAGTTGAGTACGGTTCCTTCGTCGGGAACGACATCCAGCGTCAGGTCGTATTCGCCCAGCTGGTGCAGGCCGTCCACCATCTGGAAAGGCCAGGTGTCGCGGAGTTCTGCCGCCAGGTCGTTCAGGCGGCCGGAGAGCGAGAAGTTCTGGTAGTTGTAGACGACGTGGAACACCGGGGAGCGGAGGTCCGCGCCGCGGTCGCCGATATCGCGCACGATACGGGGGAACGGATAGGCGCCGTGCTCGATGGCCTTGAACACCGTGGATTGCAGGCCCTGGGCGAAGCGTGAGAAATCCTCGGACCCCACCGGTTTACTGCGGATGGGCAGCGTGTTGATGAAATAGCCGACCACCGGGTCGAATTGCTCCAGCGGGCGCCCTGCCACCGGCATTCCGATGACGATGTCCTCCTGCCCGGTGTAGCGGTGGAGGAGGGTTTTGAAGACGGCCAGAAAGAGGATTCCGGGACTGATCTCGTGGGACGCGGCGAACAACGCGACGGCGTCGGTCTGCGCCTTCGTCAGCGCTCGGGTGCACACCTCGCCTTCGTGGGGCGCGTCCGGGGGCAGCGCCGCCTCGGTGGGCAGACCGGTGAGGGGAGTCCTTCCGGTGAGCTCCCGCGTCCAGAATTCCCGGTCGCGCTCGGCGCGCGCGCCGGCGAGGAACTCCCGCTCCCATGCCACGAACTCGCCGTACGACGCGGGGCCCGGCGGGAAGGAGGGCGCGCGGCCGGCGGCCCGCGCCTGGTAGGCGTGGAGCAGGGTGTCGAGCACGAGGCACAGCGACGGCCCGTCGATGACGAGGTGGTGCACCACCAGGAGGACGTACGTCTCGGACTCGGCGCGGGACAGCACGGAGAGCCGGATCAGGGGCTCGCGCGCCAGGTCGAACGGCTGTTGCGCTCTGCTCTTCAGATGCGCCGGCACCTCGCCGGAGGGAATATCGCAGATGTCGGCGTACTCGACGGACGCGGCCGGGGAACCGTCCGCGCCACCCTGCACCAGGCAGGGCCCGTCGTCCCCTTCGCGCACCCTGGCCGAGAGAATCGGATACCGCGCGAGCGTGTCGCGCAAGGCGTCGGCGAGAGCGGCGCGGTCGACCTGGCGGCAGGAGAGGCACACCGGAACGTTGTAGGCGTACGTGTCCGGCTCCAGCCTGTGCAGCGCCCACAGGCCGCGCTGCCCCTCCGACAGGGGAATGCGCGCGTGCCGTTCCAACTCCAAAAGGGCGTCGCTCGTCGAGAGCGCCCCGGCGCCGTACCGCTCGACGATGTCGTGAAGGGACAGCCGGCCGTCCCGGCTCACGAGGGGTCCTCGACCAGATCCTCCGCCCGTGCGGCCACACCGAGGAAAGGCCACTTGCCAGAATGCATTGCTCCCCCGAGTTTCCATGCAGAAACGGACGACGACTCGCTGAGTTCTTTCGGCGTACAGGTGGCGGCACGGGCGCGGCAAGGCACATCGAGTGGAACGGGCGGGTCACGGGGGCGCTCATCGACACGTACGGAGAGCCTCCGATTCACGTGCCCGTGCGGAGGTTTTGCGATAGGGCTGTGAGGGGCCCGGCGCACGACAGTGGCATGACGGTCGGCGCCGGTCCGGAGGGTCTCAGGAGTCGGTCATCGATATAGGCGTTATTGCCCGCGATAGTACACGTGGCCCCTCGGCCAAACAAGCGTTCACTGTGGTCATTGTGGCGCCTGTTACGGACACTTGGCGCATTCCTTAACCGGACGCACCACATCCATTTGTGACTTCACCTACTCAGTGACCGCCATTGAAAAGCCGGAGCTTCTCGGGGTTGCGCACGGCCCAGATGTGCTTGATCACGTCGTCCACGATGTGGAATGCGTACACCCTCACCGTCGCACCGCCCAGTTGGGCCACCAGCCCCGGCCGGCCGTTCACCGTGCGCTCCAGGAGCCTCAGATCGTCCACCAGGGAGGCGATGCGGACGCAGGCGTCCACGACCTGCTCGCGGCCCTCGATCGGCCGCAGCGCGGCGCTCACGATGCCGCCGCCGTCGGCGATCACCGTGGCGTCCGGGTCGAGCAGGCCTGTTGTCCACGAGGTCTCGTCCCGCAGCGACAGGTTCACCTGGGCCCCGATGTCCGCCATCCGCAACCGCCCCGCCTGCGCCCGCAGCTCCTGCACCGCGGTCACGGCGCCGAAAGACGCCGGCCGGGGCCTCCCGGCGCCTTTCGGCGACCGAACCGAGCGGGCCCCGGCCCCCCCCCTTGGGGGGGCCGGGGCCCGCTCGTGAGGCCGGGACCCGATCCGGGCCGGCGGTGGTGAGGACCTGTCAGGGAGCCTCGCCCAGGGCCGCCTCCTCCTGGCGGGCCTCCGCCTTCGCCTCCTCGATGTTCTCCAGCACCCGCTCGCGCGACAGCGGCACCCGGAGCGCCAGGAAGTAGACGATCGCGGTCAGCACCAGGTTGGCCACGAAGCCCCAGCCGAAGCCGATCACGCCGGTGCCGCCGTCGTAGTCGCCGAGCCAGCTGATCGCGACCAGGCCGGCCAGCCACGGCAGGACCCAGGTCGCGCCCGCCTTCCAGTCCATCTTCGGGGCCTGGCCCTTGTCCAGGACCTGGAAGACCGCGAGCAGGACGAAGCCGATGCCGATGGTGGCGAACAGCTTGTAGTTGGTGTTCCAGCCGGCCCAGTACACGATCAGGTTCGACGAGTAGAGCGCGAGGAACGGGATGATGTCGCCGCCCGGGATCCGGTACGGGCGGTCGTGCTCGGGGATCTGGCGGCGCATGACGGCCAGCACCAGCGGCCCCGAGCCGAACGACAGCACGGTCGCCGAGGTGATGAACCCGACCAGTTCCTGCCAGCTCGGGAAGGGCAGGAAGACGATCAGGCCGAGGACGAAGGTCACGATCAGGCTGACCAGCGGGGCGCCCTTGGACGTGGTCTTCGCGAGGGCCGCGGGGGCGTTGCGGTTGCGCGCCATCGCGTAGGAGATGCGGGCCGTGACCGTGGTGTAGATCAGGCCGGTGTCGGCCGGCGAGATCACCGCGTCCACGTAGAGGATGTAGGCCAGCCAGCCGAGGCCGATGGCGCTGGAGATCGCGGCCAGCGGGCCGAAGTCGTTCGCGAACGTCAGGTTGAGCCAGCCGTGGGAATGCGCGAGGTCGCCCGTCGGGACGGCGCCGAGGAAGGCCACCTCCAGCAGGATGTAGATCACGCCGGTGAGCAGCACGGAGCCGATGACCGCGAACGGTACGTTGCGCCGCGGGTTGTCGGTCTCCCCCGCCAGCTCCACGCCCTGGCGGAAGCCGAGGAACGAGAAGGTGATGCCGGCGGTGGATATCGCCGTGAAGATGCCCTTGGCGCCGCCCGGGGTGAAGCCTCCGAACTCCTTGGCGCCGATGTTGTGGCCGTGGAACGCGGTCACGAAGAAGGCCACGATGACCAGGACGATGGCGAGCAGCTTCCACCAGACCAGGACGTTGTTGACGCGGGCGAACCAGCGGATGCCGTAGTAGTTCAGCAGCACGAAGAAGGCCATCGCGATCACCGCGACCACGTAGCCCACCGCGGTCAGCGTGTACGCGCCGTTCGCCTCATGAAAATCAGTGAAATGCGCCCATTTAGTGGCGTACTGGAGAGCACCCTCGACCTCGATCGGCGCCACGGTCGCGGCGGCGATCCAGGTGATCCATCCCATGGTGTAGCTGGCGAAGGAACCAAAAGAGAGGTGTGGAAAACGCACCACACCTCCCGAAAGCGGAAACATCGTACCCAACTCGGCGAAACACAGTCCGATGAGGAGAATCATCACCGCGGCTATCGCCCACGAGAAGATCGACGCGGGTCCGGCTATCTTCGCCGCGTTCAGCGCACCGAAGAGCCAGCCGGACCCGATGATCGATCCCACGCCCGCGAAGAGCAGGCTGATACGGCCCATGTCTCTGCGTAGCGCCGGTTGCTCCGGGGTCCCCTCCGAAGTGTTCGTGATCGTGGCCATCGCACCATCCCTGATCTGACACCCACCGTTGTGAGGTCGTAGGCCTTTGTTTGCTACTGGGACTGCCGCTGCCCTGCCCTACACGATCCATACATTGCGAATGCCTAACGGCCGACCAGCGCGATCGACGATAGCCGGTTGTCATGGCCGCGACGTCCAGGAGGCCGCCCGGCCCACCGGCCCACGTCGGCCCGGGAGCGGGTGACGGGCCAGGTGAGCGGGTGGGTCCGGTCGCTCACCCGGCGTCGGCGGCGGCCGTCAGGTAACCGGTCACCGGCGGCCGCTCGGCCGCGCGTGACTCCTCCGCGAGGAGGGTGAAGCGGACGGTCTGCTGGTGCACGTCGCCCGTCACCGCGATCAGGTCGGCGCGCTGCCCGGGCACCAGCGCGCCCCGGTCGCCGAGACCCGCGGTACGGGCCGCACCGGATGTGACGAGCCCCACGGCCGCGGGCAGCGGCAGCACGCCGTGGTGGGCCAGGTGGTAGGCGGCGGCCAGCAGCGTCGTCGGCATGTAGTCGCTGGAGAGGTTGTCGACGAGGCCGGCACAGACCAGGTCGACCGCGCTGACGTTGCCGCTGTGCGAGCCGCCGCGCAGGACGTTCGGCGCGCCGGCGACGACGGGCATGCCGGCCGCCTTCGCCGCCCGGGCCGCCTCCAGGGTGGTCGGGAACTCCGCCACGGCCGCGCCCGACTCCCGCACCTCGGCAAGCTCGGCGGCGCTCACCACGTCGTGGGCCAGCAGCCGTATCCGGCCCGCCTTCGCCTCCCGGCCCAGGAAGGCGAGGGTCCGCTCGCGCTGGGCGATGGTCCTGTCACGGTCGGCGATGCGCTGCTCGATGCGGGCCCCCGCGGCCTCCTCGCTGATCTTCTCCTGCTCCGCGACCACCTTGCGGAACACCGACAGGTCGCTGAACTGTCCCTGCCCGGGGGTGTGGTCCTCGTACGACACCAGCGGCGGCACGTCGCCGGCCTCCGCGGGCTCGGCGAGGGTGTCCATCAGCACGTCCAGCGCCGCGGCGTCGCGGGCGTCCAGGCGGTGCAGCTTGCGGTGGTCGATCAGGGCCGTCCCCGAGGCGGCGCGTTCCCGCACGGCGGTGCCGAGGCCCAGGGAGCGCTCGATGGTGCGGTCCTTGGCCTCGTTGGTCTGGTAGCTGATCGCGTGGAACATCGTGGTCACGCCGGCGGCGCGCACCCTGCCCTCGTAGCTGGCGACGGCGAAGGCGGCGGGGAAGCGCACGGTGGGGCGGGGCCGCTGCTCCTTCTCCAGGGCGTCGCTGTGGGTGTCGACGATGCCGGGCAGCAGCAGCGCGCCGCGCAGGTCGACGGCCTCGGCGGGCACCTGGCCGGGGGTGGCCGGTCCCACCTCGGTGATCAGGCCGTCCTCGGCCACGAGCAGCGCGTCGTCGAGCACGCGGTCGGGCAGCACGGCCCTCGCGTGGGAGAACACGTACCGGCTCATCGAGCCACCTCCAGGGGCAGGTTCGGATCGTGCAGGATCGATTGCGGGGGGCCGCTCGCGAGGACCCGGCCCCCGCCGAGGACCACCACGCGGGTGGCGAAGCGCTCGATGGCGTCCAGGTCGTGGAAGACGGAGAGCACGGCGGTGCCGCGCTCGCCCAGGCGGGCGATGGTGGCGAGGACGGCGGCCCGGTTGACCGGGTCGAGGGCCGAGACGGGCTCGTCGAGCAACAGCAGCCGGGGCGGCGAGACGGTGCCCGCGGCGACGTTGACCCGCTGCTTCTGCCCGCCGGAGAGCACGGTGGCGTGGGTGTCCCACAGCCGCTCGGCGATGCCGACCCCGCGCAGCGCGCCGGCCGCCGCGTCCCGCGCCGCCGGGCGGTCCATGCCCCGGGCGATGCCCGAGGCGGTGACGACGTCGATCACCGAGCGGCGCGGCCCCGGCCGCAGGAACTGCGAGACGTACCCGATCTCCCTGCCGCGCAGATCGGCCACCTCGGCGTCGGGCAGCGTCGCGAGGTCCACGGTGGTGCCCCGCGAGGTGCGGAAGAGGATGCCGCCGCCGCCGGAGAGGTACGTGCGGTAGACGCACCGCAGCAGCGTCGACTTGCCGGCGCCCGAGGTGCCCGCGAGCGCGACGTGCTCGCCGGCCGCCACGTCCACGTCCACACCGTGCAGCGCCTCGACGACGCGGCCGTCGACGGTGTGCAGCGTGAAGTCCTTGCGGAGCCCGCGCACCGACAGGACGGTGTCCTCGGGCAGCCCGCCCGGGTCGCTCGCCGCCGGGCCTGATCCGGTGGCCATCGCCGGCGTCGCGTTCATCGTGGCCTCATCCCCTCGCGCCATCGTGCGTTCATCCCCTCGCGGCACTGACGAGCCGCTGGCTGTACGGGTGTTGCGGGTCCTCCAGGAGCTGGTCCGTCAGTCCGGCCTCGACGACCCGGCCGTGCTGCATCACCAGGACGCGGCGGGTGAGCATCTCGATCACGCCGAAGTCGTGCGAGACGACGACCGCCGCCACCCCGGTCTGAGCGAGCAGCGTCCGCAGCAGGTCGAGCACTCCGGCCGCGACGGAGGCGTCGAGCCCCGTGGTCGGCTCGTCCAGGAGCAGCACGGACGGGTCGTTGGCCAGCGCCTTGGCGATCTGCACACGCTGCCGCATGCCGCCCGAGAAGGTCCGCACCCGGTCGTCCATGCGCGACAGCGGAACCTCGACCCGGCTCAGCAGTTCGGCGGCGCGGTCCCGGATGCGGGCGTAGTTGCGCCAGCCGGCCGCCGTCAGCGGGTCGGCGATGTTGCCGCCCGCCGTGATGTCCAGGTTGAGGCCGGCGGCGGGGTCCTGGTAGACGGCGGCGAGCGGCTTGAGGCGCAGCCCTCGGCGCTCGGCGGGCGTCAGATCGCGGAGGTTGACGGTGCCGTCCGCCACGCCGCGCAGCGCGATGTGCCCCGCGGTGGCCTGCTCGTCGCCCGCGACGCAGCGCATCACGGTGGACTTGCCGGAGCCCGACTCGCCGATGATGCCGAGCGCCTCACCGGGCGCGACCTCGAAGTCGACGTCCCAGGCGGCGACGATGGCGCCGGTGGCCGGGGAGAGCGCGGTGCCGTACTCGGGTCCGGTGCCCTCCAACGAGCGGGGGCCGGGATCGCCGTAGATCCTGCCGAGGCCGGAGACCTTCAGCGCCCACCCGGGGCGGATCGCGGCCGGGGCGGGGGCGGTCGTGGTGTCCGTCGCGGACGCGTTCATCGGGCGGACGTCTCCTTCGGAGCCGGGGCGGCCGGGGTGCTGCCCGCCGCCGGTGTGTTGAGGACCGGGCCCAGCTCGCCGGCGTGGCAGCGCTGCCGGAAGTCGGCGTCGGAGCAGACCCAGCTGGGGGGCGCACCGCCCTCGCCGGGCTCCTCGACGATGTAGCCGCGCGCGGTGCCGCACATCCGGCACGCGGCACCGGGGGTGAACTCGACCTCGAAGGGCCGGTCCTCGAAGGTCAGCGGCTCCACGCGGGTGTGCGGCGGCACGGCGAAGATGCGCTTCTCGCGGCCCGCGGCGAGGATCGTCAGGCCCTCGCTGTCGTGGAGCTTCGGGACGTCCCAGCGCGGGATGGGGCTCGGCGTCATCACGTAACGCCCCTCGACCAGCACCGGATAGCCGGCGGAGGCGGTGATCACGCCGTTGTGGACGATGTCCTCGTAGAGGCGGACCCACATCTTGGCGTAGTCGGCCTCGGCGTGCATGCGGCGCTGCTCGTCCATCTCCTTGACGATCCCGGCCAGCGGTTCGGGGCCGGGGACCTGGAGGACGAGCACCTGGCCCTGGGCGAGCGGCTGCTCGGGGATGCGGTGCCGGGACTGGATGACGTCGGCCGCGCGGGTGTCCGTCTCCGGCACGCAGCCCACGTGGTCGACGACGAGCCGGCGCAGGTTCGAGGCGTTGACCCCGGCGTCCTCGCCTTGGTCGATCACCTTCAGCCTGGTGCCCTCGCCGACCAGCGCCAGCGTGGCCTGGAGCCCTCCGGAGCCCCAGCCGCGGGCCACCGGCATCTCACGCGAGCCGAACGGGACCTGGTAGCCCGGGATGGCGACGCCGCTGAGGATGGCGCGGCGTATCTCGCGCTTGGACAACTCGTCGAAGATCCCCGCTCGTTGCTCCGGCCCGGCGAGCCGGTCGAGGTTCCGCGTCGTGCTCATTGCTTGTCTCCGTGGTCGGCGCGGTCGGCGGGAACGGCCAGGTCCCCGTGATCCACGCGTGCGGTGGCCGCGGCCCTGCCCGCCGCCACGGCCCGTCCGCGCTCCACGAGGGAGCGGAACTCGACGTGGTGCGGCAGCTTCAGGTGCTGCGCGTAGCCGATGGAATCGAGGCCGTCGAGGGTGAACAGCACCTCGTCGAGCGGTCCCTCGCTCCCCCGGTGGTGGGTCAGCATGAGGTCGAGCCCCGCCATCGAGATGGCCTTGCGGTCGTTGCGCCCGAAGCAGAGGCCGTAGCCGACGTCGAGGGTGCGGCCCAGTTCCCCGGCGCGGGTGAGACTGTGGAAGGTCTGCACCTCGCTCACCAGGACCCGGGTGACCGTCACCGCGCGCCCGGTCGAGGGGTGCGTGACCCGCACGGGCAGCATGCCGTGCCGTACCTCGCCGGGGATCTCGTGGCCGCTCGGGCGCCAGTTGGACCCGTACCACGTGTGCATCAGCGAGCCGGTGTCCGCGCGTGCCATCGCCTGGAGCCAGGCGGAACGGGGCGCGTCGCCGCGCGGGGCCGCCCGCGTGACGTCGAACGGCTCGGGGTCGGCGCCCTCCGTGGGTGGTGCCACGACGTCCATGGAACGCAGGACGGCGAGGAGGTTTCTCGGGGAGCGGTCGACGGGGGCGGGGGCGTCGGTCTCGTTCACCTCGTGCGGGTGCGCGTGGGAGCCGTCCGCCTCGTGTACGTGCGCGTGGGAGCCGTCGGGTTCGGACACGTGCGCGTGGAAGCCGTCGGCTCCGTGTACGTGCGCGTGGGAGCCGTCCGCCCCGTGTACGTGCGCGTGGGAGCCGTTGCCCTCGTGCGCGACGGCGGCCGTGGTGCCCGTGTCCCCCGCCGCGCGCATCCGGCCCTCGTCCTCGGGCAGCAGGTCGAGCAGGCGGCCGACGTAGTCGAGCGTGCGGCCGAGGAGCTGGCCGCCGGGCGGGTTGCGGAACGCCGAGCTGATGCGCCGCGTGACGCTCAGATCCTCGCTGGTCACCGGCGTGCTCACGGCGAGGCGGGGCAGCGTCGTGCGGTGCGCGCGCAGCAGTTGGGCGGCGCCCAGCGGGTCGCCCTGGGCCTGCCGCAGCGCCCGCGCGGCGAGCGCGGGGGCCCAGAGCCCGGCCTCGCCCATGGCGCGGTCGACGGCGAGCGGCAGCCGTTCCATGATCTGGTCCAGTTCGAGCCGCCGGCCGCTGCCCCCGTGCCGGGGGCGGCCCGCGAGCCGCGCCGCCGCCTCGGCGGCCGGCTGCCGCTCCTGTCCCCCGGATCCCTCGCGGGATCCCTCGGGCGGGGTCATCGGGCGCCTCCGGCGGTCGTGTGCACGGCCCTCAGGCGCTCCAGCGCGGAGCGGAAGTCGACGTAGTGCGGGAGCTTGAGGTGTTCGAGGAAGCCGGAGGCCTCAGGCCCGTCGAGGTGGGTGAGGACCTTCTGCTCCAGGCGGTCGGCCTCGGGGGCCCGGTGGACCAGCAGGTCGAGTCCCGCCATCGCGAGCGCCTTGGCCTCGACCGCGCCGAAGCAGAGCCCGTACCCGACGTCGAAACGCGTGGGGTCCTCACCGGGCACCCCCGCGCCGCGGACCGTCCGCGCCTCGGTCACCTCGGCGCGGGCCACGGTGACCGGGCGCCCGGTGTACGGGTGGGCGACCCGGACGGGCAGGGTGCGGCGCCGCAGTTCGACGGGGATCTCGGGCGCGACGTGCTCGGGGCGCCGGATGACGGAGTACCAGAGGTGGACCAGGGATCCCGTCTCCGCGCGCGCCATCGCCGACAGGCGACCGGAGCGGGGGGCGCCGGGGCGTGCGGGCGTCCTGGTGATGTCGAAGGGTTCCGCGTCGGCGCGGGAGGGCCGCTCGGCGAGGAGCCCGGCCTCGCGCAGTTCGGCCAGCAGGCCGGGGGGCGCCCCAGCGGCTCCGGTCGTGCCCGCCGGATCGGGCGCGGCGGGCGCGGCGCCGGGGTCCCCGGCGAGGTCTGCCCCGTCCCCGTCCCCGAGGTCGAGGATCTGCGGAACGTAGTCCGCCGTGGCCCCCAGGAACTGTCCGCCCGGCGGGTTGCGGTAGGCCGCGCTGACGCGGCGGGTGGTCCCGGCCTCGTCCATGGGGACGGGCAGGCTGTAGCCCAGGCGCGGCATGGTCGAGCGGTGCGCGCGCAGCAGTTGCGCGGCTTCGAGGAGGTCGCCCTGCGACTGCCGGATGGCGCGGGCGGTGATCTCGGGCGCCCACAGGCCGCCCTCGCCCATCACCCGGTCGACGGCGAGCGGCAGCCCTCCGGTGATCTGGTCCAGTTCCAGCCAGGCGCTGCGGCCACCGTACCGGGCCGCGCGCACCAGCCGTTCCGCGGCGGCGATGGCCTCCTGCCCGCCGCGTACCCCTGCGTATCCCACGGCTAGACCCCCGTCCCCGTGCCGGCCCCGGCGACCGGGGCGTCCTCGACGGTGATCCGGGTGGTGCGCGGCAGCCCCGCGACGGCCCCGCCGGGCGCGACGAGGAAGGTGTCGATGCCGAGCGGGAACCCGGCGTTGGCGGCGGCGATGGCCTCGATGACCGGGACGCTCAGGCCGCGGACACCGAGGCGCCGCTGCCCCGGCACGCCGGGTCCCTCCAGACGAAGAACCGTTCCTTCCCCATCGGCGAGCGGCACGTCGGCCGCGAAGCCGGATCCGGGGGCGGGTGCAGGCGCGGGTGCGGGTGCGGGTGCGGGTGCGGGTGCGGGTGCGGGCGTAAGCGTGGGCGCGGGTGCAGGCGTGGGTGCGGGTACGAGCGCCGTGGCATCGAAGAGCCCTGCCACGGTCAGGAACAGCCGGGCACCCAGCTCCGGGTTGAGCGCGTCGCCCCGCGGCAGCGCGGCGATCTCGGCCGCGGTGACCGGGCGCAGTGCCAGCACCGTGCGCGCGAGCGCCGGTTCCGCACGCGGTGCCTTGGTGGCCTCGTGCACGGCGTTCCGCCATGCCTCGCCGTCCTGGCCGCCGTCGGCGAGCACGTGCAGCGGCACCTCGACGTCGACGAGGCCGCAGGCCGCGAGCGCCGCGGCGGGGACGCCGTCGGCGACGTCCAGGCGCCCGATCCTGCCGGGCCGCGACAGCACGTCGAGCAGGGTGGTGAAGTCGCGCTGCGTGTCGTGCGTGCCGCGGCGCAGCGCGCCCACCCGGGCGCCGGCGCCGGGCGCCGTGGGGATGGTGGCCGGCCGTGTGTCGCTCACGTGAGCTCCTCGAAGGTGACGGTGGTGGTGCGGATCGCGTCCCACTCCGCGGCGTCGCGTTCGGCCGCGCGCCGTTCGACACGGGCGCACAGCTCGTCGATCTCGGCCGTCCCCGGCAGTCCCGCCGCCGCGACCGCGTCGAGCAGCGCGCCGGCGAGCGCCGCCACCCGGTCGTCGCCCTCGCGCATGCTCCAGCCGGAGACCCCGGCGACCTCCACGGCGCACTCGGTGACCAGCACCTCGCCCAGGTGGAACCGCGACTCCTCCACGGGTTCGCGCACCTGGAGCACGACCATTCCCGTCTCGGGCGGCCTCACCACCGTGGGGCCCGGTACGGCCCCTTCCGCGACGAGCCGTTCGGCGAGCGGGACGATCTCCTCGTGCTCCGCGGCGGCGAGCAGCTCGCACCGGCGCTCACGCGTCAGCGTCACCACGCCGTTCTCCTTCCTTTTCCTTTGCGTCGGGCCGGAACGAGCCGGTCGTCGCCGTTGTCATGGCCCGTCCATCTCGACGATGATCCGAGTGCTGTCGGGGCGGCTCCACGTGCTGCTGCACATCACCGCCCGGCCGGTGCCCTGGTCCCGGCTGAGGCTCTCGATGAGCCAGACCGGGCGGCCCGGCTCGATCTCCAGGTGCCCGGCGATCTCCGGTCCCGGCTGCGCGTAGCTGACCCGGCACCAGGCGCGGGTCGGTTCCACCGCGCTCATCTGGCGCAGGATCGCGTGCAGCGACTCCACCGCGTGGACCGCCGCGCTCATCTCGGGCAGGACGTCCACCGGGACCCAGATGTGCGCCCAGCCGCTGAGCAGCCCGTCGATGAAGGACTGCCGCACCAGCAGGTGCGCGGGCGCGCCCTCGGGGCGTTCCAGCAGCCCGGCCTCCACCGCCGGCAGGGGCAGCAGCTGGATGTCCCGGACGACGGTGCGGGCCGTGCTGCCCGCCTCGCGGACCGTCTCGTGCAGCGACGGCGCCTTGTACTGGGACAGCACGTAGTCGATGCGGCGGTTGACGAAGGTGCCCGCACCGCGCACCCGCCGCACCAGCAGCCTGTTCTCCAGTTCCTGCAACGACGCCCGGGCCGCGGCCCGGCTGACACCGAAGCGCCCGGCGATCTCGTGCTCGCTGGACACCTTGCTGCCCGCCGGGAGGTCCGCGATCTCCGCCGCGATGACGTTGGCTATCTCGACGTACCGGCTCTTGTTGCGCACGACAGGAAGCCTGCGCGGGCCACCTGTCCGGGCCAGCGCGGCTCTGTCAACAGCGCGACTGTGCTCGGTGAACAGTAGGAACAGTTGTCGCGTACTGCGCACGTCCCGCAGCGGACCGGGGACGGTGGGCGACGGACGGGGGCCCGGCTGGGAGTGGGCGACCGTCCCGGGCCCCCGACGGAGACACGTCAGTGCCTCAGGCGAACACCTTGCGCAGCCACAGGGCGAGCCCCTCCACCAGGAAGACGGCCGCCAGCATCATCAGCACGATGGTGGTGACCACTGGGAACTGGAGCACCCGTTCAGCGTTCAGCATGTCGTAGCCGATGCCGCCCGCGCCGACGATGCCGAGCAGGGTGGCCGAGCGGATGTTGACGTCGAGCTGGTAGAGCAGGTGCCCGATGAGCGTCGGCCACGCCCGCGGCAGGATCGCCGCGAAGAAGAGCTGCCACCGCGACGCCCCGCTCGCCCGCACCGCCTGGACGGGGCCCGGGTCGATCTCCTCCAGGGAGTCGGCCACGAGCTTGCTGAGCAGCCCGACGGAGCCGACCCCGAGCGCGAGCGAGCCCGCGACCGCGCCGAGCCCCGTGACCACCACGAAGACGATCGCGAGGATCAGTTCCGGAATGGCCCTGATGAACAGGACGACGGTCCGGAAGACCCGTGCCACCGCGGGCGACGGCGCCACGTTGCGTGCCGCCAGCGCGCCGAGCGGCAGGGCCAGCACGACCCCGATGAGCGTGCCGGCGAGGGAGATCTCCAGCGTCACCCACAGGTCGTCCAGCAGGGTGTCCCAGATGCCGCCGCCCGAGGGCGGCAGGAAGTCCCCGACGGTCTCGGGCAGCTGCCGCACACCGTCGACGATCTGGCCCCAGGAGATGCCCGCGCCCGGCACGGAGCCGAGGACGAGCGCCGCGGTGAGCGCCGCCCACACCGTCCGGCGGATGCGCCGGGTGCCCCAGCGGGGGCTGATCCTGCGCCGGCCGGCGCTCTTGGCGGGCGCCGGGGCACGGGCGGCGGTCGCGGTGTCCGGTACGAGGGCCGGTGCGGCGCCGGGCCGGTCGCCGGAGCGGGCCGGTCCGGAACGCCCCGGTCCGGAACGCCCCGGTGCGGAACGCCCCAGGACGGCGCGGCCCAGCCGGACGGCGAGCGGTGTCCGCACGCGTCCGCCCGCATCGCGCAGCAGCGTCCGGCGGATGGCGCCGGAGAGGGACTCGACGGCGAAGCAGAGCAGGAGCAGCACGAGGGCCAGTGCCATCGCCCGCCGGTAGTCGAGCTGGCCGATGGAGATGGAGAGCGCGTAGCCGAGGCCGTTCACGCCGACGAAGCCGAGGACGACCGAGACGCGCAGGTTGATGTCCAGGCGGTGCAGCGCGGTCGCCACGAGCGAGGGCAGGACCTGCGGGAGCACCCCGGAGACGATCTCCTGGAGGCGGGAGGCGCCGGTCGCCCGGATCGCCCGCCGCGGCCCCTCGTCGATGTCCTCGACGGCGTCCGCGTACAGCTTGCCGACCATGCCCACCGAGTGCAGGCCCATCGCGACGACACCGGTGAGCCCGCCGAGGCCGAACAGCCGGAAGCCGGCCACCGCGAAGACCACGTCCGGAATCGCGCGGGTGAGCACGATCAGCGCCCGCGAGCCGATCCGGGCCCCGCCGAAGGGGGTGGTGTTGTGGGCGGCCAGCAGGGCCAGCGGAAGGCTGATGACGACCGACAGGACGGTCGCGCAGATCACGATCGCCAGGGTCTGCCAGCACAGCTCGAACAGCTCGCCGGGCGCCGGGAAGTCCAGCGGCACCATGCGGGAGACGAAGTTCGCGGCGTTGCCCGCGCTGTCCACCATCGTGGCGACGTTGATCTTCACCGCGACGAAGGCCCAGACGCCGCAGACGAGCGTGAGCAGCAGGACGGCACCGGCGGCGATGCCCGTCGGCCGGGGCCTGGCCAGGGTGCGGCCCCAGATGCGAGGGCCACCGGCCCCGGACATCACCGTGGTGTCGGTCTCCGGCACGCCGGACGCCGTCGTCCCCGTACTCACCCGGCCTCCATCAGCGCGGGGGCCGGCTCCTGGCCCACGGCCGAGTACAGCCGCATCACCTCGTCGCGGCTGATGCCCTCCGTGGGGAGGTCGAGCACCACGCGCCCGGCCCGCAGGCCGATGACGCGGTCCGCCCAGCCCAGTGCCAGGTCCACCTGGTGCAGGCTGCACAGCACGGTCAGGCGCCGTGCGGTGCCGACCTGCCGCAGCAGCCGCATGATCTGCCCGGCCGACTCGGGGTCGAGCGACGCGACCGGCTCGTCGGCCAGCAGCATGCTCGGCTCCTGCATCAGCGCCCGCGCCACCGCCACGCGCTGCTGCTGGCCGCCGGAGAGGGTGTCGGCACGCTGGAACGCCAGGTCGCCGAGGCCGACCCCGTCCAGCAGGTCGAGGGCCTGCTCCCGGACCCGGCGCGGGTACGTCACGAGCCCCACGCGCGGCCCGCGCAGCCGGCCCAGCGCGCCGGTGCACACGTTCTCCAGCACGCTCAGCCGGCCCACCAGGTGGAACTGCTGGAACACGAAGCCGATACGGCGGCGCAGCGCGCGCAGCTGGGTGCCCGAGGCGGAGTCGATCCGCGTGCCGAGCACGGTGCCCCCGCCGGAGGTGGGCGCCTGGAGGCCGTCGATGTGCTGGAGGAGGGTGGACTTGCCGGACCCGGAGAGGCCGAGGAGCGCCACGACCTCACCCGCACGGACCTCGAAGCCCACGCCGTCGAGCGCGGTGACGGTCCCGTCGCCGGAGGGGAAGCGCTTGGTCAGGCCCTCCAGGCGGACGACGACGTCGTCCTCGGGAACCCCGGAGGGCTCACCGGGGGTCCCTCCGGACTCACCGAGGGCACCTCCGGCCCCACCGGGGGTTCCTGCGGACTCACCGGGAACTCCTGCGGACTCACCGGGGACCCCCGTGCCCGTCGAAAGCTCCCGGGACGGCCTGCGTACGGTCGGCGAGGCCATCAGTGGGCGCTCGTGCACTTCTTGGTGATGTCACAGACCTTGCGCACGCTCGCGTACAGGGCGTCGGTGACCTTCTTGTAGCCCCAGGAGCCGCCGTTGAGGCAGTCCGACGCCTTGGCGCAGAAGCCGTGGGCGACCATGTAGTCGGTGTTGGCCTTGGTGTCGAAGGTGTCGACGATCTTCTGCTTCAGCGCGGGGTCGAGGTCGCCCGCGACCGCTGCGGGAGAGTCGGGGATCTCCTTCGACTTCCACACGATCCGGTAGTCGCTCTTCTTCAGCTTGCCCGCCTGGGGCAGCGTCTCGTTGATCATGGAGTCGTCGGCGAAGCCCGCGTCGCACTGCCCGTTCATGACCGCGAGCACGGAGGCGTCGTGGCCGCCGGCCATCACGGTCTTGATGTCCTTGCCGGTGTCGATCCCGGCGTCCGCGAGGCCCGCCTGCGGGTAGAGGTAGCCGGAGGTCGAGTTCGGGTCGACGAAGCAGACCTTCTTGCCGCGGTAGTCCTTCAGGCTCTTGACGGGCGAGTCCGCCTTGACGATGGCGTACGACTGGTAGGTGGCGCTGCCGTTCTTGGTGTCGACGGACGCCGCCATGACGTCGAGGTTGACGCCGGTGTCCTTGGCGGTGACGTACGAGTCGGGCCCGAAGAAGCCGATGTCCGCCTTCTTGGCGCGCATGGCCTCGATGACGGCGGCGTAGCTCGTCGCGTTCTGGAAGGCGATCTTCTTGCCGGTCTGCTTCTCCAGCAGCTTGGTCAGCGGCTCGCGGGCTTCCTTCAGAGTCGTGGAGTTCTCCGAGGGGATCTGGGCCACGGTCAGCACGTCGGGGTTCCGCCCCGAGGACTGGCCGCCCGATCCGCTCCCGCTGCCGTCCGTGGCGGCGCTGCTCCCACACGCGGCAAGGGCCAGCGGGAGGAGGGCGACGGAGAACATGACGGGTATCCGTCGCATACGTCGTATACCGTTCATGGATGGTCCTTCTGTGCTACCCGGTTGCAACCCGGCCGTGTTCCTGCCTGCGTGCACCCCAGGCTTGGGAGGACAGGTGTGGTGCCGGGCCCCGCCGGGTAACGAGCGCGCGAACTCGCGAAGAGACGCGTGCTGGGTTGACCTGACAACAGGCCGCGGGGGCGGGGGCGGGGTGGGTGAGTGGGCCGGGGTGGAGTATTGGGGGCGGGTGCCCCCGGGGTGGCGGGTGCGCTTGGGGGCGGGTGTGCCCGGGAGCTGCCGGCGGGCGGCGAGGGCAGCCGCCTCGGCCCGGGACAGGTCCCGGCACCCTGACGGCGTCCCCCGCGCTTCAGGCGACGTCGACGGCGTCGAGCGCCCGTGCCCACGGGAACGCGGACGGGTCTCCGTGCTTCGGCGGGTGCGGCTCGTAGCCGTCGGCGCCATCGAGGTAGCGCACCCCCTGGGACCGCAGGTCGGCGACGCTCCGGGCGATCGACGGTTGGGCGCCCTGCGCACGGTTGAAGTAGGGCATGGCGATCACCGGCACGCCCATGTGCACGCCTTCGGTCACGAGACCCAGCGCAAGGGTGTCCGCGATGCCGGCGCCCCACTTGTTCAGACTCGTCGCCGACAGCGGCGCGACAAGCATCACGTCCGCCTTCGGCAGCACGTCGCTCTCCCACGGCAACTTGTACTGCGACCGCACCGGATGCCCGGTCAACTCCTCCAGCTCCCCCATCCGCGGCTGCCACCAGCGCGCCGCGGACGGCGTGAGGACGAGACAGACGTCCCAGCCCCGGTCCTGCGCGTGGCGGACGCCTTCGTCGACATGCTGCGCCGGGCCGGCCGCGCAGGCGATCAGATACAAGGTGCTCATGCGGTGAGTCCACAGTCCCCGGCCAGACGGCGCAAGGCTGCGCTGGGCATGGGGGTCAGCCATAGGCTGCGCCACCTGGAACCGCAATGCAGGCAGCGCCCACGGCCCTGTGGACCCGTTCCGTCTTCGGGCGCGAGGGGGACTTTCGCGTTTCCCGACCGGGCCTCACCAAAAACGGCCTTGCCCCATACTGGCAGTGACGAGGCTGCAAGAAGGGGCAAGGCCGTGACGTCTCAAACTGGAACTCCCGACCCCTACTCGAACCCGCTTGTCTTCGGTCAGCGGTTGCAGATCCTCCGGCAGCGGAAGGGCATGACGCGCGCTCAGCTCGGCGGCCTGCTGGGACTCACCGGTTCCTGGGTCAAGAGCGTGGAAACCGGGCGGCTCCAGACCCCGCGGTTGGACGTGATCCTTCAGATCGCCCAGGTCCTACGGGTAGGTAACCTCAATGAGTTGACCGGTCACGACATTTCCGTCGACCTCTTCGCCGGTCCAGGGCACCCCCGCCTGGCCGCCGTGAAGACAGCCGTTGATTCGTTCCCCTTCAGAGATCAGCAAGGAGCGCCGCCTGCCGCGCACCTGCGCGCTCGTCTTGATACGGCCTGGAGCGCCCGGCACAAAGCACCCAACCACCGAGAGGTCATCGGTGCCCTGCTCCCGGATCTCATCCGCGACGCCCAGGCAGCGGTCCATCAGGCGGAGCGAGCCGAGGAGCGCAGGAAGGCTCAGGCGATCCTCAGCGAGACGTACTCCCTGTGCCAGTTCTTCGTCGCCTACCAGCCCGATGCCCCTCTGCTGTGGCGCGTCGTCGAGCGGGGCCTGATCGCAGCGCAGGAGAGCGAGGACCCGCGGGCCATCGGCCTCGCCGCGTGGCTCGCCGCACAGGCGCACCGGGACTCGGGGCCCGCCCACTTCGAAGCCGCCGACAGCGTCACCCATGACGCACTGGCCTACCTGACGCCTCTCCTGCCGGACGCGTCCGACGAGGTGCTCGCGATCGCGGGGGCGCTGACGTTCGAAGCCGGTTACACAGCGGCACGCCGCAAGGAGACCGGCGTCGCATGGCGATTCTGGGACCAGGCGCGTGACATGGCGGATCACCTGCCGGAGAGCTACTACGACCCCGTCACGTCCTTCTCACAGGCCATCATGGGCGCTCACGCCGTTACCGTCGCGGTGGAACTTCATGCCGGTGGGGAGTCCGTCCGGCAGGCGGCGGCAGCCGACGCCGTCACCATCCCGTCCCGTCCGCGCAGGGCCCGGCACCGGATCGAAGAGGCTCGGGGATACCAACTCGACGGGCAGCCGGACGCTGCCCTTGCCACGCTGGCCAAGGCGTATGAAGCCGCCCCGGAAACGATCAGGTACAACGGATACGCCAAGGCGATCATCCTGGAGGAGGCCGAGTCCAAGACGCCGGCCAGGCGTCGCCGGGCCTCGGAACTCGCCGTCAGGATCGGCGTTCTCGCTGCGTGAGCGAGGGGGCACAGACTGTGCCCCCTGTTCCGCTCGTCAACTCCTACCGTCGTAGCCCTGGCTCCGGCGGCCGCCTACGCGGCCCCGGCGCACGGCCCGACTGGACGGAGTCAACATGAGCGAAAGTGATGCCCCCTCAGCGGGGCTGAGAAGCGAGTCCCCGGAGATCGAGTCGATGCGCGCCGCCGCGGCCGAACTGCTCGACGAAGGCGCGCCGCTGCCCCGCTTCGATGACCTGGGTGAGATGACGGCCCGGTTGCGGGGCCATCTCCAGGTGCTGATCCGTCCGGTGGAGAACGCCGCCCGGGCGCTCCCAGAGCACGACGGTGGACGGATCCGCACACTTTTGTCCGTCGAGAGCGCCCGCGTGCGCCTGGCGGCATCGCCGGGTGCGGGGCTGGTGTCCGCAACCCGCCACGCGCGCAATCTCGCTCACGAGCTGACATGGCTCTGCGACCACTACGAGACGCTTGCCGGTACCCCCACCGTGGAGCCGTCATGAGCACGCCGCGCGAGCCGGTGTCCGGCGGCCGGCCCTTGAATCCGGGAGACGGGGACCAGTCCGCGCACTCCGCTGCCGCGGTCACGACCTGGTGCCATTGGCACAAGGGCGAGACGACCACCGGCCTGCTCATCACCGTGATCGAGCAGGCGTCAGGGCCGGGCGCTGCCGTCTACGCCTGTGAGGGGTGCCGCCAGATCTACAGGCTGGAGCCTGCCTGAGGCTGCCCTGCCGGCTGATGAGGCGCGACCTGGCGCCGGTGACGCAGCAGGTCAGGACTGGCCCGCCCCCGAGGTAGGGACCTCTCGGAGCGGGCCACCAGCCCCCGCAGTGGCATTCTGGGGCGACGCAACCTGGGATGCCTGCCGCCGAAGACGGTCTGCGGCATCTGCTCAATGAGTGGGACCCCATCGGAGTCGCCGACCTCGTACAGGACGAGTACGACTGCATGCTGCGCCCGTTGCGCGACTTGCTCCGTGACGGCGCCGACCAGAGACGGATCGGCAACTTCCTGCGGCAGGAGCTGGAGGATCACTTCGGACTTACTCCTCTGCCCTCGGAGCCAGCAGCGATGGCAGCCCGCGTGATGTCCTGGTGGACATCAGCCTGCCGGACCGATCTCCCAGGCAGCGTGTAGCCGCTCCCTTCAGCTCGCTCCGGTTGTTGGTTGGGAGTGACGTTGACTGATCCGCAATGGGCGCGGATCGCGCCGTTACTTCCGGAGCGGACGCCGAACTTGGTGGCCGGTGGCGAGACCATCGCGTCGACGCGACCGCGTGGAAGTTCCAGACCGGCACCCCGGCGGTTCACCTCGCCACTTCGGCGGCCTCACACACCGGCGTCCTGCCCGTGGGAGCCCGCCCGGCCCCTTGAAGATACGGAACCCCAGATGTTCACGATGCGTCCGGCCACCGCAGCGGACACCCCCGCCGTCGCCGCCATGATCCGCGCCCGCTCCACCTGGCTGGAGGAGCGCGGCATGCCGACCTGGCGCGACAGCGCGGACGACCTCGCAGCCCAGGCCGAGAACCCCCACGGCGCGATGTGGGTGCTCGAAGCCGACGGTGCCCACGTCGTGGGCTGCACCACCGTGATGCGGGAAACCCTGCCGTGGGGCTGGACCGACGAGGAGCTCGACGAGCCCGCCGACTACCTCTTCACGACGGTGACGGACCCGGCCTACCGCCACCACAAGCCCGCAACCCTGATCGCCCTGTGGGCCGTGGATCGCGCCGCCCGCGAGGGGAAGCAGTGGGTACGGCGAGGCTGCATGTTCCCTGGCCTGGTCCGCTATTACGAGACGCAGAGCTTCACCCTGCTCCACGAGGTCCAGCGCACGCACAACCGCATCTACCTCATGGCACGGCGAGCGGAACGACTCCCTGCCATCAGGACCGTAGAAGACTGACGAGGGCCGTCACATGCCGGCCGCCGTCCGCTCCACCTCCGCGAACTCAGGCAACCGGCCTTCGCTCACACCGCCGAGCACTCCGCCGGAAGCGTGACCGTTCCGGCTTGGTGCTCGAACGTGTCCATCACGAGCCACTCGTCCAGCTCCGGGTCGTAGAGGTTCTGGACACCGAACTGAAGAACCTGCCAGAACGTACCCCGGTTCCCCTGGTCGACGTAGATGTCACCGAGCGCGAGCGGGAACCGCAGGAAATTTCCCGGCGGGAGTTTCGGCAGCACGACGCCGACCCTCCAGTGGTTCACATGCCGCTGCGGGTTCCGCTCCAGAGTCTCGGGGCCGACGAACCGGGCGGTCTGGAACGCCTGGTTTAGCTGGTCCAGATCGAATCCCGGAATCCGTGAACACGGATGTTCGGTCAGGCCGGGCCATTTATACGTCAGCGTGTAGAGCGAGCCGCGGTAGATCAGGTTCGTGAACCAGATCGGGTACTGCGGGCCTCCCGCGACCATCTGGCTGTCACCGCTTCTCCCCTGCCAGCTGAACGGCACCGTGACGCCCAGATCCCGGACGATGTACGTGCCCTTTCCCCGGAAGCCGCGGGGGAGCTGCGGGGGTGGTGGCTGTGTGTCCGGGTCCGACTTCGCGGCAACGGTTCCAAATGACGGTGCGGTCCGGATCGGCATTCCGGCGCCGGTCTTCGGCAGCACCGCCGCGACGAGTGCGACGACTCCGACGAGAGCCGCCGACGTCGCCGCCGCCCGGCGTGTGAGTTTCCAACCCATGGTCTTCCCTCGGCTCTCGCGTCGCGCCGACGCGGCGCGGAGTTCGGCTGAAGCGGCGCGATGCTCCCGGGCATACACAGCGTGGAAGCCACGGCGCTTCGGATGGGAGATTCCCTATCAAACAGGTGGAACGCCGACGGCAAGGCACGCCGCCTGTCGCGGCACGGCTCCGGGTTCTCTCCCCCGTACAGGCGATCGGTCACGTTACGCGGAATGCCGAATGGACCGCTCAGAATCCCCCGGATCCCAGGACCCCCGGGCTCCGGACTCTCGATTCCCCGGCGGCAGCCCCGCGGAACCCCGCGACGGCTACGGTGAACGCCTCCGGCGCCGTCCATGCCTGGTCGGACAGCGGACAGTTGCTTATGCCGTCAGGCTTCAACGCTCCAAGGGCAGAAGCCCCGACCGGGCCTCGACCGGGCGCCCGGGTGGTAAGAATAGGGACGTGTCGGAAGAGGCCCAGGTCAGCGCCCGGCGCAGGCGCAACCGTTGGGGGGAGGGCGAGCGGCTGCGCGGGGAGATCCTCGCCGCGGCCAGCCGGTTGCTGTCCGAGCTCGACGGGGAGGACGGGCTGACCATCCGCGGCGTCGCCCGCGCCGCCGGTATCGCGCCGGCCAGCATCTACCAGCACTTCACCGATCGTGCGGCGCTCGTAGCGGGCCTCACCGACCACGAGTTCGCCCGGCTCCACGCCGCGATGGAGGCGGCCGAGGTTCGCGTGGACTCCGGCGATGTGGTGGGCCGCGTGCGGGCGATGCTCCACGCCTCGTGCCGGTTCGCGATGGACAACCCGGGGCACTACCGGCTGATGACGGCCAACGGGCCTCCCCCGACCGCGCCCGGCGCCCGCCAGGCCGGGCCGCTGGCCGACGTGATCGACCTGCTCGTCGCCGGCTTCGCGCGCTGCGCGGCAGCGGGGGTCGCGCTCCGGGTGCCCGCCGAGCGAGCTGCCGTGATCGCGTTCGTCGGCGCGCACGGTCGCGTCGCCCTCTTCCAGAACTCCCCCAAGCACGCCGATGCGGACTCCGTGATGTCGTTCGTCGACGAGTTCGTGTCGCTCGTTTTTGCCTGAAACGCGGCGTCTCCTCCCCATATCTCATCCCGGCCGTTCTTCTCTGCGGCGGCGATCTCGACCAGGAGGGTGGACGAGTGCCCTCAAGATTCCTAACATCTGTTCAGTAAGTATCTGAACGATCGTTTGGTAACTTGACGGCTCCGCAGGAGGACCGCGGTGCCGCAGGTCGCGTCCGGCGCGTCCCGGCCGACGTGCCCCGTCCGGCGTGCCCCGGTACTCGACGGCGCGGAGCCGTTGCCCGTTCAGGCGCACGAACTCCCCGTGACGTGGTGAACCCGGAAGGATCGACATGTTTCACCTTGACCACCTCTGCCTGGGCGTCCGCGAGTTGGGCGACGGCGTCCGCCGGGTGCGGGAGGAGACAGGACTCGCCCACTACGACGGTGGCGTCTTCGCCGCCGGCATCGCGAACACGGTCTTCCCGCTCGGCGAGGACGTCTACCTGGAGGTCGAGGCGGTGACGGCACCCGCAGCCGAGCGGGATGCGGCGGCTGCCTGGTTCGACCGGGCCCTCGCGGACGGCGACCGGTGGATGTTCTGGAGCCTGCGCGCCGACACCCTTGAGGAGCTGGCCGCGGTCGCGCGGCGGCTCGGCGGCGAAGTGGCGCGGCTTCCGGGGCGCGTCCAGCCCGACGGCACCCAGCGCGTCATCACCACCGCGCCCGGCCCCGGCCGCGCACTCGACACGTGCTGGCGCCGGGGGCTGCCGAACTGGTTCTACCGGGAGGACCCCGCCACCAACCCGGATCGCGGGGCGACGGAGCGCGGTGATCGGGGGGCGGCGGTGACCCGCCTGGAGATCGGCGCTGACGCCGCGGAACTGCGGGAGCACATCGGTGCCGAGACCTTCGAGCGGCTGCCGCTGGCGGTCGTGCCCGGCCGGCCCGGCGTGCGCGCGGTCACGGTGCGCACCGCGTCCGGGCGCGAGGTCACGCTGCGCAGGGACCCGGCCGACCTGTAGAGCCTCCGGGAACCACCTCACCGAGGGGATCCGGCGCTCCGGCAACCCCAGCGGCGCCCGTGCCCACGGCACTTTGTCCGTTACCGGGCGGCGTGACACCGCGGGGCCAGGCGACGTAACCCCGCGGTCGCTCGCGCCCGTGCGCGGGTATGAAGAAGTCGTCGTCGCCTCCGTCCGGCCCCCTGGTGCCGGATATCCCCAGCACCCGTCCGCACATGGTGGACATCCCCCGGCCGCCGACACCTCCTCTCCCGCTCACCGGAAGGTCATGACCGTGCGCTACAGACGCCTTGTGAAGCCAGCCGCCTCGACCGCGCTCCTGCTGATCTGCGCCGTGGGCATCTCCATGCCGGCACAGGCCCGTCCCGTGCCGGACCAGCCCCGTCCGGCGCCGGCCTGGGTCGCCGAGGTCCCGGCGACCGACCCGCACCTGAGCTTCGACGGCCACTGGGGCCGCGTCGGCTCCAGCATGATCACTCCCAACTCCGGCTCCGCGCTGCGGTTCCGCTTCACCGGCCACACCCTCGCGGGCCGCTTCGACACCTCCGCGGTGACGCTGCCCGCCCAGGTCTACGTGTCCATCGACGGGGGGCCGCCCGCCCTGTACCAGGTGGACCAGGACCGGATCGACTTCACCGCGGTACCGCTTCAGGGCCGCCGGCACACCGCCGAGATCACCGTCAAGGACGTCAACGAGCACGCGAACCGGTGGGTCGTCCCGATGCAGTCCGGCCTGGTCCTCACGGGCCTGGAGCTGGACCGCGGCGCCCGCGTCCAGCGGGCGGCGCCGCGCGGGCCGCTCCGGATGGAGTTCCTGGGCGACTCCATCACCCAGGGCGTCAAGGCCCTGTGCGGGCAGGTCGGCACGGACTGCGACGACGGCACCAAGGACTTCGCCTACCTGACGGGACGGGCCTTCCACGCCCGCACCAGCCAGGTGGGCTTCGGCCGGCAGGGCATCCTGGTGCCGGGCAACGGCGGCGTTCCGACCGCCGGCCAGTCCTTCGGCTGGAACTTCCAGGACTCCCCGGCCGACCCGCGCTTTGGCCCCGACGCCGTGGTCGTCAACCAGGGCACGAACGACGGCGTCCTCGGCAAGGAGCCCTTCCTCCCCGGCTACCTGAGCTACCTGAAGCAGATCCGTGCCGCCTACCCGCACGCGTGGATCTTCGCGATGCGCCCCTTCGGCGGCTACAAGGCCGCCGACATCGCCACGGCCGTCACCCAGGCGGACGACCCCAGGATCGTCTACGTCGACACCACGGGCTGGCTGTCGGTGGACGCGGGCGACTACACCGACGGCGTCCACCCGGGCGTCGCGGCCCACGAGAGGGCAGCCCGGCTGCTGACCGGCGTCATCACGGCCACGACCGGCTGGAAGGCCGACCCGATCGGCTAGGCCGGGCCCGATGGCCGGGCCGACCCGATGGCCGGGGTCCGTCGAACCCGATGGCCGGGCCGACCCGATGGCCAGGGCCTTCCGTTCGGATCAGGCGGGATCAGGTGGGATCAGGCCGGATCAGGGAGCGGACTCCGGAGTGTGCGCGGCTGCCGGCGACCCCGACGGGAGGTCAAGGGCACGGGCCACCAGCTGCCCCCGGCTGCTCACGCCGAACTTGGTGAAGATGGATTTCAGATGGTCCTGCACGGTGTACCGGGACATGGCCAGGACGGAGGCGATTCCCGTCGAGGACCGGCCGGAGACCACCTGTTCCAGGATCTCCCGCTCCCGCACCGTCAGCTCGTAGACACGGGCCAGTGTCCGGGTGATGTCGGAGGCCGGTGTCGGCTGGATGACGACCGAGGCGCCGCTGTCCGGCTCCCCGTTCAGCGTCGAACCCCACAACGACAGCCAGCGTCCGGTGCGCGCCCGCACCCGTAGGTACGCCTCCTCGCCTCGCCCGGCTCGGGCCGCCGCCGCCACTTCGTGGAGGGGCAGCGTGCCGAGCTCGTGCAGCCACCGCCGCGCCGTCTCGTTGGCGACCAGGGTGCGGCCGAGCCGGTCGAGCACGAGGACACCCGGGCCGGGCACGCCCTGCGCCGCGGGCGGCGGCGTGCCGGCGCAGGCGCGGCGCAGGGCCACCGCGACCGGCCGCGACAGCGCGCGTACCAGCGCCGCGTCCCGCGCGGTGAAGTCCGTCCGCTCACCGCGCCGGAACAAGGACACCGCGCCCCAGCACTCCCCGTCCGCCAGGAAGACGGCACGCAGTTCGTGCTCGGCGCCGATGACCGGCAGGACCGTGCGGAAGCGGCGGCTCCTGCGCGGATCACCGCCCGTGCTGTCGCTGAGAATGCCGACCGTGCGGCCGCTCCGCGCCAGGTCGGCGAACTTGTCGACGTCGGACTCCAGGTACTCGTTGTGCGACGCGAGCGCGGCGTTGCCGGGCGGGATCCCCTCGGAGACGTCGTCGGTGACGAGCAGCGTCCAGGGGTCGACGGTGCCGAAGCAGAACGCGTCGTAGCGGACGTCCCTGCGCAGCCGGGCCATGACCCGGGAACGCAGCGTCCGCGAGTCCAGGCCGAGCCGGCATATCCGCTCGATGTCGTCCTGCAGCTTCGGCACGGGGACAGTGTAAGGACGCTCCCCAGGGACGATGTTCCAGCTCACCCCGGCCGTGCCGGCCGTCCGGCCCCGGTCGCGGGGTCCCAATCGGCCAGGGTCGGTACGGCGGCGGGCAGGGCCCGCACGGGGCAGGAGGACCAGGCAGAGCGCGACGGCGAGGGTGGCCTGTGCGGTGGTCATGCCGACCGGTCCCGGCGTTCGGCGCCCAGACGGGCGTAGTGGTCGAGGAGGTGGGGCGCGTCCACTGCCGCGGTGTCGACGACCTGCTCGGCCGGGGCGCCCTGGAGCATGCGTTTCACCGGGACCTCCAGCTTCTTGCCGGTGCGGGTGTGCGGGATGCCCGGTACTTCGAGGATCTCGTCGGGAACGTGGCGGGGTGAGGCACCGGTCCGGACGGCGTCGCGGATCTTCTCGCGAAGGGTGCCGTCCAGGACCGCGCCGGGCGTGAGGACCACGAACAGCGGCATCCAGTAGCCCCCGTCCGGCTCCTCCGCGCCGATGACCAGGGCCTCGGTGATCTCGGGCAGGCGTTCGACGACGTCGTGGATGTCGGCGCTGCCGAGCCGGACGCCGTTGCGGTTCAACGTGCTGTCGGAGCGGCCGTGGACGATCACCGAACCATGGGCGGTGTGGGTGATCCAGTCGCCGTGCCGCCAGACGCCGGGGTAGGAGGAGAAGTAGGCGTCCCGGTAGCGGCTGCCGTCGGGGTCGTTCCACAGGGACAGCGGCATCGACGGCATCGGGCGGGTGACGACGAGCTCGCCGACCTGGTCGGTGACCGCCGCGCCGTCGGCGTCGAACGCGGCCAGTGCCACGCCGAGATGGGGCGCCGACAGCTCCCCCGCCCAGACCGGCGTGGTGGGCGCGCTGCCCGCGAAGCCGGACACCACGTCGGTGCCGCCGCTGATCGAGGCCAGCAGCACACCGTGGCCCACGTGGTCGCGGACCCAGGGGTAGGCGGAGGCCGGCAGGGCGGAGCCGGTGCAGCCGATCACGCGGATGGACGACAGGTCGTGCACGGCTGGGTCGATACCGAACTTGGCCATGCCCAGGAGGTATTGGGGGCTGGTGCCGAAGACCGTGACGTGGTGCCGGGCGGCCAGTTCCCACAGAACGTCGGGCCTGGCGAGGGGCGCCGGGCTGCCCTCGTAGGTGCACGTCGTGGCACCGGTCAGAAGCGTTGAGGCGACCAGGTTCCACATCATCCAGTGGGTGGTGGTGTACCACAGGAGGCGGTCTCCTGGGCCGAGGTCGGAGTGCAGGCCCAGGGTCTTCAGATGCTCCAGCAGGACGCCGCCGTGGCCATGGACGATGCCCTTGGGCAGGCCGGTGGTGCCGGAGGAGAACACCACCCACAGCGGGTGGTCGAACGGCACCGGTGTACACGTGAGTTCCTCGGTGCGGGTGGACGTGTCCTCCCACGGGACGACCGGCGACGGGTGCGCCCGCGACGGCCACGGCAGCCCCATGTGGTCCACCAGGACGGTCGCCTTCAGCGTGGGCAGCGCGCCGGCGAGTTCGAGGGCGGCGTCGCGGCGATCGTGGACCTCGCCGTTGAAGAGGTAGCCGTCGGCAGCGATCAGCACGGTGGGTTCGAGCTGGGCGAACCGGTCGGCGGCCGCCGTGGGGGCGTAGTCCTGCCCGCACACCGACCACACGGCGCCCAGGCTCGCCGCGGCGAGGAACGCGGCGATCGCGTGCGGGGTGTTGGGCAGGTAGCCCACCACCCGGTCGCCCCTCCCCACGCCCAGGTCGCGCAGGGTCGCCGCGACGGAGGCGACCTGGGCCCGCAGCCGTTCGCCCGTCACCTGGTAGCCGGCGCCGGCTTCGTCAAGGGCGATGACCGCCGGGGCGCCGGAGGGCAGGTTGCGCAGCGCGTGGTGCGTGTAGTTGAGGGTGGCGCCGGGGAACCAGCGTGCGCCGGGCATGGTCTCCTCGGCCAGCACCTCCTCGTAGGGGGTCTCCGCGTCGATGTCGAAGTACTCCCACACCGCGCCCCAGAAACCCGCCAGGTCGGTGACCGACCAGCGGTGCAGGGCGGTGTAGTCGGTTCCGTCCACTCCGGCGTGGCGGGCGAAGTCCATGATGCGGCTGCCCGCGGCGGTCCGCGGATCGGGTGTCATGAAGGGGTCCGGGTACGGCATGGTCATCGTGTGGCGCTCCTCGGCAGGCGATTGTCGCCGGTCCGCGGGGATGGGTGGGGGCCGCGCGTGGTGTGCAGGAGGGGGGCCCAGGCGGCGGCGCCGGTGAAGTCCCGGCCCCCGGCCGGGACGACGTCCAGGACGACGCGGTCCGGTCGCAGCAGTACGGCGTCCGCTCTTCCCGCGCGCAGCCAGTCGGCAAGACGGCCGTCGTCGCCGAGCTGGGCCACGGAGAGGACCGGGGCGCTCAGGCCGGCGGCGAGGGCCTGTAGCGAGGGGGCGAGCGGCACGGCGCTCAGCACGGCGAAGGAGGCTCCGAGCAACTCGTCGAGCCGGGTTGACGCCCCGTCGGCGCGCACCCGCGGCTGCGGGCACAGACTGCCCCCGAGCCCTCGCCTGCTCAGCCGGGTGCGGCGCCGTACCAGCGGCCCCGCGGTCAGCGCCGGGCTCAGGTCGCGGGCAGCGGCCCTGGTGAGACCGGGGATGCGGACCGCCGCTCTCAGGGCGCCGCGGCGCAGTGCGGCGGCGCGGTCCTGGCCGCCGGTCATGGCCCAGCCGGTGGCTACGGCGAGACGTATCACATGGCGGGCGTGTGGCTTGCGTTCGCTCTCGTAGGTGTCCAGCAGCCGCTCGTCGGAGCCCTGCTGGAGGACGCGGGCGAGTTTCCAGGCGAGGTTGTAGGCATCCCGCAGGCCACCGCAGAGCCCTTGCCCGATGAACGGCGGGGTGAGGTGGGCGGCATCACCCAGGAGGAGGACCCGTCCGCTCCGCCACCGGTCGGCGACGCGTGCCCGGAAGGTGTACCGCGCCTCGCGGACGACCTCGAAGTCCCCCTCGTACGAGCGTGGAAGCCAGGGAGCGACCAGCTCGCGGACCGGCCGCTCCTGCCCGTCGTGCAGCCGGAACTCCCAGCGGTAGGTGTCCTCGCCGACGCGCATGAAGGTGGCCGGTCGGTCCGGGTCGCAGACCTGGTCGACGCCCTCCCAGCAGCGCACACCGGCGCTCGTGCGCACGTCGATGACGGTCCAGCTCTCCTCGAAGCCCAGGTCCTCCCAGACGGCACCGATGGCGTCGCGCGTGAGGCTGTTCGCACCGTCGCAGCCCAGGACCGCGTCGGCCCACAGCTGCCGCTCGCCGTCGTCGTCGCGGTACGTCACACGGACCGGGCCTTCGGTCTCCGGGCCGATGCCGGTGACCTCCACCCCGCCCCGCAGTTCGCATGCGGGGCGCCGGGCCAGGGCCTCGCGCAGCAGCCGCTCGAGTACGGGCTGTTCGAACATGCTGGTCTGCGGGTAGCCGTGCGGACCGTGTCCGGTGCGGCGGAACTCGGCCATCACCCGGTGCCGGGCGTCGAGCAGCCGCAGCCCGTTGCCCGGGCGGGCGATCTCGGAGAATTGCTCACCTATGCCCGCGGCCTGGATGATCCGGCGTACCTCGTCGTCGACGACCAGGGCGCGCGGGAGGGGATAGACGCCGGTGTGGCGTTCCAGCAGGACGCTGGGTACTCCGCGCCGGGCGAGCAGGAGGGCGGCGGTCACGCCCACGGGCCCGGCTCCGATGATCACCACTGGCACGTGCTCGGCGGGGTGGGGCGGCGCGGCTCGGTCGGCGGTCATGTGCGGCTCACTCCGGGTCTCGGTGCGCGTCGGTCACGGGGGTGCGCTGCTCGCCCAGGTCGATCCGCCCGTCGGGGGTGGCGATGTTGGCGGTGACGGTGTCGCCCGCGTGCAGGTAGCGCGGGTTCCTCGCCTGGCTTCTGAAGAACGTCTTCCACTTCAGGGCCGGCGGCAGCAGTGCACCGATCTTCTCGACCGGCTTGGGCGGGGCCTTCAGTGCCGTGCCGCCGGGAGTGCCGGTCAGCAGCAGGTCACCGGGGTCGAGGGTCTGGAAGCGGGCGAGCAGGGTGAGGGCTCGTGCGGGGCGGACGATCATGTCGGCGAGGGTGCGGTCCTGGCGCAGGTCGCCGTTGACGCCCAACTTCAGCCGCAGGTCGAGGAGATGGGCGAAGTCCTCGGGCTCCAGGAGTGTCAGGTAGGGGCCGCACGGTGTGAAGGTCGGGTACGACTTGCTCTCGTAGAACTGCGTCTTGGCCAGCTGCACGTCACGGGCGCTGACGTCGTCGGTGATGACGAGCCCGGCGACGTACGCGGGAAGGTCCCGTTCCTCGACCACGGTGCCGATGGGCAGGCAGGCGCCCATGACCAGGCCGAGTTCGACCTCGTAGTCGAGGAGCTTCACGTGTGGGGGCCGCACGACGGGGTCCCTCGGGCCGCTGACCGAGCCTGATGCCTTGCGGAAGAAGGTCGGCGGGATGTCACCCGTGAAGCCCGAATCGCGAGCGTGGCTGTGGTAGTTGACCATCTGCGCGACCACGCGGCAGGGCGTGGTGACCGGGGAGAGCACCCTGAGATCCATGACGGGCGTGCCCGGCCCGCCGGAATGGGCCGCCTCTTCGACGGCGGCGCGGTCGGCGATCAGTTCGGCTGTCGTGGTGGCCTTGGTGTCGGCGAGGACGGCTCGGTCGTCGCGGACGACCCACCAGCCTTCGGCGGTGCGCAGGACGTTCGTAGTCATGTCGTTGCTCTCGTCAGACGGGTGGAGGTCAGGAGTTGACGGCCTTGAGCAGGCCCAGCAGACGCGCCGGGTCCAGCTCGTTGTCGCCGCGCAGGGCCTCGACGACGTCGCGGACCCGCCTCGGCGAGGGGCTCGCGCCGAGGAAGTCGCGGGTGGCAGGCGGCCCCCACTGGGCCAGCCCGCTCGTCGACATGGGGGCCCAGCCGGGCTCGACGTCGCGGGAGAAGAGGTCGCCGTCCGCGAAGTGCTCCAGCATGAGGTGGCCGGGGTCGCGCCAGTAGTCGAAGAGCTGGCTTCCCAGGATGTGCCGGCCGATGCCCCAACTGCGCCGGTAGCCGCGCTCGCTGAGGTACTCGCCGCCGGCCGCGAGCGAGTCGAGATCGGTGACCTGGTAGGCGGAGTGGACGTACCCGTTGCCCGGCCCCAGGTGCAGGGCGAGGGTGTGGTGGTCGACGGCGAGGCTGCCCTGGTCGCAGCGGATGAACGCCATGGTCGGGCCGCGGTCGCGCTGGCCGTCCAGGAAGAGGAAGTCGGACACGATCATGCCGAGGGTGTCCAGGTACCAGTCCAGGCACCGGGCGAACACCCTCGTTTCCAGCACCACGTGGCCAAGCCTCTGGATCCGGGACGGCTCTCGCGGCGGGCGCTGGGGGGCGTTCGTGCGACCGCGATCCGTGCCGAAGTTGAGCGGCAGCGGGTGCTGTCCCGGCAGCTCGGGCAGGGTTTGTGAACAGTGCGCCACTCGCACCGGCAGGCCCGAGGGGTCGAGCAGGTCGACCACCCGGCCGCCGCCGGGGACGTCCGCGTCGCGCACGTCGGTGCCGGTGGCGCGGGCCAGCCGGTCCAGGTCGGTGCGTTCGGCGGCTCGGAACGCCGGGCCGATGAAGCGGGACGTACGACCGCGCCGGATCACCATGCAGGGCGAGCCCGCGAAGGTGCCCCGCAGCCACAGCTCCCGCTCGGTGCACGCTGCGATCTGGAAGCCGAAGTCACGGGCGAAGACCGCGGCCCGCTCCAGGTCCGGCTTCTCGAACTCCAGCCAGGCCAGGTCCGCCACCTTGATCACGGGATTCCCGGAGCTGCCCGGATGCTCGCCGCGCAGAGCGCCCCGCTCGCTGTGGAGGTCCTGGTGGGCCGTTGCGACACCAGCCCGGTCGAGGCGGGTTTCAGACATGGCGCCCTCCAAGACATCGCGTAATGATGAAAGGCATAATGATGAAACTATCAGTTATGACAACTCCATCGTCAAGGTCTTCGCGGCGAGAGATGGCGATGCGCGCGCTCACGGGACCCGCACGCTCGGGGTGCGCGCATCGGCCGCTTCTGCGGCCGGGCCGTCGTCCGCCTGGCGACCGGCCGCGGGCCTGATGCGGCGGGGGGCGGAGGCCAGGCAGGCGAGCGCGGCGAGAACGATGATCACGGAGATGACGGCCATGGCATCGGTGAAGCCGGCCATGAAGGCGTCGCGGACGTCGTCGGCGAGCCGGAGTCCTCGTGCACCCAGGTGGGAGGCGACTTCCAGCCCTCCGGCGGCGGAATGACGAACGGTTTCGGCGGCGCCGGAGGGCAGCTGACCGAGGGTGCTCGGCAGGGCGGAGCGGTACCGGCTGGAGAAGACCGAGCCCATGATGGCGATGCCGACGGCGGAGCCGACCTCGCGGGTGGCGTCGTTCATGGCGGAGGCCACGCCCTGGCGGTCGGGACCGAGGGAGTCGACGATCGCACTGGTGCCCGAGGAACCGACCAGGCCGATCCCGGCACCGGCGAGGATCAGGGCCACGAGGAACGCGGGATAGCCGCTGCCGGCATCCAGGCGGGTCAGCCGGAGCATGCCCGCAGCCAGGCACAGCAGGCCGGCGGGCATCACGGCCTTGTGACCGAGACGGTGGACGAGCCGGGGGGCGAGCTGCGAGGCGGGCAGCACCACGGCGGCGACGGGGATGAGGGCGACGGCGCTCCTGAGGGGCCCGTAGCCGAGGATGAGCTGGAGGAACTGCAGGCCGACGAAGAAGAACCCGAAGACGGCCATGAACTGGGTCAGGACCGCGATGGTGCCGGCGCGGAAGCCGCGGAGGCCGAACAGGCGGGGGTCCAGGAGCGGGTGGCGGCTGCGCAGCCCGAGCAGCGCGTAGCCGACCAGGCCCAGCACGGAGACGGCGAAGGCGGCCAGGACCTCAGGTCGCGTCCAGCCCCGGTCGCTGCCCTCGATGATCCCGTAGACGAGGGTGCCGACCATGAGAGCGGTGGTCACGGCGCCGCCCCGGTCGAAGGGCTCGGGCTCGGAACTCCTCGTCTCCGGCGCCAGGAGCAGGGCGGCCAGGGCGCACGCCAGGGAGGTGATGGCGCTGACGACGAAGATCGACCTCCAGGTCCACTGCTCCAGGAGCCCTCCGGCGATCAGCATGCCGATGATGGCGCCGGCTGCGGCGAACCCGGACCAGGTGGCCACCCCGCGGTCCTTCCTGCCGGCGGGGAAGACGGAGGTGATCGTGGACAGGGTGCCCGGCATGATCATGGCCGCGCCGACACCCATCACCACACGCCAGACGATCAGGTGGGCGGTGGAGTCGGAGAAGGCGGCGAGCAGGGCTGCCGCGCCGAAGACCAGGTTGCCGAGGATGAGGACCTTGCGGCGGCCGAAGAGGTCACCGAGTGCGCCCATGGGCAGGACCAGGGCGGCCAGCGCGACGGTGTAGCCGTCGGCTATCCAGGTCAAGGACGAGTTGGTGGCGTCGAGGTCCACGGCGAGGTCCGGCAGGGCCAGGTTGAGCGCGGAGACCGACGCGACGACCAGGACCAGGGACAGGCACATGGCGGAGAGGACGCCGCGGGTACCGGCGCGACCCGCATGGATCGGGCTGTCACCGCTTGCAGGCATGTTCATGGAATCGATCGTAACTGAGGATTTCATCAGTTACGATCGCAGCATTCACTCAGTGCTGTGATGTGCCTTCGCATCAGCGGGGTGGATCCGGCGGAGGGCGCAAGGGGCGTCCCGCCGGCCAGGGCGGGGGTGCGAGACTCGCGCATGGCGGGCGGCCGTTGGATTGCGGGCGCCCGCTGGACGGTGATCGGCAACCGCCGCCGGGGAGGCCCCGGGCTCAGCCCTGAATGACCGCGAGCGGGCGGAGACCGCGCCACTCGCCCGCGGGTTCCTGTTGCTACCGGGCCACCCGGCCCTAACTCACGGCCGGCAGAGGCCGGGTGGCCACCTCGTGGGCTTCGTCCGCGGGCAGGCCGAGCATGCGCAGTACCATCTCGGCCGTCTGCTCGCCCGCCGCCTCGGGGAGGTCGCTGGTGGCGCCGAGCTGGACCAGCCCGAGGACGGCTCCCCCGACCACGCTCAGCGCGACCTGGGCGTCGGCGATACGGAACCGGCCGGATGCCTTGCCGACCTCGATGTCGCGCAGGGCCCGCGGGCCCAGCCCCGTCCCGCTGTGCACGTGCTGCAGTCCGCGGAAGCGGAGGATTGCCGTGATCTCGGGGTGGCTCGCGGCCAGTTGGAGGGTGAGGCGCACGCTGGCAGCGAACGTCTCCGCCGGATCGTCGATCCCGGAGGTGACCGAGTCCAGCAGCTGCCCGTACTCCTCCAGCGCGTCGGCGACGGCCGCGTCGAAGAGCGCGTCCTTCGTCTCGAAGTGGTTGTAGAAGGTGCCGAAACCGACATCCGCACGGTCGGCGATGGCTTGGATGCTCACCTCCGTACCGGCCTGCTCGGCCAGCATCTGGCGGGCGGCACCGATGAGCGCCTGACGGGTCTTGGCCCGACGGCGCTCGAAGCGGTTGGCAGGCTGAGTGGCCGAGGACTGCATGACTCGATTCTAGTCGATAACAGAACTGATGGAATTGTCAGGACTTGCGGGCGCCGCTCGTGCGACGAGCGGCGAGCACCCGCACCGGTGGAACAGCCGCACCCGCGGTCTCCCAGATTTCTGGGATTCCGGGAGCCGCAGCCTCCGCATAGCGTCGATCGAAACCACCAGCCGGAGAGCGAAAGGAACGAAGTGAGTTCTCCCTATGTGGCCCTGGCCGGCGAGCACGAGCGACTGGAGTGGCTCGGCGGCGGGATCATGGAGGTTCTGCTGGACGCCGAGCACACGGGCGGCCATCTGAGCCTGTTCCGCTCGACCGTGCCGACCGCCACGGCCGCACCCGTGCACGTGCACCCCGACGAGGACGAGATCTTCGTGATGCTGCGCGGCAGCGGCCTGATCTGGGCGGGTGACCGCCGCTTCGAACTCCACGCGGGCGGGGTCGCCTTCCTGCCGCGCGCCGTCCCCCACGCGTACCGGTTCACCTCGGACGACGTCGACATGCTGGCGATCGCCACACCCTCGGGCATGGAGGGTTTCCTCCGCGACGCGGGCTGGGACCTCTCCCGGCCGAAGCCGGCGGGCTGGGCCGTGACCCCGGAGGCCCTGCGCAGGTCGGCCGCCGCGAACGGGCAGGTCGTGCTCGGGCCTCCGCTGGCCGCCGACGAGATGATTCCGGCCGCTCTCCTCGACACGCAGCGGTGACCCGGAACGCCATCAGGGAGATATCGGACCGGATGGCCGGTCCCCGTGCCGTCCCACCGCCGGACCGGCCTCGTCACACGCGACGGCCGGCGCAGCACCTTCGGAGATCGATGAACACCAGGAAGTCCTCCCTCAAGAACCGGACGGCACTCGCCAAGAACCGGATGGCACTCGCCGCGGCGATCGCCGCCGCGGTGGGTGCCCTCGCCCCGGCGCCCTACGCCTCCGCGTCGGACCGAGCCCCGCTCCACGACGCCCAGGTCGTCACCCACGTGAGGACGGCGGCGGCCTTCGACTTCGCGGCCGGCGAGTCGCCGGAGAACATCACCGTCGGCCCGGACGGTTCGGTCACCCTGTCCATGCTCGGCATCCCGGTCGGCAAGGCGCCGGAGCTGGTGCGCGTCGCCCCGTCCGGGGAGCGCACGGTGCTGGTCACCGGGCACGCGGGGGACGCCTTCGCCGGCAATGCGCTCGACGACCGGGGCAACGTCTACTACAACGTCTTCTCCACCGACGCCTCGCGGTCGGGCGTGTGGAAGCTCGCGCCCGGCGGCTCCCCGGTGCGCCTCGCGGGCCTGCCCGAGGGCGCGTTGCCGAACGGTCTGGCCATCGACCCGTCCGGCCGGGCGCTGTACGTGGCGGACAGCGTCAAGGCCACCGTCTGGTCGGTTCCCGCCTCCGGCGGCACGGCCACGGCCTGGCTGGCCGGTGACGCCCTGGCGATGGACGGCTCCTCGCCCACGTCGTACGGCGCGAACGGGCTCCGCTTCCACGACGGCGCCGTGTGGATCTCCAACCAGAGCAGGGGCACGCTGCTGCGGGCGCCGGTGGCCGCCGACGGCAGCGCCGGACCGATCCGCACCGTCACCACCAAAGTGCCGGGGATCGACGACTTCACCTTCCTGAACGGGCGCTCCGACGTGGTCTTCGCCGCGCTGCACGCGACGAACGAGATCGCCCTGGTCCGCCCGGACGGGACGGCGGAGACGGTCCTGACGGCGGCGGACGGCATCGCCTCGCCCACCGCCACCGCGGTGCGCGGCGACCGGCTGTACATCACGGACAGCAGCCTCGACCAGACGCCGCACGTGCCGAAGCTGCAGGAAGGCAGGATCGATCTCTCCGCCCTCTCCGCCCTCTCTGCCCTCTTCGGTCGCGGCGCTTCCTGATCGGGGCCTACGCCATATCCCGCGGCCATAACGGCCGTAACGGCCGTCCACTGCGGCCGGGCCCCCTGTGGCCGAGTGGACGGCCGACGACCCGCGGCCGGTCGGGTCGGCCGGCTTCAGCCCGCGTCGAGCACCTCCCGCAGCCTGCGCGCGAACGCCTCCGGCTGCCCGGCGGGGCCGAACCGCCCGTCGAGGAAGCCGCCGTGGTGGCTCGGGAACACCGCCGGCTGCCGGCCGAGGAGCGCGGCCATGGCCACCGAGGTGCGCGCGGTGAGGGCGTCGCGGGTCTCCTCCCCGACCGCGATCACGACCCGCGTCGGCGCCGCGGTGAGCGCGCCGGTGTCGGGCCGGTGGCCGCTGACCGCCCGGGACCGGTCGGAGAGCAGCGGATCCTGGCGGGTGCCGTCGTCCTCGGCCGGCATCCCGAAGGCGGCGGGGTCCGGCGCGGGCTGCGCGAAGTAGTCGTCGGTGAACTCGCCCTGCCACGACGTCATCGCGATGAAGGCCGCCATGCCGGCGCCCCAGCCCCGTGCCTCGTACGCGTCCCGGACGCCGGCGAACGCGCGCTCGGCGGCCTCGGCGTCGGGGAGCACCGTGAAGAGCGGGGGCTCATGCGCCACCAGGGTGGTCACGTCACCGGGGTACGCCGCCACGAGGGCGAGCGCGGTCACCGCGCCGCCACTGCTCGCGAACATCTCGACCGGCCCCGCGCCGAGCGCCTCGATGACGGCGTGCACGTCGGCGGCCTGGGTCTCCGGGACGTGGTCGACGCGGCCGTCCTTGCGGGCGCTGCGGCCGAGGCCGCGCGGGTCGTAGGTGATCACGGTGCGATCGGGGAAGTACGAGGCCAGGGCGCCGAAGCCGCTGGCGTCCATGGGCTGGCCGATCATGACCAGCGGCGGGCGGCCGCCGGCGGTGGGCAGCGGGCCGCGGACGTCGTAGACGAGATCGGCCTCGGAGGTTTCGAGCTTCTGGGTAGTCGTCGTCATGTGCCTGTAGACCCTCTCGGTGGCGGAAACTCATCGGCCCCTGTACCGGTATACCGGCCTTGTACCAGGAGCCGCCGCACCCGACCGGCCGCACGCCAGGAGCCGCCTCGCCCCATCAGCCCCACGCCAGGCCGGGAACCGTCGCGCCCGACCAGCCCACCGCCAGGCCAGGAGCCGCCGCACCCGACCGGCCGCACGCCAGGAGCCGCCTCGCCCCATCAGCCCCACGCCAGGCCGGGAACCGTCGCGCCCGACCAGCCCACCGCCAGGCCAGGAGCCGCCGCACCCGACCGGCCGCACGCCAGGAGCCGCCTCGCCCCATCAGCCCCACGCCAGGCCGGGAACCGTCGCGCCCGACCAGCCCACCGCCAGGCCAGGAGCCGCCCCGCCCGACCGGCCTCACGCCCGGCCGGGAGCCGCCCCCCGCCCGACCGGCCTCCCCGCGGGCACGCGCCCGGCGTCTACCGGACCACGATCGTCCGGATCTCCCAGGGGCCGAGGACGAGTTCCAGCCCGTCCGCCGCCGGCACCACCGCGGAGAGCGGGCGGCCGAGCAGGTCGACCGTCGTGGCCTCGGTGAACGCGCCGGTCACGCGCGCACTCGCCCCCGTGTCGCTCATCGCGACGAGCCGCACCTCGATGCCGCTGCGGCGTGCGTCGCCGGCGAGGCGTCGGATGCTGGAGACGGCGATGTCCGCACCGTCGACCCGCAGGCCGGCCGCGGTCGGGGGCAGGTCGCCTCCGGTGGGCCCGGTGCCGCGGACGAGAAGCACGTCGTTGCGGAAGTCGTCCGCGAGGGCGACCGCGCCCGCGGCCCTCCAGCCGTTCGCCGAGGGCAGGACGGCGAAGCGGTGCTCGATGCGCTCGCCGAGTTCCTGGGCGCCGGGTGCGGGGATCTCGGAAGCCGCGGGCTCGTCGCGCAGCGGATGGATGTTGACGCTGATGGAGCCGATGGCGCGGAGCAGGGTGAGGGCGAGTTCGCAGCCGCCGCCGACGAGTTCGTACTCGGTGGTGTGGTCGAGCAGGACGTTGGCGGCGCCGGCCGACACGAACGCGCTCGCGGGGAACGTCGGGATGGGGTACTCGCCCCAGCCGCCCTCGGCGGTGAGCCCGCGCTCGGTGACGGCGAACTGCCCTGCGGACGCGGACACCTCGGCCGGCTCGGGCAGCGGCACGTGCAGGCGCAGCCGGTGGTCGGCGGACCCGTTCAGCAGCGAGGTGGAGACGCGTACGAAGGGCTCCCCCGCCCGCACCTCCACGACCGTCTCGACGGGAGTCGGCAGGGTCCGCCCGCTTCGCCGGTCGCGGTCGGTGGAGAGCGCGGCGGGCCACTCGTAGACGCGGGTGACGCGGGTCCTCGACCGCAGCGGGCCGCTCTCCAGGAGTTCGACGGCGACCTCGACCGGCTCCGAGACGAGCACGTCCGCGGCCGGAGGAGCGTAGTTGTAGCTGTCGCCGCGGTCGCCGCCGTCGACGAGGCGGCCGACGCCGCGCAGCACCGTGCCGTCGGCCCCGGTGACGTCGAGGGTGCCGTCGGCGGCGACGGCGACCTCGACCAGGCCGTTCGACAGTGCCCGGTCCGTCGCCGTCGCCGGTGCGTCCACCTGCGGCTGCGCGACCGTACCTGAGGCCGGCTCGACGCGGAATCCGGCCAGCCCGGAGGCCGGGACGTCCACGGGCACGAGCACCGTCGCGCGTGCCTCCTCCAGCGTCAGCACCCGCCACTCGCCCGGGTGCGCGGCGGCCGCCTCGGCGATCTTGCGGCGCAGGATGAGCAGGTCGAACGGTCCGCTGGTGGGCACCTCCGCGAGGTGGAAGACGAGCGAGCCGGGGGTCAGCTCGTAGTGGTCGATCAGGCGGCCGAAGAGCTCGCGGCGGTGGATGCGCCGCAGCACCCGTTCGAGGTCCGAGGCGTCCACGCGCTCGTCGCTGAGGACGGTCGGGGCCTTGGAGACGAGCTGGACGGGGTGCTTCGAGCCGTCGGCGGCGGTCGCGACCAGTGCCGTTCCCTCGGGGGCGGCCAGCGCGTCCACCTCGACCAGCGCCGTGCGCGGGACCGGCAGCGGGTTGGCGGCGAGGTAGCCGTCGCCCGGCACCAGCGCGGCGGGCTCGGCGAGGGCCGCGTCCCGCACGGCCCGTGCGGTCTGCGCGGCCTCGGCGAGGCGCGCGTCGACCTGCTCGCAGGTCTCGTCGGTGCCGGAGCCGACGACGGAGTCGTGCGCGGTCGACTCGATGATCTTGTGCCAGGCGAGCGAGAGGAACGGCGCGTCGTCGCGGGTGGACCACTGGGCGTTCATGCGCTCCGCGTGGTCGACGGTGCGCTCGGCGACGGCCATCCGCTGCTTGAGTCCGAGCCGTACCGAGATCACGCCCGGGAGGATGTTGCCGCGCACGTGGCTGCGGAGTTCGCCGGTGACGGCGGCGGTGACCTCGTCGCGGGCATGGCCGCGGATGTACTCGTCGAGCGTGGCGATGGTGATGCCGTGCTCGTCGCTCGACGCCCGCCGCAGCCAGGCCGCGAGCTGCGGGTCGGGCGCGTTGTGGTCGGTGCCGGCCATCGCGAGGAGCGGGTCGCCGCCCCACCGTTCGGCCGTCATCTGCGCGTACTCGCCGAGGGCGCGCCCGATCTGGTCGGGCACGAGCAGGAGGTCGAGCCCGTTGTCGTAGCCGTCGAAGAGGAACTCGGTGCGCACCTCGGAGCCGTCGGGCGCGCGCCAGCGGAAGGCGTGGCCGGGGACGGAGCCGGGGACGCCGCGCCACAGCGCCGCGTGCTCGATGCCGGCGCGGGCCAGGATCTGCGGCATCTGCGCGATGTGGCCGAACATGTCCGGCAGGTAGCCGATGGGCATGGAGCCGCCGAGGTCCGCCGCGGCGGCCCAGCCCATCTGGAGGTTGCGCACGATGGTCTCGCCCGAGCAGAGGAATTCGTCGAGGAGGATCAGCCAGGGCCCGATGGCGAGCCGGCCGCCGGCGACCAGGGCCGTGACGCGGTCGCGGTTCTCCGGCCGCATCTGGAGGTAGTCCTCGACCGCGGCCATCTGCCCGTCGACGGTGAACCGGAAGTCCGGGTTCGCCTCGGCCGTCTCCAGCACGGTGTCCAGGGCGGCGACCAGCCGGTGCCGGAAGACCTGGAACGGCTCGTACCACTCGCGGTCCCAGTGGAAATGAGGCACGAACACGGCGGATTTCTGCATGAGGAAAGGGACCTTCTGCGTGGGCGGGGGGTGGGACACCTCAGGGCCGGACAGGGCGGACCGGACGGGCCCGGGTGGGACGGAGGACCCGGGGGCGGCGGGAGCGCCGGGGGGTCATCTGAGGGAGCCGGAGGCGAGGCCGGTGCGCCAGAACCTCTGGAGGAGCGCGAACACTATGATCACGGGCACGATCGAGACCAGCGAACCGGTGATCACGGACTCCTGGAGGAGCGGGGCGCGGGCGGTCTGGCCGTTCCACTCGTAGAGGCCGAGCGTGATCGGGAAGAGCGATTCCTTCTGGAGCATGACCATCGGCAGGAAGAAGTTGTTCCAGATGGCGACGAACTGAAACAGGAAGATGGTCACGAGCGACGGCGTCATCAGCCGGAACGCCACCGAGAAGAACGTGCGGAACTCTCCGGCGCCGTCCAGGCGCGCCGACTCGATGATCTCCTGGGGGACGGCGGCCGAGGCGAAGATGCGGGCGAGGTAGACGCCGAACGGGCTGACGATGCTGGGCAGGAACACCGCGAGGTAGGTGTTGACGATCCCGGTGGCCGAGAACAGCAGGAAGAGAGGGAGCGCGAGCGCGGTGGTGGGCACGAGCACGCCGCCGAGGATGACGGAGAACAGGAACTCGCGGCCCCGGAAGGTGAACTTGGCCAGCGCGTACCCGCACAGCGCGGAGACGAGCGTGCCGACGGCGGCGCCGAGCACCGCGTAGATCACGCTGTTCAGGGCCCACCGCCCGAAGATGCCGTCGCTGCGGCTGAACAGCGTGCGCAGGTTGTCGAGCAGGTCGAAGTGCGAGAACGCAAGACCGTTGGTGGAGGCGAGGTCGCCCTGCGGCTTCGTCGCCGCGACGATCAGGAAGTAGATCGGCAGCAGGAAGTAGATCGCCAGGAGGAACATCAGGGCGATGGCCGCCGTCCGGCTGACGTGGCTCTCGCGGTTGAGGCTGCTCTCGCGGTTGAGGCTGCTCTCGCGGTTGAGGCTGCTCTCCCGGTTCCGGCTGCCTTCCCGGTTCAGGCTCTGGTTGCTCACAGTCCGGCCTTCTTCGAGGTCAGTCGCATGAACCCGAAGCTCAAGACGAAGGTGATGAGGGCGATGACGACGGAGATCGCCGCGGCCTGCTGGTAGTTGTTCCCCGAGGCGACCGCGTAGGCGAGCATGTTGGGCGTGAACGTGCTGGAGATGTTCGACGAGATCTGGCGCAGCACGGCCGGCTCGGCGTAGAGCTGGAGCGTGCCGATGATCGAGAAGACCGTGGTGAGGACGATCGACGGGGCGATGATCGGCACCTTGATCCCCCAGGCGATGGCCCAGTTGCTGGCGCCGTCCAGCTTGGCGGCCTCGTAGAGCTCCTGCGGGATGGCCTGGAGCGCCGAGAACATGATCAGCATGTTGTAGCCGGTCCACAGCCAGGTGGAGACGTTCGCCGCCGACCACAGCACGGCGCCGGGGCCGAGGAAGTCCGGCGTGAGGCCGATGGCCTTCAGCGTGTCGACGATGGGGCTGAGCTGCGGCGAGTACAGGTACGACCACATGATCGCGGCGATCACGCCGGGCACGGCGTACGGCATGAACGCCGTGATGCGGAAGAACCCCTTGGCCTTCAGCAGCGGGGTGTCGAGCAGCAGCGCCATGACCAGCGCGACGAACAGCATGACCGGCACCTGCACGATGCCGAAGAGCCCGATGCGCCCGATGCTCGACCAGAACTCGGTGTTCTGGAGCACCTGGCCGTACTGCTCGAAGCCGCCGAAGGTCGTGTACGACGTGCCGTACTGGCCCCCGGTGCGGCGCACGACGAGGAAGCTCTGCCACAGCGCGTAGCCGACCGGCACCAGGTAGAACAGCACGAACGGGAGGAAGAACGGGATGAGGAAGGCGGCGATGGTGCCCGGACGGGGGCCGCCGCCGCGGTGACGGCGGCGACCGGGGGCCGCCGCCGTCACCGCGGGGTTCGCGCGGGTCGCGAGGTCGGTCATGCGGCGGTCACTTGCCTGCCACGGCCGGGATCGCCTGGGCCTTCATCGTCTTCAGCGCGCTCGCCTGGGCGGCCGCCAGCGCGTCGGTGAGCGTGCCCTTGCCGGCCGTCGCCTTGGCCATCGCGTCCTGGAGCGCCAGGTTCACCGTCTTCTGGGTGGGGCCCCAGGCGAAGCTGGTGTCGATGTGCTGGGAGGAGTCGGCGAAGACGTCGAAGATCTTCTGGTTGTCGTAGTACGGCACGCCCTGCGAGAGCGCGGGAAGCGACGTGCCGGCGTTGGCCGCCGGGTAGAGGCCGCCCAGCTTGTTCTCCATCGCGAGGGCTTCCGGGTCGGTGTTCAGCCAGGTGTTGAACTTGGCCGACTCGTAGAGGTGCTTGCCGCCCTTCATGAACGCGACGGTCGAGCCGCCCCAGTCGCCGGAGGCGCTGTTGGAACCCCAGGTGGGCAGCGGCACGATCGACCACTTGCCCGCCTGCTTGGGAAGGTTGTCCCGGAACATGCTGTAGCCCCAGGCGGCGCCGACGTAGGTGGCGATCTGGTTCTTCTGGTAGGCGGCGTACATCTGGGTCGACCCGTGGGCCAGGTCGGTGCGCACCAGCTTGCCGGAGATCAGCTTCTGCCAGTACTCGGCGACCTGCTTGCTCTGCTCGGACACCACGCTGACGTGCCACTTGTCGCCGGAGTACTGGTACATGTCGGCGGCGTTCTGCCAGAGGAGGCCGTTGAAGAACTCCGCGTTGTTCGGGTCGAAGAACGTGATGCTGAGGTTCGGGTCCGCCTTGTGCAGCTTCTGCGCGTCCGCGGCGTACTCGTCCCAGGTCTTCGGGATCGCCAGGTGGTGCTGCTTGAAGATGTCGCTGCGCACGAAGAGGGCCATCGGGCCGGTGTCCTGCGGCAGGGCGAAGACGCCCGTGTCACCGAAGCTGGTCTGCGCCCAGGTCCAGGGGACGAACTTCGATTTGGCGGCCTTGGCGTCCTTGCAGGACGAGGCGTCCTCGAAGGCGTTCTGGGTGCGCAGGTCCGGCAGCTCGTCGTAGCCGACCTGCGCGAGGTCGGGTGCCTTGCCCGCCTTGAGGGCGTTGCCGAGGATGCCGTACTGGTCGGTGGATATGTTCTTCGTCTGCACCTGGATGTTCGGGTTCTTCTTGTTCCACAGGGCGACGACCTTGTCCATGCCCGGAACGGTGTTCCAGTACTGGAGGGTGACTTTGCCCTTCGCGGGAGCACAGGAAGCCGCGGATGCATGGTCCGCAGGCGCGGGCGAGGAGCATCCGGCGAGAACAGCGAGACCGGCTGCCGCGGTGACGGCCACGAGGCGCGTGCGCATGACTGTGTTGCTCATATTCGTCCTTGAGAGAGCGACCGGCACTGACGCTGGTCGGGTCGACGTTGACACCTCAGGCAAGGGGGGTTGTCTTCCGGGTGGAAGCGACACGACGCAACGGTGTCGGGTCAGGCGGGAAGCGCCCTGGCGGGGTTAGGAAATCATGTATTCAAATTGCCCGCAATGCTTCGCGGGGACAAAGTTGTGGTCACGTGACCGCGAGCGCGGGCCGGGGCCACCGTGCCGCGAGGGGCAGGTGGTTCACTCGGCCGCGAGGAGCAGGGCGGACGGCCGCGGCGAGAAGGTGTTGTCGAGCACGAGGGTCGCGGCTCCGACCGCCGCGACATCGACGGGGACCGCGGACTGCGCGAACCGGACGGGATGCGGCGGGATCAGGGCGGAATCCCCGCTCACGGCCTCGGGCAGCGCGGCGAGGATCGCCGGGGAGATGGGCGCCCAGAACGGCCCGCCGAAGATGACCTCGTCGATGTCGAGGAGGTTCACGATCACCACGATCGCGCGCCCCAGCGACCGCGCGGCGTCGTCCAGGATCGCGGCCGCCCCGGGCTTGCCGGCCGCCGCGAGGTCCGCGAGCCTGCTGAACGCCGCGTCCACGTCGCCGGTGTCGTCGAGGTCTCCGGCCTCGGCCGCCGTGAGCACGCCGGCGCCCAGGGCGCGCTTGACGAGCGTCCGGGGGACGACGAGGTAGCCGACGCAGCCGCGCCTGCCGCACGTGCACACGTCCCCGCCGGGGTCGACGGTGATGTGCCCCGCGTCGCCCGCGTTGGAGCTGGTGCCGCGCACCACCTCGCCCGACACCGCGAGGCCGGTGCCGAGGCCGGTGCCGTAGTACATGAACGCGAAGTCGCGGCTGCTGGCGGGGCCCGCGAACCACAGCTCGGCGACCACCGCGGCCGTCGCGTCCTTCTCCAGCAGCACGGGCAGGCCCGTCGCCTCGGCGAGGGCACTGCGCAGGGCGACCCGGTGCCAGTTGGGCATCATCGGCGGGTTGAGGATCACGCCGTCGTCGACGTTCACCGGTCCCGGCGAGGCGATGCCGATGCCGAGGATGCGGGACCGGTCGACGGCGGAGCCCGCGATGAGGGCCTCGATCGCGTTGGCCATCTCGTCGATGACCGCGCTCGGGTCCCCCGCGGTCGGCGTGCCGCTGCGGGCGTGGTCGCGCACCGTGCCGGACAGGTCGACGAGCACGTAGGTCACCGCCGCGGGGTCGATGTGCACCCCGACAGCGAAACCGCCGCCCGGGTTCAGCCTGACGATCGCCGCCGGCTTGCCGGGGCCGTTCGCGCGGGTTCCGTGCTCGTCGACGAGGCCGGCGTCGATGAGGCGCCGGCAGACCTTGGTCACCGTCATCCCGCTCAGGGCGGTGAGGGCCGCGAGTTCGGACCGGGTTATCCCCTCGGGGCGTCGGCGGATGGCGTCGAGAACGACCGTCTGGTTGTACTCGCCGACAGCGGGAAGGTTGCTTCCCGTGCGATTCATGGCAGACCCTCCGCACGCGCTGTGACCCCCGGGCAGCCTAACGGTGCCGCGCCCGGACCGAGACCCCGTTCTCCGGGCGGAGGTGCTCGCACTCTCCGAGCGGAGGCGTCCCCGTCCTCCGGGCGGAGGCGTCCGCGGCCCCCGTCGGAGCCGTTCACTCCTGGCCGGGCGGGTGTGATCAGAGTTGGTGCGCAGTCTTGACTTTGAACACGGCCGCTGGTGCCATCTGGTGGTTGGCGTTTGATTGTGTTCGGTTAGCGACGGAGTGCATACGGCCAGCGGCTCCGGGAAGAGCCGCCTGCTGCCTTCCTGTTCCAATCAGGCGAACGTCCGCCGCGCTGTCAGGGCGCTGCGATGGAGGAGAACCCCATGAGGAAACCCATCCGCCGTGCGCTGGCCGCGTTCACGGGAGCGCTGCTGCTCGCCACCGGCCTCACCGTCACCGGCGGGCAGCCGGCGGCGGCGCAGGACAACGGCGTCGGCCTCAGACCCGCGCTGGGATGGAGCAGTTGGAGCTTCGTCCGCAAGAACCCGACGGCGAGGACCATCGAGGCGCAGGCGAAGGCGCTCAAGGACAGCGGGCTCGCGAAGAACGGGTTCGCCTACGCCAACGTCGACGACTTCTGGTACGAGTGCCCGGGGAGCCAGGGGGCGAATGTCGACCAGTACGGGCGCTGGGTCACCGACCCGGAGAAGTTCCCGCCCAGCGGGGACGAGAACGGCATCCAGGTCGTCGCCGACTACGTCCACTCGCTCGGCCTCAAGTTCGGCCTCTACGTCACGCCCGGCATCTCCAAGCAGGCCGTCGCGCGGAACACCGCCATCGAGGGCACGGACTACCACGCGAAGGACATCGCCACCGGCGCCGACGAGCAGAACTACAACTGCGGCGGCATGGTGGGCATCGACTACTCCAAGCCCGGCGCGCAGCAGTTCGTCGACTCCTGGGCGAGCCAGTTCGCCGGCTGGGGCATCGACTACCTGAAGATCGACGGCGTGGGCACGCCCGACGTGGGCGACGTCGAGGCCTGGTCGCAGGCGCTGAAGCAGACCGGCCGGCCCATCCACCTGGCGCTCTCCAACAACCTGGACATCAAGAACGCCGCCACCTGGAAGCGGCTGTCCAACGGCTGGCGCACCGGCGGGGACATCGAGTGCTACTGCGGTCCCGACGGCAGCAGCTACCCGCTGACCACCTGGTCCTCCCTGACCTCCCGCTTCGACCAGGTGGCGGCCTGGGCGCCCTACGGCGGCCCCGGCGGCTACAACGACTACGACTCGCTGGAGATCGGCAACGGCAAGGACGACGGCCTGACGCCCGACGAGCGCAGGACGCAGATGAGCCTGTGGTCGCTGGCCGCCTCGCCCCTGATGCTGGGCACCGACCTGACCCACCTCGACCCGGCCGACCTCGGGATGCTGAAGAACGCCGACGTGCTCGCGGTCGACCAGGACGGTATCGACGCGAAGCGGATATCCGCCGACGCCGACTCCCAGGTGTTCGCGAAGACCGAGCCGAACGGCGACGCCGTCGTGGGCCTGTTCAACACCGGCTCGGCGCCCCGCGAGGTGGCCACCACGGCGGCGGCGCTCGGCCTGCCGTCGGCCCGCGACTACGCCCTGGACGACCTGTGGAACCACCGGGAGACGGAGTCGGCGGGCCGGATCGCCGCCGACGTCCCCCCGCACGGCGTGGCCCTGTACCGCGTCCGCGCCGCCGACCACGTGGTGAAGGACGCCGCCCCGAGCGTCTCGCTGGCGCTCGACTGGGCCCCGGCGTCGAGCGACGCCACCACGCGCACGGTCACCGAGACCCTCTCCGACAACGGCTCGCGGCCGATCGGCGACGCCGCGCTCACCCTCACCGGGCCCGCCGGCGCGAAGATCACCACCCACTCCACGACGCGGGCGCGGACGGTCAGGGGCGGCAGCGCGCTGCGAGCCACCTTCACCGTCACCCTCAAGCCGTCGGACGAGCTCTTCGCGTCCAGCGCGTTCGAGGGATCCGGGACCTACCGCTACCGGTCGAACACCCCCACCCGGCTGGCCGCCGGTGACACGATCACCGTCAACCACCCGGTGAACGCGCCGTACCGGACGTTCGCCTCCACCACGGCGAGCTTCAGCCAGTCCGGCAGCAAGCTGGGCATCCGGGCGCAGGGCGCCGACCTCTACAACGCCATCAACGAGTACGGCTCGATCTACCTGCCCGGCGCCGAGCACGACGGTTCCACGACCACCGTGAAGATCGACTCCCAGTCGGACACGGACGTCTGGGCGAAGGCCGGGATCATGGTCCGCAACGACATCACGGACTCCGACACCTCGCCCGGCTACCTCGCCCTCGTCGAGACCCCCGGCAACGGCTACCTGCTCGACTGGGACGCCGACGGCGACGGCAAGCTCGACTCCCAGGACTCGACCGGCACCGCCACCTACCCGTCGTGGCTGAAGCTCGTCCGCGACGGCTCCACGTACAGCGGCTACTACTCCACCGACGGCTCCACCTGGAACCTCGTCGGAACCGAGACCGTGCCGACCGCCGCCGCCACGCAGGACGTCGGCCTGACGGCCACCTCCCACGCCGCGGCGACCACCGGAGAGGTCGACTTCGACGGGTTCAGCACCACCGACTAGTCCGGCACCACCGACTGGTCCGGCTCCTCCGGCCGGTCCCGCTCCCCCGGCTGGTCCCGCTCTCCGGCTGGGCGGGCTCCCCCGGCTGGTCGCTCCCCCGGCGCCTCGTGCCCCCGCCACCACGGTGGGGTCACGAGGCGCCCTGCCGAGGTCGCCTCACGCGGCTCCGGTGCCGCCGGCCAGGACCTCCCGCACCACGGCCGCCGCGCGCTCCGCGTCCTGCCGCGAGACGTCGAGGTGGAACACGAAGCGGAACGACGGGCGCTCGCCGCTGCACAGCACGCCGCGGGCCGCCAGCCGCTCGGCCAGGTCCTCGGGCGTGACGCCCGCGATGGCGCGGGCGAACACCATGTTGGTGCGCGCCGGGCCGACCTGAAGCCCCTGCACGCCCTCAAGGGCCTTTGCGAACACCGCGGCGTTCGCGTGGTCCTCGGCCAGCCGCTCGACGTGGTGGTCCAGCGCGTACGACGCGGCCGCCGCCAGCACGCCGGCCTGCCGCATGCCGCCGCCCAGCGCCTTGCGCCAGCGCCGCGCCGCGCCGATGAACTCCCGGGAGCCCAGCAGCACCGAGCCCACCGGCGCCCCCAGGCCCTTGCTGAAGCACACCGACACGCTGTCGAAGTGCTGCGCGATCTCGCGCGCGCCGAGGTAGGGGTCACCGCCGCCGGCCACCGCGGCGTTGAACAGCCTCGCCCCGTCCAGGTGCGTCGACAGCCCGTGCTTCCGGGCCACGCCCGTGGCGGCCTCCAGCCGCTCCGGGGCGATCACCGTGCCGCTGAACGTGTTCTCCAGGCAGAGCAGCCGGGTCCGCGCGTAGTGCGGATCGTCCGGCTTGACCGCGGCCTCGATGTCGGCCAGGTCGATCTCGCCGTCCCCGCGGTCCGGCAGGGGCTGCGGCTGGATCCCGCCCAGCGCCGCCGCCCCGCCCCCCTCGTGGAGGTAGAGATGCGCGTTCCACATCGCGAGATACTCGTCGCCACGCCCGCAGTGACCGAGCAGTGCGCACAGGTTGCTCTGCGTGCCCGACGAGACGAAGAGCGCGGCCGGGAAGCCCAGCAGCTCCGCCGCCCGCTCCTGGAGCGCGTTCACCGCGGGATCGTCGCCGAACACGTCGTCCCCCACGTCGGCACGCGCCATGGCGGCGCGCATCGGATCGGTGGGGCGGGTGACGGTGTCGCTGCGCAGGTCTATGACGTTGTCCATGCGGTATTCCTATCGGGTCGCCCTTGCCGGGGCTGAGGCGGTTCGCGGTGCCGCTGTTCCGTGGCTGGTCTTTTCGGCGGAGTGCGGGTCTACCGGGGTCCTTCGCGCAGTTCCCCGCGCCCCTGGTTCCCTGGCTGATCCCTCCCGACGGGTGCGGCACCACCAGGGTCCTTTGCGCAGTTCCCCGCGCCCCTTAGCTGCTGCGGCCAGGCCGTCCTCGTGGCGTCCGGCATGGACAGCCGGGCCTGGCGGCTGCCCTGGCCCGCGGGAACGGACGTGTTCGAGATCGACCAGGAGCCCGTCCTGCGGTTCAAGGACGCGGTGGTGACTCCGCCTCCGGCGGGCGCCGGGGGCTTCTCGCTAGCCCTGGTGGGCGTCGCGGCGGGCCAGCCCGGCCCGTAGTACGTTCAGGGCGCCCACGGTGTCGGCGTGCGCGTTGTGGCCGCACGCCTGGCAGTGGAACTTCTCCTGGGTGGGCCGGTTCTCCTTGGCGGTGTGCCCGCATTCGGGGCACCGCCGGGAGGTGTTGCGGGGGTCCACGGCCATCACTACCCGTCCGGCGCATTCTGCCTTGGCGGTGAGTACCTGGAGGAACACTCCCCATCCGGCATCGGCGATCGAGCGGTTGAGCCCGGCCTTCGCGGCGGCCCCGTTCGGCAGGAAGATGCCCGACTGTTCCCGATCCGCCTTCGGCGTGGGGGCCTTGCTCATGTTGCGGATCTCGAGGTCTTCGTGCGCGATGAAGTCGTTGCCGCGTACGTAGGCCAGGGCGGTCTTGTGGGCGTGGTCCAGACGCTGACGGCGCACCTTGCCGTGCAGCCGAGCCACCACCTCCACGGCCTTGCGGCGGCGCTTGGATCCCCGCTTGCACCGGCTGAGCGCCTGCTGCGCCGTCTCCAGTGCGGTGGCGGCCTTCTGGCCGTGACGCGGGTTGGGCACGAACTCACCATGGGAGTCGGCGAGGAAGTGGGCTATGCCCATGTCGATGCCGATCACGGAGCCGGTCGGCTCCAGGGGCTCGGGGCGGGCCTGGTCGGCGGTGAGGATGACGTACCAGCGTCGGCCCTCACGCTTCACCGAGATCGTCTTGACCTTGCCGACCACAGGCCGGTGCTGGTGCACCCTGACGTGTCCGACACCTTGGAGGCGCACACGGGTGACGGGGTCGTGCGGCGTGGCATCCCAGCGGCATCCGTCGCCGTCCCTGGGGAAGTCCACGGTGTCGAACCGCTTGCCTGAGCGAAAACGCGGATATCCCGGCTTGTCGCCGGCCTTCACCCGCCGGAAGAACGCGGCGAACGCCTTGTCCAGGCGGCGCAAGGTGGCCTGCTGGCTGGAGAACGACCAGCGTCCCTGACGCTCCGGGTCGAAGGCCCGGATGTCCTTGAGCTGGGCGGACTGCTGCCCGTAGCGGACGGTGGTCTTCGAGGCGTGCCGGTAGGCGTCGCGGCGCTCCTGCAACGCCCCGCTGTAGAGCGAGCAGTGATCACGCAACATCTCGGCGAGCGCGCCCTGCTGGCCCACGGTGGGCCGCATCAGGAACTTGTACGCACGAATCACCCGACCCACCTCCTTGTGGCCAGCTTGCGAGATCTTACTATGCGCCGCATATATCAGCATGTTGGAACTCAAATCCTGACGCACCCAGGGGCCGACACGTCGCTTACAACCTTCATGCTCATCTGGTGTCCGTCACGAAGTACCGGCGTGATGTCTTCGATAACGCCATGCCCGTGCGGTGCGAAGTGATCATGAAGGAGGTATGCGGCAGGTTCGGGGCGGAACTACGGGAGTTCAACGGTGAAGCGGATCACGTACATCTGCTCGTGCACTACCCGCCGAAGGTCGCCCTGTCGAAGCTGATCAACAGCCTCAAGGGCGTCAGCTCCCGGTACCTGCGGGCTGAGTACACCGGCCGGAGCAACCGCATCGGTAGGGGGTCAGTGTTCTGATCCCGCTGCTACTTCGCAGGGTCCTGCGGCGGTGCACCACTAACGGTGATCCGTCAGTACATCGAGGGCCAGAAGCATCACCCCTGACCACCACCCGGCAGGCGAAGCGACCTCCGGCGCTGCGCACCTCCGGAACGAGGATGCGTTCCCCTCCCCGGCCGAAGCCCGGGGATACCCACGCAAGATCAACGGATGGAGCAGCACGCGGGCGACGCCCCGGCCACCCGGCACGCGGTGGCGGTGGACCTGCGCGACGACTGGGCCGCGGCTCTGAGCGCGGCGGGCTTCAGCGCGGACCGTCCGACGGCATGGCTCGCGGAGGGCATCCTGTACTCGCTCGACGAGCCGGCCGCCGACCGCCTCCTGGCCACGGTGACCCGGCTCAGCGCGCCGGGCAGCACCCTGGCCTTCGACCACTTCGAGGTCGGGCCGTCCCTGCGCACCGCCGCGAGCGCGGTCGACCCGACCTTCACCGGGCTGTGGCAGCCGGGTCCGGCCGACCCGGGCGCCTGGCTCGAACGCCACGGCTGGCGGCCTGACGTGCGCGAACTGGCCGAGGTCGCCGCCCGGTTCGGCCGGGCCGTCCACCCCGCCTACGCCTCCAGGCCGGGGGCCGAGGGCCGCTCCTGGCTCGCCACCGCCGCCCTCCCCGGCACGGCCGGCTGACCATGGCGGCCACGTCCTCCCCGCCGCGAGCCGCCGGCCACCGGCGAAGGCGCCGCCCGGCGGCGGGAGAAGTCTCCCCTCACGTCACACCGCTCACGGGTTCCCGGTCTAGTTGTCGAGCCCGGCAGGAGGGGGTGCGCGGGAGAGGAAGGGTGCCGATGGATCGTGGTGGCGAGGACCGGGGTCGCGAGTGGCGTGGCGGCGAGGGTCGTGGCGGCGGTGACCATCGCGGCGAGGACCGGGACGGCGCGGTGTCGATCGGGGAACTGCTGGACGAGCGCCGGTTCCTGCTGGATGTCGCGTACTGGATGCTGGGCTGCGGCAGTGCGGCGGAACGCGTCGTCGACGAGGCGTACCGGCGGTGGTTCGGGCTGTCCGACACGGCACGCGGGCAGATCGCGGAGCCACGTTCCTGGCTGGTGTGGACCGTGGGCGGCACCGGTCCGGACCTGCTGCCCGTGCCGGACCGGACGGATCTGACGGACCGGACGGACCTGAAGGACCTGAAGGAGCCGAACTGCACGGAGCTCGCCGACCGGGCCCGCCGGAGCCTTCGGGTGCGGCGTTCCCGTCCCACCACGCCGCAGCAGCACGACGGTCTCGCCCGTGCGGTCCGCCACGCCTGCGCGGAGCAGGACGTCGAGCTGCTGGTGTCCCTGCTCTCCCCGGACGCCGCCGCCTTCTTCGACGGCGGCGGAAAGGTCCGGGCGCTGACGAGGCCGGTGCACGGCGGCCGGCAGGTCGCGCGGAGCCTGCTGGCGCTCGTGGGCCGCCCCCCGGGCACCACGCTGACCGCCCAGCCCGTCAACGGCCGCACCGGGCTTGTCGCCCGCTACGACCACAAGGTGGCCGCCGTCATCAGCTTCGACGTCGCCGACGGCCACGTTGCACTGGTCTGGGTCGTACTCAACCCGGACAAACTTCAGTCCTGGAACCTGCCCACTGCCGCCCCGAATCCGTGATCGCGGAGCCCATTCACCGGAACGGAGACCACACGTCCATGCATGTCGAGTCGTCCCCTGGAACGGGCTCCCTTGACGAGGCCGTCGCCGTCTTCGTGGAGCACAGGCAGCGCCTCTTCGGAATCGCCTACCGCGTGCTGGGGAGCGCGGTCGAGGCCGAGGACGTCGTCCAGGAAGTCTGGCTGCGCTGGCAGAACACCGACCGTTCCAAGGTGCTGAGCCCGGTGGCCTTCCTGTCGAGTGTCACGACCCGCGCCGCCATCAACGTCGCGCAGTCCGCGCGCGTGCGCCGGGAGACCTACATCGGGCCGTGGCTGCCCGAGCCGATCGACACCAGCTCCGATCCGGAGGTGGGCGCCGAGCGCGCGGAGGCCCTGGAACTGGCCCTGCTGCTGGTGCTGGAGAAGCTGAATCCCAACGAGCGCGCCGCGTACGTGCTGCGCGAGGCGTTCGACTACGACTATCCCGAGATCGCGGAGATCCTCGGGCTGAGTGTCGTGAACGTGCGCAAGATCGTGAGCCGCGCCCGGGGGCACCTCGCGGCCGAGCAGCGGGAGAGCGTGGACACGGCGGAACACCGGCGCCTGCTGGAGACCTTCGTCTCCGCGGCCCGGACGGGCGACGTGGCCTCGCTCGAAGCCCTCCTCACCCCGGACGCCGTCAGCCTGTCGGACGGCAACGGGATCCGCGGCGCTGCCCGCGTCCCCGTTCTGGGCCGCGCGCGCGTGGCCAACCTGTCCACCGCCTACCCGCGGTTCTGGCGTGACGCCGACGTCAGGCCCGTGGAGGCCAACGGCCGTCGGGGAGTGATGCTCTACCGGGACGGCGAGCCCGCCACGTTCATGACGATCGCGGCCTCGCGGGACGGCATCCACACGGTGTTGTGGGTGCTGAGCCCGGACAAGATCGCCGCGTTCCTGAACTCGCCCTCACGCAACACAGGGGTCCCGGGGGCTCCGCCGCGAGTGCCCTGACACACCGTCCAACTCAGTCCCCCCGTGAGCCGGGCCGGCGGCGGGCAGCCCGAGCCGCCCCACCGCCGCCCCGGCGCCGCCCCCTGCTCAGGGGCCGCGAACAGGTGATCAGGAATCAGCCGCGGCCTCACCGGTCCCGTGCAGGTACACGGGGAGTTCCTGGTGACCGTTGCTGATCAGGGTGGGTACCGGCCGCAGGCCGTCGGCCGGGACGGCGAGCGACATGGCGGGGAAGCGCTCGAAGAGCTGCCGCAGCGCCTCCGCGACTTCGAGGCGGGCCAGCGGCGCGCCGAGGCAGAAGTGCACGCCGTGGCCGAACGCCAGGTGGTCCTTGACGGTGCGGGTGACGTCGAAGGTGTCGGCGGTCGGCCCGTGCCACTCCGGGTGCCGGTTGGCGGCCGCGTACGCGGCGAGGATGGGCTCCCCCGCGGAGATGGTCCGCCCGTCGGGCAGCTCGACGTCGGTGACGGCGAAGCGCATCGGCAGGTACTTGATGGCGGGTTCGAGGCGGAGCGTCTCCTCCACCACGTCCTCCCAGTTCGCGCGGCCACTCCGCACGAGGCGGAGCTGGTCGGGGGACGACAGCATGGCGAAGACGGCCTGGTCGATGACGTTGACGGTCGTCTCGTACCCGGCGTTGATCATCAGGATCAGCGTGTCGCGCAGCTCCTCGTCGGTGAACCCGGTGCCGTCCGTCTCGTCGTCGCGGGCCGCGATGAGGAGGGAGGTCATGTCGTCACCGGGGTCCTTGCGCTTGGTGGCGATCAGCTGGTCGGTCCGCTCGAAGAGGAGCGCGGTGTTGGCCTGGGCCCGCTCGGGCGTGAGGGTGCTGTCGAAGACGTTGTCGACGAGCTGCCGGAAATCCTTCCGCTGGTCGTCCGGTACGCCCATGAGCTGGCAGATCACGGCGATGGGCAGCGGGTAGGCCAGCCGCTCGCGCAGGTCCACCACCTGTCCGGCCGGCACCGCGGCGAGGTCGTCGACCAGGTCGGCGACCAAGCTCTCGATCACCGGCTTCAGCCTGGCGATGCGCCGCGCGCCGAACGCGGGGGCGACCAGCCTCCGTAATCTGCGGTGGTCGGCGCCGTAAGCGGTGAACATGCTCTGCACCGCGATCCAGAGCGCGAGCGGCCAGGTGCGGGTCGTCTGCGGGAAGTCGGGGTAGTGGGCGCGGCCGTCCTTGGAGATGTCGGGGCTGGTGAGCAGCGACTTGAGCAGGGTGGGGTCGCTGACGGCCCAGGCGCGCAGGCCGAGGATGTCCACGCGGGTGGCCGGACCGCGGGCCCGCAGGGCCTGGTGCTCGGCGTGCCGGTCGGCGCCGGCGGGGTCGATGACGAAGGGGTGGGGCTGGGACATGTGTCTGCTCCTTTGGCCGCGCCGGCGGAGCGGAGCGCGAGGGGCCCGCGGGCGGGCCGGCATGGGGGCGCGGGCCCCCGGGCACGCTGAAGCGCTCCGCCACGCGGCGTCGGCGGGGTGTGGAACGGGTGGCTGAACTGGTGCCGGATCGGCGGGGGTCCGGCCGGGTGCCGCAGTGGCTGGGGCCCCGATGCGCGACCGGCGTGAGGTCTGTCCTGAACCGTGACCCGCTGAGGCATCCCCTGGCTGCGGGTACACCCCGCTGACCGGGCAGCCCCGCTCCGTGTGACAGGAAGCCGGATATGACATGGCTCTCACCCGGATGTGCGCAAGCGGCCTCCGGGGGGTGTCACAGATGCGGGGGCGGCCCGGTCAATTGCTGCGGAGCGTCGTGGAACCCGGCGGACCCCGACGCGGTTCCCGCCGGGCGGTGTGCCGGTTCCATGACACGACGGGCCCATGCGGTGCCCCCGACGGCGTGTGACACGAGGTCCTCTCACGCGGTGTGGCCCCCGCACGTGCCGTGCCGGTCGATTTGTTCTGTGTATTGCGCTTCAGTCATATATGACTGTCGAAGGGGAGAGACGATGAAGAATGTCCTGGTGGTAGGCGGAGGCTTCGCGGGCGTGTGGACCGCCGCCGGAGCCGTACGGGCCGCGCGCGAGATCGGCGGCGACGGCGAGGAACTGCGGGTGACCCTGGTCAGCGGAGGGGACGACCTGGTGGTGCGGCCCCGCCTCTACGAGGACCAGCCGGAGAGCATGAGGGTGCCTCTGGACCGCGTCCTGGGCCCGATCGGCGTCCGCCGCGTCACCGCGACGGTGACGGGCATCGACACCCGGGCCCGCACCGTCCGTGCGATCGAGCGGGCGGGCGGGGAGCTGACGATGCCGTACGACAAGCTCGTCCTGGCGACCGGCAGCCAGCTGGTGCGTCCGCACTTCCCCGGCGCGGAGAACCTGTTCGACGTCGACACCATGCCCGCCGCGGCGGCGCTCGACCAGCATCTGCGGCGGCTGCCCGGGAGCGCCGTGTCCGAGGGCCGGTACACGGCGGTCGTCGTGGGCGCCGGCTTCACCGGCGTGGAGGTGGCCACCGGCCTCGGCGAGCGGCTGCGCGCGGTCGCCGGCGCGGGCGGTGCGGGCGAGGAGGTGCGGGTCGTCCTCGTCGACCGCTCCGACGTCATCGGCCCGGAGCTCGGCGCCGGCCCCCGCCAGACCATCGGCGGCGCGGTCGAGGAGCTGAAGATCGAGTGCCGGCTCGGGCGCACCGTGGCCTCGGCCAGCCCCGAAGCGGTCACCCTCTCCGACGGCGAGGTGATCCCGGCGGCGACCGTCGTGTGGACCGCCGGCATGTCCGCCAGCCCCCTGACCGCGCAGATCCCGGGCGAGCGGGACCGGCTGGGGCGGCTCACCGTGGACGCCTACCTGCGGGTGACCGGAGTCCCCGACGTGTACGCGGCCGGCGACACCGCCCTCGCGCCGGCGGAGGACGGGCACCACACGTTGCAGAGCTGCCAGCACGCCCTGCCGATGGGCAAGTTCGCCGGGCACAACGTGGCGGCCGACCTCCTGGGTGCCGACCCGCTGCCCTTCACCCCCGACCCGTACACCACCACCCTGGACCTCGGCCCGGCCGGCGCCGTCTCCACGGCCGGCTGGGAGCGGGTGGTGAAGATCGTCGGCGACGACGCCAAGCGCCTCAAGCAGGACATCAACACCGTGTGGATCTACCCCCCGGTCGACGACGCCGAGCAGCTCCTCGCCCAGGCCGGCCGCTTCTCGAACCTCTGAGAGGACGGGCCGCGGGGAGTGCCGCCCCGCGCGCCGTGAACCAGGAGCCGGGCCGCCGGGAGGCGCCGCGTGACCGCAGCCGTGCGATCCGGGCGTCTCCCGTGCGGCGGGGGCACCTACCTGCCCGCCAGGACCAGGACGGTGCGGGAAGCCGCCGGACGATGGCGACGCGGAAGGCGCCCCTTCGGGTCCGGCCGGTGACCGCCGGGCGAACACCTTCCCCGACCCCCGGAGCCCACCCGCCCCCAACCGTCCCCAGGGCCCCCTGAACAACGCCAACGCCCAGGTCAGGCAACGATTCCAACGCGGGTGCCGCGTGCTCTGCCCGAACGGTGTTCGGGCAGATAGCATGCGCAGGCTCCGATCTTGTGCGGGTGCCCGGCCGTCGAGCGCGATCCGGCCGGCTCCCGCCTCCCCGGCACGGGAAATGCGTGCAGGGGTCCAGGACTCGAACGGGAACCGCCGGACGCGGCAGGGGCATCGGTAAGTGCGGTGGCGATGCCGGTGGCACCACGGCGGCGGCCGCGTCCGCGACGGACGCGCCGACCGGCGGTGTCACCAGGGGCGTGGAGTCGGCCCACGGCATCGACAGGTGGGCGCTTCGGGGGGTAAAGGAAACGTGGCGTATGCGAGAGCACTGCGCACCTGGGGGGTTCCGGCGCTGATGTGCACGGCGCTGCTGGCCGGGTGCACGAGCGCGGAAGACGACGGGGGCGGTGGGTCAGGCGGCGCGGCGGGCGGCGCGAGTGCGAGCCCGAGCGCGTCCGGCGCCGGCGCGGCGGCACCGGACGCGGACGCTTCGGCGATCGGCATGCCCGCGGCGTCGCCCACCATCGAGACGGACCCGGCGAAGCAGCCGAGGAACCCGGCCGGGGCGAGGGCGCTGGTGCGCCGCGTCATCGCGGAACCGGAGCTGTTCGGTGGCGGCGTCGACCGGGCCGCCCCGTACGAGAGCGACCCGACCATGTGGGCGGTGCTGCGCGACCAGTGCGCGAGGCAGCGCGAGAAGCTGCCCGCCGACGTGCTGGCCACGCTCACCCGCCACTTCGAGGTCCCCGCGTCCGGCGGCAAGGGATCGATGCGGCTGACGGCCACGGTCACCGTGCACCGCACGAAAGTGGACGCGGCCTGGGAGGAGGCCGGGATGCTCCAGGAGGCGCTGGGCTGCCAGGAGGAGACGCTCAGCCCCGGCTAGCGGCTCACCGGCCTCGTCTCCACCGCCTTGGCATGGGGCGAGGGCGCCAACTCCTACGCCGACGACTCGCTGCTGGAATCGGGCGCGTGCGTCAGCGACACCCGCGGCGGCCCGTACCCGTACTTCTTCGAACAGGCCACGCTCGGACCGGTCGTGGTCGGCGTCTCGGCATGCGGCGGCCGGGGCCGCGAGGAGCAGAAGCTCGACGACCCCGCGTCGGAGGCGCTGGCCGGGATGGTGCAGCGGGTGCAGCAGGCGATCGGCCGTGACACCGGACCAGGCTCCGCGGCACCGAGCCAGGACACCCCGGCCGGCGGCACCAAGGCCCCCGGCACGAAGGAGCGCTCGTGATGGAGAGGCTGCTGCCCTCGGACCCGTCGCACCTGGGTGAGCACCGGCTGCTGGGGCGCCTGGGCTCCGGCGGGATGGGCGTCGTCTACCTGGCCCGTACCCCGGGCGGGGAACTCGCCGCGGTGAAGGTGATCCAGCCCGAGTTCGCCGAGGAGCCCGAGTTCCGGGCCCGGTTCCGCCGCGAGGTGGCCTCCGCGCAGCGGGTGGAGGACCCCTTCGTGGTGCGGGCGCTGGCCGCCGACGCGGAGGCCCCCGCCCCGTGGCTCGCCACGGCGTTCGTGCCCGGTCCCTCCCGCGCCGAGGCGGTCGCGGCCTGCGGGCCCCTCCCGGCGGATGCGGTACGCGTGCTGGGCGCGGCGCTGGCCCGCGCGCTGGAGGCCGTGCACCGTGCGGGCCTCGTGCACCGCGACGTCAAGCCGGCCAATGTGCTGCTGGCGCTGGACGGCCCCCGGCTGATCGACTTCGGCATCGCCCGGCCCACCGCCGCCGGGGAGACCACGCTGACCTCGGCCGCCGTCGTCGTCGGCACGCCCGGCCTCCTCTCCCTGGAGCAGGCGCGGGCGGGGCAGGTGAGCGCGGCCAGCGACGTGTTCGCCCTGGGCTGCGTTCTCGCCTACGCCGCCACCGGCCGCCCCCCGTTCGGCACCGGGGCGCTGGACGCGCTGCTCTACCGCACCGTCCACGACGAGCCCGACCTGGCCGGCATCGACGACCCGGAGCTGCGCGCCCTGCTGCCGCGCTGCCTGGCCAAGGACCCCCAGGAGCGGCCCGGCACAGCGGAGGTGGGCGCCGCCCTGCGGCAGGAGGCCCCTCAGGGCGGCATCGACTGGCTGCCCGGCCCGGTGGTGCGGCTGGTCGCGGAGCGGTCGGCCGAGACGCTCGCGCTGCCGGGCATCGAGCCCACCGAGGTCGTCGAGACCGCCGAGGGCGCCACGGCGGCGGCCCGGCCGGGCCGCCGCCGGATCCTGGCCCTGGCGGCGGGCGGGGCGGCGGTGCTCGCGGCGGGCGGCGGAGCGGGCGCCTGGTGGGCGCTGCACGGCGGCGGTACGGGGACCCGCGAGGACGGGTCGGGCGGGCCCCACTGGACCATCGGCGTGCAGGCCGACCTGAGCGGGCCGCAGCGGGCGGCCGGCACGGCGCAGGAGCGGGCCGCGAAGCTGGCCGTGGAGCAGTTCAACGCCCGGGGGGACAAGCCGTTCTCGCTCACCGTCGAGACGGTGGACGACCGGGGCGAGGCTGCCCGTGCGCAGGCCGCGGCACGCCGCCTGACGGGCGACGACACCGTGCTCGCCGTGCTCGGCCCCACCGGCTGCACCTCGGCGCGGGCCGCGGCGCCGGTCTACGAGGGCGCCGGCCTGCCCGTGCTGACGGTGTCGGAACTGTCCATATCCGCCACGCAGTCGAGCCTGGTGGCCCCGCCGAAGGTGTACTTCCGGGCCGCGCCGATGGCCGCGTACAGCCCGTTCACCACGGTCGTCGCGCTCGGCGCGCGCGGCGCCCGCCGCGTGGGGCTGCTGGCCGACCGCGCCGGCGGGATCACCGGCTGGGAGGCGGTCGACATCGCCCACAGTTCGGCCGGCAGCCACCGGATCGACCTGTACGCACGGGTCGTGCCCGGCGCCGAGAGCGATCTCGCGCCCGTCGTCGGCGACATGCTGGACCACGGCGTGGACGGCTTCTACTACAACGGCACCGCCGAGCGGGCCGCCCAGGTCGCCAAGGCGCTCGCCGCGCGGCACTTCACCGGGCCCCGCTATCTCGACGCCTCCTCCGCCACCGCGGCCTTCACCTCCGCGGCGGGTCCCGCCGCGGCCGGCTGGGAGACGCTGACCTCGTACATCAGCCCTCAGGCCGCACCGGTCCGCTCGTTCGCCACCGCGTATCGCCGGCGGTACGGGGGCACGCCGGGCATCTGGGCGCCCGAGGCCTACGACGCGGCGCGCCTGGTCATCGACCGGATCACCTCCCTGGTCGGGGCGGGCCGGCGCCCCGACCGGAGACAGCTGGCAACAGCGCTCGCCAAGTCGCGGTTCAAGGGGCTGGTCACGCGGCGCCGCGCGCTGGCGATCGGCGGGGCCGCCGCCGCGGTCGTCGCCTCCTCGGCGACCGCCGCCGTCCTGCTGAACTCCCGGAACGGCCCGACGCCCGGCGGCACCGCGGCGCAGAAGCTCCCGGTGCGCACCATCGGCCTGCAAGCCGACCTCACCGGCCCCCCAGAAGGAGGTCGGGACGGCGCACGAGCACGGCGTCCGGCTCGCGGTCGCCGCCCACAACGCCCGGCAGGACGCCCGCTTCCGGCTCGCCCTGACCACCTGCGACGACCGGGGCGACGCCATCCGGGCGAAGGACGCGGCACGCCGCCTGCTCGCCACGCCCGGCATGTGCGCCGTGATCGGCCCCACGACCGTGGCGGCCACGCAGGCCGCGGCTCCGGGGTACGCGGCGGCGGCCATGCCGTTCCTGCTGGTCTCCGTCGACGACGGCGAAGCCGGGCTGTCCAAGTCCGCCACGCCCGCCCTCGTGCGCTCCCTCTGCGTGACCCGGGCGTCGGACAGCTACCGGAGCCTGCCGCTGATCTCCTACCTCACCGTCGCGAGCCGGTCCCACCGCGTCGCCGTCATCGAGGACGACGCCGGGGGCGGGCCCGCGTCGCGCCTGACGCGGGACCTGCGCGAGCCCCTGTCCGGGGTGGACACGGTCACCGTCCACCACCTGCCGGCCGGCACGGACGACTTCCGCACGGCCGTGGAGGAGGCGCTCGCCACCGGCCCGCAGGCGGTCGTCCTCGCCGGCACCTCACCCGAGAGGGCCGCCGCCCTCGCCCGGACGCTGACGGCGAAGGGCTTCGCCCGGCCCCGTCTCGGCCCCGAGCCGATCATGCGCCCCGCCTTCCTGGACCGGGCGGGCGCGGCGGCCGAGGGCTGGGTGCTCGAAGCCCGTACACCGAGGCCCAGTCGGACCGCACCGCGGCGGCCCGGACGTTCACACCGCGGCCTACCGCCGGCGCTACGGCACGGCCCCGGCGCGCTGGTCCGCCGAGGCGTACGACGCCGTCGGCCTTCTCGCACAGGCACTGGGTACGTTGGGCGGGGCCGGCGTCGAGCCCGGCCAGGTCGCCGAGCAGCTCTTCCACCAGTCCTACGACGGCGTGGCCAAGCCCGTCCGGTTCACCCAGGACGCTTCCCGCATGCTCCAACCGGAGCGCACCGGCTTCCTGTACCAGGTGCGGGACGGTGCCTTCCGGTTCCTGGGGCGGTACGACCGGGTGCACGGCGGGGGGTGACCGGCGGCGCGCCGGGGTGGCACGCCCGGGAGCCCGGGGGCCGGCCTCACGCCCCGCCGGCCACCCGCGTGCGGAGGAACTCCAGCAGGGCCGCGTTGAACCGCTCGGGCTGCTCGACGCCCGGCAGGTGGCCGGCCCGGTCGATGACGGTCAGCGTGGCGCCCGGGACGAGGCGGTGGATCTCCTCGGCGGTGGCGACCGGGGTGTAGACGTCGTCCGCGCCGACCACGATCAGCACCGGCGTCCGGACGGCGGCGAGGGTGGGGCGGTAGTCGGGGCGTTCGGCCCGTCCCCGCAGGGCCGCGGCGGCGCCCCGCGGATCGGTGGCGCGCATCATGCCCAGGACGTGTGCCGCCGCGTCCGGCAGGGCGGTGACGTTGTACGGGGCGAGCATCTTGCCGATGACCTCGCCCGCGTACCCGTCCATGCCCTCGGCCAGCAGCCGGTCGGCGAGCCGGTTGCGCAGCTCCTTGCCCTCCTCGGTCTCGGCGGGCGCGGAGGTGTCGGACAGCACGAGGGCCCGCACCCGTTCGGGGTGGCGGCGCTGGAACTCCATGATGATCTGGCCGCCCATGGACACCCCGCCGACGACCGCGCGCACCACGCCCAGGTGATCGAGGAGGGCGGCGATGTCGTCCGCGAAGTCGGAGAGGAAGACCGTGCCCGGGGTGACGCTGCTGTCGCCGTAGCCGCGCAGGTCCGGGGCGATCACCCGGTGGCCGGCCGCCACCAGGGCCCCCGCCGTCGGCGCCCAGAGGGTGCGGTTGAACGGATGGCCGTGGACGAGCACGACCGGCAACCCGTCCGACGGACCCTGGTCGTCGTAGTGGATCGTCGCGTCGTCCAGCGTCATCCGGCTCATGACGGGAATTCTAGGAGCCGGGCCGGTGGGCGGCCGGCGCCCTGACGCGCCGCGGGCCCGCCCGCAACGCGCCTCGATGCCTGCCTGTTGCCCGTACCCGCGCCACCGCTATGAAGAAGGCACCCGGACGGAACCGGCACCTACGACTCGACGATCCCCGCGTCATGCGCGAGCAGCCCGGCCTGGGTGCGGTTGACGCAGCCCAGCTTGTCCAGGGTGCGGGACACGTAGCCCTTGATGGTGGCCTCGGAGAGGAACAGCCGCGCCGCGATCTGCGCGTTCGACAGGCCCTCGCCGAGGCCGGCCAGCACCTGGGCCTCCCGCTCGGTCAGCGAGGCGACCAGCTCCCGCGCGCGCTCCCGGGCCGACAGGCTGTCCGTCGACGCCGCGACGAGCCGGCGTGCGGCGGCGGGGGACAGGACGGTGTGGCCCTGGGCCGCCGTGCGCACGAGGCCGATCAGCTCCTCCGGCGGCGTGGACTTGACGAGGAAGCCGGTCGCCCCGGCGCGCAGGGCGCGCAGCACGTACGGGTCGGCGTCGAAGGTCGTCAGCACGACGACGTTCGGCGGGTGAGGCAGCTCGTTGATGCGCTCGATCGCGGTCAGCCCGTCCATGCCCGGCATGCGCAGGTCCATCAGGACGACGTCCGGCCGATGCCGCCGGACGGCTTCGAGGCCGGCCGCCCCGTCCTGTGCGTCGGCGACGACGTCGATATCCTCGGCCGAGCCGAGGATGGTGCGCAGGAACACCCGCACCATGGGCTCGTCGTCCACCACCAGCACTCGGGGCATGCTCACACCGTCGATTCCGCGGTAGGTACCGAGGCGGGCAGGGTCGCCTCGACGTTGAACCCGCCGTCGGGACCGGGTCCGGCACGCAGCTTGCCATGGACCAGCTCGACGCGCTGCCGCAGGTGGACGATGCCGAGGCCGGAGCCGGAGCCCGCGAGGGCGATGCTGGGCCTGCTGGCCGGCGCCGTGTTGTGGACCGTGAGCCGCAGCTGGGCCTCTTCGTACCCGACGCGCACGGTCACGCGCGCGCCGGGCGCGTGTTTGCGGACGTTGGTCAGGGCCTCGCGCAGCACGCGGTAGGCGATGCGGCCCACCACCGGTGAGGCGAGCGCCGGATCGCCCTCCTGGATCAGCTCGGTGGGTATCCCCACGGCGACCGACTCGGCGACCAGGTCGTCGAAGCCCCCCACCGAGGGCGTGTGGTCACCGTCCGAGGGGGCCCGCAGGATGCCGACCACGTCGCGGAGTTCGTCCAGGGCCTGGCAGCCCGCCGCCCGCAGGTCCTCGGCGGCCTGCCGGACCGCCTCGTCCTTCGCGGTCACGCGCAGCGCCCCGGCCTGCAGCACCATCAGGCTCACCCGGTGGGTGACGACGTCGTGCATCTCACCGGCCAGCCGCGCACGTTCCTCCGCGCGGGCCCGCTCGGCCAGCAGGTGCTGCTCCCGCTCGGCCCGTTCCACCAGGGCGAGGACCATCTTGCGGCGGGCGTCGAAGTACAGCGCGAGCAGCGGGCCGACGCCGGTGCGCAGCAGTCCGATCGTCATGATCGTCGCCGTCGAGTCCCAGGGCCGCATGACGACGACGGTGAAGGCGGCGAGCGTGGCGAACGCTACTTTTCGGCCCGGGTGGTAGAACAGCGGACCGTACGCGGCCATCATCGTGGACAGCGGGGCCCAGGAGTTCGCGTGGTGAGCCGGCGTCAGCGCGCCCGCCGGTGAGATCAGCAGCGTCACCGCCAGCGTGAAGGCGCCGAGCAGGCCGACGACGGTGAGCGGGGCGATGCGGCGGACGGCCAGCGAACCGCAGGCCAGCGCCTGCATGCCCAGCATGACCCAGGCCAGGGCGCCCGGGTGGTGTGGCCACCAGGTGGCGCCGAGCAGCGTCAGGCCGGTGTCGAGCAGCGTGAAGGCGACCGCGATCGCCACGTCCAGGGCGACCCAGTGCCTCCGGTGCCACGGTGCCTGCGTCGTCATGGCTTCTACCGTATGGTGTGGGCGCCGCCCCCCCGGCCGCCGCTGCGATCACCTGGTACGTCCGCCACAGGCGGACCCTACGAAAGTCGTATGCCACCCCCGTCAAGTAGCCGTTCGTCGCCCGCGGACCCGACCGCCGGCCCTTCCGGACGGGGCCCGCCTGCCCTGGAATAGAGCCATGGCCACGACAAACAATCCGGTCACGCCGACCCCCTGGCTGGGGCGCTACACGATCGACGCGAACCGCTCCTCCATCACCTTCAGAACCCGCCACTTCTTCCAGTTGCTGCCGGCGAAGGGCGCCTTCGCGATCCGCGGCGGAACGGTCGAGGTGGCCGAGCCGCTCGCCGAGTCGAGCCTCGCGGTGGAGGTCGACGCCGCCGGCTTCCGCACGGGCAACGCCCAACGCGACCAGCACGTGAGGTCCGAGGCGTTCCTCGACGTCACGCGCCACCCCCTGATCACGTTCGCCTCCGGCAGCGTCGACGCCACCGCGGTCTCCGGCACGCTCACCGTCCGCGACGTCTCCAGGCCCGTGAGCCTGGCGATCGAGCACGCCGAGGTGTCCGCCGAGACCTTCACCGTGCGCGCCACGGCCCGGATCGACCGCCACGACTTCGGCGTGAGTGCGTCGCGCCTGATGGCGGGGCGGTTCCTCGACATGACCTTCGAGGTCACCTGCGTGCGGCGCTGACCAGGCGAGCGCACACCATCGGACCACGGGAGGGGACCATGACCGACGCAGTCGTGGTGGAAGGCCTGCACAAGAGATACGGCAGCATCCATGCCGTGAACGGCGTGAGCTTCACCGTCGAGCACGGTGAGATCTTCGCGCTGCTCGGCCGCAACGGGGCGGGCAAGTCGACCGCCATGGAGATACTTGAGGGCTTCCGCACCCGGGACAGCGGGCGTGCCGACGTGCTCGGCTACGACCCGGGGAACCGGGCCACCAAGCGGGAGCTGAGCGAGCGCATCGGCCTCGTGCTGCAGGACATCGCGGTCGAGCCGTACCTGACGGTCCGCGAGACCATCGCCCGCAACGCCGGCTACTACGCGGCGCCGCGCGACATCGACGAGGTGATCGGCCTCGTCGACCTCGTCGGGCAGGAGAGGAAGAAGGTCCGGACGCTCTCCGGTGGCCAGAAGCGCCGCCTGGACCTGGCGCTGGGGATCATCGGCAACCCGACCCTGCTCTTCCTCGACGAGCCGACGACCGGCTTCGACCCGAACGCCCGCCGGGACGCCTGGGAGCTGGTGCGGAACATGCGCGACGCGGGGATGACGATCCTGCTCACCACGCACTACATGGAAGAGGCCCAGGTGCTGGCCGACCGGGTGGCCGTGATCTCCGCCGGGAGGATCGTGGCCGAGGGCACTCCCGACACCCTCGGCGGGCGCGACACCGCCCGGACCCGCATCCGTTTCGAACTGCCCGAGGGGTGCCCGATCACCGATCTGCCGGTGGCCGCGAGGACGGGCGAGGGCCATCTGGTCACCGTGGAGTCCGAGGAACCGACCCGCACGCTGCACCAGCTCACCGAATGGGCGCTGGCCCGGGGCTCGGTGCTGGCCCGGCTGACCGTCGACCGGCCCAGCCTGGAGGACGTCTACCTGCATCTGACCGGCGACGACCAGAGCGCGCCGGAACCCACGCTGGAAGGGAGCGCGCAGTGAGTGCCACCGTTTCCGGCGCGGCGGACCGGCAGGCCGCCCCCCGCCGCGGGGCCGGCCTCGTGTGGCATCAGATCCGCTACGAGCAGCTGACCTTCTGGCGCAACCCGCAGAGCGCCTTCTTCACCTTCGTCTTCCCGATCCTGATCATCGTGATCTTCGGCGGGCTGTTCGGCGGCGCCGAGGACTCCTCGTTCTACTACGGCGGGAACGCGCTCCAGTACTACGTGTCCACGATCGCCGGCATGTCCGTGCTGAGCGCCTGCTACAGCCAGCTGGCCATCGTGCTCGCGACGCGGCGCCAGAACGGGATCCTCAAGCGGGTCCGTGCGACGCCCCTGCCGGCCTCGGTGTACTTCGTCGGCCTGCTGGCGCACTGCGTCCTGGTGAGCTTCGTCGACGTCCTGCTCATCCTGGTGGTCGGCCGGTTCTACGGCCTCGAACTGCCGGCGGCCTCGCAGTGGCTGCCGCTCGTCGTGTCGCTGGCGCTCGGCGCTGCCGCCTTCTGCGCGCTGGGCATCGCGATCGCCTCGCTGATCAGGAACGCGGACGCGGCGCCCGCGGTGGTGCAGTTCATCCTCTTCCCGCTGCTGATCATCTCGGGTACCTACGTGCCGATCCACGGCGTCATCGACACGATCTCCGGGATGCTGCCGGTGAAGCCGCTGAACGACGCGCTCCTCACGGCGTTCACCAGCCACACCGCCGGTTTCCGCTGGCACGACTGCCTGACGCTGCTCGTGTGGGGCGTGATCGCCTCGGCGGTGGGCATCCGGCGGTTCCGCTGGGACCCGCGGCCCGAGTAGACCGATCGATGCGACGACGCGCGAGGTGGACATGCCCAGCACATGTGTGGTGATCGTCGGAGCCGGGCCGGCCGGGCTGGCGACGGCCCGTGGCCTGGCGGACGCCGGGGTCCCGTGTCTCGTGCTCGAAAAGGAGAGCAGAGCCGCCATCGAGAACCAGCCGCGGGCCGGCTACCTGGAGGAGTGGGCGGCGCGTGCGCTGTCCGAGCGCGGTATCGCGGACCCGCTGGGCGCCGGCGCGGGCGTTCAGGGGAACTGTGAGTTCCGCTTCGAGGGCGCCTGCCACGTCTTCGACTACGAGGAGCTGACGGGCGACAGGCACGTCGTGTACCCGCAGCAGCAGCTGGTCCGGGACCTGCTCCACGCGTACGTCGACGAGGCCGGGGGTGCGATCGAGTTCGAGGTGGCGGACGTCGGGTTCGAGGGGGTGACCACCGGGAAGCCCGCTGTCTCCTACACCGACCGGTCGGGGGCGCGGCGCCTGGTCGGGTGCGAGGTCATCGTGGGAGCCGATGGTGCGCGGGGCGTGTCCCGACGGGCGATCACGGATCTTGGCGCCCGCGTTCTCCGCAGCGACCTGGGGGTCCGCTGGCTCACGGTCCTCGCGCAGGCGCCTCCGTCGTGTGATCGTGTCGCCTTCGGGATGCACCGGAGCGGGTTCGCGATGTTCGCGGCACGTGGACCGCGGACCACGCGCTACTACCTGGAGCTGCCCGCCGGCGACGAGGCGGAGGACTGGCCGGACGAGCGGATCTGGCAGGAGCTCACCAGGCGCCTTGAGGCGGCCGACCGGCCGCCCGTCTCGCCGGGCCCGATCACCGAGAAGCGGGTCCTGGACATGCACAACTACGTGGTCGAGCCGATGAGTCTCGGCCGCCTCCACCTGGTCGGCGACTCGGCCCACCTGCTGGCCCCCATCGCGGCGAAGGGCATGAACCTCGCCCTGAGCGACGCGTTCATCCTCACCGACGCGCTGGCGGACCACTTGGTCCGCGGGTCGGGCGGGGGCCTCGCGGAGTACACGGAGCGGGCGCTCCAACGCGTGTGGCAGTACCAGGAGTTCACGCAGTGGCTCTCCGAGATCATGCACGGCCCGTCGTCCGGTGATCCGTTCCGCGCGCGGACGGCGGGCGTCAGGCTGCGCCGTCTGACGGGATCGAGGCGCTTCGCCCGCGCCGTCGCGGACCTCTACCTGGGCATCGACGCCGAGTTCTAGCCGCGCACCGCCGCCTGCCCAAGCCTCGGCCCGCGCCTCGGCCGCCCCCGGCCCCGGTCCCGGGCTCAGGGGGTGGCCGGGGTGAGCACCACGAAGTCCGCGTTCGACGGGTCGAGGCAGACGGCCAGGCGGCCGACGCCCTCCGCGTCCTCGGGCCCCATCTGGAGGCCCCCGCCCTTCTCGGTGACCTTGGCGGTGGCGGCGTCGCAGTCGGCGACGTCGAAGACCGGGTGCCAGTACGGCCGGCCGTCCGCCAGGGCGAGGTGCTCCTTGGGGAGTTCCATGACGCCGCCCTGCATGCGCTCCTCGGGGAGCCCGGCCGGGGTGATGAGGGAGTACGTGCCCCCGCCGCCGGGCAGCTCCATGTCGCCGAACCGCCAGCCGAAGACGGTCCCGTAGAACTCCTTGGCGGACGCGGCGTCGCTCGTGTACAGCTCCGTCCAGGCCAGCGAGCCGGGCTGGTCCACCAGCTCGACGCCCCCGCCCTTGCCCGGCTGCCACACGGCGAACTGGCCTCCCAGCGGGTCGCTGTACTGCGCCATCCGCCCCCAGCCGTCGAGGTCCGTCGGCGGGACCCGCACGGTGCCGCCCGCGCCTTGAACCGCCTGCGTCGCGGCGTCGGCGTCGGGGACGCTGTAGTAGATCATCCAGGCCGGGCGCGCGCCCTTCTCGGTGAGCTTGCCGAGCCCCGCGACGGTCTTCCCGTCCTTGCGGAACATGCCGCCCTCCACGTCCTGACCCTCCCCCGCCTCCATCGGCTGGTACTCCCACCCGAGCACGGCGCCGTAGAAGGCCGCGGCGGCGGGGATGTCCCGGACGCCGAGGTCGAGCCAGCAGGGGGTGCCGGGAGCGAAATCGGTGGTGATCATGGCGATGGCCCTTTCCGGTGACGGCCTTGTCCGCGGGATCCTGTCCGGGCACCAGCGTGACACCGGGGACTGACAACCGCCTCTCGGCGGCTCGTGCGGTCGGGGCGACGGGCCGCCGGGCCCCTACCGGGCCGTTGCCGGACGGCTCCCGGATCGCTCCCCTCGGTGCCGCCGGTCTCACCCACCGTGAACGTGAGGCGCGCTCACCGCCGCCACGGCACCGTTCCGCCACGCCCGCTGTTTGCGATGCCCGCGGAGGGACACTGGAGGGGAGCGGGTGAAGACCGTGGGCCGCGAGGCGCCCCCGACGAGGGCGCCGCGCAGGCGTTCACCGGCCGCCCCCGACGGGCCACGGAGAGGAGCACACGGCCACCATGACCAGCATCTTTCGCCGAATCGCCGACCTCTTCCGGATGAAGGCGAACAAGGCACTGGACCGTGCCGAGGACCCGCGCGAGGTCCTCGACTACTCGTACCAGCGGCAGCTGGAGATGTTGCAGCGGGTGCGGCGCGGCCTGGCCGACGTCGCCACCAGCCGCAAGCGGATCGAGAACCAGTCGGCACAGCTGCGGCAGTCCGGCGAGAAGCTGGAGGGCCAGGCGCAGCAGGCGCTCGCCACCGGCCGCGAGGATCTGGCCCGCGAGGCGCTGAGCCGGCGGACGTCGGTCGTCGCCCAGATCCAGGACCTCGACGGCCAGCAGGCGACCTTGCAGGAGCAGGAGGAGAAGCTCACCCTCTCCGCGCAGCGCCTCCAGACGCAGGTCGACACGTTCCGTACCCGCAAGGAGACCATCAAGGCCGGCTACACCGCGGCCGAGGCCCGGACCCGCGTCACCGAGGCGGTCTCCGGCATCGGCGACGAGATGGGCGACGTCGGCATGGCCGTGCAGCGCGCCCAGGACAAGACCGAGCAGCTACAGGCCCGGGCCGGCGCCCTGGACGAGCTGATCGACACGGGCGCCCTGGACGACGCCTCCCTCACCACGAGCCGTGACGACATCCAGCGGGAGCTGGACGCGGCAGGCGGCGACCAGGACGTGGAGGCCCAGCTGACCAGGATGAAGGCGGAACTCCCGGGCTCGGCTCCCCGGGCGGCCGTGGAGGCGGGCGACGGCGACACGGGCGAGTCGTCGGAGCCCTCGGCGTCTTCACAGTCCTCCGAGTCGTCGGGGTCTTCACGCCCCGAGCCCCGCGAGGCGGAGGCCGCACCGGAAGCTCCTTCCGGCCAGGAGAGGCCCGACGAGGGTCGTTGACGGCTGGGCGGTGCGGCTCAGCCCTGGAATTCGCTGGCGCCGAGTGCGAAGTCCCAGTGCCCCACTCCGTGGCCGGCGAGGGCCACCGTCACCACACCAGCTCCTTCCAGCCAGTGCGCCATCTTCAGGCCGCCGACGTCCAGCGGGCGCAGCCCGAGACTCTTGATGAACGCCTCCATGCCCGCCTTGGCCTGCGCGCTGTCGCCGGCGATGAAGACGTCGGGCCGACCCTTATCCAGGACACCGCGGAAGACGGTGTTGAACGCCTTCACCACGCTGGCGCCGGCCGGGGCCACTTTGGCGACTTCCTGCGCGATCGAGGTTTCCTCGTCGTGGGCCAGCCCGTCGAACGCGGAATTGAACGGGTTGCTGATGTCGACGATGATCTTGCCCGCGAGGGCGTCTCCGAACCGGGTGACGGCAGGGACGACAGCGTCGAACAACAGGGCCACGATGACGATGTCCCCGGCCGGGGCGGCACCCCACTCCCCTGTCGTGGCCCCGCCGCCGAGAGCCTTGGCGAGGTCGACGGCCTTGGACCGGTCGCGGCCGATGACCTCGACGGTGTTGCCGCCCGCCATCGCCCGCGCGCCGATGGTGCGGGCCATGTTCCCGGTGCCGATGATGCTGATGCTGCTCATGAGGTGTGTCCTCTTCCTTCTCGAGCTTTCGCCTGGCCGCTTCAGGCCGACCACGGGTCGGTGCGCGGCGGTCAGATGACGGTGGCGCCGCCGTCGGTGACCAGTTCCAGGCCGTTGACGTAGCTGGAGTCGTCGGAGGCGAGGAAGAGCGCGACCTGCGCGATCTCTTCGGGGCGGCCCATCTTTCCGCGGGGGATCAGGGACTCGAAGGCCTTCATGGTCGCCTCGTCGAACACCTCTTCCTGCTTCGCCGTGGCGACCTGGCCGGGGGTGAGGACGTTGACGCGGATGCGCCGGTCCTTGAGCTCGTTGAGCCATACGCGGGCCCAGGCCTGCTGTACGGCCTTGCTGCCGGCGTACACGCTCCATCCGGGAAAGCCCCGGAGGGAGGCGTTCGAGCCGGTCATGAAGATCGAGGCGCCGTCGTTGAGGAGCGGCAGCGCCTTTTGCACGGTGAACAGGGTGCCGCGCGCGTTGAGCCAGAAGGCGGTGTGGAACTGGGCCTCGGTGATCTCGCCGAGCTTGCCCTGCTCACCCGTCCCGGCGCTGGCCCACAGTATGTCGATCGAGCCCTTCTCCTCCTTGACCGCGGAGTACAAGCGGTCCAGGTCGTCCAGGTCGGACGCATCGCCCTGCACGCCGGTGACGTTCCGGCCGATCAGCTTGACGGCATCGTCCAGCGCTTCCTGCCGCCGGCCCATGACGAAGACGTGGGCTCCTTCTTCAACGAACAGGTGAGCGCCGGCCAGCGCCATACCGGTCGTGCCGCCGGTGATCACCGCCACCTTGCCGTCGAGCTTTCCCATGATCACTCCAATGAACTGCCGGGTATTCGGAACAGCCCGGACGCATTACGTATACCGACCTGTGTGCTTAACGTACCGAGGGGCCGGCCGGAGCGCAAGCTATGTACACCGATCGGTACCCCTTGGGTTACGCTGGAGCCATGACGGACTTGGAGAAGGGCCCCCAGGGCCGGCGCCGCGGCAGGGGCGCGCTTGAGCGCATGATCGGCGCGTCCCGGCAACTCTTCCGCGACCAGGGCATCAACCGCACCGGGATGGACCAGCTCTGCGCCGTGGCCCAGGTCTCGAAGCGCACGGCCTACCAGCACTTCACCAGCAAGGACGAACTCGTTGCCGAATACCTGCGCCGGTTCGATCCCGACCTGATGTCAGCGGTGTTCGACCGCGCCGACCTCACCCCTCGTGAACGACTGCTCGCCGCCTTCGAGCTGCCCACGTCCGGGACGGACGACCTCACGCCCATGTGCCCCTACATCTCGGCGGCCGTCGAACTCCACGACCCCCAACACCCCGCGTCCCAGTACGCACGCGACTACAAGAAGGCGATCGCCGCGCGCCTGGCCGCAACCGCCCGCGAAGCCGGCGCCACCGACCCCGAGCAGCTAGGCGAACAGCTCGCCCTGCTCCTCGACGGCGCCGCGGCCCGCACCCGGGTCCTCAACGCCGAATCCTTCCCCACCGCCGCCGCCATCGCCGCCGTCCTCATCGACACCGCCATCCCCAGCGCACCCCGGCGGTGACCGCGGAAGGGTTCACCACCATTCAGGTGCGATTCGGCTGTTCGGCCTGGGCCGCGGTCGCTTCGGTCACGTACCGGCACGACGTCCGGGCCCCCGCCCGGCTCCCGCAGGGTCTGTCCCCCCGGCCGGCCGCCCCATAGCCTTGGTTCAGTAGTCAACTACTGATTCGAGGGAGCTCCATGTCCACCGCGCAGCAGGTCCCCGACATCCTCTCAGCCGAGTTCGCAGCGGATCCCTACCCGGCCTACCGGATGATGCGTGACAGCGCGCCCCTCATCTGGCACGAGGGCATGAAGAGCTACATCGTCTCGCGCTACGAGGACGTGGAGCGCGTCTTCAAGGACAGGGACGGCGAGTTCACCACCGACAACTACGACTGGCAGCTCGAACCCGTGCACGGCAAGACGATCCTTCAGCTCAGCGGCCGGGAGCACTCCGTGCGCCGGGCCCTCGTCGCGCCCGCCTTCCGCGGCAGCGAGCTCCAGGAGAAGTTCCTGCCCGTCATCGAGCGCAACTCCCGCGAACTGATCGACGGCTTCCGGCACACGGGCTCCGCCGACCTCGTCTCCGACTACGCCACCCGCTTCCCGGTCAACGTGATCGCCGACATGCTGGGCCTCGACAAGGCCGACCACGAGCGCTTCCACGGGTGGTACACGGCCGTCATCGCCTTCCTCGGCAACCTCTCGGCCGACCCCGAGGTGGCCGCGGCGGGAGAGCGGACCCGCGTCGAGTTCGCCGAGTACATGCTGCCGATCATCCGCGAGCGCCGCGACAACCTCGGCGAGGACCTGCTGTCCACGCTGTGCGCCGCCGAGGTCGACGGCGTGCGGATGAGCGACGAGGACATCAAGGCGTTCTGCAGCCTGCTGCTCGCCGCCGGCGGCGAGACCACCGACAAGGCGATCGCCAGCATCTTCGCGAACCTGCTGCTCCACCCCGACCAGCTCGAAGCCGTCCGCGCGGACCGGAGCCTGATACCGCGGGCCTTCGCCGAGACGCTGCGCTACACCCCGCCCGTCCACATGATCATGCGGCAGTCCGCGTCCGAGGTGGCGCTCAGCGGCGGCACCGTGCCCGGCGGCTCCACCGTCACCTGCCTGATCGGCTCCGCCAACCGCGACGAGAGCCGCTACGGCGACCCCGACCGCTTCGACATCTTCCGCGACGACCTCACCACCACGACCGCGTTCTCGGCCGCCGCCGACCACCTCGCCTTCGCGCTCGGCCGGCACTTCTGCGTCGGCGCGCTGCTGGCCAAGTCCGAGGTGGAGACCGGCGTCGACCAGCTCCTCGACGCCATGCCCGACCTGCGCCTCGCGGACGGCTTCGACCCCGCCGAGCAGGGCGTCTTCACCCGCGGACCGGCGTCCCTGCCGGTCCGGTTCACGCCCCGGACCGCCTGACCGGCGCCGCGGCCGATGTGGTGGGCCCCGCCCGGGGCCCACCCCGCTCTACTGCACCACCGGCGTGAACTGCACCGGGAGCGCCGAAAGCCCCCGCATCCAGATCGACGGGCGCCAGGTCAGCTCCTCCGGCTCCACCGCGAGCACCAGGTCCGGCAGCCGCTCCAGCAGCGTCTCGACCGCGGTGCGCGCCATGACGTCCGCCAGCAGCGGGGACGGATAGGGGCAGCGGTGCTCGCCGTTGCTGAACGACAGGTGCGCGGCGTTCTCGGCGCCCACGTGCGCGTCCGGCCAGATGCCCGGATCGGTGTTGGCCGCGGCCAGCCCGAGCACCAGGCAGTCGCCCGCCCTGATCTGACGCCCGCCCAGCTGGGTGTCCCGCACGGCCCAGCGCCCGATGAAGTTCTGCGTCGGGGTGTCCAGCCACAGCACCTCGTTGAGCGCCTCGCCCACGCTGAGCCGGCCGCCGGACACGTTCACGGCGAACCGCTCGTCCGTGAGCAGCAGCCGCAGCGTGTTGCAGATCCAGTTCGCCGTCGGCTGCTGCGCCGCGGCGATCACCGAGATCAGGTCCTGGACGATCTCCTCGTCCGTGAGGTCCGCGGAGTCCAGCAGCATGCGCGAGGTGACGTCCGGGCCAGGGCTGACCCTCTTGTCCTTGACCAGCTGCCGCAGCCGCTCGCCCACGCGCCCGTACGCCGCCACCGGGTCGTCGCCCTCGGCCGCGTCCAGCGAGATCCGCAGGTCGTCGACGAGCTGCGCGGTGTCCTCGCCCGAGGTCGGCATCCCGCACATCTGCACCACGGCCCGCATCGGCAGGGCGTGCGCGTAGCTGCCCATCAGCTCGGCCCGGCCGCTGCCCGCGAACTCGGCGATCAGCTCGCCGGCGATCAGCCGGCAGTCACGGGCCAGTTCGAACTGGTCGACGCCCTCCAGCGCCTGAGTGATCACCCCGGCCCGCCGCCGGTGCTCCTCGCCCTCGGTGAACAGCACCGACGGCTGGTATCCGACGAACGGCAGCAGCGGCCAGTCCTCCGGGATGTTCTCCCACTGGTTCCAGCGCCGGGAGTCCCGCGCGAACAGCTCGTCGTGCCCGGTCACGTACGTGACCTCGGAGTAGCCCAGCACCAGCCAGGCGGGGACGTCCCCGTCGAGCAGCACCGGGGCGACCGCGCCGTGCTCGCGGCGCAGCGCGCGGTAGAGCTCCGCCGGGGTCTGCTGGTACTCCAGACCGCCCAGGCGCACCGCGCCGTCGTGGGCGGGGCAGCCCGGGGGTGCCGGGTGCGCGGAAGAGGGTCCGATGTCGGTCACGGTGTCGCCTCCTGGGCCAGGGCCAGTTCGTACAGGTGGTCCACGAGGGTGATCAGCACGTCCTTGCCGGACTGCCTGACCCGCGCGTCGCAGTCGATCAGCGGCACGTGTTCGGGCAGCGCGAGCGCCTTGCGTATCTCGTCCAGGGAGTACCGGGTGGTGTCGTCGTCGAAGCGGTTGACGGCCACCACGAACGGGGTGCGGTGGTGCTCCAGACGGTCGATCGCGTACCAGGACTCGTCCATCCGGCGCGTGTCCAGGAGCACGACGGCGCCCAGCGTGCCGGAGAACAGGCTGTCCCAGAGGAACCAGAAGCGCTCCTGGCCCGGCGCCCCGAACAGGTACAGCACCGTGCGCTCGTTGAGGCTGATCCGCCCGAAGTCGAAGGCGACCGTCGTGGTCGACTTCGCCGTCACCGCTCTGTTCTCGTCGACGCCGACGCCGGCCTGCGTCATCACCTCCTCGGTGTTCAGCGGCCTGATCTCGCTCACCGACCGGACCAGGGTCGTCTTGCCGACGCCGAATCCGCCCACGATGACGATCTTCAGGCCGGTCTCCGCCGCGGCGGTCAGTGGCGTGCGGTGGGAGGGCAGCTCAGAGGTTGCGGAGTCCATGGAGCACCTCCTTGAGAAGGGCGGAGTCGGGGAGCGAGGCGACGGACCGCGCCGCGCGCGGGTGGCGGGCGGTGATGCGGCCCGTGTCGAGCAGGTCGCCGAGGAGGATCCGCACCACCGTGATCGGCAGCCTCAGCTCCGCGGCGATCTCGACCACGGCCGTGGGGTGCCGGCAGATCTCCAGGATCCTGGCGTGCTCGGACTGCATCCCGGCCGTGGGCTGGCATTCGCTGACGATGAGGGTGACCAGGTCGAAGAACTCGTCGGCGCGGCTCCGCCCGCCCGTGACCGTGTAGAGCCGGTCCGGGTCGCCGATGTCGACGGGCTTACGTGTCACGAGGAGACACTTCCCGGGACGGGCGCCCGCGGGTCGGCCCGCAGGTGCTCGCCGATCTGCTCGACCAGCTCCGACATCTGGTGGCCCACCACGCCGGGGTCGGCGTCCTCCTCGGCGATGACCGCGAGATGCGCTCCGTCACCGGCCTCCACGATGAACAGCAGGCCCCCGTGGAACTCGGTCATGGAGTGCCGGACGCCACCGGTGCCGTCTCCGAACTCCACGGACGCGCCCTGGGCGAGGGCCTGGATGCCGGAACAGATCGCCGCGAGCTGGTCCGCCTGGTCCCCGGTCAGGTTCTCGGTCCAGCACAGCTTCAGGCCGTCCCGGGAGAGCGTGAGGGCGTGCCGGGTGCCGGGGGTGCGCTCCAGAAGGCTCTCAAGGAGCCAGGTGAGGCTGTTGTCGGTGGTCTGCATGGTGGGTGATGGGACGGTGGCGCGCGGCTGACCGGTCACCGGCCCGTTCCTCCAATCTCACGTTTCGAGCGGGGAAGTGGGCGCCGGGGCCCCGGGCGCCGAACGGGAAGGACTTGGGGGGATGTGCGGGACGTGGGGGACGTGGGGGGCGTGGGGGATGCGGGGGCCAGGGAGACGTGGGGGTCTGGGAGACGTGGGGCTACGGGGTGGTCGGCGGCTCGGACTCGGACTCCGTCCGGGCGTCGGGTTCGGACACGGTGCCGGGTGCGGGCACGGCCTCTGCTCCGGACCGGGCGCCGGTCGCGGGCGCGTCCTCCGCCCCGCCGTCGGACGCGGACCCGCCGTCGGATACGGACCCGGCACCGGATGCGGACCGGTCATCCGGTACGGCCGCCGTGCCGCCGCCGGACTGCCGCCCCCGGTGGAAGGCACCGAACCGGGCCCCCGCGTCGCGTGCCGGGCGCTGCTCAGGTGTGGTGCTCTCCGCCGCCTCCTGTGGCGCGGACCGGCGCTGCTCGCGGTCCCGTTCCGCCTCGGCCATGGTGCGGCCGGGGGTGCGCAGGGGCAGGCCGTTCAGCGTGGGGTCATCGGGGTGCCGGAACCGTCCGTGCTCCGTTGGCTCCGGCCGGGCGGCGGGCCGCTCCGCGGCGGCGGGGCGGTCGGCGGCCCGGGGCTCCGGGTCGGGCGGCGCGGCGGGGCCCGGCGTGTGCGCGGCCACGGCGGCGGCCCTGCGGCGGGGCACCTCGCGCGGCGCCGGGTCGCGCTGCTGGGCGAGCAGTTGCTGGGGCAGCAGGACGACGACACCGGTGCCGCCGCGTGACGAGGGGCGGTAGTTGACGCTGATGCCGTACTTCACCGCGAGCCGCCCGACCACGGCGAGGCCGAGCCGGGTGCTCTGCAACGAGGCGAGGTCGGTCATGCGGCCGGCCACCGCCTCCTCCGCGTGGCGCATCGCCGCGTCGGCCATCTTCAGGCCGCTGTCCTCGATGGTGACGACGACGCCGGCGCTGCGCTCCTCGACGTAGGCGTGCACCTCGTCGATGGGCGGCGAGAAGTTCGCGGCGTTGTCCATCAGCTCGGCGAGCAGGTGCATGACGTCCTCGGCGGCGAAGCCGGAGATCGCGGCCGTGGTGGAGCAGTGCAGGCGCACCCTCTGGTACGCGGCGATGCGGCCGACGGCGCCGCGCAGGATGCTCTCCATCACGATCGGCTTGTTCCAGGCGCGGCTGGAGCGGCCGCCCATGAGCAGCGCCAGCCGGTCGGTCATCAGGCCGAGCTGGGACGTGCTGTGGTCCAGCCTCAGCAGGTCGCCGAAGACCTCCTCGCCGTGCCGGTCCTGCATCCCCCGCAGGTCGGCGAGCATGCTGACGGCCTTGGCCTGGACGCGGCTCAGCGCCTTGGCGGAGGCGGCCTGGGCCGCGGCGGCACGGCGCTCGCTGCGGGCGAGTTCGCGGACGAAGGACTCGAACGGGACCCGGGCCACGCCCAGTTCGGGCAGGTCGAGTCCGGCGAGCACCCGGTCGGCGGACTGGCCCTCGCGCAGCAGGGCGACCGCGGCGGGCAGTGTCTCCCGCGTGAGCCGCTCCAGCTCGGTCACGGCCTGCTTCAGCTCCTGCTGGGCCTGCCGGCGCTCGCTGTCCAGGGCGGCCTCGTGCTGGGCGCCCTCCTCGACGGCGGCGGCGAAGGCGCCCGCGAGCTGCCGCAGTTGCGGGTCGGACGGCATCTGCGCGCTGCCCAGCGCGTCGGCGGCGCTCGTGCCGTCCCGCAACCGCTTGGTCAGGGAGGGCAGCGTCACGTTGAGCAGGTGCGCGGTCTGAGCCGACCACCTCGACGCCTGCGCCCTGAGGCCGTCGGCGGCCGAATCCTGGGCGGCTGCCGTGCGACGGGTCCGGCGGAGGGACCGGTGGACGGCGACGACGGCGACAGCCACGCACACCCAGGAGACCACCGCCACGGTCAGCGTCCAGGCGAGGGCGCCGGAGGGCGCCCAGACGATCGCCGCACCGGCGGCCGCGGCGCTCACCACCAGCAGGGTCAGGGGCGCGGCCTGCGAGGTATGCGGCACCCTCGCCGATCGGGGCTGGCTGGGCGGTGCAGGCACTGGCATTCCGCAGTTCCTCGGTCCGTGAGAGCAGGAGGACGGGGCGACCACACACGACGGCCGCGGGTCAGGAAGAGCCGCCAATCGGACGATCATCCTCCGACCGGTAGAGGGCACATGCTAGCCACTCTGCCGCGGTGTGGAGAATCGGATCGGCGGCATATTCCACCGGCGCGTCGCGAACCTACCACTCGCACCACACAGCTCCGTACAGAGAATTGACGGCGCATCAGAAACGGCATCGCAGACGCCATCGGAAACGGGACTCGGGAACGGGCTTCGGGAACGGGCTTCGGAAACGGGCTTCGGAAACGCAGGAACCGGGGGCGTCAGAGGAGCCCGGGGAAACCCCCGCCGCCCGCCCCCGGCCTCCGCGCCGGGGAGGAGTCCGGCCACGCCACGTCGTCGATCGCGAGCCACGGCGCTGCGGCCACGGCCGCGGGGGTGAGTCCGGTGAACGCCCGGACCTCGCGGTGGAGGTGGGACTGGTCGGCGTAGCCGCTCGCGGCGGCGACGCCCGCCGCGGCGTGACCCGCCACCAGAAGGCGCGCGGCGTGGTCGAACCGCACCAGCCGGGCGGCGCGCTTGGGCGTGATGCCGAGCTGGGACCGGAACCGGGACCACAGGCGCCCCCGGCTCCATCCGACCTCGTCCGCAAGGCGCTCGACCCGCACCCGCCCCCGGCCGGCGCCCATCCGCCGCCAGGCGTGCGCGACCTCCGGATCGACGGGCGGGCGGGCGGCCAGCCGCCGGCCGAGGAGGTCCACCGCGATGGCGAACCGCGCGTCCCACGACGCGGCGCGACGCAGCTCGTCCTCGACCCGCCCCGCGTCGCGGCCCCACACCTCCGCGAAGGGCACCACCGCGCCGCTGAGCTCCCACGAAGCGCCGAACACCGCGCCCGCCACCACCGGTTCCAGCCGGATCTGGAGGCAGTCGCCGGCTCCCCAGCCGGACGCCCGGAGATCGCCGGGGACGAGCCCGGCGACGACGCTGCCGCGCTCGCACCGGCCGTGGACGTCGTAGAGGATGCCCTCTGTCCCGCTCAGGTCCACGAGGAGGGTGACGGAGGGGTGCGCGACCATGGCGATGTCCACGGGTGCGGGGGTGCGCTGGCGGAACCCGGCCATGGTGATGCCCGGCAGCCGGCATGACGGGCCCGGGACGGCGATGTCCACCAGCGCCCAGTCGGGTGGTGCCCCGCTCGACAGCACCTGGCCAGTGTAGGTCGAGGGGACCATGGCGGCCCCTCAGCGGCCCGTCGCCGTGAAGCCCAGCAGCAGTTCGGCGGTCCTCTCGGGCGCTTCCAGCATCGGCAGGTGCCCCACGCCCGGCAGGAACTCGACCCGCGCGCCAGGCACCGCCTCGTACCGGTGCGCCGACTGCGGATCCCATCGGGGGTCGGCGGCGCCGAAGACCACCAGCAGCGGGACGCCGAGGGCGGCCAGGCGCTCGGGCAGGCTCCGTTCGGCGAGGTACGCGGAGTTCCGGCTCAGCACGGTCCTGAGCGACCGGTACGTGATGTCCCGCATGTCGGCGACCATGTCGTCCGGGATGTCCACCGGGCGGGCGGCCGTCGCCCTGATCCCGCCGCGGACCATCGCGTCCGAACGCGCCGGCCAGACGAGCGGGCCGAAGGGCGGGGCCAGCAGTACGCGGTGGATGAGCGGCTGCGGCAGCAGCGCGCCGGGACTCGGCCCGCTGCTGACCAGCGCGAGCGACGCCACCAGGCCGGGGCGCCGTTCGGCGAGCGCGGTGGCGACGTAGCCGCCGCTGGAGTGCCCGGCCACGGCGACGTGGCGCAGCCCGAGGTGGTCGAGGAGCGCCGCCGTCCGGTCCGCCTGCGCGGGCACGTCGTAGGACCGGGCGGGCGGGGACTGCCCGCACCCCGGCAGGTCGACCCGGATGACGTGGTGGCGGGCGGCGAGTGCGGGGACCACCGGGCCCCAGGTGCTGCCCGAGGCCCCCGACCCGTGGATGAGCAGAAGCGGCGGTGCCTGCCGCGGACCGTCGTGCACCACGTGCATCCCCTGCGCGTGCGGGGCGTCGTTTTCCGTCATGCCTGAATGGTGCGGGGGCCCTCGGCCGCGGGTCTTGGACAAATGTCGGGCGTGGAGCCGGCAGCCCCCGGGACGACCCACGGCCGAAGCAGGCGCCGCCCAAGCGGGCGCCGCCCTCACCGGCTCGTCGCCGCAGCGGGCGCCATCCTCACCGGCTGGCGGCCGAAACCGGACGCCACCCTCACCAGCCGGCGGCCGAAGCGGACGTCACCCCTCCTCGGCCGCGAGGGCCAGCACCTCGTCGTCGACCGTGCGGCGGTGCCGCAACTCGTCCTCCTTGGCCTTGCCGGGGCTCCACCGCCCGACCATCACGAAGATGAACGGGACGAACACCACCTGGCCCGCCGCGGTGACCCACCACCAGGTCTGCCACTGCCCCGGCCCGTCCTCGCCGGCCTTCAGCACCTCGGGGCCGTACTCCTGGAGGATCTTCAGCTGTGGCTGGGCCTTCCGCACGAGGGCGAGGCGGTCCGGCCCCACCTCGCGCGCGGCGCGTGCGGCCAGGTCGGACGGCACCGCGTTCGGCGGGTACTTGCCCAGCTGGTCGAAGAGATCCTGGTGGGCCTGGACGACCGCCAGCGCGGGTCCCGCCTCCTTCTGGGCCTCGGCGACCTGGGTCCCGTGCTCCACCAGCGGGGACGCGGAGGTGACGACCAGCGGGACGCAGGCGCTGGAGACGGCCACGACGATCCGGATGATCCAGCCCCAGACGGCGAGTCCGGTGGCGGTGGCCGCCGGGTTCCGCTTCTCGACGGTCTCCGTGAAACTCGCCATCCACGGCGCGTAGGTGACGCCCGAGAGCGCCCCGATGGCCACGAAGAGCCAGGCGAAGGTGTAGTAGCCGGTACCGTGGTGGGTCGCGAGGACGGCGAACGTCGACGTGGCCGCGATCGATCCGATGGCGCCGACCAGCATGAACGGTTTGCGCACGCGCAGGCGGTCGGAGATCAGCCCCGCGACGACGAGGGCGATGGCGTTGGATCCCCAGTACCAGTTGGCGAGCGCGTTGGTGCGCTGCTGGCTGTAGCCGAAGTTGGCGGAGAAGTAGACGACGAAGTTCCCCACCGCGGAGAAGTAGAGGAGCAGGAACACGCTGATGGCGATGGCCGATCCGACCACGTCCAGCCGCATCATCTGCCGCCACAGCCCGCCCGTCGGGCGCTCGGCGCCGGCGGCCTGCCGGGCGCGCGCCTCCACGAGCCGCCGGTCGTCCAGGCTGACCATGATCTGGTCGCGGAGGCCGGGCGTCAGCTCGCGCAGCCCGAACAGCGCGACGACGAACACGATCAGCCCGGCGATCCCGGAGTAGCGCAGCTCGTCCTGCCAGGTCGAGGACGAGAGGGTGCTGCTGGTCACGAGCGTGACCACGAGGCTGCCGAGCACCGGCCCCATGGTCCAGTACCCCATGGCCGTCGCCCGCCCGAGCTGCGGCGAGAAGTCGCGGATGAGCGCGGGCGTGGCGACCAGCACGACGCCCTCGACGAACCCGACCGCGGTGAACAGCAGGAGATAGGCCGTCTTGTCGGGCGCGTCCGGCATCCCCACGAGCAGCAGCAGGCCGGCGATCAGCAGACCCCAGACGACCAGGTTGGCCCGCCCCCACCGGTCGGCGAGCCCGGCGGCGAGCGAGGTGAAGGCGCCCACCGCGTTGCCGATCACGGACACCCACACGAAGTAGGTGTAGCTCATGTGGAAGTGGGTGATCACGGACGTGGCCACCGCGTACTGGACGTAGAGCTCGTAGTACAGGACGACCGTGGTCACCACCACGATCGCGAGGTACGCGTACCGGCGGCCCGCGCCGGGGTAGTGCTGCAGGTCCCTGCGCCAGAGCCAGGAGACGGCTCCCCGCGCGTCGGCCGCGGGGACGGAGCGCGGGTCTGTGCCGGCGGCCGGGGGCGGATGAGCGGGCATGCTGCCTCCTCAAGGAACCCGAGAACAGGCCGAACGGGGGCGCATGCGCGCCGTGGCCGTGTCGGGGTTACCAGAGGCTAGTACCGACTAGTCGGTATGGCCTAGATGCGTGCGCGGTCTCTTCGGGGCGGCAGGTGGCCTTCCAGCGCACCCGCTTGGACATGGACGCGCCCATCATGGCCCGGTGCGCCGCCGAGACTGCGGGCAGCCGGCGTCCGGGCGGGGCGGTGGCCCTCGACGCCGAGATGCTGCGGACGACGATCCGCGTGGCGTGCCGCACCCTCGTCACCGTCGACCCGCACGGTACGTCGGTCGCCGCGATGGCCGGGGCGATCCCCGAGCTGGTGCGGGGGCTCTTCAAGCGCACCGTCGTACCGCTGCCCTGGGTGCACCGGCTGCCGTTCCCCGGAAACCTCCGTTACCGGCGCTCCGAGCGAGCCCTTGCCGGGGCCATGGACGAGATCGTCGGGTACTACCGCGGTCTCGACACCCCACCGGACGACCTGCTCTCCCACATCATGGCTGCCGGCGACCCCGCCACGGGACGGGGCATGACGGAGGCGACGATCGTGCTCGCGGTGATCGCCTCACGCTGGCGCCTGCGGCCTGTGGGCAAACCCGCACCGGTCCGGCCGGCGGGCCCCCGCCCGCCGGCGGGACCGGTCGGCACAGCGCCCGGTCAGCCGCGGAGCGGGCGAGAGCGGACGTACTCGCCGCCCAGGGCCCGTAGAGCCGCGAACTTCGAGGGGCTCGCGGAACGGTGGAGCAGTGCGGGCATGTCGGCGCGGGCGGCCGCGCTGGTGAGCTCGTCCACGCGGATCATGAACCGGACCATGGGCCGGTTCGCGGCCGGCACCAGGTCGACCAGCGCCCGCGCGTCGGCGAGGGCGCGGTCGGTCCGGTCGAGCAGGCCGGCGATCAGCGCCCGGACTCCTGGGAGGTCGCGGGCCTGCTCCAGGTCGGCGCGGGTGACGTCGTGCTGCTTCAGGACCTGCTCGGGAATCGTCAGCCGGCCGCCCGCCAGGTCCTCGGCGAGGTCGTTGACGAAGTCGAGCCGCTGGCCGGCCTCGATGTACGTGCGGCAGGCGGCGCGGTAGGCGCTCTGGTCGCCGTCGGGACCGAGCAGGGTGGTCACGACCATGAAGGCGGGCAGCGAGTAGCCGTCCACGTAGCTCTGGTAGTCGGCCTCGGCCTGGAACCCGGTGAAGTCGAGGTCCGCGCCGGCCGCGGCAAGGTAGTCCACCACCCGGTCGCGCAGGACGGGGTGCGCGGAGACGGTGGCGAGAAGCGCGCGCAGTTCGGGGTGGTCGGACTCCCCGGCGCCCAGACCCCGCGCGACCTCCTCGCCCCACTGCTCGTAGGCGGCCGCGCGCCCCTCGACCGGGCCGCTGTCGAGCAGCGTGTCCGTGCGGTGCATGAAGGCGACGGCGGCGATCACGTGCGGGACCAGCCGCTCCGGCAGCAGCAGCCCGGCGGCCAGCACGACCTCCCGCTTGTACCGCACGACCTGCTCCCGCTGCCGGCCGTAGTCACCGCGCAGCCCGGGGTCGTGGATCCCCGCCGCGTCCAGCGCCCTGTCCCACCCGCGCACGCTTTCCCGCCTTTCCGCCAGGCCGACGGCCACCGCTCGTCCGAGCCTAGACGGGCGGGACGACGGTGAGATCGCCGAGGCGGACGAGGCACCGGGCGCGCCAACGCACGGCAACCACCTGCACATGGGCGACCCCGGCGGACACCGGCACCCGCTACCCCCGCACCCCCGGACCCCCGCACCCGCTCCTTTGACGCATAACGCCCTTGGACCGGCCCTGCGCTTCTGCGAACCTGCGCGATGTCGTCGCACCACGTCCGAGGAGGGCGAAGATGCCGGAAGCGGACCCTTCCGAGAACCCACCGCCGACGAGCCCACCGCCGACGCCCGCCGCGGAGTCGGGGAGCAGCGCGGCGCCGTCCACTCCCCCGTCCGGGCCGGGCCCCGGATCCACGCCCGCCTCCCTCGGGGACCTCGTGACGAGCGAGATCGCACCGGGTGCGGAAGGGTTGCCCCGCAGGGAGAGATGGAAGCGCGTCGGAGTCCGCTTCGGATGGATCGCGGTGGCCGCGGTGTGCGCGACGGTGTACGGAATCGCGACGGACTACATCAGCCTTCCCTGGACCGCCCGGCACGAGGCGTCCGTTCAGCACTCCATCGACCAGAAGGAACCGCCGTTCACGGCGAGGGTCCGGTACGAGCAGGACATGCCCATCGACAGCATCTACCTCTACGACCACACCCTGAGTGAGGCCCAGAAGAAGACCATCACCACCGGCTTCACCCACAGGCAGGACCCGCGGGCCTGGCAGCGGGCAGACGCTCTCCTCCACGGACCGGACGTCCATATCGTGGACGAGTCCTGGCGAGGAAGGGCGAAGGTGTACAGCGGGGCGGAGAACACGGTGTACGTCGACATCTACAGCGACCGGGAGAGCCAGCTCTCCATCGTCGACATGCACGCGAGGAAGGTCCACTGCCGGCCCGCCGCGGCGAAAGCCGTCGTGTACGCCGTGTCGGAGGGTGGAGGCCCCCGCGACGGCGTCTTCTTCGACCTCAACAAGGACAGTGCCTCCCCTCTCGTGATCGACGGCGACCGCCCCTACTTCAAGGACCACACGATCAATCTGGGCAAGAACACGACCCCTGGTGCGCTGCGGATAGAGGCCGCCATCAGGGACCAGGACTGCCAATGGGTGATAGACGCGACGTACAGCGATTCCAAGGGGACGTACAAAAGCGTCATCAAAGACGGCAAGAAGCCGTTCTTCACCCCCGCGGTCCCGGACCATCCCCAACAGGAACTGGTCGCCAACGCGGACGGCACCGTGCACGACTGCGAGACCGAGGAGAACGTCTACTGCCCGCGGTTGTCGGCGCCCTGACATCCTCGACCGCGCGGCCATACGGCTGTGCTGCCGTGCGGCCGTGTCGCGGCGCAGCACCGCGTCACCACGGGAACGCGTCCGAGTTCCGGAAAGAGATCACGCTGCCGCACCCGCCGGTGGTCCGCGGCGCCCTGAGCGCCGCCCGCCGCGGCTCGGCGCCCGTCAGGGACTCCACGCGCATGCGGTGCATCGGGAAGATGCCGTAGTCGACGCCGAGGGCGACCAGGAAGACGAGGGAGAGCAGGCCGAGACCGGGATCCGTCCCCTCGAAGCCGAGCAGGTGCCCGAACGCCAGCCCGCCGTCAGCGGCTGCCGCCGCCGGCGCCCTCGGCACCGTTGCCGACGATCGTCCACGGCCTCATCAGGTCGTTGTCCTCGTGTTCGAGGATGTGGCAGTGGTGGACGTACGTCGCCGGCAGCTCGGTGCCGCTGCCCGGGATGGACGCGATGGTGCCCGGCACGTCGAACGTCATGATGATCCTGGTCACCGTCGCCGGGTAGATCTTGACCGTGTCCTTGTAGGCCAAGTCCTCGTCCGGGTCCGGTGACGTGGGCGCACCGCTGAGGTACTTCTCCAGCACGGGCCTGTCCGCCGGCTTCCGGCCGCCCGCGAGCCATGTCTCGTAGTCCGCCTGGTAGGCGGTCGCGTCGAGCGACTGCCTGTTCACCACCTGGAAGTTGATCAGGTGGACGTGCATCGGGTGGCCCTCGTGCTGGAGGTCGATGTACTCCCAGATCTCGGTGGAGCCGTTCTCGATGACATCCTCGTTCGGAGCCATGAAGAGCAGCCCGTTGAGGGTGATGGTCTCGTTGACCACCTTCTGGTGGACGACGAACTCCCGCCGGCGCGTCCGCGGCGTCGGCACGATCGGTACGACCGCCGGCAGCCGGAGTGCCGCGGGCGGCGTCGACCTGTCCGCTCCCGACAGCCGCTCGGTCACCTGGAACCGCATGATCTCCGGGATCTCCGGACCGGTGCCGTCGGGGTAGTGGACCGGGGCGTCGAAGTTCTGGAGGGTGACGTTCGTGCCCAGGGGGACCTGGCCGAAGTCGACGATCACGTCGAACCGCTCGGCCGGCGAGGTCAGGATGCTCTCCAACCGCACCGGAGTGCGGTAGCCGCCGTCCGTGCCGATCACCCAGAACGGCAGGGTCGTGGCCCCGGCCTTGAACCGCAGCCGCCAGAACCGCTCGTTGGAGCCGTTGAGGATACGCAGCCGGTAGCGCCGCGGCTGGACGGCGAGGAGGGGGTACGCCTTTCCGTTGACGACGGCGGTGTCCGCGCCGTCGACCTCGGTCATGGTGTAGGCGAGCGACCCGTCCGCGTTGAACGTCCGGTCCTGGAGGACGAGCGGAACCTCGAACTCGCCCTCCGGCAGCCCGAGCCGCCTGTCGGCGGGGTCGCGGATGAGGCAGGCACCGGCCAGCCCCGCGTAGACGTTGAGGCTGGTGATCGCCATGGCGTGGTCGTGGTACCACAGCATGGCGGAGTTCTCGTGGTTGGTGTAGGCGTAGATCGCCTCGTTCGGCCTGACGCGCCCCGGGTCCAGCGTGGCGTAGTCCGGGCCGTGGACGCCCTAAGGGGTCCTTGCACTATGCCCGCCCGGCTCGCGCGGCCCGGCACCGCACCTCGCCGCGTTGCCGAAAAGCCCTGGTAGCTCCTCCCCCACTCTCGGCTTCGCGCGAGCGGGGGGACCCCCATCAAGGACTCTCCGGCGCCTTGCGATGCACGGCACCAGACCACGCGACCTGATCGGACGCTCATAGTGCAAGGACCCCTAAGGGCTGAACCAGTGCATGGGCAGACCGTCGGACTGCGGCGGTGTGAAGCCGCCGTGCTGTGCACGACGTTGAACACGTCCACACCCTCGGGAAGCTCCGTCATGCCGTTGTAGGGCGGCGGGGTGAGCTGGGGGTCCCCCGCGCGGATCAGGTCGACCACGGGCTGGAACAGATGGGTGGTCGGCAGCTCGGTGCGGTATTTGACGACGGAGGGATGGTCCTTCGTCGCGACGATGGTCGGCCCGAGATACCCCATGCCGGTCGGCTCGCGGGGGTCGTGGGGGTTCCTCGTCCAGTAACCCCACACGGTGGCCGGCCCGAGATCCCGGTGGAACCGCCACGTCCGCTGGAGCATCGTCATCTCGTAGTAGTCGGCACCCGGATACACGGACGGATCCGGGATGGCCGTCTTCAGCCTGGGCAGCGGATCGACGTACTTCCTCAGGGCCGGGGTCGTCGGCACCGCGGCGTCCGCGGACCGCGTACGGACCCGCGGCGGCGCGAAGGCCCGTGCCTGCTCGGCGCCCTGGGGAAGCAGCACGGCCGCGCCTGAAGCGGCGCCGGCCATGAGAAACCGCCTTCGTCCGAGATCCATCTTCTCCGGCTCTTTCCGCGCCCCCGGGCGACGCCCCCATGATGAGGAGCCGATTTGCGGTGTGCCGTCGCGCGCCGGTCCGCTCCGCCGTGATTCCACCCGTTGAGCCGATCGCGGAGTGGATTTCCAGCGCCCCGGGGAACGGGGTGCCGACAGGCCGGGGCAGCCCAGCGCGCGGGGCGGTACCCGTACCCGGTGATCGGCAGGGGCACCGCCGCGGAAGCGGCCCGGGCCGAGGCGGCCGGCAGGCCGAGCGGGGCGAGCCCGGCTGCCCACGCCACCGTGGTGGCCCCGCAGTACCCCCGGTCGGGGCGCGGTTACGGTGCGGTGCCGGCTGAACGCTCGCGTCCGATGTCGCTTTATCGGCAAATGTTGATTTTGCGCGATATAGAATTGTTCAGAAGTATGCCGTATGTCCACCACAGGAGTGGGTGATGAACGCGCCCGCGGGACGGCCGGACGACCAGGGGTTCTGCCTCCCCGCGCTCGCCACGGTCCTCGTGGACGGCACGGGGACGGTCGTGGGCTGCTCCCGCGAGGCCGCGCGGCTGCTCGGACGGCCGCCCGGCGAGGTGACCGGCCGTCCGGTGAGCGAGTTGCTCGCGGACGGCGCGCGATGGGGCCCGGATGACGGGGCGCCGGTGCCCCGGCCGGGCCACGGGCGGGCCGCGCTGCGGCACGCGGACGGCACGGGCGTGGACGTCGCCTTCCGGGTGGCGGCCACCGAGGGCACGGCGGGCGCCCAGGTGATCACCTTCGTTCCGGCCGAGACGGCCGTCGAGTGGGGACGGGGGGTGGCGCTGCTGCGCGCGCTGCTCGGCCAGCACCAGATCGGCGTCTTCCTGCGCAGGCCGGACCTCACCCTCGGACGCTCCAACATCACCTCGGGGATGTTCGGTGTCCCGGACATGCGGCCGGGCGACCGGGTCGCCGACGTCGGGTGGGTCCGGGACGTGGCCGAGGTGGAGGCGACCCTGAGGAACGTGCTCACGACCGGGGTGCCCAAGATCTCGCGGCAGCACCGGTGGCGCTCCGGGGAGACCCCGCCGCGGGATCGCACGGTCTCGGTGTCCTCGTTCCGCATGGAGGACGCACGGGGTGAGCCGTCCGGGGTCGTCGTCATCGTGGAGGACGTCACCGAGCAGGAGCGGATCCGCCAGCAGCGGGAGCTGCTGCACAGCGCGGCGACCCGGATCGGCTTCTCGCTGGACGTCCGCCGCACCGCCCAGGCGCTCGCCGACGTCGTCAACGAGATCGCCGACATGGCGAGCGTCGACATCACCCGGCCGGTGCTCGCCGGGGACGAGCTCGCCTCCCCCTTCCCCGGCGAGGACGCCCCCCTGGTACGCGCCGCCATCGCCACGCACGGCCCATGGCCCGAGGCGATGCTGGGCGTCGGGGAGACGTTCCCCGCCCTGCCGGACACCCCTCAGGTCCGGGACATCTTCCGGGACCGTCCCGTCCTGCTGAGCAGGCAGGAGATCATCGGCAACCTGCTGGGGGACGAAGAGCTGGTGCGGCTGCTGGTGCCCGAGGACGCGCAACAGGTGCTGGTGTCGCCGCTGTTCGCGCGGGGGCTGATGCTCGGCGCCGTCACCGCCTGGCGGACCGCGGACTCGCCCGCGTTCGGCGACAAGGAGTCACGGCTCCTCGGCGAGATCGCCTCCCGTGCGGCCCTCGGCATCGACAACGCCCGCCGGTACGCCTACGAGCACCGGGCCGCGGTCGGCCTCCAGGAGCGGCTGCTGCCGCGGGCGGTCACCGATGTGACGGCGGCGCACACGGTGGGGGCCTACGCACCGGCAGGTGGCGGCACGGGTGTCGGCGGGGACTGGTTCGACGTCATCGAACTGCCCTCGCTGCGCGTCGCCTTCGTCGTCGGCGACGTCGTCGGCCACGGCCTGCCCGCCGCCGCCGGCATGGGCCGCCTGCGCACCTCCGTACAGAACTTCGCCATCCTCGAACTCGACCCCGCCGAAGTCCTCGGCCACATGGAAGACCTCGTCCAACGACTCGCCGCCGAAACACCCACCAACCGCAGCGACACCAGCGGCGCCACCTGCCTCTACGCCGTCTACGACCCCACCACCCGCCAATGCACCTTCGCCAGCGCAGGACAACCCGCACCCCTGTTCGTACGACCCGACGGCACCACCGAACAACTCGACGTCCCACCAGGACCACCCCTCGGCGTCGGCGGCATGCCCTACGAATCCACCACCCTCACCCTCGAACCCGGCGGCATCCTCGCCCTCTTCACCGACGGACTCCTCGAACTCGACCCCTACGCCAACGGAGACGGGCAGCGGAGCGTGGAACGGCGCCTCGCGGAGCTGTACCGGGAGGGGCGCTCGCTGGAGGCGATGGGCGACGACCTGCTCGCCGGCGCCGTCCGCTCCGAGCCCCGTGACGACATCGCCGTCCTGCTGGCCAGGGTCAACGCCGTCGACCCCGGCTCCGTCGCCGTCTGGGAGTTCCCCGCCGAGGCCGGCTCGGTCGCCGAGGCCCGGACCGCCGTCATCGGGCAGCTGGAGGCCTGGGACCTCACCCACCTGGTCTTCACCACCGAACTGGTCGTCAGCGAGCTCGTCACCAACGCCGTCCGCTACGCCTGGGCCCCCATCCGCGTCCGCCTCCTGCGCGACCAGGTCCTCATCTGCGAGGTCAGCGACCCCAGCAACACCCAACCACGGCTGATCCGGGCCGAGGCCACGGACGAGGGCGGCCGGGGACTCTTCATCGTCGCCCAGTGCACCACCCGCTGGGGCGCCCGCTACACCAGCCAGGGCAAGACCATCTGGACCGAACAGCCCCTGGACGCCGCCGAGAGCCCGCTCATCTCGCTCCCCGAGCTCTAGGTCATCTCCAGCCCCTCGTCCGGATCATGCGGGCTCGCGGGGCCCGGGGCGCCGCGCGAACGTCACCCCGGGGCGAGGCGGAAGACGGGCCAGCCGATCTCGGTGCGCCACGCGGCCGGGTCCGGGTCGTCGCGGGGGGCCACGAGGTAGGTCTCGTGAACGGGGCCGTCCACGGCGAGCGCCTGCTCCACGACCCAGGCGCCGAGCCGGCCGTAGGTGACGTCGATGTCGTCGTGCGGCCCGCGGTGGACGGTGACCGCGAGTTCGACGGCCGGCAGGTCCACGGGCCCGACCCGTCCGCGGGCCGGAGGGTCGGCGACGGGCCGGTGGACCAGCACGGCTCCCCGCCCGCCCGTGAACAGCTCGTTGGCGTAGCGCCCGCCCGGCGGGCCGAGCCGCCGGTGCCCGGCGACCGCGGCGTCCAGCTCGGCCATGGCGTCGGTGTACCAGTCGAGCACGTCGTCGTGGTCGACGACGCCCTCGACCGCGGCGACCGTCCTGGCGGGTACCGCGCGCAGTCGCACGTCGAGTTCCCCGGTGTCGGGGCGCAGCAGTTGCCGCAGGGAGGCGACGGTGGCCCGGGTGCGCTCCAGCTCGGCCTCCAGCCGCGCCACGTGCCCGCCGATCAGGCCGGCCCTCTCGCCGGCGTCCTCGGTGGCGAGGATCTTGCGGACGTCGATCAGCGGCACGTCGAGCAGGCGCAGGCGGTGGATGACCTGGGCGGTGGGGATCTGCTCGCCGGTGTAGTAGCGGTACCCGGTGGCGGGATCGACGGAGGCGGGCTCCAGCAGTCCGGACTCGTGGTAGCGCCGCAGGGTGCGCACGCTCAGCTTCGTCAGCTGCGCGAACTCGCCGATCGTCAGGCCACGGACCACGCCTCCACTCTGCACCCCGCCCTCCGGAGGGTCCAGCGGGGCCCGTGCTGGTGGGCGCTTGACCCTCTCCCCGCGGGAGACTCCACGGTGGACACATGGACACGATCTCTACGCCGGGTCAGGCGTCATGACCCTCAGCGAGCGGCTGGACGGCCGCCGGGCCCTGGTCACCGGTGCCAGCAAGGGCACCGGAGCCGCCATCGGGGCCCGCCTGCGCGAAGCCGGTGCGACGGTGCTCGGGGTGGCCCGGGCGATACCCGCCGGCCACCCCGATCCGGACCTGTTCGTCACCGCCGACCTGTCCGCCCCGGACGGCGCCGCGGCCGTCGCGGACCGGGTCCGCAGCCGGGTCGGAGGTGTGGACATCGTGGTGCACACCCTCGGCGGCTCGGACTCCTCCCCGGGCGGCTTCGCCGCGCTCAGCGAGGACCGCTGGGACGCCGAGCTCCAGCTCAACCTGCTGGCCGCGGTGCGCCTCGACCGGCTGCTGCTTCCCGGCATGATCGAGGCCGGCGGCGGCGCCGTGGTGCACGTCTCCTCCATCCAGCGCCGCCTGCCGCTGTACGAGGCGACGCTCGGCTACGCGGCGGCCAAGGCGGCGCTCACGACGTACAGCAAGGGCCTGGCCAACGAGCTCGGCCCGCACGGCGTCCGCGTCAACACCGTCTCCCCCGGGTTCATCCGCACCGCGGGCGCCGAGGGCCTGGTCAGCCGCATCGCCACCACCGGCCGGGTCTCCCGCGAGGAGGCCCTGGCGCAGCTCATGGACTCCCTCGGCGGCATCCCGCTCGGCCGCCCCGCCGAACCCGAGGAGGTCGCCGAGCTGGTCGCGTTCCTCGTCTCGGACCGCGCCGCGTCCATCACCGGCGCCGAGCACACCATCGACGGCGGCACCGTGCCGACCGTCGGCTGACCGGCCACACACCCGGCCACACACCCGGCCGCACAGCCGAACCCGCAACGGAAAGGACCCACACCATGAACGCGCCGAACCGACCCGAGGCGATCGACACCGCCACGCTGCCCGAGGCGGTCACCGCCTACCTGGCCGCCCACGCGACCCGCGACCCGGACGCGACCGCCGCCTGCTGCACCGAGGACGCCGTGGTCGTCGACGAGGGCCACACCTACCGGGGGAAGGACGAGATCCGAGCGTGGCGGGCCCGCACCGCGTCCGCGTACACCTACACGAGCGAACTCGTCGCGGCCGAGCGGGTCGACGACGAGCACTACGTGACCGTGCACCACCTCGAAGGCGACTTCCCCGGCGGCACCGTCGACCTCCGCTTCCGGTTCACCCTGCGCGACGGCCGGGTGGCCGGGCTCGTCATCGAACCCTGACCGGTGGGGAGCGAGCCTGCCCGGCCGCCCCCACCGGCTCGGTCAGCCCCCACCGGCTCGGTCAGGTGCCGTCCACCAGGCCACGATCCCGGTCAGGCGCAGTCCACCACCAGACCCACGAACCCGGCCGGACGCCACCCGCCAGGCCGCGAGCCCCGTCAGGTGCCCTCCATCAGACCCACGAACATCGTCCGGCGCAGCACCTCGACATGGCGCCGCGCGATGTCGCCCGCGGCCGCCGGGTCACCGCGGCGGATGGCGGCGACCAGGGCCCGGTGCTCGTCGTTGGACTCGCGGAGCGTGTCCAACGGGTAGGGCAGGTAGTAGCGGTAGAGGTCGCGCAGGACGGCGCCGTAGGGTTCGGCGGCCGAGGGGACGCCGACCGCGCCGGCCACGGCGAGGTGGAACCGCTCGTCGCAGCCGTGGAAATCGGCCCAGCTCGGCGCCCGGTCCATCTCCTCGACGAGCCGGTCGAGGCGATCGACGGCGTCCGGGTCCCCGTGCGTGGCCGCCAGGTGCGCGATGCCGCATTCGAGGACGAGCCGGTGGTCGATCAGGCGGTGCACGTCGGCGCTCGCCGAGCGGTAGACCTGCGCCGCACCCACCGTCCCCCTCGTGGGCCGCTCGGCGACCAGAGTGCCGCCGGTGCGGCCCCGCCTGCGTTCCAGCAGGCCTTCCCCGTGCAGCGAGGCGAGCGCGCGGCGGACGGTGATCTCCCCGACGCCGAGTGCCGCGGCGATCCGGTCCGTCGCGGGGAGCCGTTCCCCGGGGGCCAGCAAACCCAGATCGATGGCGAGCGCGATGCGGGCGCGGACCGTGTCCAGCGCCGAGAGCCGCCGGATACCGGTGAGGGGAGCGGCGGTCAGGCCGGGGAGAGCCGCCTCGGATGCGCCGGCCTCGACCGGCTGCGTCTCGCGGTGTCCAGGCATGGACCCACTGTAGCCCGGAAAAGATCTCACAATGAGCACTATTGAATAAGGTCTCATATTGCTCTAATTTGAGGCCACCGCGGCGGCTCCCCGGCCACCGGCCCGTTCCGCCGGCTTCGGCAGCTCCCCCAGCTCCGGCCGTCGCGGGTTCAGGAAGAACAGGTGGTCCCCGTCGTGTCCCGCCCCTTGCCCGTCGCGCTCGCCCAGGCGCCCCCTCGCCCGGCCGCGGCGCCGCTGTCCGGCTTCGCCGAGGAGGTCGAGGACCTGGTCGGGCGGTTCCCGGGCACCCGCATGGTGGTCTATCCCGAGCTCCACCTGTGCGGCGTCGAGGGCCCTCGCGGCGAGAGCGAGAAGCAGCTCCAGGACGCGGCCGAACCGCTCGACGGGCGCCGGTCCGGGCAGCTCGGCGAGCTCGCCGGAGACCTGGGCATCTGGCTGGTGCCGGGCAGCGTGTGCGAGCGCGGCGAGGGCGGCGAGCTGTTCAACACCGCCCTGGCCTTCTCCCCCGAGGGCCGGCTCGCGGCCTCGTACCGCAAGGTCTTCCCGTGGCGTCCCTACGAGCCGTACGACCCCGGCGACCGGTTCGTCGTCGCCGACCTGCCCGGCACCGGCCGGGTCGGCTTCGCGATCTGCTACGACGCCTGGTTCCCGGAGGTCGCCCGCCACCTGGCGTGGATGGGTGCCGAGGTGATCGTCAACCCGGTCATGACCACCACCGCGGACCGCGCCCAGGAACTGGTCCTGGCCCGCGCCAACGCCATCGTCAACCAGGTCTTCGTGGCCAGCGTGAACACCGCGGGCCCCCTCGGCACCGGCCGCAGCCTGGTCGTGGACCCGGAGGGACGGATCCGCGTCGAGGCCGCCGGCGGCGAGCCCACCGTCCTCACCGACGTCCTGGACCTGGACGACGTCACGCGCGTACGGACCTTCGGCACCGCCGGCCTGAACCGCATGTGGGACCAGTTCACCGAGGCCGACGCCCCCGTGGAACTCCCCATGTACGGCGGGCGCATCGACCCCCGCCGCTGGAACCCCGCCCGCCGCACGGGGCCTCCGGGCGACCCGGCGCCCGCGGGCGACCCGGCCGGCTGACCCCGCCACCACTGCCCCGCCGCTCCCCTCCCCCACCCACCGTCCCCCATCCCGAGTCCCCGTCACCGATCCCCGTCCCCGTCCTCCCCGTCCCGCAACGGCAATGGAGCCCCCGCCATGGATCCCACCGCACAGACGCTCACCCGGGCGCTCACCTTGAGATCAGTCGTCCTGTTCGGCCTCGCGTACATGACCCCGCTGATCGTCCTGGGGACCTTCGGCGTCGTGGCCGGCACCACGGGGGGCGCGGTTCCCACCGCCTACCTGCTCGCGCTCGGGGCCATGCTCTTCACCGCGCACAGCTACGGGAAGATGGCCGCCGCCCACCCCGTGGCCGGCTCCGCGTACACCTATGTCCGCAAGGCCATCGACTCGCGCGTCGGCTTCCTCGTCGGCTGGGCCACCCTGCTGGACTACTTCTTCCTGCCCATGGTCATCTGGCTGATCGGCGGCGCGTATCTCCAGGCCCAGTTCCCGGGCGTCCCGTTCTGGGTGTGGATCATCGGCTTCATCGCCCTGACCACCGCCCTGAACGTGCGGGGCATCAAGACCGCGGAGCGCACGAACGACCTGCTCATGGTCTTCCAGGTGCTGGTGATCGGCATCTTCGTCGTACTCTCGCTGCGGCACGTCGTCCACGTCGGCGGAGCCGGGGCCCTGGCCAGCGCCACGCCGTTCGCCAACCACGCCACGAACCTGGCCGGTGTCTCGGCCGGTGCCGCCATCGCCGCCTACTCGTTCCTCGGCTTCGACGCGGTCACCACCCTCACCGAGGAGACCATCGAGCCGAAGCGGACCATCCCGCGCGCCATCCTCCTCACCGCCCTCTTCGGCGGCGGCATCTTCATCGCGGTCGCCTACACCACGCAGCTGGTCCACCCCGGCAGCACCTTCGACGACCCCAGCTCGGCGGCCTTCGAGATCGCCAAGACCATCGGCGGCGACCTGTTCTCGTCGATCTTCCTCGCCGGCCTGGTCGTCGCGCAGTCCGCGTCCGGGATATCCGCCCAGGCCAGCACGTCCAGGCTGCTGTACGCCATGGGCCGCGACTCGGTGCTCCCCCGCCGGGTCTTCGGCTGGGTGCACCCGCGGTTCCGCACACCCACCCTCAACATCCTGCTCACCGGCGCGGTCGGCCTGGTCGCCCTGCGGCTCGACGTCGCGACCTCCACCTCCTTCATCAACTTCGGCGCCTTCACCGCCTTCACGTTCGTCAACCTCAGCGTCATCGCCACCTTCATCCGCGAGCGCAGGGCCGGAGGCAGCCCCCGCGTCCTGTCGTTCGTGATCGCCCCCGCGATCGGCACCGTGGTCGACCTGTGGCTGCTGATCCACCTCGACACCAAGGCCCAGACGCTGGGACTGATCTGGCTCGCCCTCGGCATCGCCTACCTGGCCTATCTGACGAAGGGGTTCCGGGCCCCGCCGCCGCAGATGGAGTTCACGGAGGACGTCCCCGTGCACGAAGCGGCCTGAGGACCTGAGGGGAGCACCTGAGGGGTCCCGCCGGGCCCGGCGCGGCGGCGCCGGGCCCCAAGGGGCGGCTCTCACCCCCCGGTTCGGCCACCGCCAGAAAAAGATGAGCGCCCTACCTCTTCCACCCATTCTCTTCACATTCCCTCCATGGCCGGCCTTCCATCGGACGGGTTGCCGAATGGATCCTGGGCAGCGTGCCGGTCCCTTCGAGCCGGGACACACCCGGTGCCTGAGACGTCGACGCACTGCGGTGCCCTCACACCGCCCTCCGGACGAGCCGTCCACGGGAGCCGTCGCGCGCGCATGCGGGACGCTGTCGCGAAGGATGGGGAACAGTGATCGACATAACATGCATGAGGCATGCATTACTCCTTGGATGGACGAGCATGAGTCGAGACGACTCGTGAACCTCACAGGCGCCCTCCTCTCAGCCCTGTCCGATGCACTGGCAGGCGCGACGGAATCCGCAGCGGGACACACCGGCGCGACAGCTGCTGCGTTGACCTACTTGGCCCAGCAGCCCGGCTCGGGCATTGATCGACTCAAGGATCCTCTGGGGCGCACTCAATCAGCGACTGTGCGTGTCGTCGACCGGCTGGTGTCTGACGGCTTTGCCGAGCGTCGGCCCGGTCGTAACGGACGATCCGTCTCGGTTTACCTCACGCCCCGAGGCACGGCCGCCCGCACAGTCGATCCTCGACCAACGCCACGGTGTCCTGCACACATCTTTGGCAGTGCTTGACAATCACGAGCGCGAGACCCTGACACTGCTGGTGGAAAAGATCCTGGCCTCGGCGACTCGGAATGCTGCTCATGCTGAGCGGATATGCAGGATGTGCGATCTCGATGCCTGTCCCCGGGAGAGGTGCCCCGCGGACGTCGCGGTGAGATCAGATGAGAACACCCTGCGTTCACCTCCCTCCACGAATTACGCAACGTCAGAGGCGTCGTCGCGATGACCATCGTTCTCTCCCTCATCGCCAGCCTCTTCTGGGGGATGGCTGACTTCCTCGGTGGAATCCCATCGCGCACCCGTTCAGCAATGACCGTTCTTGCCATTGCGCAACCGGCAGGGTTGGCGCTCATCCTGGCGGTGGTCGTGATCCAAGATCGGAAACCGACCTTTGACGGCTCTGCCCTGTGGGCTGTGGGGGCAGGCTTCGCGTCTCTCGATTTTTACGCCTCGTCGCTGCCGCTGCTCCGATGCCATCCCACCCGTACGAGGCCGCCGTGGCAGGCAGCGCCACTAGGTCGTGTCCGGCGGATCTTCGTGGATCAGCCTGCGGCGTCTGGTGCCGTGCATCGCAAGGCGGAGGGTCGTCCTCGTACGGGGCGTACTCGGCTGACTCCGACAACGCGGCGAGGTGCGGTGCTGGGGGCACTCCCCCACTGCCCTGAAAACGGGCGTGGGAGGTACCCCCACCCACGCCCTTCAGGCAGTGGGGGAGTCGCGGGCCCACGAAGATCCGCCGGACACGACCTAGCCGCGGTCCGTCTTCGCTGACCGCGGCTACGACCATGTCACCTGCCGGGACCAGGTTCGTGCCCGCGGAATCCCGCCCGTGATCGATCGCCGGGCCACACCTCACGGCAGCGGACCGGGCGTCTACAGGCGAGTGGTGGAACGTAGTTTTGCCTGGCTGCACGGCTTCCGGCGCCTTCTAGTGCGCTGGAAACGGCGAGCCGACATCCACGAAGCCTTCCTCAAACTCGCCTGCCGCCTGGCCGCCCTGCGCGCCACAGGCGCACCCACCCGGAAGCGAAAGGGCACTCGCCCCAGCCTCGGGAGGGCACCTGCCTGGGCCGAGGTCTCACCTCGCCATGGCGCCCCGCGTACAGATGCCGCCCTCAGTCCTGTCCGACCTGGATGTCAGTCCTGTCGGACGTGGATGTGAGCCAGTCCGACCTGGATGATCGTCCTGCCCAGGACGCGCACGCGCCGGGCGAAGGCTTCCGGCGTCTCCGCGAGGGGCCGCACGGAGCCGATGATCGGCCGGAGCCGTCCGTCCCGCACGCGTTGGGCGAGTTCGGCGAGCCGGGCACGGTCGGGTTCGACGACGAAGAAGACCGCGCGCCCGTCTTTCGGCCGGGCCGTGGGCGGTCCGGCGACGGTGACGAGGGTGCCGCCGGCGCGCACCAGCGCGGCCGAGCGGTCGCCGATCTCGCCGCCGATCACGTCGAGCACGACGTCGACCTCGCCGGCGTCCTCCAGGCGATCGGATCCCAGGTCCCAGAACGCCTCGGCGCCGAGACCGAGTACCGCGTCCCTGTCGTCGGCCCGCCCGGTTCCGATCACGCGGGCGCCGGCCTCGCGGCCGAGCTGGACGGCGAGCGACCCGACGCCGCCCGCGGCACCGTGGACCAGAAGGGTCTGTCCCGCCGCGAGACGGGCGTGGTCGAACAGCGCCTGCCACGCCGTCAGCCCCGAGATGGGCAGGGCGGCGGCCGTCGTGTGGTCGATGTCGGCCGGAAGCGGTGCGAGATTCCGGGCCTCCACCGCGGTGTACTCGGCCAGCGAGCCGTTGCGGGTCCAGTCGGTGAGTCCGAAGACCCGCTGGCCGACGCTGAGGCCGGTGGTTCCGAAGCCCAGCTCGGCGACCACGCCGGACACTTCGTGCCCGGGGACGCTGGGCGTCCGGTCGCGGCCGGCGCGATCCGACCACGTTCCGGGCCAGTCGAGCTCCCCGCGGGTGAAGCCGGCGGCGTGCACGCGCACGATGACGTCGTTCTCGGCGGCGTGGGGATGGGGAATGTCCGTCAGGAAAAGTCCCTCGACCCCGGCTTCTCGGTCTCGAACGGCTACGGCCTGCATGACGATAGGTCCTTGATTCGTGAGGTGAATTGTCCGTGAGGCGAATGAGTCTGCCCCCGGTTCCCGCGCGCCGCGAGAATGGTTCACTGTGGCATGATCCGGCCTGCACTCCGCACCGCCGTGCCGCCGCACCGCAGTTCCCGGGAGCCGGAAGCGGACGGAGATCGGATCGCGCGCATTCGATGCGATGAACACGAACGCGCCGCCGGTACTCGGTATCCGCGGGTTCTCGCCGCCAGCAGGCGCCGCCAGCCCGCGCCGCCGACTCTCGCCGTCAGCTCGGCCAGGGTGCGTTGGTGATGCGCTCCACCGTCGTCACGCGCCGGAATCCGGGGACGAAGTGCTCCAGCACGTCCGCGTTCACGGTGCCGTTCGCGGTCTCCGGGCGGTGCTTGAGGCCCTGGACGAAGGCCTGCAGGAACTCGTTCTTGAAGTCGCCCCGGGGATGGACGGCGGTGACCTCGTCGACGCGGTCGCGGTCCAGCTCGTCGAGGGCGAACCCGAGCACGTCGGTCAGCACGCCGAAATGCGTCGCGGCCGTCTCCGGACCCATGCGGCCGGGAATCCCCGGTGTGGTGTGGAGCGCGATCGCCGTCCAGACCACGTCGGCGGCCGAAGCCGGGAAGCCGCGGTCGAGCAGGAACGAGCGCGCGTGGTCGGCGCCGTCGACCTCGAAACGCTGTGCCGCTTCCGAAAAGGGCCTCAGAAGGCCCGTGTCGTGGAACATGGCGGACAGGTAGAGCAGCTCGGGGTCCGGCTCAAGGCCGAGCCGGCGAGCGTGCATCACGGAGAAAAGGAAAACCCGTCGGGAGTGGTGGAATATGAGAGGACCGGTCGTCTCCCGGACAAGGCGGGTGGAATCGGCGACCGCCGCTGTTTCGGGAATCTCCACTCCCGCAATGATCTCAGTCATGGTCTGCGCACTTCTTACTTTCGGTATGTTACGAATAACGGTGTCCGCGCATTCCAGACTCGCACCGCACGGCATTTCGCGCCGCCCCGGTCCGGCCATGAACCACTCGAATCCGGACAGGAGGGGAAGGGACCATGACCCCAGCCACGCACCAGGTCGCCGTGCTCGTCTACGACGGGGTCACCCTCCTGGACGTCGCGGGCCCCGTCGAGGTGTTCGCCGAGGCGAACAAGCTCGGCGCCGGCTACCGCGTGGTGCTGCTGTCGCCGACGGGTGAGGACGTCACCTCCTCGCTCGGCATCCGGATCGGCGTCGACGACGCGGTGGCCTCGGCGTCCGCGATCCGGACCCTTCTGGTGGCCGGCGCGGACCTGTATCCGCGCGACCCCGTCGCGCGGGACGTGCTCGACGCCGCACGAACGCTGGCACTCCGCGCCGACCGGACCGTGTCCATCTGCACCGGAGCGTTCGTCCTCGCCGCCGCCGGCCTGCTCGACGGCAAGCGTGCCACCACGCACTGGAAGGTCGCCCACGAGTTGGCCGCCCGGTCCCGCGGCAGCCACGTGGACCCCGACGCGATCTACGTCCGCGACGGCGCCACGTACACCTCGGCGGGGGTGACCGCCGGCATCGACCTGGCGCTGGCACTCGTCGAGGAGGACCACGGCCCCGCCCTGGCCCGCGACGTCGCCCGCTCCCTGGTCGTCTACCTGCAGCGCGCGGGCGGCCAGTCGCAGTTCTCCGCCCCGCTTCAGGGACCGCCGCCCCGCTCCCCCGCACTCCGCAGGATCACCGACCTCGTGACGTCGGACCCCAAGGGCGACTACTCACTCGCCGGGCTCGCCGGCCACCTGAACGTGAGCCCTCGCCACGTCACACGCCTCTTCCGCGAGGAACTCTCCACCACCCCCGCTCGCTACGTCGAGATGATCCGCTTCGACATGGCGAAGGCACTCCTCGACCAGGGACACGCCACGGCCCGGGCGGCAGACCTGGCCGGCTTCCCGAGCTACGAGAGCATGCGGCGGGTCTTCGCACGAGAGCTGTCCATGAGCCCGGCGGCGTTCCAGCGGCGCTTCAGCACGACCCGGTGAACGGGGACGCGGTCCGGGGACCGCATCCGCGGTAAAGGGCCTCCCCGAATTCCCGCGGCGTCCGCGCGGGCGCCCCCGATCTGGAAGATGGAAATTTCTTCGAGAAGATTGACACTCGCTCGAAACTTCCGCGACCTTGAAGTCGTCGCCGAACACGGGCGACGCGGGCCGTGGTTGGAGAGCGCGGCCCCCGCATCAGCCACGACTCCCCCACCATGCCCGCACGCCACGGGAGCGATCTCCCCATGAACGACGCCGACAGCCCCCTGACACACCCTCACCGAACCGGCCTCCGGCCGGACCCGCGGCCTCGCCGGGCGCCCGGCGAGGCCGTCTCCGGCGGCTTCCCGGCATCAGGGGCGGCCGGAGCCGACGGGTTGACCCTGTGGTGGCTGGGTCAGGCCGGCTTCGCCCTCCGCCACCGCGAGCGGCTGGTCCTCGTCGACCCCTACCTGTCCGACACCCTCGCCCGGAAGTACCGCGGCACCCTCTTCCCCCCCACACGGATGCACCCAGCGCCGGTGAGACCCGAGGACATCCGCGGTGTCGGCACCGTCCTGTGCACCCACGGACACACCGACCACATGGATCCGGGAACCATCCGCGAACTGCTCCCGCACAACGACCCCCGCTTCGTGGTGCCACGTGCCGAGCGCGCACGTGCCCTGGAGCGCGGGGTTCCCCCCGGCCGGCTGACCGGCACCACCGCGGGCGAGCGCATCACGCTGGACGGCATCACGGTCGAGCCGGTCCCCGCCGCGCACGAGGACCTCGAACAGGACGGGAACGGCGACCACCGCTTCCTCGGCTACGTCCTCGGCATCGGCGGAGCGCGCATCTACCACTCCGGTGACTGCGTGCCCTACCAGGGGCAGGCGGAACTCCTGCGCGACCTGCGCGTCGACCTCGCACTGCTGCCGGTCAACGGGCGTGACGCCCACCGCACCGGCAACGGCGTCCCCGGCAACTTCACCGTGCGCGAGGCGGCCGAGCTGTGCGAGCGGGCCTCGATCCCCCACCTCCTCTGCCACCACTTCGGGTTGTTCGACTTCAACACGGTCGATCCGGCCCGCATTCGAGAGGAACTGCGCGGCAGCGCCACGTCGGTGTCCTGGACCGTGCCGAGCGTCGGCCAGGCCTACGTCCTCACCCCTGGCGAAGCCGCCACCCAGGAGATCCGGTGAACCCCACAGAACTCCCCGAGCAGTTGCGCCGTGTCCGGGTCGTCCCGGTCGTCGCCCCCCGCACGTCCAGCGCTTCGCTCCTCTGGGCGATACAGGGTGCCCGCGGGGCCAGCGGCCGCAACGAGCGCCATGGCCCGGACATCGCCGCGGCGGTCCCCTGACCGCCGCGCGCACCGGGCACGCCAACCGACCACGTACGTCTCACGTATCCGCGAGGGAGAGCATGACCAGCATCGACGAACCCGCCACCGGCAGCGCGCTGGCGGGCAAGGTCGCCATCGTCACCGGCGGCGCCTCCGGCATCGGCGAGGCCGTCGCCCGGATCTTCGCCGCCCACCAGGCCAGGGTCCTCCTCGTGGACCTCGACGGCGAACGGCTCCGGGGCGTCGTCGACTCCATCCGGTCCACGGGCGGCACCTGTGAAGGCGTCGAGGCCGATGTCACCGAGGAGGAGCAGGTGCGGAGTTTCTTCCGGACCGCCGTGGAGGACTGGGGCCGCGTGGACCTCCTCGTCAACAGCGCGGGCCGGGACTCCCTCTCGCCCCCGGTGACCGAGGTGACGCTCGACGAGTGGAACAAGACCATCGGCCCCAACCTGACAGCCGTGTTCCTCTGCTGCCGTGAAGCCTTCCGCGTCATGGAGAAGCAGCCCGCCGGCGGACGCATCCTCAACATGGGATCGTCCTCGGCCCGGCTGGCCTCGGGCCCCGGCCACAGCCCCTACCGGGCCTCCAAGCACGGAATGATGGGGTTCAGCAAGAACATCCTCCTTGAGGGCAGGGACAAGAACATCGGCGTGACGGTGATCAATCCGTCACACGTCAAGACCCCGATGACCGAGATCATCGACAGGGGTCTCTACGACGGCGACATCCCCGCCTACCTGGACGGCTGGCTGGACGACAGGGAAATCGCCGAGGGCATCCACGCCAGTTGCATCGACGTCGACAACGTCGCCGAGGCCTCCCTCTACGTGGCCACGCGCACCCCCGACGTCACCATCCCCCAGATCGCGCTCTACCCGACCCACAAGGCCCACCGCTACGGCATGGAAGTCTGAGGACACGAGCGATGAAGGCAGCAGTACTGCAGTCCGAAGGGGTCCTCCCCCTCACGGACGTTCCCGCCCCCGCCCCGTGGGTGACCGCTCCGTCCTCGTCCGCATCGGAGGCGTGGGCGTCTGCGGCTCCGACGTGCTGAGATTCGGCCGCGGCAAGGCTTACCACTACCCCCTCGTCCTGGGCCACGAGTTCTCCGCCGTGGTCGAGGACGTGCCGCAGGGATGCCGTTTCTCGCCCGGGGACCGCGCGGCGGTCTTCCCCCTCCTGCCGGATCCGGCGGACCCGATGGCACGGATCGGCGAGTACTCCGTCAGCTCCGGCTACGACTGCTACGGATCGCGGCGCGACGGCGCGATGGCCGAGTTCCTGCACGTCCCCGAGGCCAATCTGGTGCCGGTGGCCCGGGACGTACCGCTGGTCCACGCCGCCATGGTGGAGCCGGCGGCGGTCGCCCTGCACGCCATGCTGAAGTTCGAGCTGCCCGCCCACGCGACGGCACTGGTGATCGGAGCGGGGCCCATCGGCGCGCTGGCCGCACAGTGGCTGCGCATCCTCGGCGCCAGCGAGGTGTACGTGGCCGACATCGACGAGCGCAAGCGGGCCGTCATGGCCGGACTCGGATTCCCCGTCGTCGACGCCTCCGCCGCCGACACGGCCGAGCAGCTCCGGGAGCTGACCGGCGGCCGCGGTGCGGACTGCACGGTGGAGGCCAGCGGCCTGCCCGCCACCGCCGTCCAGGCCGTCACCGCGGCGGCCGCGTTCGGACAGGTCATGCTCCTGGGCGACCTGTCCGGGGACCTGACCCTCCCGCGCTCCCTGGTCTCCTCCGTACTCCGCCGGGAGCTGCGCCTGTACGGCACCTGGAACTCGAAGATCACGCCGGCGGGGCGCAGCGAATGGGACATGGTGGTCCACCACCTCGGCCGTGACCTGAAGGTGGCACCGCTGATCAGCCACACCCCGGGCCTGGACGAGGCGCCCCGGATGTTCGCGGACATGCTCGGGCGCCGCACCTGGTACAACAAGGTCGTCTTCGCCCTGGCCGAGGAGGCCCGGGGGGAACTGGCCCGGCCCGGTGTCGTCGGGGGCGCCGTATGAAGGTGGGCGCCAGCCCACCCATGAGGAGCAGGTGCGCTTCCTGCCCGCCTGCGTCGGCTACCTGGCGGGGGCCGAACCGATCACCCGCGAGGTGCTGGCCGCGGCGCGGAGCCTCAAGGTCATCAGCCGCAACGGCGCCGGTGTCGACGCCATCGACCTGGCCGCCGCCGCGGAGCGGGGGATAGCCGTGGAGACCGCCGCGGGGGCCAACGCGCAGGGCGTCGCCGAACTCGCCATCACCCTGATACTCGCCGGACTGCGCCACGTCCCGGCCCAGGACGCGGCTCTCAAGGCCGAGCGCTGGGAGCGGATCGAGGGGCGTGAGCTGGCCGGGCGCACCCTCGGAGTCGTGGGGTGCGGGCAGATCGGCCGGCGGGTGGTCCGGCTCGGGCTCGGGCTCGGCATGTCCGTACGCGCCTTCGACGCGCTGCCCGACCCCGGGTTCGCCCCGGCCGGGAACTTCGCCTACACCACGATGCGGGACCTGCTCGCCCGGTCGGATGCGGTGACGCTCCATTGCCCGCCCGCCGAACGCCCCCTGATCGACCGGGACGCGGTCGCCGCCATGCGGCCGGGTGCGTACCTGGTGAACACCGCCCGATCGGCCCTCGTCGAGGACGGCGCGGTCCTCGAAGCACTGGGCGAGGCCAGGCTGGGCGGATACGCCACGGACGTGTACCACCGGGAACCGCCGGCGCCCGACGAGTTGATCCGCCACCCCCGGGTGATCACGACACCCCACGTCGGGGGATACACCACGGAGAGCGTGGAACGCGCGACCTGGGCGGCCGTGGAGAATCTGCTACGGATCCTCACCACACCTTCCTGAACCACCGCGGAGCGAGTCATGGTCGTCCCGGCAGAAGACGCCGGCAACGTGCTGCACCTCATCAACAGCAAGCTGCCCTACCTACCGACCGCCTTGCGCACCATCGGCGAACACCTCCAGGCCCACCCGCAGCAGGCCCAGGCGATGACCATCTCGCAGCTCGCCTCGGCCTGCCGCGTGGCCGAGTCCACGGTTTCCCGGTTCGTGCGCGAGCTGGGTATGGACAGCTACCACGCGCTCCGTGTCAGCCTCGCCGAGGCCACCTTCGCCACGCGGACGTCCGGGGCCCGGGTCGGCGAGGGGTTCGTCTACGAGGGCATCCTCCGGGGCGACGAGCCCGCCTCCATCGTCGGCAAGATCGAGCGCAGCAGCCGCCAGGCGCTGGCCCAGACCGCCCAGCAGGTCAGCCGCGAGGCCCTCGGCCGGGCCGTGGACCTGTTGCAGGACGCGGCCACGGTGGTCTTCTGCTGCATGGGCGCCTCCAGCATCGCCGCCGAGGAAGGGGTCCTGCGGTTCACCCGGGCCGGCAAGAAGTGCCTGCTCTATCGCGATCAGAGTGTCCAGGTCATGCTGGCCACGATCCTGACCCCGCAGGACGTCCTGATCGGGATCAGCGACTCCGGCAAGTCCAGCTCGATCGTCGAGGCGATGCGCCTGGCCCGGCGGACCGGCGCCCCCTCCATCGGCATCACCTCTGCCGAGGACAGTCCTGTCGCCCAGCTCAGCGACGTCCCGCTGTACACCTCGAACCTCCCCGGAGAGGGGTTGTACGGGGAGTCCGTCACCTCCAAATGGGGACAGCTCCTGCTGATCGACATCCTCTATGCCAGCTACGCGGCACGTCACTTCGACGGGACTCTGCACCATCTGAAGGAGACGTACGAGGCAGGCATCCGCCACTCCCGATCCCCGCGCCCCGGACGGACTGAGGGCTGACGGGCCGAGCGGCGCCGGTGTGCCGCGCCTGCGGGGAAGCCGGGCCCGAGCCGGCGCCGCACCTCGCCGGAGCGTGGCCCGGATCCGTCCTTAGGGGTCCTTGCACTATGAGCGTCCGATCAGGTCGCGCGGTCTGGTGCTGGGGGCACTCCCCACTGCCCTGAACGGGCGTGGGAGGTACCCCCACCCACGCCCTTCAGGCTGTGGGGGAGCATCGCAAGGCGCCGGAGAGTCCTCGATGGGGGTCCCCCCGCGCGAGCGAAGCCGAGAGTGGGGGAGGAGCTACCAGGGCTTTTTCGGCAACGCGGCGAGGTGCGGTGCCAGGCCGCGCGAGCCGGGCGGGCACAGTGCAAGGACCCCTTAGCCGAGGTGAGAACGACGGGCTTCCGGCTCGGCGCCGAGCACTCCGCTCAGCTCTACGCCCACGCCCGGCGCAGCCCCCACGCCTCGCGGACCGCGCCACCCGGCCCGCGCGACCCCGCGCCTCGCCGCCCGCCCGGACCTCACGCGTTGCGGATCGCCGCTACCGCCTGGAGCCCGAGTTCCTCGACGGACACCTGGCGCATCTCGACCTTGCGGATCTTGCCGGTGACGGTCATCGGGAAGTCGTCGACGACCTTCACGTACCGCGGGATCTTGTAGTGCGCCAGCTTGCCGCGGCAGAACTCGCTCAGCGAGGCGGCCGTCAGCGGCTCGGCGCCCGGTCGCAGCCGCACCCAGGCCATCAGCTCCTCGCCGTACCGCTCGTCCGGCACCCCGATCACCTGGGCGTCGACGATGTCGGGGTGCGTGTGGAGGAACTCCTCGATCTCCCGGGGATAGACGTTCTCCCCGCCCCGGATGACCATGTCCTTGATCCGGCCGACGATGTTGACGTAGCCCTCGTCGTCCATCACCGCGAGGTCGCCGGTGTGCATCCAGCGCGCGGCGTCGATGACCTCGGCGGTCCTGTCCGGCTCGTTCCAGTAGCCGCGCATCACCGAGTAGCCGCGGGTGCAGAGTTCGCCCGGCGTCCCGCGCGGGGCGGTCAGCCCGGTCGCCGGGTCGACGACCTTGACCTCCAGGTGCGGGTGCACCCGGCCGACGGTGGAGGTGCGCCGGGCGAGGGAGTCGTCCGCACCGGTCTGCGTCGAGACCGGCGAGGTCTCGGTCATGCCGTAGCAGATGGCCACCTCGGTCATGCCCATCTCCCGCACGACCCGGTTCATCACCTCCACGGGGCAGGGCGATCCGGCCATGATCCCCGTGCGCAGGGAGGAGAGGTCGTAGTCGGAGAAGTCCGGCAGGCCCAGCTCGGCGATGAACATCGTGGGCACCCCGTACAGCGAGGTGCAGCGCTCCTCCTGCACCGCCCGGAGGGTGGCGGCCGGGTCGAAGCCGGGGGCCGGGATGACCGCCGTCGCGCCGTGCGAGGTGCAGGCCAGGTTGCCCATGCCCATGCCGAAGCAGTGGTAGTAGGGCACCGGTATGCACACCCGGTCGGCCTCGGTGTAGGAGCAGCCCTCGCCGACGAAGAAGCCGTTGTTGAGGAGGTTGTGATGGGTGAGCGTGGCGCCCTTCGGGAAGCCGGTGGTCCCGGACGTGTACTGGATGTTGATCGGGTCGTCGGCTGACAGCTCCTGCTCGCGCCGGGCCAGCAGGCCGCGGTCGCCGGCGCGGCCGGTCTCCATCAGCCGCTCCCACTCGGGGTCGCCGACGAACACGACCTCGCGCAGCTCGGGGCAGTCGCCGCGCACCTCGGCGACCATCGCGCGGTAGTCGCCGGTCTTGAACGACGGCGCGCTGACCAGCACCGAGATGCCCGCCTGCCCCAGCACGTACGCCAGCTCGTGCGTGCGGTAGGCCGGGTTGATGTTGACCATGATCGCGCCGAGCTTGGCCGTCCCGTACTGGACGAAGGCCCACTCGGCGCAGTTCGGCGCCCAGATGCCGACCCGGTCCCCCTTGCCCACGCCGAGCGCGTCCAGGCCGAGCGCGCACGCGTCGACGTCGGCGACCAGCCGCGGATAGCTCCAGCGCCGGCCGGTGGCGCACTCGACCAGCGCCTCGTGGTCGCCCACCCGCGCGGCCGTCCTGTCCAGGTTCGCCCCGATCGTGTCCCCGAGCAGGGGGACCGTGGAGGTTCCGCTCGCGTACGACAGCAACGCGGGCGCGCTCGACGCCTCGGCCGGGCCAGACACACTCATCGCGCTCAACCTCTCGCTCTCCGTCCGGGGCCGCCCCCGAGCCGGGCGCCGTCCAGCGGCCGGCCCGTCGCCCACCACCTACCCCGTACCCCACGGATCACCATCCGTCAGGCCTTCAGGAAGGACGCGGGGGGCACCGCCCGTCAAGCCCTCGGACGGGACGAGAGGCCGAAGCGCCCCACCGCGACGGCCATGACCGGCAGCGGTCGGCCCCGAGCCGGCGGCCCCGAGCGGGCAGCCCGGCTAGGACCCGGCGCCGATCCCGGTCAGCGCACGCACTTCCATCTCCGCGTGCTTGTCCGGGTCCCCGGGGTGCCTGCTGAACACGGTGCCGAGGAATCCGCACACGAAGGAGAGCGGAATCGACACGAGGCCCGGGTTGGTGAGCGGGAACCAGTGGAAGTCGACGCCCGTGACGATCGACGTGGAGGTGCCCGAGACCGCCGGCGAGAAGAGGATGAGCACGAGGCAGGACCCCAGGCCGCCGTAGATGCTCCACAGCGTTCCCGAGGTGTTGAAGCGCTTCCAGTACAGCGTGTAGAGCATCGTCGGCAGGTTGGCGGACGCGGCGAGCGCCAGGGCCAGCGACACGAGGAAGGCGACGTTCTGGCCGTCGGCCACGATGCCTCCGACGATGGCCAGGAAGCCGACCGCGATCGCGGTCAGGCGGGCGACCCGTACCTCGGAGCGGGGATCGGCCTTCCCGCGCCGGATCACGTTGGCGTAGACGTCGTGGGCGAACGAGGCCGAGGCCGCCAGGGTCAGCCCGGCCACCACCGCGAGGATCGTCGCGAAGGCCACCGCCGAGACGATCCCCAGGAGCACCACTCCACCGATGTGGAAGGCGAGCAGGGGCGCCGCGGAGTTCTCCCCGCCCGGTGCGTGGACGATGGCGTCGGAGCCGACCAGGGCCGTGGCGCTGTACCCGACGATCAGGATCGCCAGGTAGAACGTGACCATCGACCAGGAGCACCACACCACCGAGCTGCGTGCCTCCTTGGCGGTGGGCACGGTGTAGAAGCGCATCAGCACGTGCGGCAGGCTGGAGGTGCCGAGGACCAGCGACAGGGCCAGCGAGACGAAGTCGAGCCGGCTGATCGAGGTCGCGCCGTAGGAGCTGCCCGGCTGGAGCAGCTTCTCGCCCAACGGGCTGTGCTGGGTGGCCTGTTCCAGGAGCGAGGAGAGGTTGAATCCGAACTTGCCGATGAGGAAGACCGTCATGAAGGTCACGCTCACCAGCAGCAGGCTGGCCTTGATGATCTGCACCCAGGTGGTGCCCTTCATCCCGCCCACCAGGACGTAGAAGACCATGACGATTCCCACGCCCGTGATGAGAAGCGCCTGCCCGGCCCTGGTGTGCACGTCCAGCAGCAGGGCGATCAGCCCGCCGGCGCCGGCCATCTGGGCGAGCATGTAGAAGAACGTGATCACCAGGGTGGCGTTGGCCGCCGCGGCCCGCACCGGGCGCTGCCTCATGCGGAAGGCCATCACGTCGCCCATGGTGAAGCGCCCGGTGTTGCGCAGCCTCTCGCCGATGAGCAGGAGGGCGACCAGCCAGGCGACGACCCATCCGACGGAGTAGAGGAACCCGTCGTAGCCATGGACCGCGATGGCCCCGGAAATACCGAGGAAGGAAGCGGCGGAGAGGAAGTCGCCGGACATCGCGACGCCGTTCTGCAGACCGGTGAAGGCGCTGCCCGCGGCGTAGTAGTCGGACGTCGTCTGGTTTCTGGTGGTGGCCTTGTAGACGATGAACAGGGTGATGAAGACGAACACCAGGAACACGCTCAGATTGAGCGTGGGGCTACCGGCGGCCGGAGCCGCGAGCTGCGATGTCATTTACTGCCGGCTCCCGCCAGTTCGTTGATCCTGTCCACCTGCGGATCGATCCTCTTCCGGGCGAATCGCTGGTACGCCATGACGATCGCGAGGGTGGTCACGAACTGCATCAGGCCCAGGACCGTGCCGGTGTTGATTTCGCCCACCAGCTTGTGGCTCATGAACGTGTGGGCGTAGGCGGACAGCAGAGCGAACGTCATGTACCAGAAGAAGAAGAGCAGGCTCATCGGAAAGACGAACAGCCGCAGCCTTCTGCGCAGCCGCACGAAATCCGGGCTGTTCCGAATCGCCTCGTAGTCGGGCCCGGCCTCGTCGCGGGGGTCCGTGAACCGCCCCTCACCACGCAGGTCCGTGAACTGCCGTTCACCGCGCGGGTCCATGAACTCCCGGCCGGCAGACCGCTCGGAAGTTTCGACGGTGGGCGACCACGCCGGTTTGGTCACTTTCCCCTCCTGGGGTATTCGGGTTCCCCTCCCGGATGTTCGGGCAGGAAGGCCGACCGGTGCTCCGGTGGCGAGAGCCGGGAAGGGTGAGCCGTGGCCCGTTGAGCCGTGGAAAGTGTAGTGAGGCGGCCCACGCCGTCAAACAACACCCCCTCCCCCACCGGATACACACAGAACCTACACGATTCCCTCGAGGCGCCTCCGGGCACTGCGCCGCACACCCCTCGGCCGCCATGCGGTCAGGAGTTTAAAGAGGCTTGATCCGCCGCTGGTTGGGTGTTTACACATATCGAACATGTGGGCGTGCGGTGCCGCTCCTCGGCCCGCCGGTAAAAGCGAACTCGCGACTGCGGGATTGCCCGCCACCGCTCAGGTGGAGCCGGGGATCGGCTTGTTACCGTCCCGTTAGCTGCCCTAAACTCATCCGCGCAACCCAGAGCTTGACGGGCAGGCACATAACCAGCCGGATCGGGTCGAGCCCGAGAGGGGGAGGTGGAGCAATCAATGGATTTTCCGGCACGTACTCCCCGCGTTGCCTGGTCCCCCCCGCCCCCTTGCCTGGGCCTTCCCTTAGCATTCCTGAGATGCTCCCCCACCGGCCGGCCCAGGGGGACGAGGGCGCGGGCATATGCCCGCTCCTAGGTTCGCCCACGTGGCGTGACCGCGGGTAGTTCGCTCCACCTCGCCGGCATCGCCCTTTGCCGCCGGACATTCCACGTCCTGTTCAGGGGAAACCCAGGAGAAACGCCACCGTGATAGGTCCCTGTGAGCAAACCGTTCCGACTGCGGAGCTCAGCTCGTGACCGCGGCGAGGCACGCGGCCATGCGGCCGGTCCGGCCATCGCGGTGGGCCCCGCTCGTGCAGTGGCGGAACTGGCGGCTGCTGGTGAAGCTCGGGGCGGTGCTGATGGTGCCGGCCGTGCTCGCCGTCGGCCTGGGCGTCGTCCAGATCCGGGGAGACGTCAAGCAGGCCAACTCCTTCTCGGACATGCAGCATCTGGTCAAGATGCGTAGCGAGCTGCGGACCCTGCTGGACACCCTCCAGATGGAACGCACCATGTCCGTCGAGCGGCTGGGCGACAGCGTTCACCTTGAACCATCCGATCTGCGGATGCAGACGAGCCGCGTCGACAGCGCCCGAAAGGCCGTCACGAGCACCAGGAACCGGGAGGTCTCCCTCCACGGTGTCGCGGCGAACCGCTATCGGGACGCCGCCCACCTCCTGACCCGCCTGCCCGCTCTGCGCGCGCAGGTGGCGTCCGGGCACATCGCCTCCTGGACCGCGCTCAGCGACTACAGCACGATCATCACGGGCGTGCTCAACCTGGACCAGGCGCTCTTCAGCCCCTTCAGCGTTCCCCAGCTCTCCAGGTCGGCAACGACGTTGTACGACCTGGAGGCGATCGTGGAGCAGGTCCACCTCCAGCACGTGATCGTGCTGCAGGCGGCCAGCCCGGGCCACTCGATGACCCCGGCGCTCCTGAGGGATCTCCAGGAGTCCGACATCCGCATGCGGGACGGCCTCGGCGACTTCCGGACCGTGGCCGCCCCCGAGGAGCTGAAAGACTACCAGCGGACGGTCACTGGGCCGTCCGTCGACTGGCGCGAGCGGACGGTGAACAAGGCGCTGGCCATGACCCCCGGGGCGGCCGCACAGCAGGTCGGCACCACCTCGCTGCCGCTCCAGGTCGAGAAGTGGAACCACGCCTCGGAAGACACCGGAATGCTCCTCGACAAGGTGGGGGACGACCTCACCCGCTCGTTGCGCACCACCTCGGCCCAGTTGCAGGACCAGGCCAGCGACCGCGCGGGCATGGCGTCCGTGCTCGTCTTCGCGGTGCTGCTGCTCGCCTTCGCCATCGGCCTCGCGATCGGCCGGCACCTGCTGCGGTCGCTGACCGTCCTGCGGACGACGGCACTCGACGTGGCGGAGCACCGGCTGCCCGCCGCGGTCATGAGCATGCGCGAGGGGCAGACGACGAACGCCGAGGTGGACGTCGTGCCGGTGCACACCACGGAGGAGTTCGGCCAGCTCGCCAGGGCCTTCGACACGGTGCACTCCCAGGCCGTGCGCCTGGCGGCGGAGCAGGCCGGCCTGCGCGGTGACCTCAGGAACACCCTCGTCAACCTCTCCCGGCGCAGCCAGAGCCTGGTGGACCGCCTGCTGCTGCTGATGGAGCAGCTCGAACGGCGCGAGGAGGACCCGGACCAGCTGGCCAGCCTCTTCACACTCGACCACCTGGCAACCCGTATGCGGCGCAACAACGAGAACATGATGGTGCTGTGCGGCAGCACGCTGCTGCGCTCGTCCCGCCAGCGTGTGTCGCTGGACACGGTGCTGCGGAGCTCCGTCTCCGAGATCGAGCGCTACCAGCGCGTGCTCGTCCACCCGACGCCTCCCGTCGACGTGACCGGGTACGCGGCCGGCGACCTGGGGCGGCTCGTCGCCGAGTTGCTGGACAACGCCACCGCGTTCTCGCCGCCGCACACCCAGGTGGTCATCGGCGGCGGATGGGAGCACGACGGCTCGGTGCTGCTGGAGATCCAGGACGAGGGAATCGGGATGAGCGAGAGCGACCTCGCCATGGCCAACCAGCGCGTGGCGACGCCCGGCTCCGCTGACGCCCCCGCGTCCCGGCAGCTGGGACTGCTCGTGGTCGGTCGGCTGGCCACCCGGCACGGCATCACCGTCAGGTTCAGCTCTCCACCGGGCCGCAGCGGGGTACGGGCCGAGGTGCGCATATCGGCCACACTCGTCAAGACGCAGGCGCAGTCCCCTACCGACCGGCAGGGGCCCATGGCGGAACGGCCCCTCACCGGCAGGATTCCGGGGCAGGCGAACGGCGACCGGTTGAAGCGCCCGCATGGCTCGTCGGCCTCGCGCACACTTCCCGGCGACCGGGGACCGGCGGCGGACCGCCCGGCGGCCGGACCCGCTGCCCGCCGCCCGGCCGGGCGAGCCGCGCAGCAGTCCGGCGGGGAGAACGACCTCACGCAGGCCGGGTTGCCCAGAAGGCCCTCGTCCGCGCAGTCCGGTCCACAAGTCCGCGCTGAGCGGCCCGCAGCCTCGCAAGGGCGGGCCGAGCGGCCCCCCACCAGGGAAGGCACGGCTCCGGGCCTGGCCGCCGGCCGCGCCCACAGCTTCCTCAGCAGCTACCAGGCGGGCCTTCGTCGGGCACGGCCCGACCAGACGCAGAACCCATCGGCGACGGGCAGGGAGAAGCCATGACATCACCCCAATCCGGGGAGGTGAGCCAGTTCGGATGGCTGGTCACCGACTTCATCGAGCGCGTTCCCACCGTGGCGCACGTCGTGGTGATATCCGCCGACGGCCTGCTGCTCACCGCATCGGAGGGCCTGGCGGACGAACGTGCCGACCAGCTCTCCACCATCGCGGCCGGCGCCGTCAGCCTGATCCACGGCGCTGCCGAGTGCATGGACACCGGGGAGGTGCGGAGCACGGTGATCCAGATGGAGGGCGGCAACATGCTGATGATGTCGATCCGCGACGGCTCGTGCCTGGTCGCCCTGGCGGCCCCCGACTGCGAGATAGGCCAGATCGCCTACGAGATGTCGGTGCTCGTGGACCAGGTCGGCGAGATGCTGACCCCGGAACTCCGCACCGAGCTCCACCAGTCCCGGCAGACTGCGGCCTGAAGGCGCGGACGGGGAGAACATGAGCACCGGTGGAGGCCCGTCCGGGCCACGGAGGGATCAGGATGCGGGCGACGAGCAGACGTTCGCCGACGTGCTCAACTCGTTCAGCCTCGGCAACTCGCGGCGCAGGCGGAAGGGCTCCGGCAGCCGGGGCACGCCGCAGGACACGGGGCGCCACGAGCAGGAGGAAGCGTCGCCGGCACCTGCCGACGAGTCGTTCGGGCACTCACCCGCGGGGGACGAGCAGCCCCCCGCCTGGGGGCCGGGGAACGCCGAGCGGGCAGGAGCACCCGCATCCGTCCGCGCCTACGTGTGGACGGGCGGCCGGACCAGGTCGCGCTACGACTTCGAGGTCGAGACCCTGGTCACCGCCGCCGAACCGATCAGCAGCACCGTCACCCAGCCGTACAGCACGGTGCTCGGGCTCTGCCGGGAGCCGAGGTCGGTGGCCGAGGTGGCGGCGCTCCTCGCGATGCCGCTCGGGGTGGCCGTCGTCCTCCTCGGTGACATGGCGGACGAGGGCCTGATCATCGTCCACGGAGCGTCGACCGGCGACGACGGCGCCCCGAGCCCCGCGCTGATGGAGAGGGTGCTGATCGGGCTGCGCCAGGTCTGACGGGGCCGTTCGCCGGCTTCGGCTCGGTGCCGGTGCCGGTGCCGGCGGCGGGGAGGGAGTACGGGCTCGCGTGGTGGCCGCAGCGGCCACCACGCTCGGCGCGAGAGCGGTTCCCCTCCCCTCCCCCGCCGAGGACTTCCTCGCATCCCGAGGATTGCCAGGGCATCCGAAGGTGGCCAACCTGAGGGCATGGAAGATCCCGAAGAGCCGCAGGGCACGCACTTCTGGCACATGTGCTTCCTGGTGCACAACTCCAGGGGGTTCGTGGCGGAGGAGCGGGCCGGCCACTGGACGCCCCCGCAGGGCATGACCCGCTTCGACGCGATGCAGGTGATACGCGGCCGGGTCGTCGAGGCCAGCCCCGACCTCGAGAACAGCGCGCTGCTCAGCTTCGACATCCAGCTCAACCAGATCTAGCGCCGCGCCGGTGGACGTTCGCCCTGTCCCGCCAGGAGTGGCGGTGGCGGTGGCGGTGGCCCATTCGGGGGTTGTTCGACAGCGGGGCTTTCTCCTTCGGCGGCCGGACCCGTGCGGCGGGCTAGCGTGACTGCGCCGCCCGGCACGTCACGGGTGGCGGAACCGCCGGCCGAGCGCTCCGGCGGTTCTTCCGCGAGCGAGCGAGCAGAGGAAGTGCCCCACATGTCCAACCACTTCACCGGCCTCAGCCTCGGGGCGCCGCTCGACGACCTGCTCTTCACCCTGGAACTGCAACGACGCCTGACGGCGGCAGGCTCCGGCGTCCGAGCGCTCGCCGCCCACCCCGGAGCGGCCGCCACCGGCCTCAACCGGCATCTGGGCCCGGCCATGAAGGTCGTCGCGGCGACCGTGGGCCGCCTCATCTCGCAGAGTGAGACCGACGGGGCGCAGCCGACCCTGTTCGCGGCCACCCGGGACCTGCCGGGGGCGAGCTACGCCGGTCCGGACGGACGGGGCGAGCAGCGCGGCCGACCGACCCTGGTACGACGCAGCGCCACCGCCCAGGACACCCCTCTGGCCGCCGAGCTGTGGAACCTGTCGGAACGGCTCACGGGCACGTCCTTCCCGCTCGACTAGGGCGGGAAGGCGGGCTGTGGCAGCAGTGCCGCGGCGAGGCCCCCGGCCGCGCGCCGAGCCGCGGCCGGCGGGAACGTCTCGGACCGCGCAGAGTCGGCCGCATGCGGGCCGGCGCTCTCCTGCCGGGCCTTCCACCGCGCGTACGCGGTGGGCAGGCAGACCGCGCAGGGCCGGTATCCGGCGGCGACGGCGGTGGCCTCGTCGGCGAAGAACACCCGGTGGGTGCGGTAGTGGCCGCGGGCCAGGGCGCGCAGCGCGCTGGGACAGTCCAGCCGGCCGTACAGACGGCCACGCCGGTACCCGCCGCGGGTGCCCGGCACGCTGCTCCGGTACGGCCGGCCGTCCGGGCCCAGCAGCGTGTACGTGCGTCCGGGGCCCGTGCCGGCGCTCATGCGGCGTCGTGGAAGACGAGGCCGAGCGTGTGCCGGCGGCCGGAGCGCACCGTACTGACGCCGTGCCGCATCGGGGCGACGGACCAGCCGCGCTTGGAGGCGACCGGCCGGTCACGGGTGGTGAAGATCAGGCCGTGTCCCTGGGGCAGCGTGGTCGCAGACCCGCGGGACTGCGCACGGGGCCGCTGCTCGGTCATGAGGAACTCGCCGCCGGTGAAGTCGGCTCCGGGCGCGTCCAGGCCGACGACGACCTGGAGGGGGAACAGCATGTCGCCGAAGACGTCCCGATGCAGGGCGTTCCAGTCCCCGGCGCCGTAGCGCAGCAGGATCTGCGCGGACTTCGCCTGCCCGGCCCCGTGGCACATGGCGATCCACTCTTCAAGGCCGTCGGGCCAGGGCGCCGCCAGACGCAGCTTCGCGGCCCAGTCACGGGCGATGGGCAGCAGGCGCGGATAGAACGCCGCCCTCAACTCCGCGACGATGCCGGGCAGATCGTGGGTGAAGTAGCGGTACTGGCCGGCGCCGAACCGGTGGCGCTCCATGTCGACGGTCGTACGGAAGAGGCCCGGCTCGTCGTACAGGGCGCTGATCCGGTGGCATTCGTCGGGGGTGAGGATCGGGCCGGCGAGGGCATGGCCGAACGCGTCGATCTCGCCGGTCAGCGCGTCCCAGTCCTGCCCGGCCACGCACTGGGCGACATGACCGGCCGGGTGGATCGTGTCAGGCATGTCAGGTTCCTCGCTTGGTGGAGGGCGTCTGCTGCCGCCCGCTGCCTCCAGCCTGTTCCGGGGGGGGGAGGAGGTCGAGCGTGGTTCGGGGTGGACGGACTCAGATGAGGGACGGCTGCAGGATGCCCTCGTGCGTGAGGAGCCGCACCTTGCGCTCCACACCGCCGGCGTAGCCGCGCAGGCTGCCATCCGCGCCGATCACGCGGTGGCAGGGCCGCACCAGCATCAGCGGGTTGGCGCCGACCGCGGCACCGAGTGCCTGGACCCGTTCCCGCGGAAGGCCGAGCTTCTCGGCGAGGCGGCCGTACGTCGTCGACGTGCCGTAGGGGATCTCCTCCAGCGCGCGCCACACCCGCTGCTGGAAGTCCGTGCCGCCGGGGGTGAACTCGATGTCGAACTCGGTGAGCTCACCGGCGAAGTAGGCCCGCAGCTGCCCGGCGACGTCTGCGAAGAGCTGCGGCGCGCGGTCCCAGTCCTCCTGGACGGCGGGGGCGTTCTTCTGGCCGGGCATGGACAGCGACGTCAGCGTCAGCCTCCCGTGGGCGTTCTCACCCACCAGTAGCAGATCACCCAGCGGGCTGGTGACGGTCGTGCAGGCGGACATCGTGGGCTCCTCGTGCATGTGCGGTGTTCTCCGATGTCCACCTTGCGGCACACGACCGCACGGTGCTGGCGGGAATCGGACACTGCGCTTCGCCGAGGACGGGCGCTGCCGAAGGCTGGGAGCCGGCAGCTCCCGGCAGTGCGGCAACGGTCCGCTGCTTCAGTCGGTACCCGTTGAGGTACGAGGGAGCGACCCGCCTCGAACACCGGAGCCGGCCCTGGTTCGGGGAGGTCTGGACCACCGGGTCCGGCACGGGGCGGACGCCCGGGCAGCGCGGCTTTCCGGCCGCTCCGGGAATCGTCCGCTCCCGCACCGGCACCGGCCGCGGGAGTCGCGGGCCTCGGCTACTCGACGTCCCCGGCGCCCCCGGTGTCCTCGTCGAGGTACGGATAGAACTCCGTCCCCAGCTTCGGCAACCACCCCACCGTCGAGATCGGCGCGTCCCCGTCACCGGGGTGCTGCGGCGGCAGCCCGGCGTTGACCACCGGCCCCCAACCCACCGTGAGGAAGCTCATCGCAGGGCCTCCTCAGCGACCAGCGGGTCGTTGGAGTAGTGGGCCGGCGTGTCCCCGTCGGCGCGCAGGTCCTTCCGCATCGGCACCCGCTGCGCGGACGGCACCGGCCGGGGATCCGGGGGCGCCGCGTTGTGGTACTCGGGGTGGTGCGCCTGGTAGTCGATCGCCGCCTGCACGATCTCCGGCTCGCTGAACCGCGGCCCCCAGAACTGCGCCGTGATCGGCAGTCCCGCGTCCGTCGAGTCGTATCCGATCGGGAACGAGACCATCGGCCAGGTCAGCGCGTTGGGAAGCTGGTAGTAGGCACGGTAGACGGGGAAGCCGCCACCGTCCCGCCTGCCGATCTGCGCGCCCAGGCTCATCACGAGCATGAAGTCGACGCCCGCCTTGTCCAGCGCCGACTGGTAGTTGGCCTGGAGGGTGCGCCTGCGCTGCTCGCCCTCGGCGCGGGTCGCCGCCGTCACACCGCCGCCGAAGCGGATCGCTGACTCGAAGGAGGTGGCCGCGTCGTTCGGGCCCTTGCGGCCGTACTGGGCAAGGAGCGCGGCGGCCTGGTCGGCGGGGCGTGTCGCGGCGAAGTCCCGGACGGCCCCCCAGTAGTGGATCTCGTAGCGGTTGGGGCTGAGCACCGCGGACGACGGCGAGACCGGTGAGCCGTCGACCGTCGCCAGCACGTCCGTGCTGCTGAAGTACGGGTCGTTCTCGGGCACCGTCACGTCGAGACCGTCGAACTCCTTCACCTTCGCGCCCAGAGCGGTGAGCTGGACCCGCAGCCGCTCGAAGGCCGCACGGTGGTCGCTGTCGTAGAGCTGCTGCGGCGGCGTGCCGACCTGCACACCGGCCGACGTGCGCATCCAGTCCGTCTGCGGGATCCCGATGGTGATCCCGGTCAGTGGCCGCTTCCCCTCGCGCGGTGTCAGCGGCAGCGCGGGGAACGGGTCCGGTGCCGACAGCGTCAGCGGGTCGTTCACCGGGTCGGGGCCGTGGATCACGGAGAGCAGCAGCGACGCGTCCCGCATCGAGCGGCAGATCGGGCCGAGCACGTCGTACCCGGGCGACAGCGGCATGAGACCGGCGACGGAGGACGTGCCGAGCGAGGGCTTGATGCCGCTCGCGCCGTTGGCCGCCGACGGCATCATGATCGAACCGCCGGTCTCCTCGCCGATGCAGGCCGCGGCGAGCCGGGCGACGGCCGCGACACCGCTGCCCTGGCTGGAGCCGCCGGGCACGTACGGCAGGCCCCAGGCGTTGCCCGCGAAGGTGCCGGTGATGCTGCCGGAGAACGCGGAGCACACGGTGTGCCCGAGGATGACGGCTCCCGCCTCGCGCAGCCGGGCCACGACGGTGGCGTCCTGATGCGCGGCGTTGCCGTCGAAGGCGTGGCTGCCGTCCTTGGCCTCCAGCCCCTTCACGGCGACGGAGTCCTTGACGCCGATCGGGATGCCGAGGAGCGGCGGAAGCGCGTCGAGCGCCGCCCGGGAGTGGCGGGCCTTCGCGAACCGCTCGTCGGCGGCCGCCGCGGCGGCGAGCGCGCCGTCCCGGTCGAGCCGCACGAACGCGTTGTACAAGCCGTTGTCCCCGTACGTCTCGAACGGGCCGTTGAACCGGTCGATGCGGTCGAGGTAGGCCCGGGTGACCTTCATCGAGGTGGTGGCTCCCGCGCGGAGCAGCGCGGCGAGTTCCACCACCTCGTAGTCGACGAGTCTGGATCTCTTCTTGACGGCGCTCGCGGCGGGTAGCGCGGCGACGAACGAGGCGGTCGCACCGCCGTCCGCCGTGGCAGGAGTGGCGGCTGCGGCGCGGGCGGGGGCGATCATGGCGGCGGAGACGGCGACGGTGCCGGTCACGGCTGTGGCGCCGAGGACGGCTCGACGGCTCACGCCGTGGTGGGACGCGACGGGTCCGGATATGCCGGAACGGCTCTTGGCTGGCATCGGGAAATGCTCCCTCGGGGGCGTGTACTGGCCGGTGCGAGCGCGCTGGGGGACGCGGAGCGGTTCACCCGCACCCGGGGTTCCCGGGTGAGCGGATGGTGTGCGCGCACGGGATGGAACGGCGTGCGCAACGTCATGGGGCGTCGTGCAGAGGCACAGCAGGAGGAACTGATCGTTCCGGCAGAAAGGATATGGCCACACGTATTTCCGCCAGGTTCCGTTGATGTCACGGTAATTGGCTCGACGTCGCACACGGGGTACGGGTGAACGCGGGGAACGCGGGGAACGCGGGGAACGCGGAGTGGGTCACGGCCAGTGCGGGCCGGTCACCTCGGAGTCGCTTCCTGCTGCCCCGGGCCCGTGAGCAGTGCCCGGATGTCGTCGTTGAATCCCGCCGTGTCGGTCAGGTCGAAGGCCACGCGCTGGAGCAGGAAACCATGCAGCAGCCCCATCACCACGCGTGCGCCACGTTCGGGATCCACGTCGGGCGCGACGGTCCCCGCCGCCTGGCCGCGGCGCAGCGCGCCGGCGATGCTGCCGCGAACGGACTCGAAGCCTTCGACGGCGTGGGCGCGCGCGGCGTCGTTGCGCAGCAGCTCCGACCATGTCTGCACGGCGCAGCGCAGCAGTTCCTCGACCGGCACCGCGTGGCCCGCGGCATCGGTGACGGTCTCGGCGCTCAGCGCCTCCAGCGATGCCGCCAGGAGGGCGGCGACGGAGGCGGCGGAGGTGCCGGTGGCCAGCTGCTCGATCGGCGTGAAGATCAGCCGGAACGCGTCCCCTGCGATGGCGAGGATGATCTCGTCCTTGCTCGCGAAGTAGCGGTAGGGCGCCCCGGCCGAGACGCCGGCCTCGGTGGCGATGTCAGGCATCGAGGTCTGGTGGAAACCGTCGCGTGAGAAGCAGCGGCGCGCAGCCGCCACGATCTCCGCGCGCTTGGCCTCGCGGCGCTCGGGTGTGAGGCGCGGCATGACCGGTCCCCCTTCAACGTGAATGACCATTTACCTTGATGGACGTCGCCCGGGGCCCTACTCTAAAAGTGAATGGTCATTCACGGAAGTGGGGATCCACGATGGACAGGAAACTGCGTGTCGCCGCCTACGCATACGAGCACACCGAGGCGCTGCTCGACGGCCGCGTCCCGATCGACGGGGCGGACGCCACCTTCGAGACGGCCTCGCTGGTGTCGGACATCTTCCAGCGCACCGTCGAGAGGCGCTACGACGTCGCCGAGTACGGCCTGACCTACTTCCTGCGTACCTTCGACCTTGAGGACTCGCCGTTCCTGGCGTTGCCGATCTTCCCGAACCGCAACTTCCGGCACTCGTCCGTCTTCGTGAACACCGCAGCGGGGATCCAGAAGCCGCAGGACCTCGCCGGCAAGACCATCGGAGAGTTCGCGATGTTCGGGCACGACGCCGGCGTGTGGATCAAGGGCATCCTCTCCGACGAGTACGGGCTGACCCCCGATCGGTCCCGCTGGGTCATCGGGGGCACCGACCATCCCGTCCCCGCGTTCGACTGGGTCCCGCAACCGGTACCGAACGGGGTGGACGTGCGGCACGCGGCCGAGGGCGAGACCCTGGGCGCGATGCTCGAATCGGGCGCGATCGACGCGCTCATCTCGGTCGACGTTCCCCAGGCCCTGCTCGACGGCTCGACGAGGATCGCCCGGCTTTTCCCGGACTACGAGACCGTGGAACGCGACTACTACCGGCGCACCGGGATCTTCCCCGCCATGCACATCATCGCGGTCCCCCGGGAACTTGCTACCCGGACCGACCTGATGACCTCGATCTACCGCGCCTTCCGCGAGGCCAAGGAAATCGCCCAGCAGAAGTACCGCCACGGCGCGCTGAAGCAGCACATGGGCGTCGTCACTCCCTGGTTCAGCAGCCACTTCGAGGAGAACCGGGCGCTCCTGGGCGAGGACTGGTGGCCCTACGGACTCGGCGCAAACCGCAAGGTCGTCGACACGTTCCTGCGCTACCACCACGAGCAGGGCCTCTCGAAGCGTCTGCTGACCAGCGAGGACATCATCGTCCCCGCACTGCTCGACACCTGAGGCGCCCGGCGAGCCGTGTCCCGCTCACCGGGCCGAGGACTCTGCCGTGTCCACTCCACGTCGCCGAGTTCGGCCTCACCTACTGCGGGCACCGCGACCGTCACAGATCCGACGGCCGCTTGGTCATCGTTCTGGGACGTTCCCGGAAACCGGGGCCCCGAGCCGGAGTCCGCCTCACATCGGACACCCCGGCCCCGGGTGATCGTCAAGTAGCGCAGTCGTCGCGGAAACCCCGGACGCGGGTGAGAGGTGGATCATGACTCAGGTGCAGCCGCTGGACCGAGGCCGCGGCTCAGGCTCTGCCGGCACATCCCCGCGCACGGTCATCAGGTGGCCGCTCGCGGCATTACGGCGGCTGAAGTGGCGGCTGCAGTTCACAGGCTGGCTCCAGTATCTGCCGACCATGATCGCCGGGATCGCCTTCCTGGCCGTCTCGGCCGTCGGGAAGCTGATCGGCACCTGGCAGATGGCCCTGTTCTGGCCACCGTTCGCCCTCGGCGTCCTGTCGCTCGCGGCAGCCGCATTCGACGTGATCACCGTGAAGCTGGGGTTGCGGCCCAGCGAGTCCGTTCCGCCTCGGCGCGACCGTCTCGACACGTTCGATCTCATTCGCTCCAGGCGCTCCTGCCGCTCCTTCCAGAGCCGTGACCTGACCGAGGCACACCGGGAGGAACTCCTGCGGGCCGTCCGCGAGCACATCCGGCCCGATCACCTCCTCGGCACCAACCCGATCCGGCTGGAGTACCTCGCCGCCCCCCTGACCGTGTGGCCGACGGTGGGCGCTCACGAGTTCCTCGTGGCGATCACGCCCCGCGACTACGACCGCCTGGCCATCGTCGATGTCGGCCGGTGCCTGCAGAAAGTGGTCCTGCACGCCGGCCGGATGGGAGTGGCCACCTGCTGGATCGGTCCGGGCGCCGACCAGACCAGCATCGTGACGCACCTGGGCGACCGCTTCGACCCCGACCGCGACCACGTGATCTGCGTCTGCGCCGTGGGGTACCGATCGCACTTCAAGCCGCTGACGGTACGCGCCATCGAACTGTCGCAGAATCGCCGGCTGCCCCTGGACTCGCTGTTCTTCGCCGACCCCCGCTCCCAGCAGCCGCTGCCCGTGGACACCCCGCCGTTCTCCTCGTTCGGGCGCTGCTACGAGGTCTGCCGGTGGTCGCCCTCGTCCTTCAACAGCCAGACCACCCGCTGCATCGCGGTGCCCGACGACACCGGACAGACCGTGACGCGATTCGACTTCTACGCCAGCACCAGTTCGCGCTACTACGCCCCCGTGGCGCTGGGGATCTGGTGCGCGAACTGGGAGACGGGCTGCGACGCCCTCGGCATCCCGGGAGGCTTCCACGTCCTGACACCCGACGAGCGGGGCACCGCGGACGCCCCCGAACTGCCGCACTACGACGTCAGCTGGGTCGCTCACCCCGGCGACGCCGGCGTGGCCCGAACGAGCACCCTGACCAGCAGGAACAGCTAGCCTGCCGGTTCCTCGCGGGTGGGTCGGTCAACAGCGCGGGCACGGGGGCAGGGCCTCGACCTCGGCTTCGACCTCGACTTCGACCTCGGCCTCAGCGCCACGGGCCCGGTAGGTCTCCGCGGCGAACGCCGGGAAGGTCGCTACGGCACGAAAGCTGGACGGTCGGCCGGCTCGCCCGTCCCCGCAGCGGTGGCAGCAGGACCACCGGTAGAACCGCCGGCTCGGACTCGGGTCGAAGACCCGGTCCCTCGGTGAGGTCGGCGACGAGGCGCTCACGGCCGAAGAAGCTGCCGGCGTCGGCACGTTGGAAGGCGGCGAATGCGGGCAAGCACCCCTCCTCGGCATCCAACGGATGCTCACCCCGTGGCACACCGGCCGCCTCCCCCGAGTTGGCTCGATTGTCCACCATCTGTTTGTTCAGTACCCGAGGCCCGATTCCGAACAACGCGCGGCGGCTAAACAAGTCCGAGGACGACTCGCACGTCGTCACGCTGTACGGCGGCTACGTCATCGCGGGCTCGGCCCTCGACGACCTGCACATGTCAGTGAACCGGTGGAAGACCGAGGGGGCGGTCCGTGCCACGTTACGCAGTCCCGTGTACGGAGCTTCGGCGGCCGAGCCACAGCCGCCCGGTCCGTCCCTGGCGCCGGATCGGCGCCGGGACCGGCCGAAACCCGATCACCGCGACCGAAGCCGCAAGGATCACATGGATGGGAGAACCATGATGACAAGCTGGACCCTCGCGTTCGACGCAGGCTGCCGATCGTGCACCGACGTGGTGTCCCGGGTGCGCGCCGCCTGCACGACCGACAAGTTGACGATGGCGGCCCTGACCGAGCCGCAGATCCGCGAATGGCGCCAACGAGCCCTCGGTGAGAACGCCCCCTGGGCACCGACGCTCATCGCGGTGGACGGCGACGACGTCCGGGCGTGGACCGGGTCGGCGCTCTCCGTCCGCCTCGTACGACTGCTCGGAGTGGGCGACTCCGTGCGAGTGATCCGCGCCCTCAACCACGCCGACATCGTGCGCCATCCCGGCCGGCGCAAGCTGCTCAAGGCCGTGCCGCTGCTGGGGCTCGGGGCGTTCGTGGTCTCCGGCGGGCTCGCCGCTCCCGCGATGGCGGCCCCCCGTTCCGGTCCGGGCGCGGCGGCGAAATGGGTACGGGCCAACATGGACCGGCTGCCCGCTTCCTACTCCGACTTCGGGTCCTACCCGATGGCCTACCGAAGGGCGATCTTCAACGCACTGTCCCCGACCGCGCGCGCCCACCTGTGGACGGCGCACTTCGAGCACTACCGGAAGACGCATCCGGGGCTCTCACCCGCGCAGGCCGCCTTCATCGACGATGCCTCACGGCTGGCACCGCGGTTGATCACGACAGGTGGGGACCGGGAGGCCCTGCGGGCTCTGGCGACCAGGGCGGTCACCACGTTCGGCGCGGACGAGGCGGGGGCGCTGCTGGCCACGCTGGGCCCGCGGGAGTCCACGCAGGCGTCCCCTCAGGCGGGCGGGCAGGCGGCCCTGCAGACGGTCCCGAAGGTGGCCCCGCGATCGGCCGACGGGACCCAGGCCGCCGCATGGTGGTGCGAGGACGTCGGTCCCGAGTGCAACACGAACTGCGAAGCCATCACAGGCTGCAACGACCAGTGCTGGGGCCCCTGCGTGTGCAGTTCGAGCGGCTGCGGCGACTTGTGGCTCATGGAGTGCAACGGCCTGTGCTGATCCCGGACCAGCGGTTTCCCGGTGGGCAGGGACGGCGCTGACCGGCGGAGGCATCGGCCGGCGGCTCCCCGTCCACCGGCCCGCCACCACCCGAGCCGGACGGGAGCCGGGGCTCGACGAGGGGCGGGCCCCGGCTCCCGCTGCCGGCGCGGGAGCGGGCATGCCGTAGCCGTCGAAGCCGGTGGTCCGGCTCCGGGTGGGCCAGGGGGAGGCAGTCAGGCAGGCCGAGGCCTCGGCCTCGTGGCCCCGCGGGGATCACCGGCCCCCTGACCTGACGGCCCCTCACTGCGCGTGCAGCGCCCACTTGCTGCCGTCGACCGGCACCGTGCCGGGCAGCGCGATCAGTTCGGGCTTGAACAGCGGTGGCGCGCCCATGGCGGGTTCCCAGGTCGCCATCTTCTCGTCCTGGTCGACCTCGATCCGCCGGCCCTCGGCGAGGTCGGCGACCACCCGCAGCAGCAACCGCACGCCGAGCGGCGCCAGGTGCTCGCGCCACAGTGTCTGCGCGGTCGAGCCCGGGGGCACGAACAGGTGCTCCTGCGCGGCGATCGGGCCGGCGTCGGTGCGTTCGGTGAGGTGGTAGACGGTGCCGCCGGTCACCTTGTCACCGTCGCGGATCGTCCAGCGGATCGCGTCCCGGCCGCGGTGCAGCGGCAGCAGGCTCGGGTGGTAGCCGATGGCGGCGACGGCGGCCCTGGCGCGCGTCCTGCGGCCGATGAAGGCGTGTGAATGCGCGGCGACGAGGATGTCCACACCGTCCGGGACGTGCATCGCGCGCAGCTCGGCCGAGTCCGTCCATCCGATCCCCCTGGGGTACGCCCAGGCGCGCAACCGGTCCCAGGACAGCGCGTTGTCCTCGTCGGAGTGCCCGTGGCGCAGCCGGGGTGCGGCGACCCCGGCGATCCGGTGCCCTTCGTCCAGCAGGGCGTCCGCGACCTGTACCGCGAATGCCCCTCGCCCTGAGATGTAGATGTTCACTCGCGCTCCCGTCCGTCGCTGGTCAGGGGGTCTGCTCGTCCCGGTGCGCGCCGCGGCGCACCGGGCTGTCCGTGGGCCGTCCCGGAGGGGCCGCGGACAGCCCGGTGCGCTGCGGCGCGCACCGCCGTGTCCGGGACGGCAGCCCCGTCGAAGTCAGGTGGTCGGTGTGAGCGGTGTCGCGGTGGCGTGCTGCTCGACGTGGTCGAGCGCACCGTCGCGGTCGGGCCCGGAGTACACGATCCGCCATCCTTCCGGCAGGTCCAGGTGCGGGCGCCACAGCGCGTGCTGTCCGGCCGCGTTCACCACGACCAGCCAGTCGCCGTCACCGCCGTCGAAGGGATTTCCGCTCATCGGTCGACCTCTTTCAGTCCGGAGTGGTCGGGCTCGAACCGCACCGGAAGCGTGGAGAACCCGGTCAGGAAGTTGGACCGGATGCTCAGGGCCTCACCGGTCTGCTCGAACCCGGTCGTGAAGTCCCTGAGCGCCATGAGCAGTTCGGAGATCTCCACCTTGGCCAGGTGCGAGCCGACGCAGAAGTGCGGGCCGTAGCCGAAGGCCATGTGCTTGTTGGGGGTGCGGCCGAGGTCGAACACCCCGGGGTTGTCGAAGATCCGCTCGTCGCGGTTGCCGGAGGCGTGCCACAGCGTGACGATCTCGCCCGGCCGCAGCCGGACGCCGTGCAGTTCGGTCTCGCTGACGACGCTGCGCCCGAAGTGCATCGTGGGTGACGCCCAGCGCAGCACCTCGTCCACGGCGGTGTCGATGGCGACCTCGCCGTGCTTGAGCCGCCGCCACTGCTCCGGCTGGGCCGCGAGCGTGCGCACGCTGTCGATCATCGTCAGCCGGCTGGTCTCGTCGCCACCGATGATCAGGCTGTAGCAGTTGAGCACGATGTCCTCGTCGGACAGCGGCACGCCGTCGATGGAGCTGGCGACCAGCATGCTGATCACGTCGTCGCCCGGCGACTCGCGCCGCTCGTCGACCATGTCCATGAAGTACAGCAGGATCTCGTTGCGGGCCATCTCGGACTCGACCTCGTCGACGCCGGCGTCCTCGGAGGCATCGGTCGACAGGGCGGTCCTGGTCTGGGCGAGCAGGTAGTCCCGGTCCTGCTCGGGCACGCCGAGCAGGTTCGAGATCGTGGTCATCGGTATGCGGCTCGCGATCCGCTCGGCGAAGTCGCAGCCGCCCGTGTCGACCGCCTCGCGGATCAGCTGCCGGGTGTTGACCCGCACCGCCGCCGCGACGTCGCTGAGCACCCTCGGCGAGAGCACCCGCTGGAGGATCTTGCGCAACTCGTGGTGCCGGTGCCCGTCGGTGACCGCCAGCATCCGGCCGGCCCCGGCGTCACCGCCGCCCAGCAGCGTGACGAGCACGTTGCCGCGCTCGGACGTGAAGCTGACGTCGTCACGGTAGACGGCCATGATGTCGTCGTGGCGGGAGAGCGCCCAGAACCCCGGGCGGCCGGAGGCCGGAGGGTTCCAGTGCACGGGAGCGGTGTCCCGCAGCGTCCGCCAGAACCCGCCGAGGTCGCGGTCCGCGAACGTTGCCGGGTCGCCCAGGTCCACGGTGTCCAGTGCCGGCGTGCTCAAGGTCACCAGTCCCTCCGCCAGAACCTGCGCGGCTGGAAGGGGTAGCCGGGCAGGGGCACGCGGTGGCTGGCCTGACCCTGGTGCAGGGAGCCGAAGTCCGCTCGCTGCCCGTCCACCCAGGCGGCGGCCAGGTCGAACAGCGCCTGTGCGCCCTGTCCCGACGGCACGATCCCCTCGCCGGTGCGGGCGAAGGAGTCCGCGTCCGCCCGCGGCGCCGAACCGGTCGCGGCGATCATGCCGCGGGGGGATGCGGCGGACAGCGCCTCGACCAGCTCCGCACGGCTGCGGACCACGGCCGCCCACCGGCGCGGCAGCACCTTGCGGCCCAGGTTGAGGCTGAAGCAGATGTCGTCGAGGCGCAGGTCGGGGTCGGCCGCCAGCCAGTCCTTCAGCCTCGTGCGCTGGCGGGCCAGGGCCTCGTCGTCCAGGGCGGACAGGGTGGCCAGGCGCGGGATGCCGGCGGCCTCGGGGGCACGCTCGGCGGCGGCCGGCGGCTCCTCCAGCACCAGGTGGGCGTTGAAGCCGCCGCCGCCGATCGAGGTGATGCCCGCACGGCGGATGCCGCTCTCCGGCTCCCAGTCCGCCGCCTCCCGCTGGGGCACGAACGGGGTGCTGGGGAAATCGATCTCCTCGTTGACGTCCGTCAGGTTGATCGTCGGTGCCAGCGTCCTGTGGTACAGGGCCATCGCGGCCTTCACCGCGCCGAAGCCGCCCGACACCACCCCGCCGTGGCCGACGTTGCCCTTGACCGCGCCGATCGAGCAGGGCGCGGTCTGCTTGCCGAACGCCATGCCCACCGCGTGCACTTCGAGCTCGTCGGTGATCGGCAGGCCGAACCCGTTGGCCTCGTACATGGACACGGTGTCCGCGTCGACGCCGCCGACCTGCATGGCGCCGGCGATGCACGCGCCGAGCCGTTCGGGCTGTGCCATGCCGTAGGCCACCGCGCTGACACCGTTGTTGTTGATGGCCGTGCCCTTGACCACCGCGTAGATGTGGTCGCGGTCGGCGACGGCCTGCGCCACCGGCTTCAGCACCACCGTGGCGACACCGCTGGACAGGAAGGTGCCGGTGCCGTTCGCGTCGAACGGGCGGCAGTGACCGTCCCTGGACAGGATGCGGCCCTCCTCCCACAGATGGCCGCGGGGATGCGGTAGGCGGACCATCACGCCGCCGGCGATCGCCATGTCGGCCTGGCCGAGCAGCAGCGACTGGCACGCCAGATGCACCGCGTAGTGGAAGCCGGCGCAGGCGGTGGAGACGGTGACGGCCTCGCCGGTCAGCCCCAGGTAGTACAGCGCGTTGGACGTCATGGTGTCCGGCGACCAGGCCAGGCTGTGCTCCATCGCCTCGGGGCCGACGGACACCCGGTCCGGCGGGGAGCTGTAGAGCGCGGCGGTCTGCGGGTTGTTGGCGCCGTAGACGCCCACCTCGGCGTCGAGCCGCTCCGGGTCGTAGCCGGCGTCCTCCAGCGACTCCCACGCGCTCTCCAGGAACAGCCGGTTCTCCGGGGTCGTCGCGGCCGCCGTCCGGTCGCTGATGCCGAACAGCGACGGATCGAACTCGTCGTAGCCGTCGAGGACGCCGCAGGCGCGCACGTAGAACGGGTTGTGGATCAGGGTGTCGTCGACGTGGAGCTCGTCCTGGGTCAGGAACGACACGGACTCCCTGCCGTGTACGAGGTTGTCCCAGAACCGTTCCTTGCTGCGGGCGCCTGGCGCCCTCGTGGACATGCCGATGACGGCCACGTCGCCCGGGTCGTAGTCCTGCTCAGGGCTGTCGGACATGGAAGGCTCCTGCCTCGGTCGGGTGGGGGCGGCGGCTCACGCGCCGGTGGGGGCGGCGGCCTACGCGCCGGTGGGGGCGGTGGCTCACTTGCCGGTGGGGGTGGCGCGGCCGCGCAGCACGGCGCGGCGGGCGGTGGCACGGCGCCGGGCCGACGTGACCACCTCGGAGGCCTCGCCGCTGTCGTCGTCGAGCCAGCGGCCGAGGGAGTGGATGTCGCGGAAGCTGAACAGGTCCGGCACGCGGACGCGGCGGCCGAACCGCCGCGTCATCAGCCTGGCCAGCCGGACGAGCAGCAGCGAGTCGCCGCCGAGGTCGTAGAAGGCGGCCCTGACGTCGATGCCCGCCGGATCGAGTTCGAGCAGGTCGCCCCAGATCTCCGACAGCGCCGCCTCCGTCGGCGTGCCCGCGGCCGTGACGGGCCCGCCGGTGGCGGCCGGCGGCTCGGGAAGCGCGGCGCGGTCGAGCTTCCCGCCCGGCGTCAGCGGGAGCTCCGTCAGGAACACGATCGTCCCGGGGACCATGTAGTCGGGCAGCTCGGCGGCCAGCCTGCCGTTGATGGCGGCCTGGAGCGCGGCGTCCAGCCGGACGCCGCCCTGGGACTCGCCCTCGGGCACGACGTAGCCGACGAGCCTGTTGCCCCGCACCACGACCGCCGCCTGCCAGACCTCGGGGCAGCCGGTCAGCCAGGCCTCGACCTCCTCCAGCTCGATGCGGTAGCCGCGCAGCTTGACCTGGTGGTCGGTGCGGCCGACGAATTCGAGCTCGCCGCCGGCCGTCCACCTGACGACGTCACCGGTGCGGTACATGCGCTCGCCGTCCAGGAACGGGTCGGGCACGAACCGCTCCGCCGTGGTGCGCGGCCGGCCCACGTAGCCGTGGGCGAGGCCGGCACCGCCGAGGTACAGCTCGCCGGGCACGCCGGCCGGCAGCCGCTTCAGGTCCTCGTCCAGCACGTAGACGCGGGCGCTTGCCGACGGCGCGCCGATCGAGGGCTCGCCGGTCTCGTCCCGCGGCACCATCTTGAACGAGCAGAAGACGGTTCCCTCGGTGGGGCCGTAGGCGTTGAAGACGCGCTCGGCGGTGGTCTCCCGGTACGCCCGGTCCACCAGCTTGCGCCGCAGCGGCTCGCCGCCGAACACGATCGAGCTCAGGTTCGGCGGCAGTCCGCCGGCGTCGAGCAGGCTGTTCATCACCGACGGGATGGCGTTGAGGTGGGTGATCCTGTCGAGGTACGGGCTCTCCGGCAGGTGGACGGCGCTCTCCACGAGCACGACGGCGCCGCCGCGGCACAGCGCCGCGAAGATCTCCATCACGGACATGTCGAAGCAGATCGAGCTGGCCGCGGAGACGCCGCTCAGGTCGCAGCCGGCGAAGATCCGGTCCATCTCGGCCAGCATGGCGACGCAGCCGCCGTGCCGGACGGCGACCCCCTTGGGCCGGCCGGTGGACCCCGACGTGTAGATCACGTATGCGGTGTCGCCGGGCACGACGGGGACGGGCTTCTCGCCGGGCTCGGTCGTCACGGTCTCGCCCAGCACGACCGCGGTGGGCCCGGCCGGGCAGCCGGCCCGGGACGCGGGCGTGGTGAGCAGCAGGCGGGTCCCGCTGTCCCGGACCATGAGGTTCAGCCGCTCGGCCGGATACCTCGGGTCCAGCGGCACGTAGCAGGAGCCGGCCCGCAGGATGGCCAGGATGCCGACGAGCAGGTCGGGCGTGCGCTCGACGCAGATGCCGACGGGGACACCGGGGCCCGCGCCGTCGGCGGCGAGCCGTTCGGCCAGCGCGCGCGACCGCTCGTCCACCTCGCGGTAGGTCAGGACGCCGGCGTCGGAGAGGACCGCGGGCGCGTCGGGGTTCTTGGCCGCCTGTTCGAGGAACTCCGCGTGCAGGGTCTCGGTCACTGGTCGCTCTCCTTGGGAAGGCCGCTCGGCGTGATCTGCTCGATCGGCAGGTCGGGGTGGGCGATCGCACCGAGGAGCACGGTGCGATAGAGCGTGAGCAGCGCCGTCACGGTCTCCCTCGCCAGGTAGCCGGGCTTGTACTGGACGTGGCCGACCACCTCACCGGAGATGTCCGCCATCGAGATCTCCAGGTCGAACTTGGCGATGTGCCTGCGCACCGGCAGCGGTTCGAGCGGCAGCGCGCTCTCGGGCGCGATGGTGTCGCCGATGCCGTGGAAGAGCCGCACGGAGCGGGGGAACGCGTCGGAGGAGAGCCAGTTCACCACCGAGTCGAACCACGGCGAGCGGCCCTCGGCCCTGGGCGGCTTCAAGGTGGAGGCCAGCAGGTCGAGGGGGTAGTTCATGTGCTCCAGCAGGCCGAGCGAGAACGCGTGGACCTCGGACAGCAGGTCCCGGAAGCTGCGCTCGCCGGCGGGGTTCGCACGCACCAGCACCGTGTTCAGGTAGTAGCCGACGGCACTCTCCCAGCCAGGCTCGGCACGCTGCGCGATGGCGGTGGCCAGCACGGAGTCCGTGACGCCGGCCGCGCGGTTGAGGGTGGCGAAGAACCCGGCCAGCACGACGGTGCTGATCGACACGCCTTCGTGCACCGCAAACTCCCTGAGCCGGCGGGTCTCCCCGGCGCTCCAGCGGAACGTGAGGTCGCGGCCCTCGTAGGTGACGCCCTCGGGACGCTCGGCGCCGGACAGGTCGACGTGGGCGGGCGCGTCGGCCAGCCGCCGCGACCACCAGTCCAGTGCGGCGTCGGCGGCCGGTCCTGCCAGCCACTGGCGCTCCCACTCGACGAAGTCGGTGTACGGGGGGACGGGGCCGCTGCCGGCGGGGTCGGCTCCCCCGTAGAACTCCTGGAGTTCGCGGATCATCACGTCGGCCGATGCCGCGTCCGAGGCGATGTGGTGGACGAGCACCAGCAGGTAGTGGTCCGCGGGTTCGCGCCTCATCAGCACCACGCGCACCAGCGGGCCGTTGTCGAGGTCCAGCGGCATGTGCCCGTACCCGGCGAGTGCCTCGCGGGCCTCCTCGTCGTCCAGCTCCGTGCTGTCCACGAGGAGGAGTTCGTACACCGGCTCGTCCAGGATGACCTGGTGCGGGATGCCGCCCGCCTCCACGAAGAGCGTGCGCAGCGCGGGATGCCGTTCCACCACGGCCGACACCGCGCGGTCGAGTCTGTCCTCGTCGACCTCGGTGCGGATCCGGGCGGCCACCATGAAGTTGTAGGGCACGGCGTCCGGATCGATCTGCTGCATGAACCACAGCGAGGCCTGGCCGTGCGACGCCGGTGCCAGTGCGAAGCCGAGGCCGCCGGCACGGAGCCGGTCGAGCGCCGGCGCCTCGGTGGGCTCCATGAGCCCGCGCGCGGCCAGCTCGTCCACCAGCTCCTCGGCGTCCAGTTCGGACAGGGCGTCGAGGAGCGAGCGTGCCGGTGCGGCGCCGGGCGCGGGCGCTGGTGCTGGTGCTGGTGCTTGCGCCGGCTCGACCCGCGCGACCGGCCCCGGCTGCTGTGCCGGTGCCGGCCGCGGCTCGGCGGCCGGAGCGGGCTTCGCCGCCGCGGCCGCTGCCGGGGCGGCCGCTTCGGTCGGTGCCGGGGCGGCCGCCGCCGGGGTCGCGGCCGGGCCCCCGATGGTCTCGACGATGTGGTCGACGAGCTCGGGTATGGTCCGGCCGTCGAGGAACACCACCGGCGACACCCGCTGCCCGAACAGCGACTGCAACCTGTTCACCAGGCGGATCGCCAGCATCGAGTCGAGGCCGAAGTCGCGCAGGGTGGCGCCTTCGACGAACCTGCCGGCCGGCACCCCCACCGCGTCGGAGATCTCGTCGAGGACGACCTGCTCCACCGGCCTGTCCCGCACGGTCGTGGCCTCGGCCGCGACGGCCGGTGCCGGCTCGGCGACCGGCGAGGGCGCGGCGACCGGCGCCGGCGCGGCGGACGGTGCGGGCACGGCTTCGACGCGCGCCGCCGCCTCCAGCCAGTAGCGGTCCTTCTGCCACTGCACGAGCGGGGTCTCAACGACCTCGACGTCGTCGGCGAACAGCGAGTCGAACGTCAGCGGGATGCCCCTGACGTACAGCGACGCGGCGGCCCCCAGCAGGCAGCGGACGTCGTTCTCCTCGCGCCGCAGGGAGTTGACCGCGTGCACGCGGGCGCCCCTGGTCAGCGCGATCTCCTCGACGGCGCCGCGCAGCGTCTCGTGCGGGCCGATCTCGACGAAGGTGCCGACGCCGGCGTCGGCCAGCGCACCGATCGTCTCCGCGAACCGGACCTGGTCGCGCAGGTTGTGCACCCAGTAGTCGACGCCGGCGACCGGGTTCACCGTGCCGGCCAGTGCCGTGGAATGGAAGTCGGTGGTGCCGGTCAGGGGGGTGATGCCGGCGATGCGTGCGCGCAGCGGCTCGATCAGCGGGTCCATGCCGGGGCTGTGCACCGGCCGTTCGACCCGGATGTTCCTGGTCGAGATGCCGGCCCGCCGGAGGTCGGCCTCCAGGGCGCGGACGGCGTCGGGCGAGCCGGAGACCGCCGCGCTGGTGGGACTGTTCACCACGGCGACGGCCGCGTGCTCGGCGTACGGAGCGAGCCACGGCAGCAGCTCCGCTTCCGGCAGGTCGACCGAGATCATGGCGCCCGGGGCCGCTTCCCGTTCGAGCAGGTGCGACCGGGCGACGACCACGCGGGCGGCGTCGTCCAGGGACAGCATGCCGGCGACACAGGCGGCGGCGACCTCGCCCAGGCTGTGCCCGACGACGGCGGCCGGCTGGACGCCGAGTTCGAGCCAGACGTTGGCCAGCGAGACCTGTAGGGCGAACAGGACGGGTTGCTGGAAGTCCATCTCCTCGAACCTGGCCCGGTCGGCCGGCGCGGCGAGCTGGTCGAGCACCGAGCATCCGCCGGCCGCGCGCACGGCCGCGTCGCAGGCGTGCATCCATCTGCGGAAGCCGGCGTGGACGCGCATCAGCTCCCGGCCCATGCCGACCCAGTGCGTTCCGCCGCCGGAGAACACCAGCGCCACCCGCCGGTCGCCGTTGCCGGCGGCCGTGCCCGTCACGACGTCGGGGTGCGGCCGGCCGGCTGCGACCCGTGCGAGTCCGTCCAGGACCTGCTGCCGGTTGCTGGCGAGCAGCGCCACCCGGTGGCCCAGATGCGTACGCCTGGTCGCGAGGGTGTAGGCGAGGTCGGGGACCCGCAGGCTCGCGTCGCGCTCGACGTGGTTGGACAGCTCGCGGCAGGTGTCGGCGAGCGCCTGTGCCGAGTGCGCCGTGACCGGTACGAGATGCAGCGGTCCGTCCGCCGCGACGCCGTCCGGGCTCGGCGCGACGTGGCGTCCCCGGTCGCCCGCGAGGAGCGGTGCGGGCGTCACGGGATGGCCGGCCGCGTACAGCGCGCCGAGCGAGCTGAGCAGGGTCCGGGCCTCGTCGGTGCCGCGCCGGATCGACGGCAGGGTGGCAGCGGTCAGGATCTCCGCCACGGACCTGAGCAGGACGGGATGCGGGCTGAGCTCGACCACCGCGTCGATGTCGTGGTCGCCCAGGGCCGTCAGGGCGTCGGCCATCCGGATCTCCCGGCGCAGGTTGTCCGCCCAGTAGTCCGGTCCCAGCTCCGCACCGTCGACGAGCGCGCCGGTGACCGTCGAGATCATCGGGATGCGGGTGGTCCGGGGCCCGATGCCGGCGAGTTCGGCCCGCAGCGGGGCGAGGACGTGGTCGACCAGCGGCGAGTGCGGTGCGTGGCCCATCCGCACCCGATGGCTCGTGATGCCCTCTGCGGTCAGCCGCTGGACCAGCCCGTCGATCTCCTCGGGCGTGCCGGTGACCAGCGTGGAGTTCGGGCCGTTGCGGCCGGAGACCGTCAGCCGGCCGGTCAGGTACGGCTCGACGGCGTCCGCACCGGTCGTGACCACGATGCCGTCGCCGCGTCCGACGGCCAGTTGCTGGAGGAGCCGGCCGTGGCCGGCGGCCAGCAGGGAGGCGTCGTCGAAGTCGAGCGCGCCGGCGATGTGGGAGGCGGCGAACTCGCCGACGCTCTGTCCCACGACGACGTCCGGCTCCACCCCGAGCGAGCGCCAGGCGTCGGCCAGGGCGACCTGGAGGGAGAACAGCAGCGGCTGGAAGACGTCCATGTCGTCGATGCGGCCGTCGGATGCCAGCATCTGGTCGACGAGCGAGAAGCCCAGCAGCTCCCGCATCCGCCTGTCCGAGCGCATCATGGACCGCCGGAACACGGGCATTCCGGCGAGGAGCTGCCTGCCCATGCCGACCCACTGCGACCCGTTGCCCGAGAACAGGAACGCCACCCGCGGCCTGCGTCCGGTCCTCTCTCCGACGCTCAGCCCGTCGGCCGCCGTGCCGGCGGCGAAGGCGTCCAGCTGTGCCCTCAGCTCGGCCATGTCACGGGCGGTGGCCGCCAGCCGGAACGTGCCGTCGCCGGCTGTCCGGCGGCAGACCACCCGGAGGTCGTCCTCGTCGCGCAGCGCCGCGGCCTGCTCGGCCAGCGCCTCGCGGGAGTCCGCGGCCAGCAGCAGCAGCGAGCTCTCGGGGCGCGGCAGTTCCTCGACGGCGACGTGGCAGATCGCACCGCCGAAGCCGAACGAGCTGACGCCCGCCCGGCGCGCGTCGGACCGCCGCGGCCACGCCGCCAACCGGTCCTGGACGGTGAGGTTGTACTCGTCGAACAGGATCTGCGGGTTGGGGCTGGCGTAGTGCAGGCTCGGCGGGAGCACGCCGTTGCGGATCGACAGGGCGAGTTTGACCAGGCCGACGATGCCGGCCGCCGCCTCCAGGTGCCCCACGTTGGACTTGACCGAGCCGAGGCGCAGCGGTTCCTCGCGGTCCCCGCCCAGGACCGCGCCGATGGCGTTGGCCTCGATGGGGTCGCCGAGGGGCGTCGCGGAGCCGTGGCACTCGATGTAGTCCACCTGGGACGGTGCGATGCCGGCCCGCCGGTACGCGTTGCGCAGCATCAGTTCCTGCGCCTGCGGATTCGGTGCCGTCATGCCGTTGCTGAGGCCGTCGTTGTTGGCCGAGCTGCCCTTGATCAGGCAGTACACCGGCAGCTCGCGCTCCAGCGCCACGCTCAGCGGGGCGAGCACGACGACCCCGGCGCCCTCGCCGCGCACGTAGCCGTCGGCGCGGGCGTCGAAGGTCTTGCAGCGGCCGTCGGGAGCGAGTGCGCCCATGGCGTCCATCGCGGTGTAGTAGTCGGAGACGAAGCTCAGGTTCACACCGCCGGCCAGCACCAGCTCGCTCTCGCCCATCCAGATCGACTGGCAGCCCAGGTGCACCGAGACCAGCGATCCGGCACAGGCGGCGTCGATGGCCATGCTCGGGCCCTGGAGGCCGAGGACGTAGGAGACGCGGTTGGCGATGATGCCGTCGTGCATGCCGGTCGCGGTGTGCGGGGTGATCCGGCTGTCGGGGCCCCGGTAGTGCGCCAGTGCGGCGTAGTCGCCCCAGCAGGAGGCCATGAACACGCCGGTGTCGCTGCCGACGAGGCTGAGGGGCGCGAGACCCGCGTCCTCCAGCGCCTCCCAGGCCAGCTCCAGCGTCAGGCGCTGCTGCGGGTCCATCTGGACGGCTTCGCGGGGTGAGATGCCGAAGAACAGCGGGTCGAACCGGTCGATGTCGTCGATGAATCCGCCCCAGCGCACCGTGTCGCGCAGGAGCTCGCGCCGAGCGGCCGGTACCGGTCCGACGGCGTCGCCGCCCTCGACCAGCAGCTGCCAGAACGACGCCGGGTCGGGTCCGCCGGGAAACCGGCAGCCGATCCCCACGATCGCGATGGGCTCGTGCGATGCGGGGCGCCGGTCCCGGCTCGGGGCGCTCTCCGCGGCGCGCGGCCCGTCGACGAGCGCACGAGCCAGGTCGTCGACGGTCGGGTACTGCCACATCCAGGTGACCGGAACTCTCCAGCCGAGAAAGTCCGACAACGCTTCGACAAGAGCCGCGGACTTCAGCGAGTCGAGACCGTACCGGTGCAGCGGTGCCGAGCGGTCGACCGTTTCCTTGGGTAAGTCGAGGAGCTCGACAACGCGAGAGATCAGGAACTCCGTCAGAGCATGGATATCTCGCGCGACGCGCTCTTGGGGCATTTCGGCTCCTCAGCGGGGCGGATGAAAGGGAATGGCACAGCCTGCGGCCGGCTGGCTGACGGCCCGGAGAATACGTCGACTACGCGATGGGGGCGGGACCGAGGCGGGCAGGGCGAGCATGCGGCCGTGCCGGCATTCACGGCCGGAGTCGCGGGTTCTTACCCGGGGAAATGGTTGTCCCGCGTTCAGGAGGGAGGCCGGCCATGGAATGGCCCATGACACGGAGGATTCGCCTCCGCCGTGTCGCGTGCCACGGAAGTGCCGCGGAAGTCCCACGGAAGTGATGGACAGGGTGAGTAGGGGATCGACGTGTCCGACGTTTACGCGCGACGGGGGGTGTAAACGCAGGGCGAGTATCTACGGCAAGGCAAGCATCTGGGCGCAGGGCGGGTGGAGGATCTCGTTGCGCGCAAGGCTGTGCGCTATCAGGGCGCACTTCACCCTCGTACGTGTCTCAGCCCGGGGCAGGGTTCACCGGCTGCCGGCCCGGCAGTGCGGGATGTGACACCCGGGGTGTCGAGGCGGCACGAGGACTGGTTGGACTGGAGCGACTGAGGTGACTGGGGCGACTGGGGCGACTGGGAGCACTGGTCAGGGCCGGTGACGGGGGGTGTCGCGGGCCACCGGCACACGGCACCGCACCCCCGCATGAGGGCCGTTACGGCAGGCCGGACGGCCAGTGCCGCGGTCTTCGGCGTCAGGGGAGCCGGCGTCAGGGCGGGTCCAGCGAAGACGGCGATCCGGTCCGCGCGTGGACGCCGGGGCCGAGGAAGGTCGCTGGGACGCCGCTGTACCCGACGGCGATCTCGGGCACTCGCCCGTGTGGCGCCGGGCAGACCGTCCCGCCCCGGAGATGATGGCACGGCTGCCGAAAACCGACTAAGTGCATCGCGACCCTACCCTTGTGAAGTAAGCGTGGCCGAATCATTTCGGATTCACCGCCCGACGGTCAGCCCGTCAGGCGATCTCGCCTTCTCCCCCATCAAGTCGGTGCAACGCTGCATCGGCTCAGGGAAAGGACGAGCACAAAATTCACCTGCTCGACCACTGCCGACGAGCCCAAGGGTCCGGTTCGCTCAAGGCGGCAATTACGCGGGCGAATGTGAACCGGATTACCAGGCTACCGCCCGACCGGTTCACGTCAAACTGCCACTCTGCGGACGCTGAGACACGTGCGATCTGTTGGCGGGAAGGTGAGGTGGCGCGATATGCCCGCACGGCGTCCGGTCTACTTCATACGCCGGCCGTAAGTCAGTTCGGACCCCGTGGACGGTAGCGAGTATGCTTGTTCATCAAGAGTCAGTCAACCCTCACACGTCCCACCTGCATCAGCGCTCCCGTTGAAGTCGTTGCGGCGCAAATCGGAATGCACCTCTCCCCTTTTACCGGGGCGCTCCCGCGTGGCTTCATACGCTCCGGCGGCATACGGGAGGGGCGGGCTGGACAGCAGGTGAGCGGCACTGCAAGCTGCACGATATGACAATCATGAACTCCGTACCGGCGTTGGCTGACGCCCGCGTCCCGGCAGTGAGCGCCGGGAAGTCAGGGCTCGCCACCGCGCGGCGGGCGCTTGCGACCGGAGCGGACGCCGCCTTATCCGGCTTATCCGGACGCTCTCCTCACCGTCTTGTGGCCGCGCCTTCCCGCGTACGGACCGAGGCCGCCGCTTCCGCGGCCGCCCCCACGGCGGCCGGCGTCGACGGCGGCGAGTTCCCCGGCAGGCCCGCATGACCGACACGACGGCGATGCCACGGCACAGGTCGGTCCTGGCACTCGGGGCGCTGGCCGGTGCGCTCGCACTGGACGTGAGCGGTCTCGGGGTGCTGAACGCCGCCCTGCCGTCCATCAGAGAACGTTTCGGCCTGGACGAGGCCACGCTCCAGTGGACGATGACCGCCTACGCGGTGACGTTCGCCGGCTTCCTGCTGGTGGGCGGACGCCTGGCCGACGTGTGGGGCAGGCGGCGGGTGTTCGCCTACGGTGTCGCCCTGTTCACGGTGTCCGCGGCGGTCGGGGCCCTGGCGCCGGACACCGCGGTGCTGCTCGCCGCACGGGCGGCCCAGGGCATCGGCGCGGCCCTGTCGGGCCCGGCCGCCCTGGCCCTGCTGACCGAGGTGTTCCCGGCCGGTCCGGCGCGCGACCGGGCGCTGAGCGTGTACGCGGCGATCGGCGGCGTGAGCTTCAGCGGCGGGGTGCTGCTGGGCGGCGTACTGACCCAGTTCCTCGGCTGGCGGTCGGTGCTCTGGTTCTCGGTGCTGCTGGGAGCGGCCGTGCTGGCCGTGACGCGCGCCGGGCTGCCCCGCGGTACCGGGCGCGGCGGCCGGCTGGATCTGCCCGGTGCCGTATCGGGCACGCTGGGCCTCACCCTGCTCATCGTCGGCGTGAGCACAGGCGGCGCGTGGGCATGGGGCGCGCTGTGCATGGCAGCCGTCTTCCTGCTGCTCTTCGTCGTGCGCGAACACCGCACCGCCGACCCCGTACTCCCCCTCGGCCTCTTCCGGATCCCGTCGGTACGGATGGCGAGCCTCGCGGCGTGCCTCCAGTTCACGGGCTCGGTCGGGCTGCTGTTCTTCGCGCCGCTGTATCTGCAGGGCATGCTGGGCTACTCCCCGGCCGAGTCCGGCATCGCGCTGGTACCGATGTCGTTGGCCGTGTTCCTCACCGCCAACTTCGCCACCGGACGCCTGCTGACCAGGTACCCGCCGAGAACGCTGATGGCCGCCGGGCTCGTCCTGATCGGCGCGGGAACAGCGCTGTGGCTGAGCACGCCGCACCACGGCAGCTACGTGCAGCACGTGCTCCCCGGCCTGGTGCTCAGCGGCATCGGCCAGGGGCTGAACTTCCCCTCGATGACGTCCTCCGGGCTCACGGACGTCGCGCCGGAGCAGCACGCGGTCGCCGGGGCGGTGAACGTCGTGGCACAGCAGATCGGCTCCAGCGCCGGAGTGGCGGCCATGGTCCTCGTCGCGTCGACCAGCGACGACCAGCTCGGCGGCTACCACCTCGCCTACCTCGCGGCCGCCGTCGCGTGCGTGCTGGGCGCGGCAGTCGTCTTCAGGAGGCAGCGAGTGGTGCAGGCGGCGCTGTAGCCGCGGGGCGCGGGCGCTGGGGTGGGAATCGCGGGCGCGGGCGCGGGTCGCGGGTCGCGGGTCGCCATGACGGTGCCTCCCCGGGCGGCCCGGGGAGGCGGTCGGTGGCCTGGGCTGTGCCGTGCCTGGGTCGTGCCGTACCTGGCCGGGCCCGTTTCTGCAAGAAAGCGTCGCAGGTGCCCGCAAGCGGGGGGCCTCATCGCGTTTCGGGTTCGGTTGCCGACAGCCACCGGCGCACGCCCTGGATCAGTGCCCGGCTGTTCTCAAGGACGGCCTCAAGGCCCTCCTGAGGGCTGGTGCCGGGGCGCTGGTAGAGGACGACGCCGAGGACCAGCCGCTGCCGTCCGCTGCCGTCGGGCGCGGTGGCCGCCCACATCAGGGCGCCTCCGGCAGGGGTGCTGGAGCCGGTCTTGATGCCGATCACGCCGTCCGTGCCCAGCAGCGTGTCGGTGTTGGGCAGTGAGCCGGACCTGTCAGGTTTCTCGACATGGGTCCTGGCGACGACGGACCGGAACACGCCGTCCCGCATGACCTGCTCGGCCAGCTTGAGCTGGTCGGCCGAGGTACTGGTGGTCGTGGGCTCGAAGCCGCTGGCCCCGGTGTAGGTGGTGTGGTCCATGCCCAGGGTGTGAGCGGCCCGGTTCATCTTCCTGACGAACGCCTGCTCGGAGCCGGCGTCCCAACGGGCCAGCATCCGGGCGATGTTGTTGCCGGAGGGGATCAGCATCAGCTCCAGCACCTGCCGTTCGCCCAGCCGCTGTCCTTCGATGACGGGCACGGCCGATTCCACGCCCGACAGGGGCTCGCCGGCGGCCTCCTGGTCGACAGGGATGCCGGGGCCTGCCTCACCCTCTTCCAGCGGGTGGTCGCGGAGGACCACGTAGGCGGTCATCACCTTGGTGACGCTGGCGATCGGCACGGGTTTCCGCGTGCCCTTCGGACCGAGCTCACCGTGTTCACCGAGGCCCTCGACCAGGATGCTCGACTGGCCCTCGCGCGGCCAGGGCAGCGACGCCGCCGGGGAGCTCACGGTCGGCGTCCTGCCCGCGCCGGTGCCCGAGCGGCCACTGCCGGAGGTGAGCCCGCTGACGGCACCGAGGCCGGCCAGGACGACCAGGGCCAGGCCACCGGCGACAAGGGGAGCGGTGCGCCGCGCCCGTGGGCGGCCCGGTCGGTGGACGGGGAGCCACGGATGGTCCCCGGGCGGTGGCCCCGGCGCCGGGTCCGGCCGAGCTGCGTCAGGTACGCCGGGAACACGATCAGGGCACATGGGCAAGGCACCTCCGTGAGGGACGCGCGAGGTGTCGCGCGCCGACCACTCTGGCCGGAGTGCATGTCCGCCCGGCCCCGGTCGTGGGTCGGGTACCGCTCGGCCGGTCATCCGTCGTGTACCAGCCGTGTCGCGCCGCTGCGCGCGTCCGCCGGTGGCCCGTCCGCTGGCGGCCCGTCGGCGGGCGGCCGCGGGCCCACCCCTCCGGTCCAACGGGCCCTCTGTGCTGCAATAGGCAGCGGGTTCGGGGCTCGAGTCTGCCCGGCCGCTCCGCTCAACGAAGAACAGGACAGCCGGTTATGACGGACAGGAACCATCCTCATGGGGCCGAAGGAGGTGTTCGGGCGGGCGACACGTCCGTGCGGCTCGATCCTGCCTTCAAGGCGGACGCGCCCAGGCGGTACGAGGCATTGCGGAGGATCGGGCCCATACACCGGGCCAAGCTGTCGTCGGGCATCGACGGCTGGCTGGTCGTCGATTACGACCTGGCGCGCGAGGCTCTGACCCATCCGGCGCTGCTCAAGGATCCCTCCCCGGCCGCCGAGACACTCGAATCCGCCGGATACGTTCTGAACCAGCCCGGAGTGGGGCTCGGCGGCCAGATGCTGGAGGCCGACGGGAAGGAGCACACCCGACTGCGGCGGCTCGTCTCCGGGGCCTTCACCCCACGCCGCACGGCCGACCTGGCTCCGCGCATCCAGCAGATCGCCGACGGCCTGATCGATGCCATGGCCTCGCGCACCACCGGGGACCTCGTCGAATCCTTCACGGCGCCTCTCCCGGTGACCGTCATCGCCGAGTTGCTGGGCATCCCCGAGGAACACCGCGACAACTTCCGGCTGTGGACCAGCGACGCGCTCAACCTCATCGCCGACAGCCACCGCAGCTCGCTGGCCAGCCTGCACGGCCTGCTGTCGCAGCTCATCGAGGAGAAGCGGACACATCCGGGGGACGACCTCATCTCGGCGCTGGTCGCCGCTCGCGACGACGAGGACGGGTCCCTGACCGAGGCGGAACTCGTCGGCACCTGCCTGCTCCTGGTCGTCGCCGGGCACGAGACCACGGTCAACCTCCTGGGCAACGCCGTCCTGGCGCTGCTGCACGATCCGGCACAGATGCGGCTGCTGCGCCGGACGCCGGACCTCATGCCCAAAGCGGTGGAGGAGTTCCTGCGCTACGACACCTCCGTCGAGACCACGACACACCGCTTCGCCTCGCAGGACCTCGAACTGGGCGGCCGGCTCCTTCCCCGTGGGAGCGTGGTGGTGGTCGCGCTGTCGTCAGCGAGCCGCGACGCCCCCATGGCCGCGGGTGAGGACCCGACCGTGCTCGACGTGTCACGGCCGACCGCCCGGCACCTGTCGTTCGGCCACGGCATCCACCACTGCCTGGGAGCCCCGCTGGCCTGACTCGAAGCGACCATCGCCCTCGGGGCGCTACTGCGCCGCGTACCGGACCTCCAGGCGGCGGTCCCGCTGGACGAGATCGCCTGGATCCCTTCCGGCATGATGCGCGGCCCGGTCAGCCTGCCGGTGCGGTATGGGGACGTACTTGGGTGAAGTCGGCGACAGGGTCGCCGCAGTGGACCGCGATGGGTGGCGGACACGGGCGGCGATGGAGAGCTGCCAGATCGTGCCGGTCGAAGGGCGACTGCTCCAGCCACTTGATGGAGCCGAGGAAGCGCAGCTCCTTGGCAATGGGGGCGCGGTCCGGTCCTTCGACGGACGCAGCGACACGGGCAGCTCCGCGGCGACGATCCGGTTGTCCGTGAGCAGCTCCAGCGCTCGCTGCAGCGGCGTGGCACCGATCCCGCCAGCCGCGCGGGCGATGTCGGTGAAGGCCCGAAGCCCATCATGCCTACCGAAGCCCATCCATGTTGGTAACGTCAACGTTAGCAACATTGACGCTAGTACGACGCTCCGCCGAGCGTCGCTCACGGTCACGGGTCGTGGACCGACGTCCCTCCGGCCTGCGGTACCGGACCGGTCGAGCCACGCAGCGAAGACCCCGGCGTAAACCGTGTGCTGCCATGCGAGGCTCGGCCGGGACCGAGTCCGGCTGATCACGGAGTCGGGCTCCCAGGACAATGGGCGATTCGGCCCCACAGCGAGGAAGCTCTTACGCGGATTTGCGGATTTACGGGGTCGACCTTCGGCGGGCTGAAGTACTCCACGACGAGATGACGAGGGTCAGCTATCGCGGCACCGTCCCGGCACGGGGAGAGACCGAGGGCCCGACCCCGAAGAGTCGATCCCTCTCTGACCTGTACGTTTGCCAGATCAGCAACGTAGTGACGAGTCAGCCACTACACATTGAACCGGAACGTCCAAGGCAGCGCTGTCATCTGCGTAAACGGGCCAATGGTGGACGTCATCCAGCACGGATCCAGCGAGGGCGCGGACCCACGCACCGCTGGGGGCCACCACCGGGTGACACAACCCCCTCAGGCTGGGAACAACGCGTCAAGCCAGGAATCTCCCGGCGGCGGCACGAAGAAGTGACCGCTGCCTCCGGCTCGTCCGCACGGGCGAGAGACTGGCTCGTCCGCGAATCCCGGCAGGGTCACGCAAAGCCGTAACCGGTCAGGCATTTGTCTTCGCTGCCGACCCGCATACATGACCGGACACTGGTCAGGCATCGATCAGCAGGTTGGCAAGCCGTTGCTCGCTGAAGGCCATTCTGGCGGCGAGTGCGATCGCTCCCGTTGTCCCGGCGTCAGCGCCGAGCCGTGAGGTGGTGATGACCAGTTTCCGGGTAGCCAGGGGAAGGGCGTGTTCGTAGACGATGGCTCGCACTCCGGCGAGGACCTCGTCACGCAGTTCGCTGAGCGGGCCGCCGAGGATGAGCGTCCGGGGATTGTAGATGTGCACGAGCAAGGCGACCGCCTCTCCGATCTCCGTCGCCGCCTGCCGGATGCGCCGCAGCGCCTGTGGGTCCCCACTGGACACACGCCGGGCGAGGGCCTGGGCGGCCTCGCGCGGATCCCCGCCCGACGAGCCGAGGATGTTCAGGTCTTCCAGTACGGCGCGATGGGAGGCCACGGCTTCGAGACAGCCCGTCTTTCCGCACCGGCACAGCGTGTCACCGCCGTTGAAGGCGCGGATGTGTCCGATGTCGCCGGCCCCGCCGTCCGCTCCGTGGTGCACGGTGCCGTCGGCGGTCACCAGGCCGGCGCCGATTCCATCTGCGATCTTGATGAACACCAACGGTGCCTCGGCATGGTCCAGGCTGGCTTCCCCCAGGGCCATGAGGTTGACGTCATTGTCGACGATGACATCGGCTCCGAGCACGTCACGCATGTGAGCGGCGACCGGATACTCGTCCCAGCCGGGCAGGAGGGGCGGGCGGACGGCGTATCCGTGCGCGAAATCGACCGGTGCCGGGAGACTGAAGACGACCTGGCAGAGCTTGCTGCGATCGACCTGCTGTGCGGCCAGCAGCCTCTGAAGCCCTTCGTCGACGGCAGCGAGAACGCTCTCCGGGCCCGCCTCCACCTCCAGGTCCAGCACCTCTTCGGCGAGGACGCGGCGGGTGAGGTCGGCGAGGGCCAGACGGGTGGTGTGGGTGTCGATGTCGGCCACCGCGATGATGCCCGCGCCAGGGCTGATGCCCAGGATCGTCGGGGGGCGTCCGCGGAAGGATTCCCTGGCCTCGGTCTCCTCGACCAGTCCGCGTTCGAGCAGGTAGTCGACTTGCTGGCTGACCGTGGAGCGGGCCTGTCCCGTGCGCCGGGCGATCTCGGCCCGGCTGGTTGCCCCTCCACTCGCCACCAGGTCCAGGATCTTGCCCAGCCGTTCCAGTGGAGGAGCCGGGCGCTGAGCCCGGCGAGCCTGGGAACCACCATCTTTATGCATACTAGAAAACTAAATCCGACAGCTTGCGTCAGTCAACGTCCTTAATCATGCTGACCCGTGCTGTAAGTAGCATGGAAATCTTCTTTGAACGTACAGGTGTGTTCATGAGTAGCCAACACTGTGCCGCGGTGGTGGGTGTCGGAATGATCGGTGCCGTGCACGCAGCGGCCATCCGTTCGTCCGGTGGAACCGTCCGCGGAGTCCTCGCTTCGAGCGCGCAGCGGTCTGTCCAGGTCGCCGAGGAGTGGGACGCTCCAATCGGCTACCCGGACTTCGAGGCGGTGCTGGGCGACGACCGGATCGATGTCGTCCATATCTGCACGCCCAACGCTCTGCACGCCCACCAGACCGAAGCCGCGCTGCGGGCCGGGAAGCACGTGGTGTGCGAGAAACCCATGGCGACCTCGGTGGCGGACGCCGAACGTGTCACTCGCCTCGCGCAGGCGAAGGGCCTCGTACTCGCCGTGCCCTTCGCATACCGCTACCACCCCCTCGTACACGAGATCCGCGCTCGCCGGCTCGCCGGCGAGTTCGGCGGTTGGCAGGTCCTGCACGGCAGTTATCTCCAGGACTGGATGCTCGACCAGGCGGCCACCTCCTGGCGGGTGGACCCGGTGGCCGGTGGTGCCTCGCGTGCGTTCGCCGACATCGGTTCCCACTGGTGCGACCTGGTCGAGTGGGTCGCCGGGGTCCGCTTCACCGAGGTCGTCGCCCGGTTCGGCACCACGATCGGCATGCGGCCACGGGGCACCGCGGCGAGCTTCAGCGGCGTCGGCGCCGGCGAGTCACCCGATGAGCCGACCGTCCTCGCTCCGGTGGAGACAGAGGATGTGGCCGCCCTGCTCCTGCGCACCGCGGAGGGTGTGCTGGCCACGCTGACCGTCTCCCAGGTCTCGGCAGGGCGTAAGAACCGGCTGTGGTTCGAACTCGACGGCTCCCGTGCCAGCGCCGTCTTCGACCAGGAGCGGCCGGAGGAAGTCTGGCTGGGCGGAGTCGAGGAGTCCCGCGTCATCGTGCGCGATCCCGACCACGGCTCGGGCGCGCAACGGCGCCTTTCCCGCCTGCCGGCCGGCCACGGCCTCGGCTACGTCGACTGCTTCAGGGCGTTCGTCGCCGACGCCTATGCCGCCATCGACGCAGCGCCGCCCGACGGACTCCCCACGGGGGTCGACGGACTGCGCTCGGCGCGTCTCGTCGACGCCGTGCTCAGATCGCACGCCGTCTCCGCCTGGACCCGCATCGACACCGCAAGCCACCTGGAGAGCACCACATGAACCTCGGCCTGTTCACCGCCTGCCTGCCCGACCTCTCACTGGAGGAGATCGCCGCCTGGGCGGGCAGCGCCGGGTTCGACGCACTTGAGGTCGCCGTATGGCCGGACACCGAGGGCCGCGGCCACCAGGCCGCCCATCTCCCTGTGGCCCGGTTCGACACCCAGGTCGCCGACAGGACACACGCCCTTCTCGACGCCCACGGTCTGGAGCTCTCGTCCCTGGCCTACTACGAGAACAACCTGCACCCGGACCCGATCCGCCGAGCGGAGATCCACGATCACCTCAAGGCTGCCGTCGACGCCGCCGCCCTGCTGGGTGTGCCCTACGTCGGCACCTTCATCGGCCGCGACTGGACCCGTCCGGTCGACGCCAATCTCGCCGATGCCGAGACGGTGTTCGCCGGCATCGTCGACTACGCCGGCGAACGCGATGTGCGGATCATCATCGAGAACTGCGTGATGGAGGGCTGGCACCCGGACGGCTACCCCGGCAACCTCGCCTACTCTCCCGAGCTGTGGGAGTGGATGTTCTCGCTGGGCCTCTACCTCAACTGGGACCCCTCGCACCTGACCTGGCTCGGCATCGATCCCGTCAGGACCATCGCACCGTACGCGGACCGCATCGTGCACGCCCAGGCCAAGGACCTGGAGATCCTGCCGGGCGCGATCGACCGGTACGGCTTCTTCGGCAAGAGCGTGCACCGTCCCGAACCCTGGGACACCGGTTGGTGGCGCTATCGCGTGCCAGGCCGCGGGCAGGTCGACTGGCGTACGGTCGTCGACGCCCTCTATGAACACGGCTTCACCGGAACGCTCTCCGTCGAGCACGAGGACCCGGTGTGGTCAGGGTCCGAGGCCAAGATCAAACAAGGGCTCGAAATCGCCCGCCGAACGCTTCGGCCGCTCATCGTCGCCTGACACGGCACATCGTTTCCGTCGAAGCCCTGGCTGGCAGGGCCGTCGTCGAGGACGACCGCTCTCTCCGCTCTTCCCGCGACAGCGGGCTGCACCACCCGGTAAGGAGGTGTCCGACATGACTGATACCGCCTGGACAGGCGTTGTCCCGCTTTCCTTACGGGACTCCGCGCGAACGGCGAGAACCGGCGCACCCCACTCCCTCGTGGTGACACCTCTCCATCGGGTTGCAGGTGCCTGACCCAGGCGCCGAGCAACTCCACCCAAGCCGTAGCAGGGGCGATGACCTCGCCGTCCCTCCGGCTTCTTCTGATGCCGTCCCGGGCCCTACCAGACCGTGACCGGCTTCCTGGCACCACACCACAGGTCCGCACACTGCAGGCGGTGTGTGCGGACGAACACCGTCGGCTCATCTCACCGGGCCCGTCGACGGCATCCCTTGCGCGGCCCCACCACCGCGGCCTGATCCTCCTGTCCCGACAGGCGCCTGCCGGGCCCGTGCCGCCTCACACACACGGCGGTGCTCACTCTCCCCCGTCCTGCCTTCCCGAGGGCGTGTGAACCACCGGCCGGACCGCACACATTCCGTCGCAACGAAGCGAGGTACGGCTCATGCCCGTCTCAGCAGAACCCGACCACCCTGCCGTACGCAGTCTGATACCGGCCCGACTCGACCGTCTGCCGTGGTCACGCATCCACACCAAGATGATGGTGGCGCTCGGGGTTGCATGGATCCTCGACGGCCTGGAGATCACCATCGCCAGCGTCGTCGGTGGCGCCCTCACCGATCACGACACGCTGAACCTGTCGGCCGCCGCGGTCGGGGCCATGGCCAGTGCCTATCTGCTCGGCCAGGTCGTCGGCGCGCTGGTGTTCGGCTCCTTCGCCGACAAATGGGGGCGCCGGAACCTGTTCATGATCACTCTTGTGGTCTATCTCGTCGGCACCTGCCTGACCGCGGCCACGGCCGGCGCGACCATCGGATGGGTGATCTACCTGTACGCCACCCGATTCATCGCCGGTCTGGGCGTCGGCGGCGAGTACGCAGCCATAAACTCCGCGGTCGACGAGCTCGTACCGCCCCGTCACCGCGGGCGGGCGGACATCGGGATGATGGGTTCCTACTGGGCGGGAGCGGCCTTCGCGACCCTGATGGAAGTGGTCATCTACGACAGGTTCTCGGCGGACAACCCCAATCTGGCCTGGCGGCTGGGATTCCTGCTCGGCCCGCTGCTCGGACTGGTCATCCTGTTCGTCAGGCGCAACCTCCCCGAAAGCCCTCGCTGGCTCATCATGCACGGGCGGGCTGCCGAAGCCGAAGCGAATCTCGACCTCATCGAACGCGAGGTGGTCAAGTCCGGCCACCGACTGCCGGAGGTGGATCCCGAGCGAGCGCTGGAGATCCGGCCCGTCAAGCGTTACAACTACCTCACCCTGGCACGCCTGCTGTTCCGGGAGTACCCCGGCCGGTTCATCCTCTGCGCGTCCATGATGATCACATCATCGTTCCTCTACAACGCGATCTACTTCACCTACACGGCCGTCCTCAAGATCTTCTTCGACGTCCCCAACACCAGTCTTCCCTGGTACGGCCTGGCCTTCGCTCTCGGAAACCTCATCGGGCCCCTGGTGCTGGGACGCTACTTCGACACCGTCGGACGCCGTCCGATGATCATCGGCACCTATCTCATCGCCGGCGTGGGGCTCGCGATCAGTGCGTACATCTTCAAGATCGGCCTCATGAACGCGGAGACGCAGACCGCCGCTTGGGTCGTCATCTTCTTCTTCGCCTCCGCCGGCACGTCGGCCGGCTGGGTCACCGTCGGCGAGAGCTTCCCGCTTGAGGTACGCGCCCAGGCGATCGCGGTCTTCGTCGCCCTCTCCCAACTCGTCGGTGCAGCCGCTCCGCTCTTCTACGGTCTGCTCATCGACAAGGACCATCCGGAACCCGGCAAGCTGTTCATCGGCTATGCCATCGGTGCGGCACTCATGATCATCGGAGCGGTCACAGCCATGCGGCTCGCCATCGCCGCGGAAGGCAAACCGCTTGAGGACATCACACCGCCGCTCTCGGCCATCGGTGGGGCGTCTCAAACGTGATCCCCGCTCGTCGCCTCACCCGCATATGGCAGTCGCACGAGGAAGCACGTGCCACATGTCCTGTCGGCGACGGTGAGCGTGCCGTGGTGGGCGTGAGCGATGTCGCGCGCGATGGCGAGACCCAGGCCGGTGCCGCCGGATACCCGGGAGCGGTCGTCCTCAAGGCGGGCAAAAGGTTCGAAGATGTGCTCACGTGCTGCTGAGGGGATGCCGGGGCCATCATCGCCAACGGCCACGACAACGCCTTCGTCCTCCGCGCGCACGCTGAGAAGGACACGGTCAAACGCATGGTGAACGGCGTTGTCCAGGAGGTTGCGCAGCAGGCGTTCCAACTCGTCGGGACGTCCGCGAACCAGGGCGGTCTCACGGGCGTCGCACTCGATGGCGAGGTGGCGCTCGGCCGGGAGGACCTGACCGGCGAGAGTGGTGGCCAGCTCTCTCAGGTCGACGATGGTGTCCGGCCCAGCAGGTACACGGGCGTCGAGGCGGGCGAGCAGCAGGAGGTCTTCGGTGAGCGACCGCAACCGGCGGGTCTGCCTGGCGGCGGTGCCGACGGCACTGGGCCAGTCCGTCTGATCAGGGTAGGTGAGAGCGACCTCCAGGCTGGCCAGGAGCGTGGTGAGTGGGCTGCGCAGTTCGTGCGCGGCGTCCGCGATGAACCGCCGCTGCTGAGCCGCCGCCTGCCCGAGACGATCCAGCGTGGCATTGATGGTGACGGCGAGCGCCGCGATCTCGTCCTGGGTGGGAGGGACCTCCACGCGCTCGCGAGGATCGCTGGCGGTGACAGAGGCCGTGCGGGCACGAATGGCCTCCACCGGACGCAACGCGTGCTTGGCGGCCGCGTAGGCGACGGCGGCGACGAACACCACCCCTGCGGAACCCACAAGCAGCAGAATGCGGGTGGCTGAGGCAACGGCGGCCTCGGCATCGAAAGGTGTGATCACGACGTAGATGCGAAGCAGTGCGTTGTCACGGATTCCGATGGCAGCAGCTTTGGCGTGGCCGAGGTCGTGAGCCTGGACATCGGCTGTGAGAGCTTGGAACGTGTGGCCTTCGAGGGGACCCTGTCCACCCGCGGCCGACCCGGGGAAATGGACGGTACGCAGGGACCAGACATCCCACCGGCCTGCGACAGGGGCTGGTAGCACGTGCCTGACGTCCGAGCCGAGGGCAGCCAGGTCCCCGCTGCACCCGGCGGACGCCGGCCGGCCGGAGACCACGATCTCGTAGGGCAGCTTGCCGAACCCACTCGGTGCGGCGCCTTGGTACAGCTGGTTCGTAAGAGTGTCGGCCTGATCTTCGGCAAGGCTGATGGTCGCCTTGATCCTCTGGTCGTAGAGCTGTCGACTCGCCCACCAACCCGTGCCGGCCAGGATGAAGGACGCCGCGACGGCGGCAGCCAAGGCGGTGCGAGCGCCGACCGAACGCGGCAGGAAGCGCCCCACGATCTCACCGACCACGCGCATCGTCATCCACCAGCCGGTAACCGGTCCCTCGCACGGTCTCGACGGATCTCCGCCGGAAAGGCATGTCGATCTTTCTCCGGAGGGAACTGATCCGGGCCTCGACGAGATTGGGATCCCAGGCCTCGTCGGGCCACGCGTGGTGGAGCAGGTCCGCCTTGCTCACGGCCTGCCCGGCGTTCCGGACCAGTACTTCCAGAACGGCGAACTCGCGGGGGGTGAGGGCGATCCTTGCCCCGGCCCGCTGGCAGGTGCGGGCTGTCACGTCCAACGAGAGATCTCCGACCGCCAGGACCAGCGGTCCCGCGGCGGATGGACGTCGCAGCAGGGCCCGCAGGCGTGCGACCAGCACCACATAGGAGAAGGGCTTGCTCAGGTAGTCATCCGCACCCGTGTCCAGCGCTTCGGCCTGGTCGTAGTCACCGTCCTTGGCGGTGAGTACCAGAATCGGTGTGTTGATCTGCTGACGACGCAACTGCGCACACACCCGGTAGCCATTCAGCCCGGGGAGCATCAGATCCAGGATGATCAGGGCGTAGTCACCGGTGCGAGCCATCCACAGTCCCTGACGACCGTCACAGGCGAGGTCGACGGAGTAGCCCTCGGCAGACAGCCCCGTCCGCAGGGTCTGTGCGAGTTCTATCTCATCCTCGATTACCAGGATGCGCATGACGAACAGCCTTACACAGGTGCACACGAGGGTTCCTGATCGCGAAGTCAGGTTCGATCAGGCAACGATCAGGACGCGACAGGCACGGTATCGGCATTCCCGCCGACCGAAAGGCCTGCTCATCCATGTCCGTCCCGAGGACCTCCGCGTCCGCCCCGAGTACGTCTGCATGGTGGCCCGGGCAAACGGTTCATGACTCCGCACCCCGCGAACCGGAGCGATCAGGAACGGGCTGGGTCTGGATTGCGGCCGTGCTCCTGTTCGCTCTCTACGGTTCACTGTCCCTACGTTTGCACCTGCGGATGCTCACCACTGGTTACGATCTGGGGATTTTCGAACAAGCGGTGCGCTCCTACGCTCACGGTCACCTACCGGTCGCCGAATTGAAGGGGCCCGACTTCCCGCTCCTGGGCGACCACTTCTCCCCCGTCGTGGCACTTCTGGCACCGGTCTACCGGTTGTGGCCCACCCCCGTGACCCTGCTCCTCGCCCAGGCCGGGCTGCTGGCCCTGGCCGTCGTGCCGCTCGGCCGATTCGCCCAGCACTCCCTGGGCCGGCGCGCCGCCGTAGTCCTGGCCTTCGGCTACGGCACCTCCTGGGGCATTGCCCAGACCGTCGGCTTCGACTTCCACGAAGTGGCCTTTGCCGTACCCCTGCTGGCGTTCAGCCTCGCCGCTCTGGGCGAGGGCCGGTGGCGTGCAGCCGCCGCGTGGGCTCTTCCCCTTCTGACGGTGAAGGAGGACCTGGGGCTCAGCGTGGCGGCCATCGGCGCGGTCATCGCGTGGCGCGGCCCTCGGCGTCTCGGTCTGGGGCTCGCGGCATCCGGTCTCCTGGGCAGCGCACTTGAGATCCTTGTCGTCATACCCGCTTTCAACCAGACGGGCAGTTATACCTATTGGGGGAAAATGGAAACTCCCCCGGGTGGCACCGGCCTGGGAGACCTGCTGGACAGAGTCACACTGGGTCTGATCACGCCGGAGCCGAAAGCCACCATGCTGGTGATGCTTCTCGCGCCCACCGCATTCTTTGCACTGCGCTCCGCCCTGATGCCGGTCGGTGTTCCGACCCTGGCGTGGCGGCTGCTCTCCGACAACCCGGCCTTCTGGGGCACGGGGTACCACTACAGCGCGGTGCTGATGCCCATCGTGTTCTTCGCATTCGCTGATGCTCTACGGCGCTCTGAGCCCCGCACGCGGTACCACGCACTGATGACGTGCAGTGTCGTCAGCGTCCTGCTGGTCCCTCAGTACCCTCTCGGCCAGCTGCTGCACGGCGACACCTGGAGGACCGGCCCTCGCGTCACCGAAGCCCGCCGAATCCTGGCCGGCATTCCCGACGGTGCCTCCGTCGCGGCTTCCAACCGCCTCGCTCCTCAACTCACAAGCCATGACCAGGTGACCGTGTTCGGTTATCCGAACAACCGCCCCTTCCCCCAGTGGGTGGTCGTCGACACCGCGACACCGCAGGGGTGGCCGATCACTCCGGTACAGGAGAGAAACTTGATCAACCAGACCCGCGAGGAGGGATACCGGACAGTGATCGACCGGGAGGGCTACCTGCTGCTCCGGAGGACACGGTGAACGGGTGCCATGCGTGTTCCGCGACGGCGACGGACCGCGGGCACGCCACAGGGCCTACGTTGCCCAACGTAACCGCAGAAAGGCCTGGTTGCCCATGGGGCCGATCCGGAGTTCTCACCGACAGTCGAAGGACGGGGACGCGTCCAGGAACCGTTGACGTGCAGTGCCGGTCGTGTACTGAGCGAACTCCGCAGCCGGACGATCCAGCGCCGATCCAGCAACTGACTCAACGGCACGACACCACTGGATCACCGCACCAGCCCTCTCATGCGTCAGGGGCTCAGTTGCCATAGCGCATCCATCGGCAGGGCCCGGATCCGATCCCCGAACGGCAGCGTCTGCTGGCCTGTGTAGAGGACGTATCCGGCGACGAACCGGTCACCGAGCAGATGGGCGAGATTGCGCAGTCCGGCAAGATCCTCGGTGCGTACGGTGGCACCGGCCTTGACCTCGACGCCGATCACGTCGCCGCGCGGAGTCTCGATGACCGCGTCCACCTTGACCTTGTCCTTGGTGCGGTAGTGGAAGAGGCGGCCTTGCTGTTCGGACCAGGTCAGCTGACGGGCGAGTTCCATGACGACGAAGTTCTCCAGCATCGCACCGGCGGCACCCTCGGGCTCGGCAAGCCGGGCGGCGTCCTGACCCGTCAGGTGGCAGGCGATCCCCGTGTCCACGAAGGCAAGCTTGCCCGTACCCACCGCCCTCCTTGTCAGCCCGGAGGTCCAAGCCGGAATGGTCTTGATCAGGAAAACCGAGGCAAGCAGTTCCAGGTAGCGCACCAGGGTGGTGTGGGGGGATACCGGATGCAGTGGCGAGCGCCGCGGGGACCAGCAAGCCTCCGGTGCGCCCGGCAAGCAACCCGAGGAGTTTCAGGATCTCACCGTGCCGCTCAATGCTGGCCAGCTCCAGGACATCACGTTCCACAAGGGTCGAAAGATAAGCGTTGAAGAACGCGGCCCTGCGGCGGGGCGCGCGCTTGACGGCCTCAGGAAAACCTCCGACCACCGCGCGGTCCAGATAGTCGCGCTTACGCAGCGTGGAGGTGCGACTCAGCCCGGCACCGTGGGTGAAGGCAGCATCGACGAATAGGTCGGGACCGCCGCTGATCTCCCCCTGCGAGAACGGCCACAGTTCGATGACCTCCATACGTCCGGGCAACGCGTCCGGCAGCGTCCGCATGGCAAGGATGCGCGAAGAACCGGTCAGCAAGAAGCGCCCCGGTGCCGGATCGAGGTCGACGGCCACCTTGATCGCACGGAGGAGTTCCGGCGCGAGCTGGATCTCGTCGATGAGCATCATCGACTCGTGCTCGACGAATCCCGTGGGGTCGTCCGCCGCGGCCCGCAGGGTGGCCGCGTCGTCGAGCAGGCGCAGGACGGCATCATGCCGGCGCCCGGCGGTCAGGCGGGTCAACGTCGACTTCCCCGCCTGGCGGGCGCCGTTGACCAGGACCACGCGAGTGTCGTCGAGCGCTTCGCTCACGAGGCTCTCGGCGTGGCGTCGAACCAGATCATTGCGAATTGCCATGCACCACAGGATGCCACCACCATCAAGATCAATGGTCAGATGGACGCATAACTTGTGGTCATATAGCCGCAAGCGTGATGGACATTCGGACGGTCGATGGCACGTCTATCAGGCGATCGATTAGCGGAACACAATCCGACGCTCGCCCGCGCACGGCCCGGCCACGCGCAAGAAGATGCGGGCCGACCGAGCATACGCGCCAGCCATCGGTCGACTACGAAGCGGCAGTCCGACGCCGCACCCACTTCAAGATCACTTACATCCGGCAGATATCCAACGTCCGCATTCCGAACAAGCTACGGCAAGGCCGACTCCGATGCCCTGACCAGCGCACACCGTACTGACGCCGCATCAGATCATCCCGCAAAATCCAGCAAAACGTTCTGCGGAACGCGGCGAAGACCCCTCACGACGCCACTGCCAATACCCTTTGACCTGCGGTTTCTCTCTACCGAAGGGCACCGGGCACGTACTAGACGTTGAACCGGAACGTTGGACGCAAGGCTGCCACCTGCGAAAACGCCGATTTGCGGCGCAGGATCCAGCGCATATCCAGCGCCGTCGCGGACCGTGCGCCCAGTCCGCGCGAGCGCCACTTCCGCTAGCCAAAGCCCTCTCCAGAGAGCCCGACCACAGAGCGCTATGCATGATCCGTCACTGGCGGCCCCAGCCTGCGCGATTCGAGCCGTCAGCAACGAGATAAACGTTGGAAACGTGATCGGGAAGCTGTCAATGCCAGCGGCAGCGGGAGGCGCGCGGAACTCGCCTTCACGGTGAGCACCTCGCACCGCGGCCTATCCCTGCAACTCGCTGACCATAGTCGTTCTGGCCGCAGCTATGTGCTGCCAACAACCGCCTAAATGCGGATTCACGGAACGATTGATGAGCAGATATTCATGCTCACCCACGCCTCATCGCCGCAAGACGAAGACCGCTATGACAGCCCCGCCGAGTACCGCCCAGCATGCGGTGGCCCCCACTACTCTTCGCGCGGTCATGACAGATCCATGGTCGACCCTGTCTTTGCGCAACTGGATAAGAGGCCGGGGCTCCGACCAATAATAGGCCGGAAACCCAAAACCGAAAACCAAGGAAAGGAGCAACCAATAACCCGCACTCTCCGAGCGCAAGCCAGACCGAGAAATAATCCCTACGAGTGCCACCACGCAGAAGAATGCCACAGGCCAGGCAAAGTATGGCATGACCCGCCAGTGCAGGACAGGAAGGAAGAAATCAATGAAGCCAATTTCATCAAATCGATCGTCATTTTTGAATGATATGAACTTACCCTCTCCCCCCATCCTGTTCCTCACGTCCGCCACAAATACCTCTTGAGTCACAGGAGCCACAGGATGCTCATACTTGTAGGTTGCTTCATAGTCCCTCAGGTACCCACTTGACCAGAACACCCGAAATTCAGCGTAGCCTTCATGCCGCACATAGACCTCCGACACTTCACCACCATGCGCAGCCTTCACAAGGTCCGACATATCCGCCATGGCGGGGACTTCGAACGAGCAGAGACCAAGAAATCCGATCGCCAACACAACAAGCGCAACGACCCGAAAAGCCCAACCCGCAAACGGAACACCGCGAAATCTGGAAATCCGCTCTCGCATTTTCCCTTCATACACATTCGAGATCATCCGCCCACCTCCATCGTCCAGTAGTAGACCTGACGGAGAGGAGCCTGCTGATAACCGTCCGCCCTGTCAGGGAAAAGCGGAATGCCCGTATGCGGAATATGACCTAGATGCAGAAGCGACTCATGGCCTGTCGCATTGTACGCCGCAAAGGCAACAGTAAAAGTTCGCTTCTCGCGGTTCACATTTATCACCTGGTAGATTTCATTATACGACCCCATATATGCTTCCGGAATATGGGATCCACGCTTCCCGCCAGTCACCATTCCCGTAACATCCTTGAGGAAATTAACTTTAGGATCGCTATACGAATTCTCGCCGCCTTGCGCGTCGGGAGAAGCAGAGTAACCGCTGCTGGATATCGAGTCGGCGAGATCCCTCAGAAGCTTTACGTTACCTTCGCCCCCAGCCAACTGTCGCGTGATTTTACTCCCCGCACCGAAAACGTAGGTGTTTCCCTTTCCATAAAGCCAATCCTTGACCACGTCCAGCATATCCATGTCCGAACCGACTCCCCTTAGGTCTGCGCAGGCGGCAGCCGCTCCCGAAGCCACAGACGCACCCTCGCTGCATGGACTGGTGTTTCCAGCGAGGGCCAGCACATACTGGACAAGCTGATCAGCGAGGGACTTGTAGAGACCGCCCTTGTACCGCTCGCTCAGCGCCTTGAGCGCATTCAGGCAAGCAGTGTTACAGCCACTGCTCTGTGAAGTTCCGCTCCCGTGGTTGCCTTCCACGGGCGAATCTCCGGACCCGGTGGCCGAGCTGGATCCCTTGCTGCCCTGGCCGCTCGACCCCCCGCACAGGCCGGTGTCAGGCGGGCACATAACACTCTTGCCATCGGGGTCGCTGGCGCTGACCGGGTTGTTGTTCGCGTAGGTGTAGCCGTTGAGGGACTGGGGCTGGTCCAGCGTGAGTAGTGGGTCGACGCTGATGAAGCGGCCGGTGGTCGGGTCGTATTCGCGTGCGCCGAGGTGGGTCAGGCCGGTGTCGGGGTTGGCTGGGGCGCCGAGGAAGGATTTGTCGTCGGGCCAGGTGCCGGTGCCGCCGGAGCGCGGAGTCCCGAAGGGGGTGGCGTAGCGCTTGGTGATCGCCTGGGTGGAGTCCCCGGTGATGGCGAGCGTGCTGGTGCCATGCTGGTCGGCGGCGAGCCACGTCAGTGCCGGCACGCCGGGTTTGTTGGTGCGCAGGGCGATGGTGGTGCCGGCGGCGGTGTAGTAGCGCTGTGCCCAGTACTTGGGGGCCGCGGTGGAGGTGTCCAGGTGGACCTCGGCGCCGCCATCAAGATAGAGGACCGTCTCACCGCTGGTGTTGCGGCGGATAAGCAGACTGCCGTCGGCGTCGTAGACATGGCTGGTGGTGCTCCTGGTGGTGCCGGAGCCGGTCTTCTCGGTGAGGGTGTCGAGTTGGCCCTGCGGGTTCCAGGTAAGGGTCTGGGTGTCGGTGCCGTTGGGCCGGCCAGTGGTATTGCCGGTGTCGTCGTAGGCGTAGGCGGGGGTGACTCCGGTGCACGAGGACGCGGTGGTGGTCGCGGTCAGTGCGTGGGGCCGGTCGGGGTCGTAGCAGTACGTCCTGGTGGAGTCCCCGGCTGACGCGTGGGTGGTCTCGGTGGTGCGCAGACCGCTGTCGGTGTAGGCGTACGACGTCCAGTACGGGGCGGCGCCGCCGAGATTGGCGGTAGTGCGGCCGGAAGGGGAGCAGTCGGCGGTGGCGGGGGTCCAGGCGTCGGTCACGCGCCGGTGGCCGTCGTAGGTGAAGCACTGGTCGTCGCCCTTGCCGCTGCCTGCCAGGGTGGTGGGATCCGTGATGGCGGTGACGTTGCCCGCATCGTCATAGCCGTAGTTCAGCTCTTGCAGCTCGTAGCCGTGGGTCTGGTCGGTGACGGCCGACTGCTTGAGCCGGTCGGTTCCTGCCTCCCAGGTGTTGGTGACGTAGGCCTTCTTGATGCCCTCGGCCTCGGAGGTACCCAGGGTGAACTGCTGAGGCTGACCGGTCTCGGAGTAGGCGGCACCCAGCAGGTAGCCGCTGGCGCCGGAGACGGTGGTGGGAAGGCCAGCGGTGTTGTAGCGGGTGTTGACGATTTCCGCCGGGAGGCCGCCGGCGGCCGGTTCGGAGATGTACTGCTGGGTGCCGCTGAGGTTGTAGTAGGTCGAGAACGTCACTGTGTCCGCGACGGCGTCTGAGGTGACCAGGGGGTCGCCGGAGGGCAGGACGAGCTGGGTGGTGGTCGGCCGATACAGGCTGTCGTATGCGGTGACCTTCCTGGTGTAGGACGTGCCCGCCACACCGCCGACATAGCTGGTCGACGCATCCAACTGCCCCTTGAGCAGGGTGTCGTAGGCCCAGTTGGCAAGCTTGTTCTCATCGGCCTTGGACGTGTGCCACGCGTCGGTCTTGCGCCCGAGTTCGTCGTAGCCGTACAGGAGGGTGGTGTCTCGGGCGTCCGTGGTGGTGGCGACCTGGTCCAGATCCGTGTACGACGTGCTCGTCGCGCCCTTGTCCGGGTCCGACGCCGAGACCTGGCGGCCGAACAGGTCATAGCCGTAGGACCACTTCGTGCCGTCCGGACCGGTGATCGCGTCCGGCTTGCCATCGCGCGTGTAGGTGTACTTCGTCGAGGTGTACTCGGCGCCGCCGACACCCGCGCCGTAGTCGGAATCGGCCGGGTCGACACCCGAGTACTCACGCTGCTCGCTGGTGCGTCCCCACGCGTCAGTGATGGTGCGGACCGCCGAGCCGCCCTTGACAGCAGTGGTGGCGCTGGAGTCACCCGTGTACGTCGTCGCCGTGGACCACTTCTTGACACCGTAGATATAGAAGGTGCTGGTGGTCGGGCGCTCCGCACCATCGAAGACGATGTCGCTCTGCTTGGGTGCACCGCCATACACGGCCCTCGCATAGCTGCCGGACGGTGTCGTGGTGGAGTCGAAGACGTTGGCGTAGGTCTCGTAGGCCAGGCCACGGCTGTCGTAGCGGGTGTCGCTCAGCAACCGGCCCCCGTTGGGGGTCGGGGACTGGGTCTGCAGCGGTCGCAGCAGCGCGTCGTAGATCGCGTAGGTGGTGTCGTAGACGCCCTCGGCACGGATGCTGGAGGTGGACACCCAGGACGGGGCGTCGTTGGTGACGGAGTAGGCGTAGGTGTAGTTGGCGCCGTACAGGGCGGCACGCAGGTGGTTGGGCAGCCAGACCGCGGTCACCCGGCCCAGCGCGTCATACGTCGACTCCGTCAGCTTGTTGTTGACGTCGTACGCCTTCACCGTCGTGCCGCGCGCGTAGTCCAGGTACGTGTTGGACTTCTGGCTCTTGGCGTTGGTGACCGTGGTCTTGGTCAGCGGCCCGCCGCTGGTCGGGGTGTAGGCCGTGGTGGTCGTGTGTCCTGCCGCATCGCTCACGCTCCCCGGCCGGCCCAGGGTGTCGTACCCCGTGGTCCTGGTGAGGGTCTGCCACGAGGTCGGGTTCCGCTCGCCGCCGGTGGCCGTGGCCGGGTAGGCGGAGGCACGGCCGGTCCAGTCGACCTCCCCCTTGGTCGGGGTCTGTGAGGCCGTCCAGGCGGTGGCGTCGGTGTCGTCGTAGACGGTCGCCGTGTCCGAGAGCACGTCGCCGCGGGTGCTGGAGGAGGCCGGCAGGTCCAGGGCGGTCTCGGCCGTGGAACACGCACGCCCGACGACACGGGTGCGCGAAGTCAGGGAGTTGATGCCGAGACTGTCGTTGCGTGCGTACCAGGTGCGCGTGCAGGTCTCGTCACCGGTGACAGCACTGTCGCCCGCGTCGTGGACCGTGCTGGGCATGCCGTAGCCGTCGAAGCTCGTGGTCTGGCTCCGGGTGCGCCAGGAGGAGGACGCCGTCAGGTAGGTCGAGGTCTCGGTCTTGTACGTGCGGATGAAGTAGGCCTCGATGTTGGCGTACGACTTCTGCTGGCTCGCGGTGAGCTGTGACCACGGAGAGTTGACCGTCACGGAGACCGGGGCGGTCCCGTTGTACGTGACCTGTTCACGCGTGAAGCCCGAGAAGCGGTCACTGTCGGTCTGCTCCGGCACGGACAAGCCCGTGAAACCCGTGCCCGGAACCGAGACAGACCGGGTCGTGCCGTCCTTCTGCTTGTCGCCGTCCATGCCCTGCAGATACACGGACACGGCCTTGGACTGGGTCTCGCTGGAAGCGCCCTTGAGGGTGGTGACGGTGCGGTAGCCCCGCCACTGGGACCAGGTACGTTCCTTGGCCGGGGTGATCGGGTCGTTGTTGTAGTGCCAGGCCGGACCGGAGTAGCTGTAGTGGCTCTCCTCCGTCTCGCCAAGCCCGGTGGGATCGGAGGTGAGGACGTCGGTGACCCGATACTTGTGGAACCAGTCCAGGGAAGCCTCACTGGCTCCGTTGATGTGCCAGTAGACCGGGTAGCAGCTCTTGGTGTCGTTGTCCTCCGACGACGGCATGTTCGAGCCGCGCACACACTCCGGGTCCGACAGTGTCACACTGGCGATGGCACCGGTCTCGGAGGTGATGCTCTGAATCCGGGGCCGCCTCAGCGGCAGGATGTCGTCGTTGGAGCCATCGACCCGGTTGTCCCGCATCTGGTAGGTGAACGTCACCGGGTCCAGGGAGATCGTCCCCCCGTTCTTGCCGGTATGCCGGATGCTCTTCAGGACCAGGCTCTGGTCCGTGCTGTTACCGATGTCACCCGGGTCCATGAACTCCTGAGTAAGCGCCCAGGAGTCGACGTCCGTGTAGGCGCCGGCGGTAGCCGACCAAGCGTGAGTATCGATGCTGGTCAGACGCTTGCGGGTGAAGAACGTCGGGCCAGTGGCATCACAGTCTGCTCCGGAGGCGCAGATGGCATCGAAGGGGACGTCGGGCCAGTGTGAGGCGGTGGCAGAGGTCAGCGAGGAACAGTCGGAGATGCACCGCTCCTCGTAGTGGAAGGTGATCTCGTCCGAGGCGGTACCGGTGAACAAGCTGTCCTTGCTCTGACCGTAGAGGAGTTTGGTCAGGTAACCACCTCGCGTGTACTGGGCTGTGCCGGTCGTGGCACCGTTCTTGGCGTAGTGGTTGGTCTCGGGGGTGTACCAGTACGACATCGCGTTGCCATGCAGGTCCACCACGTAGTCCAGGTTCCACCGCCACGCCTGGGTGACGGCCCGGTTAGCGAAGCTGGAACCCTGGTCGTAGCCCGGATCTCCGGAGTCGTCTCCAAACGCGGGCACGGTCCAGACGGAGTTCGTGCGCTCGCTGCCCGCACCGGGCAGCCTGTTCAGCCCGAACACGTACTTCGTACCGTCACCAGTGGTGACGATCCAGTACTCGTCGTCGTTGTCGTCGTTGTCGGTGCCGGAGCAGGGGGTGACCTGAGAGGCGTCGGAGCAGTGGGTAACCGTCGAGGCGTCGTCGTTCTTCAGATGCCACACGCCTTTGGTGTCGTCCTTGACCAGCTCGGTGGACTTGCCGTTCAGCACCAGCGAGGCGTTGTCGTACTTCCAGCACAGGTCGTACTTACCGTCCTGCCCGTCGTCATCACACGAGCCATAGGACCGCTCGACGTAGGACGACGCCACGTCGGTGAAACCCTCACCGACCAACGTGCCCTGGTTGTTCGTCGACGCCGTCCTACCGTCCACGCTTCCCGAGTCGTACGACAGCGACAGCTGGGGGGCCGGGCCGGCAGCGGCCGGCGGTGTGGGCAGCGGGTACGACCAGGTGAAAGCGCCTGAAGAGCCGCCCGCCTCCCAACTGGAGGAGGACGACAGTGGACTGGCCGCGTAGTTGCCCGCGCCGGAGGCGGATTCCCCCGTTGACGTGTCCGTCACGGCCAACACCGTGGCCGAGGAAGTTGTGCCGGCAGCCCTGAGGGGAGTGCGCGGCGCCGAGCGGGAAGCACGCCCCCTGCCGGTGCTGCTGCTTGCTTCTCCCAGACCGACCTTGGCCGACAGTGTCTGCCTGTCGATATCGTTGTGCGAGCCGAGCGGGGTCTGCGTACGGCAGGTAGCCTTCTGCGGCGTGGTCAGCGCACAGGCGGGCAGTCGAACCAGTTGCAGTCGACCGGACCAGTCGCCGCCGTAGGCGGAGGCGAACGCCGAGTAGTCGACACTCACTTTTGCGGAGCCCGGTTCAGTTGCCGACGCCGTCAGCAGCACACCCTTGATGCCGGCCGCATGAGCCTGCTGTTGGTCGAGAACCCGCACCTGAACCTGGCCGGTAACCGCGTTCGTCTCCGGACCAGAAGCGACGGAGACAGGCACTCCTCCAGCAGTCAGTTTTGCCGCGCCCTGTCCTGGTATCCGTGCGGTGGCCGCTGCGGCAGTGGGCCAGACAGAGCGCTGTTGGTCCCGTGCGCGCCGGGCTTGGGCGGCGTTGACGGCCATGGTTCTCGCCACCTGTTCACGGACCTTCTCAGCCCCTAAGCCAGCATATGGGTGAACCTTGTCACCCCGTTGCTTGGGCAGGGGCGGCTTGCCCAGGCCGCCAACGGCAGCGTAAGCCGACGGCGCCCCCAGACCCGCCGGGATGACGAGGGCCATACACAGTACCGCGACAACCGACGCTCGCCGGCGACGTCGTACAACCCGCTTCTGTGCAGGTGCACGCCACGGCAACCAAGCGCCGTGGGTCAGAGCGCTGCCGATCCAACGAGCCTTCATGCCGGAACTCATGACTAGCCTCCCGCGACCGCCGCCGGCCGCCTGCGCGTGCCAAGGAATCAAAGAAGGGACAAAGGGAAAGGTGGGGTTCTGACCGGATGAGGTTGTCCAACTCCGCCTCACCCGGAGACCTCACGCGGGTCAGGTCAGTCGCCGATGATGTCGATGATCTGCTTCTGGTCGACCATGGCTCCGGCCCAGAGTCGGATATCGGAGACAGCGCCGGGCAGATAGTGACCCCACGCGCCACCGACGTAACCCTTACCGGCCGCGAACTCGCCGGACCCACCCACCGCTGCGTACGGGTGGGTGCCGTCAGCACCGTTCTCGTCAGGCCCGAGGTAGAAGTGGATCGTGCCGGACGGGGCGTCGTACGTGCCCGTCATCCGCACCGGACTACCCAGCACCGCGGCCTCGTCGGAGACCACACCGTCGAAACTGCCATCGGTGTTCAACCGGCCGAAATACCAGTTGCCGACGGGGACGGTGGTATCCGTGCCAGGGTCGATGTCCGTACCCGTCAGCTGGTACCAGAAGCCCCAGGCGGAACCGTCCGCACCACGCTGGCCGACGACTTGCGCCGTATAGCCGACCGGCTTCGTCAGCAGGGCGTTGCTGTCCACGTCCACCAGAGTGGTAGCGGTGAACGAGGCCGTGTCGTCCACCACCGGACCCGACGTGGTGGCCGCGCCGTCGGTCCCATTCAAGACGATCGCCGAGCCGTCCAGCGAGGCCCCGCCGGCCAGAGAGAGCGCCCGGCCGTACCCGGACGTGGAGTCCGCCAGCAACGTGCCACTGGCACCGTCCGGATTCCAGGCACCCATCAGCTCGACACCCGCTTCGTGGTCGGCGTCCGGCAGCCCGTCCTCACTGGCGATCTCCTCATCCGGCAACGCCCGCTGCCACACAGCCGCCTCATCGACCCGGCCCCGCCAGTAGTCCTCGTAGGTACCCGGAGTGAAGCTGGCCCGCCCGAACTGCAAAGTTCCGTTGGACGTCGTTGCTTTCGCAGTATCGGGCAGCGCGACGGGCGATCCCTGAAGACGCCCGTTGACGTACAGGGAGATCGTCCGGGCCTGGGCGTCATACACGCCGGTCAGATGTGTCCACACCTTCAACGGCACACCGGCCGCATCAGCGTTCGCACCCAGATACTTACGGACACCGTTCTCGGACCAGCTCCACAAGAACACCCACCGCTGCACACTCGGCGAGTAGTACAGAGCGAATCCGGAGCCGTCACTTCCTGTCTCCGACACGACCGTACGGAAGTCCGACCCATCCGCCAGATACGCCCACGCCGAAACCGTGAACGACGACTGCGTGTTGACGACAGGAGCTGCCGTAGCCGCATAGCCGGACTGACTCGCCGTATCAGAGGTGTCGTTCAGCCACAGCGAACGGTCCCCCTCACCCCGGCGCGCCAGCGACGACCAACCCGCCCCCGTGGTATGCAGCGTCGCGGGGTAGCGGGTGCCGCCCTCTGTCGCCGTGTCGGCAGCCGTGGTCACCCCCGAGGCCGGCGCCCCGTCGTCGAAGTGCCAGCGGCCGATCGCCGCCTGCCCCTCGGCGACATTGAACTGCTTGACCTCCGCCTCGCCCCAGCGTCCCGCACTGTCCTGAGCGCGGACCTGAACCTGCTGCGTACCCGCGAGCCGTGGCGTGATCGACACAGACACCGTCGAACCGGAGATGGGTGCGGACCAGGACGTGGAGGTCGCCAGCTTGTACTCGTAGGCGGTGTTGTTGCTGTCCCCCGTATGCGGGGCGAAGGTGAAGTGCCCCACCGTGCCCGGACCACCGGCGGCGTCACACACGTCAGGCAAGCACTCGGAGTACGGAGCGCCGAAGGTCACCGTGGGCTTCTTCGGGGCAGTGAGGTTTTCTCAACGAAGATCATTTCAAGATTCCGTTGAGGACGAGTGCGGCACGGGCGATGTCGCCGATCCGGCTGGGACTGAGCGAGACCTTCTTGAGCGCGCGCCAGCGTTCCTTGAGTTCGGCGGCTGCGCGTTCGCCGAGGGCGCGCAGATCTCTGATCAGGGTGTTCGTGGTTCGGGTATCGGTGTGGAGGGCTTGCTCAGATCTACCCTGGGGGCGGCGCACCGGGATGTGGATGCCGATTCCGGCGCCGATGTAACCCTTGTCGGCAAGAGTCGGCAAACCGTCGGCGGCGGCCTTGTACAGAACGGGCAGGACGTGGATACGGGCCGCTGTGATGTCGGGGGTGGAGCCGGGCTCGACATCGGAGACCCACAGCGGGGTGCCGTTCGGGGAGGACAGGAACTGCACGTTGCCGCCGAACGCCTTGTGCTTCTGGCTGAACCACAGGTCGTTGCCGTTGTCGCGGACGCCGGCGAGACGGTCGGACTCGATGAGTGTGCCGTCCAAAATCACGTGCGTCATTCCTTCCCGCCGGCAGCGGTTCAGGACGTCGTGCAAGTCGGGGGCTTGGGCGGCCAGCGCGTCGATGCCTTCGTGGAGGTAGCGGTAGCCGGTGGCCTGGGAGACCCCGGCGTCGCGGGCCAGACAGTGCACGCACGCCTGCTCGCGGAACCAGCGCAGCACCAGCACGGCCTGACGGAACGGACCCAGCGCCCGCGACCCCCGCGGAGTGCCCAACCGTCGCCGGTGGGCGGCCAGCAGTCGTGAAAGGTGATCCACGACATGGCGCGGAACATCGAGCGTGGCAACATAGGTGACCAACGTGAAGCCTCTGGTGGGTCGGACGAGTTCTTGTGGTGAGACCTGTCCTACCAGGGGCTTTACGTCTGCTCACGACCAGGATGAGTTCGTCCGATCCACCCCGAGGCGAGCGGTTCACAACGCTTCGCGAAGATCATTTCTCTGAGAAAACCTCAGTGGTGTCCACCTTGAAATAGCACCAGCCCTTGGTCGTCACCGTGCTGTGCGACTCCAGATAGCTGCCGCCACTGTCGTAGTACGAACGACTGAACACCGCCAGCCGGTACAAAGGCCCCTCGGACAGCGTGATCGGGGACGGATAGGTAAGCACGACACCGTTGCCGACGTACCCGCTGGTGGGCCGCACCGGCTCGGTCGCCACTGACCAACTGCCGTCGCTATTCTTCTGCTGCACATAGAAGTGGGCGCGCAGGCTCGCGCCGCTGCCGCCGCCCGTGGCCGTCCACACCGTCGCGGTCAGGCTCGGAGTCGGATCGCCGATCACATCCGGATCACCGGAATTCGTCGCGCAGCTGATCCCGCTGCCCTGGACAATGCCCGCCTTCGTCGGCACACCCGGCAGACCCACATAGGTCGTCGACAACACAGCGTCGTCACGGAACCGCTTCCATGCGCTGGTGTCCGTCTCGTCCCGGGCGATCAGCATCAGCGTCAGCCGGGAGAACTTCCCCGCCGCCAGGTTCCCGACCGCGGACGTCAGACTCGAACCGGTGAACTCGATCGGCGCCGCCGGCTGCGACGGATTGCACCGCGAGCCCCGCCCGGCCGAGACGGAGCGGCTGGCCACCGTCCCCAGATACGAGGGACGCCTTGACCATGTCGTGGACGACGAGATGTTGCTGGTGCGATCCAGGTCCACCCATCGCGCATCACATGTGAACGACCAGCTCTCGGTGGCCCGGAACGTCGCGGACAGCACCTTCTTACCGGCCAGGCCGCTGGGCGAGAACTGGAAATACAGCCGCTCCGTGTACCCGGGACCGCAGTAGTAGCCGTTCCACGAGGAGCAGTGGCCCATGCCCTTGCCCTCGTTGTCACTACCGTTACCCCAGTTGAAATCGGACACTCCGTCCGATCGCAGATACGTGTGGGCCGTCTGATCCAGGCCGACGGTCGGGTCGATGTAGACGGGGAACGCACTGCTGTCGCTGTTTCCGAGCAGGTCCGCATCCGGTATCAGCGCCAGCGAATCCGAGGTGACCTGCACAGGCAGCATCGCCGACGCATCACCCTCGCCGGGTCCCGCTGTCGGATCGTCCGGCGTGCCGCTCGAAGGATCGGTGGTGGACGCCGGGGACGGCGATGGCTCGGAACCCTGGACGGACCCAGTCGTCCGCGCCGACGTGCTGCCCGTACCGGTCGTGGACGCGTCGCCCTGCGAATCCCACATCATGGCGGCCGGAGCCGTGAAGACCGAGCGCGCGTTGTCGTCGACGGCCGTCATTCCGCCACCGCTGGTCGGCGCGACCGTCAGCGCCTCCGTCCGCAGAGAGAAAGCGACCTTCTGTAACGCCGGGTTGGTCGCCGCGGCGGGAGTCTTGACGACGAGCAGGTCACGGAAGCCTTCGGTCGTCGCCGCCATCCGCAAGTCCACGCCCGGAAGCACATCGACGTACGTCGCGCTCGCTCCGTCCAGCGTCGGCTTCGGCAAGGTTCCGGGCCAGCCCAGCCAAAGCGACGTGCCGTTCCTGGCGATCTCCACCAGTCCCGAGCCATCACCACCAGGGGAGAATGCAAGATCCACCACGGAAGCCGTCGGACCCACCGAACCGTCCGCACGGACCTTCAGCGTCGGGTCCGGGGTTACCCACGAGCCATCACCCGCGCGCACCCGTACCGGCACGGCCGACTGATCCAGCGTGAACGTCGTGCCGTCCGCGTTGGCATACGTCGTCGCATACTCCGTACGGTCGCCGACAACCTCCACGGGCGACCCGGTCTCCACAGCCTTCTGCGAAGCGGCCGCCTCCGGTGACAGCGAGGGGGTGGCGGTGGAGCCCCCGTCCCGCACCTCAGCGCCGGCCGTACCTGTGGCAGCTGCCACCGAGACGGGTTGGATCAGCAGTACGACCGCGGCAAGCCAGGCCACACATAACGGGCGCACACGTCTTCCACCCGAATCCCCCACGACTCTCCCCAAGTCTTTGACGAACTCATCACAATCGCTTGGCGATTGAGGATTTTGGCATGGCCACATCGATCGAGGCTCACCCAACACCTCAAGATCGGGTCATCAGATAACCATAACCAAGCAAAGGAGCGATTCGTTCATCTGCATGCAAGACATTGAACGCCACAGATTCACCTGACGTCCGGTGAGGCGACGATCCAAGCAAGCCAGTGACCTACTCCAGACAAGAAGTGACTCAGCCCTCAACCCAGATCGACGAACCACCGCCACCAAGACCGAGGCGGGATCGCACGGACGACCCCAACCCCACACCTCTCGCTGCGGTCCGTCCCGACACGACATCGACAAGGCATCGCCGGCCTCACGACCACAACACGGAGAAAGCTGACCAACCGGCAAGCCCCAACCCGGGCCATGTGCCGCCGTTACGGGGCCTACGCCAGGCAAGAAGAGGCGCCGGCATCGTGGCAGAGCACGAGCGGAAACACCTGACGTTCCGTCAGTTCATCCAGCACGGATCCAGCAGTCGCACCCCGGAAACCCACCCCCTGGCAGCCTGCCTACTCCCCTGACCTGCGAGAACGAGTCCATCACACGTTGCGGCGCAACGTGTGACAACCACCGTCCAGCCGCCACGAAAACACCCCCTGACCTGCGCATTAGCACGCCAGGGGGTGAACCGGATCAGAGCTAAACGTTGAACCGGAACGTCCAAGGCAGCGCTGTCACCTGCGAGAACGGACGAATGACGGACGTCATCCAGCGTTGATCCAGCGAGGGAACGGGCCCGCGCACCGCCGGGGCCACCACCCGATGACGCAGCCCCCTCAGGCTGGGAACAACACGTCCAGCCAAGCGTCTCCCGGCGGCGGCACGAAGAAGTAACCGCCGCCCACGGTAAGGGTGTACTTCGCCATGGCCTCGCCCGCCAGCCTCTTCTGCACGGCTTCGAACCCGGTGGCCAGGTCCCTCTGGAAGCAGGAGAAGATCAGCCCGCGATCGCTGTCACCACGATCGTAGTTGTAACTGCGCCGCACGAGCGGCGGCGGATGACGACGATCGGGCGCCGCACGCCGCACATGCGAGTCCAGCGGCGTGATCTTCCCCCGAGGGTCAGCGGCGAAGTCCGGCCGCTTCGCGCGGGGCGTCCCGTCCAGCCACCGCCCGTCCCTGCCCCGGCCGACAATCCGCGCCTGCTCGCTCGGCGAGTCCTGGTGCCAGAGTTCGTCCGCGAGCCTGATGATCCGCACGACCTGGTAACTACCACCCACGGCCCAGTCCGGCTCGCCCTGATCGGCACGGACGAGTGCTCGCTCAGCCAGTGCGGAATCGCCCGCCGGATTCCCGTAGCCCTCGGTGAAGCCAAAAGAATTGCGCGCCAGGCCTCGCCCGTCTTCCACCCGGTTTTCGGGGCGGGTTCCCGTTATCCGCCAGCGCACATGCCGCTGCGGCAGTGCACTCATGATCCGCCGAGTCGCGTCAACCGTCTTGTCTTTGGAGGTACCGGTCACCTGAACCAGCAAGTCGCCATGCGACCGAGCCGGGTCGAGCAGATCCCCCGGGAACGCCGGCATCGCTCTGAGTCGACGGGGCGCCTGATGGGAGCCGTGGATCGCCCCGACGCCCAGGCCCAACCAGGCCACCACACGAAGGTCGTCGTTTGCCCGGTCAACGGCCCGTTCCACCGCCCGTACGGCCGCCGGGCGACCGGCCTCGGCAACGGTCAGGTCGAGAGCCATGACCTCCGCGTGTGGCAGCGGCGCGGCACCGCGCAGCGGGGCAGACGGTCCTGCTTCCTGGGCAGAGCCCCGCGCCAGCGCTCCGGACTCCCGCACCGCGAACGCCACACCGCCGACCCCAACAGCGGCAGCCGCCGCCAGCATGCTCCTCCTACTTCTCACGGCACCCCCCGCAGACGATCAGGTATGCGGCCATGCATAAAGGCGCTGAATCAGTCTCCCTCAAGGTGAAGTTCCAACGACACGTCTTCCGCGCACCGCTCTGCCAGCCGCCGAATGGCATCCAAAAGGTCACGTTCCGGAGCTCCTTGGGTCCAGGTTCGCCGTACCGTATCGACCTCAAAAATGAATTGCGGCATGTCCTGCCCAGTCAGAATGAGAGTGCCATAGGGATCTACTCGATTCAGCTCAGGCAGGTCGCTGTTCTCACAGATGCGCGCGAACAGATCGGAGCCGTCGAGCACAGCATCGACTTGAGTCAGGCGACGCCGCTTCGGACTCGTTCCCGGCTGGTTCACCTGCTTCAGTACTACATCTACACCCATCGCGACAGCTCCTCGAACAGAACCACAACTCTCACCTCACGGAGCATCAGATGGGAACGCTGTAATAAGTTTTCGATCCCGAACAACAACTCTGATGTAGTACTGCGGGTCACCAGCGGCCGTCGCACCAATCGATGACGGGAATCGATAGAAGTAGACGCCATCATCGGATTCGCCACCAAGAGCGCGATTTATCATCTTCTCGATCTTTGACTTGCTCGTGGTGGTGAACTTGCTCTTGTTCGGGTACCGCGTCCGATTCACATGACGGTCCCAAACATGATCCCATCTTCCCTTCGAAATTGGGACCGGACAACTGCTGTTGTGAACGAGTACCGGAGCCTTACCCGCAAGCACATAGTACGTGTGGAGCCCGTCGACGGTGAGGTTGTAGACGGTGGCCTGTTGGGTCCGGTGGCCGACTGCGGTGATCTGGATCCAGGTGCCAGCGCTGGTCTGGAGCCATTGGCCCGCTTTGAGATCGGATGCCTGGACCCATTGGTGCAAGGCGGGAACCCAGAAGGGGTGGCCGTCGGTAGCGGTGAGGGTACTGGACTTCCCATCGCCGAAACCGCCTGGGGTGCCGGGGCCGTAGGTGGCGACGGTGATTTCGGTCAGGTGTTTGGAGCCCGTGCCCTTGATGAGCGTGGTGACCGTGCGGGGGCCGCTCTCACCTGTTTCCGGGTCGGTAGCGGCGACCTTGTCGCCCACCCGTACGTCCTTGATGGGCTTGCGGGTGCCGTCGGCCATCAATACCGGTGTGTCGCCGGTGAAGCTGTTGGGCAGGCAGACATCGTCGGCGACCCGGCTGACGGCCTTGCCCTCGCCGAGAGCCCCGAGGCCTTCGCCGAGCATGCCGCTCAGGCAACCCGTCAGCGCTGACGTGCCGACCTGCCCCCAGTCGACCTTGCGGCCGGACAGGCGCTGGGTGAGCCAGTCAATGCCGCCGTCGATCAGGCCACCGATCACACAGCCTGCGATCAGCGGGTTGTCGCCGGAAGGGTCCGTGTAGGTCGTCGGGGACGACAGAGCGTACTGGTAGAGGTTCGCGCCACCGGCCTGTCCAGCAGGGTCCTGAGAGATGAAACGGCCGGTCTCGGGGTCGTAGTAGCGGTCGCGGTAGTAGAGGAGGCCGGTGCCGTCGGCCTGGCGTCCGGTGAACGTGTACGGGTTGGACGCCGTGTCCCCGCTGGTCGTGGTGCGGCCGCCCGGATCGTAGGTGTACCGGGTGGCCACCGTGCCGTCGGTGTTGGCCAGGCCGAGGACGCTGCCGAGGGCGTCGGTCAGGTAGACCTGGGCCTTGCCGTCCTCGCTGCGGGTGAGGAAGTCGTCCAGACCGCCCATCGCTGTCGTGGCGGTGGTGTCGCCCGTGGCGTTCTGCTCGGCCAGCGGGTTGCCGCCGTCGGTGAGGTACTTGCCCGTCGTATCACCGGTGGTTTTCGAGGCGCGGCGACCCAGGGGGTCGTAGGAGAAGCTGCCGGACGGGCCTGTGCTGCTGCCGGCGGCGCCGGTCAGCCCGGTGAGTTGGCCGCGGGCGTTCCAGGTGTAGGAGCGCTGGCCGTCGTCCTTCAGCTCGCCGTTCGCGTCGTAGGTGAAGGAGCGGCCGTTGTAGGTGCTGATGCGGTTGTCGTTGTCGAAGACCGTGCCCGACTCGGCCGGCGGAAGGGCTATGTCGGCGAGCGAGCCACTCAGTTCGGTCTGAAGCCCGCGGGCGTCGCGGGTGTAGGTCAGATCGCCGATCGCGGTGCCCGTGCCGCCCGCGTAACTGATCGACTTGATGACGCCGGTCTTGTCGTAGCCGGTGGTGCGGGTGATGCCGCCCGGCAGGGTCGCCGTCTTCTCCCGGCCGACCGCGTCCAGGCCGAACGTGATCTCCTGCGTGCCGGCGGTGAGGGTCTTGAGGATGCCGGAGTCGTCGTAGTCGTAGCTGGTGGTGGTGCCGGCGGCGGTCATGGTCTTGCGCTGGTCGAGCGCGTCGTAGTCGTAGGTGACCGTGCCGGTCGGTCCTGTCGTGATGTGCAGGCGGTCGTAGGCGTCGTAGGTGAAGGACTGCGCGCCGTCCTGGCTGTCGGTGATCGTCTTCGGCAGGTCGACGTCGTCGTAGTCGTAGGCGACCGTGGACTCCGCGGTTCCGTCGTCCTTCACGCCGTAAGAGGTGGTCTTCGGCCGGCCGAGCAGGTCGTAGTCGACGGTTCCGACCTGGTGGGAGCGGTTGGTCACCTGCTTCAGACGGCCCGCCGCGTCGTAGGCGAAGGAGGCCTGGGCGCCGAGCGGGTCGGTGACCGTCTTCGGCCGGTCCGAGTCGTCGTAGTCCCACGTGGTGGTGTGCTGGCGGGCGTCGGTAAGGATGTGCAGGTTGCCGTTGTCGTCGTAGGTGTACCCGGTGGTGTGGCCCAGCGGGTCGGTGACCTCGCGCGGCTGGTTGAGCGCGTCGTACGTGATGCGTGTGACCGAACCCGCCTCGTCGCTCACCGCGCTCGGGCGCCCGGCGGCGTCCGTGAACTGGCCCGACACGCGGCCCTCGGCGTCCTTGACCGAGACCAGGTCGCCGTAGCGGTAGGTGTACTGGGTGACCGCGTCGGAGGCGTCCTTGACCGTCTCGACCTGGCCGTCCGGCTCGTAGGTGTAGGAGGTGACGCGGTTCTCGGGGTCCGTGACCGTCTTCAGATCACCGTTCGCGTCGTAGGCGAAGACGGTCTTGTGCTGCTCAGCGTCCGTGACCGTGGTCGGCTGGTCGTAGGGGCCGTCGAAGGCGACCGTGCCGGCGGAGCGCTCGTCGGCCGTGCCGGCCAGCTCGATCGACTCCGTGACGTGGCCGTTGGCGTCGTAGTACAGCTCGGTGCGGCGCCCGTACGGGTCCGTCACGGCGTCCACGCGGTGGTAGGGGCCCCGCTCGTACACCGTTTTACGTGCCAGTTCGCTGCCGTAGGCGGCGGTTTCCGAGGTGCCGAAGCCATCGCTGTCGAACGTCACCCGCCGCACAGCACCGCCCGGCTCGGTGACCTCCGCCGCGGTAACTTTGCCCGCCGAGTCCTTGGTGTAGGCGAAGGAGTACTCGGCGTCGTCGGTGAGCGTCTGCTTCTTGACTCTCCCGTCCGTATCGAACGAGTTGGTCATGTACGTGATGTCACGGGCGTCCTTCGCCGTGGCGATCCTGTTGGACGTGCCGTCGTACGTGTACGAGCTCGTCTTGTGCGCGGTGTCCGTGACCGTCTTCAGCCGGCCCGCGGTGTCGTACGTGTACGAGGTGCTGCGGCCCGCGTTGTCCTGCGCCTGTGTGATGCGCTTGTCCGAATCGTAGGTGAAGGTCACCCACCGGCCACCCGGTGTGGTGATCCGGGTGATCGGACCTGCCGAGCCGCCCTCCCGGGTCAGCCGGATGGCGTTGCCGTGCCGGTCGCGGATCTCCGCGAGCGGTGAGTACTGCGGGAACACCCACACCGTGCCGTCGCGGAACTTGAGGTTCCATTCCCCGCCGCCGTCCTGGTTCCACACGATCTTGGTGCCGTGCAGTTGGGAGGGAGTGTCGGTGGGCTCGAAGACGGCGTCGCTGAAGCCGGTGCCGGACGAGGTGCGCACGTAGTGGACCTTCTGCCCGCCCGGCAAGTACAGGTCGACCTGCTCGTACTGCTTCTCCGAGTGCAGGAAGACGTTGTAGGACAGGTCCCGTCCGATACCGAAGGCGCGGGGCTTGTCGTCGCCCTGCCAGTAGGTGCGGGTGACCTCCGCCGAGCCCAGCGGGTCGGCCACGCCGAGGTCGGTGTGGGAGTCGGTGAGCAACCCGGTCCCCAGGTCGACCGGGTCACCGGACAACCAGTCGATGACGTCCTTGACCGCGGACAGGTCCCACGGCAGCCAGTCGCTGATGTTGAACATCGCGCCGGTGAACGCCCACACACGCGTCTTCGCGTCGGGCACCACCTGCTTGCCGTCCGCCGTCACCTGCCCGTGGCCGTAGACGTGCCAGCCCTCGCCCTCTGGGTCGTACGCCATGAACTCCACCCGCGTGCCGGGCGCGGCATGCGTGTAGTTCGGGTAGACGACCTGCGCACCCTTGGGGAAGACGTACGTACCGCCGGGCTGCACGGTGAAGTACACCGGCACCACGCTGTTCTTCGGCAGCGGGAACGGCGGCCGGTCGATCGGGATCGCCGTGATCCCGAGCTCCGTGACCGGCTTGCCGTGCTCGTCACGGACGACGCTGCCCTTGGGGATGCGGAGTTCAAGGCCGGGGATCGAAGGTGTCGTCAGGACGACGTTGTGCTTCGCCGGGGCGTCGAAGTGGACGGTGTGCCGGGTGTCCAGCGGGGTCATCCACACCGGGAAGCCCAGGTCGGTGGTGTGGTGGGCCCTGGGGTGTATGCGGATGTCGAAGCGGCCGTACTGGCGGTTCTTCGTGTTCGCGGTCGAGCCGTCGACGACGAGCGTGGTGGCGTCGGTGCTGATACCCGTGAGGAGGAAGCGGCCCCGGGTGTCCGTGCGCGCAGACTTCCTGCCGACGCGGACGGTGACCTTCGCCAGCGGCTTTCCGTCGAGCTTGAGGACGTGGCCGGTCAGTGCGGTGGCACCGGGCGGGGCGCGCAGCCGCGACGGGGACTTCGGTGCTGCGCCGCGCCGGGTCACCCAGTCGTCGCCCGCCAGGTTGGCCTTGTCGGGGCGCCACGCATCCGGGCCGACGGGCACGGTGCCTGCGGGGTGCTTGCCGGTGGATTGCTTGCCGGCAGTCGGTTGGTGCGCGGCGGCGCCAGAATGCCTGGCACCCGTATCCCCGTGGGCTATCGCGCCCGCACGGTCGGCGATCAGGCTCGCATGGTCGGCAACCGCACGCGCGGGCACGGCCTTCTGGGTCGCTTGGAGGGCCGTGGCGGTGAGGCCCAGGGAGTATGTACCCGTCTTGAGTGAAGTCGGGTCCACCGTCAGCGTGTAGGTGCCGTCCGCTGGCAGAGCGGGCAGCGCCTTCGTAGTGGTGGTCGCACCCATCGACGCCTTGTCCACCAGCCACTTTCCGTCTGGCCCGAAGACCGACAGGGACCAGGCCGCGGGCGGAGTGGCCAGCCCGAGCGTGAGCTTCTGACCCTTGGTGCCGGTGAACGTGTAGTGCGCGTTCTGCCCTGCCGACGCGATCGTCACGGATTTCTTCGCGCCACCCACACTGAGTGCGCCGCCGTTCGCGTCCAGCAGGAGTGTGGCCTTGGTGCTTCCGGTGTCCGGCGTGTCCGGCTGGATCACGAGTCGATGGGTGCCTGCCGCCAGCGGCGCCCGCAGCGGGACGTCCAGCGTGGAGCTCGACAGAGTGCTCACGTAGCTGCCCGACGTCGCGCCCGGCTCCCAGTACCTCAGGATGGGGCCGTGCGCGAACGTTGTGCCGCTGAAGACCACGGACGCACCCACACTGGAGGCGGCAGCGTAGGTGAACTCCAGTTGCTGGCCCACATGGGCGATCGTGCCTGTGGAGGACGGGGTGCCGGACGACAGCGCGATGGGAGCGACCGGCTTCGACAGCGACAGCTTCATCGAACCGGTAGCCGCCGTGTTGGAGGTCATCACCAGCGCGTACGAGGCACCCGGCGTCAGGTCTGACAGGTAGAACACGAACGTGGACGTGCCGGAGAGGTATCCTACGTAGCTCCCCGCGCCGCCGGAGGCGGACACCAGCCGCACATCGGTACCGCTCTGGACGGTGTTGGCCGTGACCGCGAAGCCAGCCGGCGATGCGTCAGGAGCGGTGAACGAAGCCCTGATCTGCTGACCCGCGCGGGCCATCGTCGCCGTTACCGGCGCACCGTCCACCGCCAACGCAGCCGCCACGTCCAGGGACAGCGTCAGCTTCAGGCTGCCGGTCCCACCGTTCTGCGGGTTCACCACTACCCGGTACGTGCCCGTCTCCGGCAGATCTGGAAGACCGACCGTGACGGCCGAACCCGACGACAGGTAGTAGCCGTCGACCACCTTCGCACCGGACGGCGCAAGCACGCTGACAGCCACGGAGGAGGAGAAGGTGTCGCCGGTCAGACCGAGAGACAGATCGTCGCCCGCCGAGGCCGTGAAGGTCGACACCGCGTTCTGGCCGAACCGGGTGACCTGTGCGGTGACCGCCGTGCCCGTACTGGAAAGAGCGCCCGCGCCCGCGTAGTGGGAACCGGTCACCCGCACCGTGCCCGTGCCACCGCTCGACGGATCGAGCAGCACCGTGTAACGGCCTGTCGTCGGCAAAGCGTCCACGTCCACTTCGCCCGTGGAGTGCTCGGATACGTACCGGTAGGAGATCTCACGGCCGTCGGGGCCTAACAGCCGAGCGTCGACGGACGAGCTCATGTTCGCGGTGTCCAGGCCAAGGCTCAGCGAGTCACCGCTGTCCGCGTCGAAGCTCCAGCGGCCGTCCTGCCCCGCCCGCACCATCTCCGTGTCCTCCGCCGGACCCGCCAGATCCAGCTCACCACCGGCTGGATACGACACGGTCACATTCGCCGCCCCGGTATTGCCCGAGCCGGGATCGAGGACGAGGGAGTAGGTCCCGGACAGTGGAAGGTCGCGCACCTCCCAGTCGCCACCGCCGGAGAACGTCACATACGTGCTGTCGCCGACTCGCCGGCCCTGCGGGTCCACCAGCGTCAACTGCACCGACGAGGAGAACGACGACTCCGTGAACCCGAAGCCGACGTCGTCACCGCGCTCGGCGTCGAACAGCACCTGGGCCCTGCCCCCGGAGCGTGTCACCGCCACCGACGGAGACTCAGCGTCCGTCACCGAGGTACGCACCGACGTCTCGAAGTCGTCGCCGGCCAGCGGGACCGTGAAATCCCCGGAGGAGACCCCGCGGCCATCCGGCGTCTCGACCTCGACCCGCCCCGTCGTCGCACCCTGAGGAACCTTCACCGTGACGGATGTCGACGTCGCGGAGACGAGTTGGGCGCTGGTGCCGCCGTTGAATCGAACCACGTTGTCGGTCGCGTTCGCCGCGAACCCGGAACCGGACAGCACCACCTGCGTGCCCGGCACACCCGACGACGGCGTGAGCTTGGAGACCACCGGCGCTCCGGCGGCCACGGTGAACGCCTCGGTGGACTCCGCCGTAACACCTCCCACGGCAACGGAGACCTTGCCGTCGGCCGCGCCGGATGGCACCGTCACCACGAGACGCGTCGCCGATGCCGACGTCACGCTCGCCTTGGCACCGCCGAAGGACACCGCGTCCCCGGACGCCGTGGCGGAGAAGCCCGTACCCGACAGCGTCACGGTCGCACCGACCGGAGCCCGCGCCGGGACAACAGAGAGCACGGACAACTTGCTCGACGGATAACGGTCGACGCCGAGCCGGTTGCCCACCTCGTCATAGCGGTACCGGGCCGTCTCCCCCGCCGGGTCGGTGACCCCGACCAGCCGGTCCGCTGCGTCGTAGGCGTAGATCGCGTGATCGGTGCCCGTTTGCGCCACGACCTTCTTCGTGGCGGAGTCTTTCGCCGCCTCCGACCGAGACCCGCCCTCGGCCTGGGTGTCGTTCTGCACCGCCGAGGGGCCCTGGCCGACGGGTCGTGAGGTTCCGTTGCCCGACGGCCGAGAATCGGATCCACTGCCGGCACCCGCCTGGGATGACGCCGAAGGCGTCGGTACCGGGGGCGCTGCCTGCGCCGACAGTGCACCGCACGCCAGGGCCAGCACCAATGCCCCAACTGTGACCACTCGTCGACGAGCCCCCATACGCCCGACGAACCGCTCTCTCCGCCCGCGCACGCGCCCTCCCCAGAGCACACATACAGCTCACGCTACATACATGAACACCACACCTCATGCGCAACGCGTGACAGCGTAGGCACAGTCGATCACGCGTGCGAGGGATCCCCTAGGGAATGGCCGGAACTGCCACCTGCCTGTCCGGTCAGCTATGCGGCACACACAGTCAGGCCAGCAGCGCCTTGAAGGGCATCCAGTAAGGCGGGCAGAACTGACGGGGCATCAGTCCATCCAGCACGGATCCAGCAGTCACGCTCCGACTCCCCGAGCCCGGCAGCCACTACCGCTCCCCTGACCTGCGAGAACGGTTCATTCAGACGTTGCGCCACAACGTTTGAAAACCAGGGTCCAGCCGCCACGAAAACACCCCCTGACCTGCGCATTTACAGGCCAGGGGTGAATCGCACCAGAGCTACACGTTGAACCGGAACGTCGGGAGCGGCGCTGTCACCTGCGGAAACGGGCGGACTGCGGACGTTATCCAGCGTGGATCCAGCAGGGGTCCGTAGGGTGCCGTTGCGGCACCGAATCACCCCTGCGATCACCCCACGGCTGCGGGACCATCGGGCCGTGTCCAGGGCGCGCTGATGCCTAGGCGTGGGGAGACATCTCCGCAGGAGCGGCGTCGACCCGGCCGAGCCGTCTGGCAGATCGCGCGAGCGCGTGGGGCAGCCTGACCTCAGGCGGCAGCATGCGGTTCCCCTGGGACCACATCCCCGCGATTGCGGGGAGCAGACAGTCTCGGCGAGTTTATTGACGCGTATGTCGGGACCATCCCCGCGCGTGCAGGGAGCAGCTCTGCCCAGCCTCGCAACATGAAGAGGTGTTGAGACCATCCCCGCGCGTGCGGGGAGCAGGGGCCCATGCCCAAGAACTTCATGCGCTTCATGGGGCCATCCCCGCGCGTGCGGGGAGCAGAGGGGGCCGCGGTACGAGGTGGGCCACGCCCTGGGACCATCCCCGCGCGTGCGGGGAGCAGGCACATGCGCGCCAGTGAACTACAGCTGGGGAGGGACCATCCCTGCGCGTGCGGGGAGCAGATCAGCACCTCGGGCAGGGACAGGCCCGTGTTGGGACCATCCCCGCGCGTGCGGGGAGCAGTGCACGTCGTACAGCAGCTCGGGCATCGTCAGGGGACCATCCCCGCGCGTGCGGGGAGCAGGGACTGAGCCAGGAACGGGCGCAGCCCGGCATGGGACCATCCCCGCGCGTGCGGGGAGCAGGGCCGCGCCAGCTCTGGCGCGAGCTGGACCGCGGGACCATCCCCGCGCGTGCGGGGAGCAGACCAGGCGAGCATCCTTCAAGGCCGCGATGTCGGGACCATCCCCGCGCGTGCGGGGAGCAGAAGTGCCGCGACTGCCGCGACTTCGAGAGTGTCGGGACCATCCCCGCGCGTGCGGGGAGCAGGGCCGCGCCAGCTCTGGCGCGAGCTGGACCGCGGGACCATCCCCGCGCGTGCGGGGAGCAGACCAGGCGAGCATCCTTCAAGGCCGCGATGTCGGGACCATCCCCGCGCGTGCGGGGAGCAGTATGACTGGACAGGTCCTTCGACTCTCCAGTAGGGACCATCCCCGCGCGTGCGGGGAGCAGGGCGACGCCGACCCCGCCACGGTGCGCGACGCGGGACCATCCCCGCGCGTGCGGGGAGCAGGGAAAGCGTCGGTACTGGACGAACGTTCAGAAGGGACCATCCCCGCGCGTGCGGGGAGCAGAGATGTACCCCCGGTGGGGGTCACGCATGACGGGGACCATCCCCGCGCGTGCGGGGAGCAGGTCGCAGGGGTGGGCCGATTTGGATGATCCGAGGGACCATCCCCGCGCGTGCGGGGAGCAGCCGCGGTCCTGGGTCATGGCACGGCCCGGGGTGGGACCATCCCCGCGCGTGCGGGGAGCAGAGCTGACCACGGAGTCATTCGAACCCGAAGGCGGGACCATCCCCGCGCGTGCGGGGAGCAGTTCCTCACACCTTTTCCCTGAATGCGGGCGTTGGGACCATCCCCGCGCGTGCGGGGAGCAGTGTCGGTGACCTGCGACTTTAGCAGCGCAAGAGTTGATTTCCGAGCACTTTGATTGATACCGACAAATAGAACATTATTTACATAACTTCCCAAAATGAAATCCGATCCAAGCACGGCTACTCAGCTTATGCGTTGCGAGGAAGGCTCAGGTGTCCACGCTGCGGGGGAAGTCGGGGAAGCCCCCACTCTCGCATTACATGCCGGAACAGTACGTTCGGACGCAGCGGTTATCCGGGTACGGCGAGGCCGTCGAAGTCGTCGGCCTGGTCCCGGGTCATGACGATCGTGCGCATCGGGTGACACCGCCGCGCAGAAGGAACATGCAAGCCTCGCTCCCAAGCTGACGAAGCGTGTCGGCGACCGCCGCCCCGGTGAACCTATGCGGGCGCAGCACTGGCGAACTGAAGCTCCAGTTGCGGGCAGGCTTCGCTCAGGTCCCGGCGATCTGCTCGCGGATCTCGTTCATGCGGGCCGCGTTGGCGCTGTTGGTGCTGGCGTGCAGGCGCTTGTGGAGCCAGCCCGGGATCGGCGGGGCTGACTTCCGGGTCGCGTAGAGACCGTCCTGGACGGTTCGGCAGTCGGCGTCCGTCACGGTTCGGCCGCCCGTGTGCTTGTCCCACAGTGCTTCTATCGTGATCTCCACCTCCTCCCGCATACGTGCCGCCGTGTCGTGCTGGCGAGGCATTTCGACAAGGTCCAGTAGCGCCGGCATGAGGGGGACGAAGAGCCTGACCATGAACTCGCTGACGGACATGTCCTGAACCCAGGCGAGGGCCAAGGCGGCCACGGCCACGACTCCGCCGAGGATCCGCAGGAGCAGAGCGTAGGCGCGGTGGTTGCGGCGCGCCCACAACAGGTTCTGCACCTGGCAGGCCAGGACGTCCAGGGGCCAGGGGACGGTGGGGACGTCCTCGTACCAGTCTTCGTCCTTGGGGGCCGGTGTGGCTCGTAGCGCCGCCACGTCCTCGACCGTGGCACTGCGCGGCCCCGCCAGTGTTTCGTTCCATGGCAGACGGAAGAGAACGGTGTCGAGGAGTTCCTGTGCCCTGAGACCGCGCAGGTGCTGTTGCTGGTGCCATGAGGTAAGGAAGGTGCGTCCGGCCAGAAGCCACAGAGCGGCGATCACGGAGAGTGCGGAAGAGCCGCCGGGCCAGACGGCTGCGAGGACGGGTGCGGCAACGGCGAGAGCCACGGTCGCGAAGGTACGGACCGCGCGGATGCGGTCCCGCAGGTCGTACGCCTGGCGGGCGGCCGCGCGGTAGACGAGCATCTCGTGCTGGTTCTGCCGCTCGCTTATGGAGTGTCCGTCGGAGTGTGAGGGCGTCGTCACCGAGGCCTCCGAGAGCCCTTGGTTTCCTGGTCGGACTTCTCCGGATGGTAAGGCAGGCCGGGTTCTTCACTCCAGACGGCCGGTAGGCTGCGACCCCGGTCGTTCCGCACCCGCCGGTCTCTGATCTGCTCGTTCTTGGTGAACCAGACGTAGTTCCTACCTTCCGGGTCGGGCGCGACCGGCTCACCTTCCGCCGTGTCCTCGGGGCGGGCGCGAGGGTAGTGGACGGCGACCTGGTCCAGGCCCCGGGCGGCTTTCAGGAAGGTGTTCAGTGGCGATGTCTCGGCTGGGGGGTTGGTGGTCGCGACGGCCTCCTGGAAGAGCTGTCGTACGCGGTCCAGTCGTTCGTGGACGTTGGGCGCCGGATTGTCGGCGTTCGGGGAGAGGGAACGGTAGGTCTCGGCCCATTCGCCGCCCGCGCGAAGGTCGGTGGAAGCGTCGGTGTCGAGTTCGAGGCGGACGCTGCCGAAGCCGAGGGGCTTGCCGAGGCCGAGCCGGTGGTAGTGCTCGTCTGGCAGTTGGAGCAGCCAGACGAGGGCGCCGAGTTCGACGTCGGAGAGGTTGGTGACGTCGACGGCGAAGGTGAAGGAGGAGCCGGGGCGTACCCATCCGCGTACGGAGCGGTTCTGGTTGTCCAGGTGCTTGTCGTTCGGCAGGTCCGGACGGCGGTACTCCTGGAAACGGCCACTCTCGTCCGGCGTCTGGGTTCTGTTGGCGGTGGGTTCGGTCCAGTAGGACTGCGGCAGGCCCCGGTGGTGCCAGTAGGTCTTACGGCCGCGGAGTGACTGGCCACTGCTGAACCAGTCGGCCTTGGGCACCCCGGCAGGCAGCGGATTGCCATGGTCGGATCTGCCGGTCGGGTGACCGGGCCCGTTGGCCAGGTAGAAGCGGCCTTGCTGGGGCTTCGGCTGGCCGAGGATCGCCAGGGGGAACCCTTCCTCGCCGAAGTCCTCGAATCCCGCATCGTCGCCAGGTGTGACGGGTCCGATGCGTAGCTGTCCGCGGTGGGCGCCCTGCCCGGCGGGGGCACCATCGGGGGCCACCCAGCCGAAGACCCGGTCGGCCGGTGAGAGTTCGTCCAGGCGGGACGCGGGACGCAGCCCCGGGGAGAGGAGGCCGGCGGGTGCCTTGTCGAAGAGGCTGCGGCCGATCGTCACGGGCTGTAGGGAGCGGATGCGGCCGCGTTTGTCGACGTGGGCGTAGCACAGGGTGCCGGCCGTGAGTTCGGTGGCGCCTGCCTCGTACAGGTGGCGGCTCCATGCGGTGCTGCCCGGCTCTCGGCCGAGGTACTCGTCGGGGGCGGCGTACTCGCCCCGCCTGGTTGGGTGGGGACGTTGTTGGATGTCGGCGGGGCGATGGACGGTGCGGTAGTTGGTGATGGTGTCGCGCCACTGCTGCCGAAGGTCCTCGGTGAGATCGTGTTCGTCGGGGTCGATGTCCCCCGCGAAGAAGACACGCTCGTCGTGCTTGTTGCCGATGTTCCGGTTGGTGGAGCAGACCCAGCCGTGGATCTGCTTCACCTCGCCGGTGTCGTGGCTCCTGCCCGGGCCTGCGATGAGTGGCTCCTGCGGAAGTCCGGCCTCGTCCGCCAGGGTGATGTTCTCCACCTGCCAGTAGGAGAAGCCCTTCCGGTGTTCGCGGCGCCGGACCATGGCCACGACCCGGTCGCCATGCTGCGGGATCTTGCCCGGCGTTCCGGTGTAGGTGACGTTGTCGCGGCCGGACGGGTAGTAGCGCGGGAGCCAGGCGGCGTGCAGGAGAGGGTTCCGTTCCGACTGCTGCCCGACCGGTGTGTCGCCAGAGAGGAGGATGATGTGCCGGCCGCCGTCGCTGACGCGGGCGGGGACCATGTGCTGGCTGTCAGCGGAGGCCATGCGGTGGGCGAGCCGCTGGTCGTGGCCGTTGAAGACACCGAGACGGGAGTTGGTGACGGCCTCGTACGCGGCGCGGAGCATGCCCTTGACGCTGGTAGCCGGCAGGTGTGGTCGGCCGTCGTGGGAGAGGACCGGGTAAACGAGATGGTCCTTGTTCGTGCCTTCAGGCGGCTTGGCACGGGCCGGGTCGAGGAGCAGCAGTGGGGTGGCGACGGTGAGCCGGACCCGGAGAGTGCCGGTCCACAGGTCCTCGTGAAGGCGGTCGTGCCCGGTGGGGACGGCGTCGGCGAGCGGGCCCTGCCCGGGGCGTGCGAGGGTCGGAAGGAATGTGTAGGGGTTGACGAAGCGGTCCGGGTCAACGCGGAGGCCGTCAGGCTGCTTGGTCGGGGCGGCGCGCGGCGTGGCGGGTGCGTTGCGGGGGCGTACGTCCGTGGGGCTGCCCTTGCGCCAACTGAAGTCGACCGTGAGTCGGTCGAGTTCCGCTGCGGGTCGGTCGTTGAGGTCGGGGGCCAGGTCGTGCTGGGGGTTGATCTTCTTCGATCGGAACTTCCCGGTCTTCGGGTCCTCGTAGACCACGCTCAACTTCGCGGTCTCCGGGTTCCACCTCAAGGTTCCCTGGCGGGGTTGTTCGGGGGATTCGGCCACGGTGGTCACTTCCTTCCCCCGTGGGATGCGGCTTCGATGCGCAGAAGTCGTTCCTCGCCGACGTACGCGTTGCCGTGCCGGGAGTCCACACAGACGTATTCGCGCGTGGCAAGGCTGAGTCGCTGCTGGTCGGCGCTGTCGTCGCCCTCTGCACCCGTGGGATACGGGAAGGGGACGTCGAGGGTGCCGATCTGCGGGGTGTGCAGGGTCGTCCAGGTGCTGGTGCCGCGCAGGGGGCGGCCCCAGAGGAGGTAGTGGGCTTTCATCGTGGTGTGGGCGGTGAGTGGGGTGAGCTGTTCGGGGAAGGCGGCGGCGTCGGGAAGCTCCGCGGGGTCTTCCGTGAGCAGGACGGCCCGTCCCGTGGTTCCGGTCTGGCACAGCCAGCGCAGTTCCTTGTCCTCGTCGAAGGCTCTGGCTTCGAAGACGGCGTCGAGCGTGTGGACTTCGCCGTCCGCCGCATGGCAGCGGCCCCCGTGGACGTGGACGACCTTGTGTTGGTGGGGTGCGGAGAGGAACGCGACGGCTTCGGTGAATCCGGAGGCGACGAGTGCGTCGGGCAGGGTGACGGCATCGGCGGCCCGGCCGTGCAGGACGGTGGTCATACCGGGCTCCCGTCGCCGAGATAGGTCCGCCAGGCCGCGGTGAGTTCGCCAGCCCGGTCGGTGGCGAGCAGCTCGTCCAACGTCATTGCCTCGCCGAGCTCGTCGGAGCGTCTGAGGGTGATGGAAGTGACCTGGATGTCGCCCATTCCTCTGTTGGAGGCGAAGCCGAGGCGAATACGGCCTGCCTGGAGGTCCCGCAGGGTGAGCAGGAGCAGCGCCTCGGCGGCGTCGCGGAGATGGCGGCCGTCGTGCCGTCGCGATCCGAGCCGGACCAAGTCCACGGTGAGAGAGAGGGGCTCCCAATGCAGGCCATGGGGTTCCAGGGCACTGAAAAGGCGTCCGTCCGCAGCGCCTCCGGTCCAGCGGTCGATGGCGACGTGGTCGGCGCGCCGCATGCCGTAGTCCTCGCGCAGAGTGTCCAGCAGAGGTTCCCCGGCGCCGGGCGTCTCTTCCGGTTCGTAGAGGCGGGCCCACAGGTCGGCGGGGATCTCGGCGTCGGCGAAGCAGTCGTCGATCGTGAGGCAGCCGGCACCCGAGCACGCCTGCTCCTCGCCGCTGTCTTGTTGGCGCCCGCCCTCCGGCGCGGATCCGAACAGTGCATTTACAGCGGACAGTTGGGCGAGCTGCCGACGGAACGCAGCACTGAGCTCAGGTGCCGGGGCGTTCGGCTCCGCGGCGTCGGCGTCGAGTCCACGAGCCGTGCGCTCGATGCGCTCGGCATGGCTGCGCAGCACGCCCTTGAGTGCCGAGCCCGGCAGGACGGGAGAGACCATGTCCGAGGAGACGGCCGACGTCAGCGGGAGGGCATCGACGTCGGAGCCGGAAGCGGACGCCCGGACCATCACCGGGGCGAGAGGCCGCCAGGCGACCTCGATGTCGAGGAACGGCGGCGAGTCGTCCCGCCGCTGCTTCCCCTCCTCCGTTTTCCTGACGGAGTCTGCTGTCCCAACGGAGTCAGCCTTGACGCCACCGTCCCGCAGGACGGTGAACAGCCCGTCGGAGCTGGTGAGGTCCTGTTCGCACACATCGGTGAGCTCCGGAACGAGAACCATCCGGCCCAGGCCACGTGTCTTGGCCGCGCCCAGACGCAGACGGCGGTCGGTGAGCACGGCCAGGAGCCGCCGGATCTCACATCGGTCGTCCTCCCAGTGATCGCGGGTGCCGCTGTTCAGGTCGAGTTCGAAGCGGAGGAAGGAACTCCTGGGCACCACCGCCCGTGCGTGGAGGAACCCGTGGGCGGCGACGCCCCGGACCCGGTCGATGCCGACCGAGAAACGCGTCTCCACCCGAGCCGGGTCCAGCAGCGCAGCGGGTTCTCCGTTGTCGTCCAGGGACGGCGCGGCGCAGATGAGGGCGTCGCGAACCACGAACCTGCTGACTGCCGCGTGCCGTGTCCTCGGTTCGGCGTACCCCCACAGCGAGTTCGATTCCGCAGCGGCGCGGCCAGCACTCAGCAGTGTGCGGAGTGCGCCAGTCAGGCCACTGCCTGGAACGTACAGGCGTCCCTGTCCGTCGACGGCGACGGGCAGCGGGGCGTTCGGGTCATGCCCGGCACCGCCGACGTGCAGGGGGCTCAGGGCGCGCAGCCAGCCCCGGACGCGCAGGCGCCGGACGACGGCACGTTCCACGTGGACGGACATGTCAGACACCCTCTCCCGTCTCGGCCGCCCGTGTGTGCGCGGTGAGACAGTCGTCGAGCAGGGTGCGCACGGCGTGCGCCCACAGCCGCTTCTTCATGCCGTCGGCCCGGTCAGGGTGCGTGAGGAGCCGGCTCTGTTCCTTGGGAAGACCAAGGCATGCCCATACCTCGTCGCTGTCGGTGAGCATGCGGCGGAGGTGGTCCACGGTTTTCTTCGGCCAAGGGCCGCGGCGTTCGCTGCTGACGCCCTGGAGCCGGTCCAGGCCACGCAGCCAGGCCATCGTCCTCGGCTCTTCCGGGGCCCGTACCTGGCCGGCAAGCATCCGCAGGGTGCCCAACTGAGCCTGCGGAACCTCTTCGTAGCCGGAGCCAATGGCCTGAGCACGGCCGGCGGCCGAGCTTGCGAGAGTCTCGCAGGCATGCTGGATCCAGGTGCGCCAAGCGGCATCCTCCAGCACAAGCAGCGTCCCGTCGCAGTCGCCGGACTCTTCGGTCCCGGTCTCCCCCGCTCCGATCGGAGCGGGCGCCGTGTCGTCGAGGTCATCCTTGCTGCCGCGGTCGGTTCCGCAGCCTGCGCCGCCGCGCTCACCGAACGCAGCCTCCAGCAGCGCATCGGCGATCCTCACCTGTCCGTACCCCTCGGCCCGACGCAGCCCGATGCCGGAGAGCTCCACACGACTGACGGCTTCCGCTGTCACCACGCCGTCCACGACGTCGCAGGTCAGGCAACTGCCGCCCCGCATGCCCAGCATGCTGGCGCGGGGCAGACCCCACTTGCTGTGCCAGGAGTCCGAGCGGCGGCGTTCCGAGACACGCACGGGCCTTTCCGCTACCTCCTCGTCCGCAGGACGAAGCGTCACACCCAGCGCACGGCCAAGCTCGGCAGCCAGGTGTGCCGGGCTGGTGCTGGGCCGCAGCCGCTCGTCGTTCACCAGGACGTCCGACAGGAGACGCACCCGCAGCTGCCCGCGTGCGCTCGGCAGGGGGCGGGGAGCGGGGACGGGAAGCTCGCCGGCAGTCACCTCCGTCAGGCCGTAGCCGCCTCTTCGGGCCATCCCCAACCGCCACCGGCCGGTGAGGCGCTTCTGCCAGCCCGGTTCGAGTATTCCGCTGCGGACCCGGACCTGGGCCCTCAGGACCGTGCCCGCCGCGATGGCCTGGTAGGTGAACAGGCCGCCGATGTCGCGCACCGGCCGTTGCTCCAAGTCGGATATGACGTTGTGCGTGTACTCGGCCGTCTCACAGGTGACAGCGGACAGCGGTGCCCCGGGCCGATACGGACCCAAGAACTCGTTGTCGAACGGCACCGTCTGCACACCTTCGGGAACTGCCTCGGTCATCAGGTTGAACTGCCGGACCACAGGATCGTTCTTCTCACGTACCAGAGCCAGCGGAGCTGGCTCTCCCGCTCCTCCGTCCACCTCGACCGTGGCGTCGGTGATGACGAGATCGCCCGCTCGGGCGGCCATGGCCGCCCCCGGTGAGGACAACGACCGAAGGACGGCGGGCAGCATCAGCCTGCCCGGCACGTAGTCCAGGCTCCGGACCTCGTTGCCGACCTTTCTCTGATGGGCGATCACCGGACGGCGCAGCAGCATGCGCAGGTCTGCCACCTCCCACCGGGCCTGATCCCGGTCGGCGGCAGGAGTCGGGAGCCCGCGAGGAGCCGTGCCCTCGGTCACGGACGGGACCGCGGGGGGAACCCTGTGCTGACGGAGCCACTGCCAGTTCGCCGGCAGGGAGCCGACCATGAGCCGGCAGCGACCCGCGCCGCGCCTTCGCCGGTGTCCCACGCCTTCCAGCAGTCGGGCGCTCGCGTCCAGCAGAGCAGCGGCACAGTACAACTGCTCCTCATCAAGGTCGGCCTCGGTGGACACCTGCACCTGTCCGGTCAGCGCCGTGCCGCCACGGGCCATCTCCTCGTAGCGGAGGGTTCCGTCCTCGGCGCGGCCGCTGCCGGCGTCGACCTTGACACCGGGTTTGAGGAACACCGCGGCGGCCACCAGAGACGGCTTGTCGCGAAGCGCGCGCCGTACAGACGACGGGAAGTGGAGCGAGTCCACCACGAGTGCCGCCGGTCGTGGCGCGCCGATACGCATAAGGGGCACGCCCCTTCGGGTCTCCTGCGACGGCTGGCTACCGAACAGGAACTCAAGCCATGCGTGCCAGTCCTCCTGGCACCCGCCGTCCAGAGCGAACACCACGCTCTCACAAGCATCACGCCACACACCGGCGAACGTCGAGGCGGGCACGTAGGGCAGTCCGTCCATGTCGCGCTGCACGCCCGCCTGCACCCGCCCAGGCGTACCGGCGCCGGAACCGATGTGCCAGTCGCTGAGCATCGTCAGCGTGACCGGCAACTCCAGCCTCGTACTCATCGCCCCTCCAGCACGGCTGTGCCGCCGATCAAGGATTCGGGGAGAAAACCCTCAGCGTTCATCGCATCCAGAAGGCCGGTCACCAGCCGCCCCTGGCCTTCACCGTCCACGGCGGGCTCGTGCCAGAACAGACTCTCCGACTCGACCGTCAGCTCCTCCAGTCCCCGCCCGGCGAAGCGGCCCAGCAGGTTCATGAACCGGGCGTCGGCCACGCGCGGACCGGCGAACAGAGAGGATCGAAGATCATGCATCTGCGAGGTCGGAAGCCGCCGCTCGCCTTCCTCGTCCCTCGCCGTGAGGGCGGCCACACGACGCCCCAAGTCCTGCCAGCGCCGCCCGCGCACCCAGCCCAACCCCTCGTCGGGGACATCACTCACCACATACGGCTGCGCCACCAGCCGCCCGCACTCGAACTCCTGCTGCCCGCGGATCCGCGGCAGGGTTGCCTGCGTACTGTCGTAGAGCACATGGAACGACAGCGACGAGCACGGAACGCCATGAACGGCCCGCTTCACCTCTTTCGCCTCGCGCATCAGCTGGTAGGCCAAGGTCTGCGCCGTGGCGAACGGGAAGTTCGCCTTGACGATCGCCACCCCCGCCGACATGGCGAGCCCCGGGCCCAGCCCCCGGCGCGCCAACGGCCCGCTGATCTCCGGGGCCGCTGCGGTGAGCCGCTCGAACGCGCGCAGATAGAGTTCCGTGAAGGTGAGCGCCCATTCACCGGCGCACAGGGCGACGAGGTCGTCTCCGCCGAGGATCAGCGGCAGTACCGGAGCCGAGCCGCCGTCCGGGAGCAGGGCGCCCGCGTCCAGCAGTTGCGCGACCGATTCGCGGAAGGCCTGTTGGGCACAGCGTTGCAGGCCGGAAGCGAAGCCTTTGAGGGTGTCCGCGTAGGCGCGGTTGGTATCGCCTTCCACACACTCCTCGAAGTGCCCGAACACCGATCCCAGGCCGTTTCCGTCCGCGTAGACGACGCCCATCCATTCCGGCCCGTTGGAAAGGTACTCGACCACTTGCTTGAGGACCCTCGGCTCCTCGCCGACCAGCGAGGCCAGCCGGTCGAGCCCTACCCTCTCGTCCTCCTTACCGAAGGCGACCCACTTGGCCTGGCTCTCAGCCGAGCGAGGCTCCCACCGGGGCACTTCCTCACCATCGTCCAGGGGCTGCGGCACCAGGCCCGCCGCCGGAAGTCCGGTCGTGGCGCAGTCCTCCACCACCGGGAGCCTCAGGAAGCGGGCGTCCGGCCCAGGCAGCGAGGTACGGGCGGGCGTCATCCGCCGCCCGGCATCCTGCAGGGCCGCATGCAGCGCACCAGGCTCCGACCAGTCGAAAGCCTCCGTGACCACCCCGCACACCTCAAGCCCCGGCGCGTCCTCAAGCGCCGCCAGGGTCACCTCGGTCACCAGGCGACGGGCCTCGTCGCGATCACGCACCAATACGTCGGCGGTTCCGGCCCCGGTCTGCAACAACTCGACCGGACGCTTCTCAATCTGCCACGAGGCATCGAAGCCGGGGTGCAGACCTCGGAGCGCGCTACCGACCCACTGGAAGTCCACGTAAGTGATCAGTTCCGAAGCCCCGGCGATCTCGCGCCGCTTGTTCGTGACGAACATGAAACGCTCAATGTTCCACGCCTCGAATCGCACCAGATGAACGACTACGACCTCGCCCTCCCCCATCCACCCTCCCCGTGAACCTGGCCGTGAACCTGGCGCCTTCTCACTTGAGTGGCGCAACGGCGGACGGACACAGATGATCCCGCTCCGCAAGGCCCACATTCATAGCAAGCGCGAAGGGCGTCACACACGTCCGACACACGAGAACCCGCCAACCCAAGTGCCATGAAGCAGAGGGACATTGGCTGAGCGGCCACTACTCAACGTCGCCAGACGATGTGGGAGGAGCCCCGCTCTGACACTACGGGTACGGGTCATCCAGACAGGTGCGGGGGCGACTGGACTACGGCGCGGAAGCCGTCCCGGCGAGCGGGACCATCCCCGCGGGGACCGTCTCCGTCTTGATCCGGCTTGCCAGCCCACAAAGATCGTGAACGGCTCGATCCCACACCTTCCCCATGCACTAACTGGGTAAAAGTGGCATTTAACATCCCATAAAGCACCTTAAGTCCCTACCGTGGCGCGGACATCCCGCACAAGACAGCGACAAGCTCATCGCGACTGCTTACGCAGTAGCAGTCCGCAATTCCCGTCGCCGGAGGCCCGTACGGTGGGCGAAGCTCGGCATATGGCATTACGGCAGCGACCCAGTTCCACGCCCTGAGCCGTTCTCACCACGGGGCCACCCCCTGCGGGGCAGAGAGCAGTGCCAGCCCCAGCGCCTCAGACGTTCGGCGCCAGAGCCATCCCTGCGGGTGCGGGGAGCAGAAGTCTCGCCTCGATCTCGCTCAAATCTCCACGGGACCATCCCCGCGCGTGCGGGGAGCAGTCCAACCCCGCCGACGACCGTGGCCATGTCGTGGGACCATCCCCGCGCGTGCGGGGAGCAGATCACGCCCCAGGGCGGCGCATCGGAGTCCGCGGGACCATCCCCGCGCGTGCGGGGAGCAGCGGGCCAGCGAGGCGGCCAGGCCTGGGCCGTCGGGACCATCCCCGCGCGTGCGGGGAGCAGCGACACCCCGATTTCCAGCGTGAGTGCCTGGAGGGACCATCCCCGCGCGTGCGGGGAGCAGACGCTGAGCAAGAGCAACGCTTCCGTTCGGTGGGGACCATCCCCGCGCGTGCGGGGAGCAGATCACCCGCGGCGGCCTCACCTTCCCCCTCATGGGACCATCCCCGCGCGTGCGGGGAGCAGCCCGACCCCGGAGCGCGCGGCGGGCCTCGACTGGGACCATCCCCGCGCGTGCGGGGAGCAGCTGATCGAGATCTCGAAGGGGCGCGGCACCGCGGGACCATCCCCGCGCGTGCGGGGAGCAGCCGTGCGGCGCCGACTTCAAGGCGCCGCCGCCGGGACCATCCCCGCGCGTGCGGGGAGCAGGCCTGCATGCCGTCCCGCGCCCCGCTGCTGCCGGGACCATCCCCGCGCGTGCGGGGAGCAGAGCGACATCACTGTCCGCAAGGCCTACGGGATGGGACCATCCCCGCGCGTGCGGGGAGCAGGCGCACGCCCGAGGGCTGCTGTCCGCCACCAAGGGACCATCCCCGCGCGTGCGGGGAGCAGCACCCAAATTTGGGTGACTCCCCCTCCGCATGAGGACCATCCCCGCGCGTGCGGGGAGCAGGAGGTGCGCGCCTTCGGGGACGTGGCCGCGACGGGACCATCCCCGCGCGTGCGGGGAGCAGATAGTAGGCGCTGATCTGGGACGTCAGGAACAGGGACCATCCCCGCGCGTGCGGGGAGCAGGAGGCCCCCGCCGAGGAGGCGACGCAGTGCGCGGGACCATCCCCGCGCGTGCGGGGAGCAGTGTTACCAGGCAGAAGTGGGCGTCCGTGATGTGGGACCATCCCCGCGCGTGCGGCGAGCAGTCGGGGACTCATCTCCCGCATTCCACAGCAGCGGGACCATCCCCGCGCGCGCGGGGAGCAGCCAGCCAGTCGGTGCGGCCGGTGAGCTCCATGGGGACCATCCCCGCGCGTGCGGGGAGCAGCTCGCGGCGCGGGCCGCACTCCAGTCCTCGCCGGGACCATCCCCGCGCGTGCGGGGAGCAGGATCTGGGCGACCGGACGCGGGCGCTGAAGCAGGGACCATCCCCGCGCGTGCGGGGAGCAGACTCGACGACCTGCGACTTTACTGGCAGAGGAGTTGGATTTCGAGTACTTCATTTGATTCAGACGAATGGAATATTTGCCAAATAACAACTTTCATGGGGTGTCCGGTCAGAAAGCATCGGCCCCATGCACACGGGGATGGTCAAGTACGCGCACCTGCGGGTGGTTCGTGCGAAGTCGGCCCCGCGCCAGCGGGTTGGCTCCAACAGACTCCCCACGGTATTTGGCTCGGCTATGAGTCGACCGTTTCAGGACGCAGAGCGGTCTGCATGACGGTGCGGCACCGGTCCCAGGAGGCTGGGACGAGGTGCCCGTAGATGTCGACCGTGGTTTTGATCGACTTGTGTCCGAGCCAGCGGGAGACCTCGTGGATGGGGATGCTGGCGGCGAGGGCGGTGGAGGCGAAGAAGTGGCGCAGGCAGTGCGGTGTGTACTTCGGGCTCCCGTCCGGTTTCACCACCCCTACATCCTTGAGTGCCTTTCGGAAGTGGTACGTGTACGTGTTCGCCGTGGGCATGGTGCCCTTGCCACGGTCGCGTGGCGGGAACAGGACCTCCAGCCCGGACGCCATCGCCGTGCCCCACTCTCGGAGATGCGCGTCGATTTCATCGGCGAGGAACGGCGGGAGGGGAACGTCTCTGTACTCCCCTGCCGCACGGTGCTTCAGCGGGACGAAGCGGGTCGTACAGTCGTCGCGATGAGCCTTGGTACTGACCTGGCGGCGTACGCGAAGGAAATCAGTGCGCAAGCAGTCGGCGGTGACAGCCAGTGTCTCACTGATGCGCAGACCTGCTCCGGCCTGTAGGTAGATGGTCAACCGGTACTGGGGGGAGATCTGTTTGGCGATGAGATCCACCTCGTGGAGGGTGGGGATCTCGTCCCCGTCGACTGCGTTCGCTGCGCGTCGGGGAAGTTTGACCCCATCGGTGGGGTCGTCCGACCGCCGCTTCTCTTCTACTGCGGTTTGGAAGACGTGCGAGACCAGTTTCATCCGGTCACACACCGTGCTGGCGGCGAGCTTCTTGCCGAGGGCGGAGACAAAAGCCTCGATGTCCTTGCGCTGCACCCCGGCGATCGTCTTGCCGCCAAGGTGCGGAACCAGGTGGATGCGGATAAAACTTTCGTAGTTGGGGTACGTGGAGTCGCCGATGACCTGCCGCTCAAGCCACTCGGCGCAGTAGGCAGCAACCGTGATCTCGCCCCGTTTGGGGTCGAGGTACAGGCCTTCGTATTTGTCGTGCTCCAGTTTGGCGACGAAGGCTTCCGCCTGGGGCTTCTTCTCGAAGCTCTTCTGGCGTTCCGCCCCGCCCGGTTCGCGGTAGCGGACCGTCCATGTGTGTCCGCACCGCGAAATGGTGCAGGGGTAGTGCACACTCCGTTTGTCACTCTTGCATCTCTGGTAGACAGTGGCCAACGGACCACACTCCTTGCTCGCTGCGCCTCTCCGGTCTCACCCGTGGTGCTGGTCCAGGTAGGTGAGGATGTCGCGTTCGCGGAACCGCAAGAGGCGCCCGACCTTCTGAGGCTTGATGCCCCATGTGCGGTATTTGTTCCTGACGGTGACCTCACTGACTCTGAGCCAGTCCGCGACCTCCTGCACGGTCAGCAGCCGGTTACTTCCGCCTCGTGTCACTGATGCACCACCCCAGGCGGGTGCATGGTGGTTCCCTCTCTTGCTCGGTCTTTCAGATGCTGACGCATGGCGGGATGCGGCCACGGCAGCTGTGCCGGGCGTGGACCATGGACGCTCCATCTCGGGCCCGTCGTCAAGCCACGAGCGAGGCGTGTCGATGCCCGACAAGAGTGCTGGCGCAGACCTTCTCCGGATGCTTCGCCGGGGGCGCAGGCACTCGCGCCATACGTTCGCCGAGCGAGTGCTTGCGAAGAGCGGGCTGCAGCAAGGGGAATTCGTGCCCGCCAGAGAGGAATCTGGGCGGAACGGAGTTGATCCCGGTCCGCGACGACCGGCGCGGTCGAGATCACGTGGCAGGCGCGCGGGTGAGGCCGGGTGTGTTCCGAGCGTTGACTGTCGGCGGCCTCTTCAGCGCACGCCACGCCCGCCCCGTGGCGTGTTGGAACCGGAGGGCCACGCTTGCGTTACATGGGAGGTCCGTTTCGCGAACTTTGGCCACTTCGCGGAAGACGGCGTGCCACAGCCTGAGCCGGGCGGGGCAAGGCCGGGCCTTGTGAAGACCAGGACATCCTCGTGCTGAATAACGGTGAGCGGAATGCCCTGACGGCGAGCGTCGTGAACGTTCTTCATCTGGAAGAAGGACGGGCGGCTGATCAGGCGGCTGTCGCGAATGCCGGCGAGGAGGGCGACGCAGCGTTCGGAAGGCGTGAGGCCGGCGGCCCGCCCAGCCGCGAGGACGGCGGACGGCAAGTCGACGAGTTCGCCGCGTTCGCGCCAGGGGCGGGGTCGTGACGACCACGACGCCACCAGGACGGAGGAGTCGTCGGCACTGATCAAGGATCTCAGTGAAGGCTTTCAGGAGCCGATCGGTGGAGATGTGGGCGAGGTTGGAGAGATCCTGGCTGTAGCGGTAATCCTTCTTGAGCACCCCGCGTTCCCCGGTCTCCCGGGTGGAGCGGACTTGTCCATGCACGGAGTTTCCGTAGGGGGGTGAGGTGATGACTAGATCGACGTTGCCTCGGTGGCGTTCGTCGAGGAGATCTGTGAGTCGGCGAGCGTCGCCGCACGCGACATGCCCGCTGCCGCCAGTGGTCGACTGCATGGTGTAGGCGACGTTGGCGCTGGCCAGATGGGCCCAGCGCGGCTCGTATTCGGTGCCCACGGCATGGCGGCCGAGGCGGAGGGCTTCGACGAGGGTGGTGCCGATGCCGCACATGGGGTCGAGGACCAGGTCGCCGGGACGGGTGTAGGTGGTGATGGCGTGGGCGGCGATGGCCGGGAGCATCTTGGCGGGGTGGGCGGCGGAGCCGGGGACGTAGCGGCCCTTGCGCTGGGCCGGGGCAGAGGTGGGGGCGGTGTTCCACACCGAGAGAGGGGAGGGCACGGCGATGTCTCCTCTGCTGTGGGCTATGCGTGGTGGATCGCGGAGAGGGCGATGAGGTCGCAGTGCGCGACACCGGGGGAAGCGTCCGTGGGCAGGGCTGGGACGAGTCGGTCGCCGATGGGGTGGGCGTAGGCGACGACGATGTGCTGGAGGTAGCGGAAGCCGGCCGTGCGTGCGGTGGCGATCAGGAGGCCGAGCGGGTCGGTGAGCCGTCCGGCGTCTCGGCGCTGGCGGGTGGCCAGCATCAGCAGACCGTCAGCGGGCAGGAGGCGGTGGGCTCGGTGGAAGAAGCCGGACCAGCCGTCCTCCAGCACGCCAGGCTCGCAGGCACCGGTCGGCAGGGCGTCGGTGGACGCGGGCAGGGTGTCGGGGTGGAGTTCGGCGAGGAGGATGGAGAGCTTCTCTGAAGGGTCCTCTCCGTTGACATCGTCGGCATCGTCGGTTGGGGCGGCGAAGGGGGTGGTCGGGATGCGTGCGTCCATGCCCGGTGCGGTGTCACTGATCGCGATCTTGAGCAGGGGTGCGGGCCGGTGCGCGGGGTGGCCGACGAAGTCGGTTCGGATCGTGTCGATGGCCCAGGCGGGCAGTACCGCGCCGGGGATGGGTGCGGCGTTGGGTTCGTCCGGGTCGGGGAGCCAGATGGTCGTCGGCAGCGGGTGGGCCGTGCCGCGAGGGGAAACGGTGCGGTTGGGCATGGGCTGATCGGCGCCCGGGACCCAGGGGTTCGGCCGTGCTCGTGCTGACGTGAGAAATAGAGATTCGCCAGCCGATCCTTGCCACCGCCCGGTGCGCGTTCGACCTCTCGCGTCACCTGGCTCCAGGTACCCGACTGCACCGGGGACTGGCGCTCGCTGATTCCGTTCGTCGCAGGTCACCATGGGTGCGAGCCAGTCGCGCGCCACCTGCGAGCCACGAGCGAGCCGGCAAGACCTGCCACGGCACGGGGCCCCGATCGAAGCCGGGAATTTTCTTGTGTTCGATTCTTGGTGCTCCCTCTGACACGTCACAGCAGGCTGTTGCGGGTGGTCGAGGGCCAGGCCATCGCACATGCCGAGCCATTCGGCTACGGGTGGCGCGGCACTGGCGTGCGGGTGGATCGGTGGTGGCACGGGGGGCTGCGAGGGATGGCGGCGGAAGTTGTCCACGCCGTCTCCTGGAGATGCACCATGCACCACCGCCACCAGACTCTCCGCTCCTCCGCCCGCTGCCAGAGCCCGCTTCGTTCCCCGCTGACGGAGTTGGAGCAGGCGTTCCTCTCCCTCGCCCGGCGGGTGGAGCCGCTTACCTTGCCCGCGCACCTGGTGTGCGACGAGCCCGACCGTGCGGCATGGCCGGTCGATCGGATCCGCACCCACCTGGCCCATCCGTCCACCCGCGCGGAACTACGCGAGCGGACCTGGCGGGAAGTGATCCGGCGCGCCCGCGATCTGGGCGAGCCGTGGGACCTAGTCGCGGTCGCCATGACGGTTCCGGTCCTGCGCCGGATGCTCGCCCGCCTCGCCCGTCCCGCTCATCTGGAGCGCGCCGAGATCGAGCAGGAGGCCCTGGCCGCCATCGCCACCGCCCTGCACACCGTGAACCCCGGCACCGAACGGCCGGACCGCGAACTGTTCAGCGCCGCGGACCGGGCCGTGCACCGCCTGGTGTACGCCGAACGCCGTCGTGCCGCCCGCGAGACCGACCAAGGCGCAGCCCACATCGAGGCGCCCTCCACCGCGTCATGGCTGCACGTTCATGATGAGACGGTGGACGAGCTGTCGGTACTCGCTCTCGCCGTACAGGCCGGCGTGGTCAACGTGACCGAGGCACGGTTGATCGCCCGTACCCGGCTCGATGGCGAGTCCATGAGTCGCCTCGCCGCCGAGCGCGGGGTGAGCACGCGTCAGCTCTACCGGTACCGCACCGCTGCCGAACACCACCTGACCACGCATCTCCAGCGTCGGCTCAAGGCCCAGTAGGTCACCCGGCTCAGCGATCCTCGACGGCGGAATGACAATTCCCGCCGCTGGGATCTCTATTCAGGGTGACAGCGACCGAGCCGGCTCACCGGCTTGGCCGCCGGTTCTGGACCCGGGCGGCGGCCGATGCCCGGACCCGGGCCTCGCAGCGCGCGGGGGTGAGCACGACCGTCTCGTGCTGACACCCGAGAAACCCCTCCCACCGAGCCACCGCTAGGAGGCCGGCCCCGGGGACAGGGGTCCGCTCACCTCCGCGCCTGCCTGCCGTGCGCCCGGTAGTCCACTGCCCGCTCCTCTGCCCCGTCCCCGCTCTGACCGATGGAGGTGTACCGCCATGTCCACACGGCTCCGTCATCCGTACCGACCCACGGTGCGACGACTCTGCCGCTGGTTGCTCCGGCTGGCCTTCGTCGCCGCTCTCACGACGGTGGCGCTGCTTGTGGACCCGCCGCGCGGGTGGGCGGTCGCGGACATCCCGACGGTCATCACGAACCTGCGTAAGTGGATCATCGGTCTTCTCGCAGGACTGGCCACCCTGTTCCTCACCTTCGGCGGGCTGCGGTACCTGACGGCCGGCGGTGACCCTGGCGAAGTAGAAGCTGCCAAACGGGCCTTGAAAGCGGCTGCCATCGGCTATGGGCTGGCCGTCCTGGCTCCGGTGATCGTGTCCGTGTTGCAGGGCATCGTCGGGGTCGGCGACGGTGGGGGCGGGCAGTGAACCGCGCCAAGCTCTTCAGCCTCTTCCTGCCCCTGCTGTCTCTGGTTTCCCTCGTACTGCTGCCGCTCGCCCATCCGGCCTTGGCGCACACCACGGCTACGGCTGCTGTGGTTCCGACGCTTCCCGAGCCGCCCCCGCCCGAGCCACAACCCGAACCCAGCCCCAAAGCTTCTCCACCAACACCCGAGCGTGGGCCACGACCGAGCCCCGCCCCGGGCCCGACACCTGCCCCGCAGCGCCCCACACCGGAGTCCGAACGGCCATCGGCTCCCGAGCCGACGCCCGGCCCCACCCCCGCAGCATGCGAGGCGGACGGCGATCCAAGCGACTGCGACACCACAGGCAGCGGTCCCGGACTCTTCGACATCCCCGGCCTGCTCGTAGACGCGATCACGTCGTTCCTGGGCACGCTCATCGAACAGGTCATGCGGCCGGTACGCGAGTTCCTCGCCGACACGCTTCTGGCCACGCCCGATGTCACCCGGCACGCCGACATCAAGAGGCTGTGGGCGGCCGTGCTGGGGATCACGACCGGGATCTACGTGGTGTTCGTGACCGCGGGCGGTATCACGGTCATGGGCTACGAAACGGTCCAGACCCGCTATGCCCTGCGGCAGATCGCCCCGCGTCTGCTCCTGGGGATGGCTGCCGCGGCCAGCTCGCTGACGGTGATGCGACAAGCGATCGGCCTGTCCAATGCTCTGGCCCACGCGATCATGGCAACCGGTATGTCGGATGCCGGGCAGGGCATGGTCGAGCGGGTTCTGCCCTTCGCTCTCTTCGGCGTCCCGGGCCTGAAGCTGTACGTGCTTCTCTTGGCGATCTTGATGATCGCGTTGGTGCTCGCGGTGCTGATCGGCTTTCTGGTGCGCATCGCGGTGATGGCGCTGCTTGCTGTGGGTGCGCCCCTGATGCTGGCGTGTCATGCCCATCCTCTGACCGATCCGGTCGCGAGGTTGTGGTGGCGTGGCCTGGCTGGATGCCTGGTCATCCAGGTTGCCCAGTCGATGACGTTCGTCCTGGCTCTGAAGCTGTTCTTCGCCCCCGGCGCCACGACACTAGGTATCCCCAAGTCAGACCAGCTCGGCACGGTACTCGCCGGTGTGGCCCTGTTCTGGGTGCTGTTCAAGATCCCCGGGTGGACCCTTCAGGTCATCCTGCGGGGTACGCCCGTGCACAACCCGCACGCGCCCACCGGGGTGCGCATCCTCAAACACCTGGCGCTGTACCGGCTCATGGATCACTACCTGCCCGGCATGCGCCTGCTGCGAGGACGCGGGGGACCGGCAGGCGGTGCTGGGTTCGGCTCCTCGTTGCGCGGCGGGCTCGGGGGTGGCGGAGGCGCTCCCCGCGGACCGACTGGTGGTCGACCCGGCAGTGGTGGAGGCAACCGTCCAAGACCGGGCGGATCCGGTGGGGGAGGAGGCCGACCAGGACCAGGACCAGGACCAGGACACGGCTGGCCCGGTGGTGCTGGTGGCCGCCGACCAGAATCGAGCGGCGGCGGACCCCGCCGTGGCCGACCGCTGGCCGGCGGGCCCGGACCCGGTGGTGGGCGAGGCCGGGGAGCAGCCGGTCAGCGCACCAGCGGCGCCGCTGCCGGGTCAGGCACCCACCGGAGCGCCACCGCACGCACCCAGGCGGTTCCCGCCTCGTCCGCAACGCCCGGCGCCGCTTCTCGGCCGGGCCACACCTCTCAGTCTCGCTCGCCCGGCTCGGCCCACGTCGTCGGTACGTCGATCGGTCCCTCCGCTGGTCCCCCCGCCGCCCAGCCCCGCGGCGCCCGACGACCGACCTTGTCCTCCGCCGCCCAGCCCGTCCCCACGCGGGCGGCCTCGGCCCCGCGTGCGCGTCAGCTGGCGCTCCCCGTACCCGCCGCGCGCGTCCGCGTGCGCCCGCCGCGGCCTGTGCAGCTACGGCTGCCCCTCGAACCCCCACGAAAGGGAAATCGCTCGTGAACAAAGCTGACGACGCAGCCGACCCTCCCTACGCCACCCGCATCCCGGCGGACATCTCCCGCCCCGACCGCGTCCTGGGCCCCTTCACGGCCCGGCAAACAGTGCTCCTCGCCGGCGCCGTGCTTGTGCTCTATGGCGGCTGGTGGGCCACACGTTCCTTCATGGCGCCGCTTGCCTACGCCGCCCTGGTGATCCCGATCGCCGGGGCGGTGGCCGCGGTCACGCTCGGCCGCCGGGAGGGCATCAGCCTCGACCGCTTCCTGCTCGCCGCCCTCGCCCACATCCGCACCCGCGGGCGCCGGGTCCACGCTCCCGAAGGCGTACCGCCACTACCCGCCGTCGTGCCCCGCCGCTGGGCCGAGTCCGCAGGTACTCGTCCGATCGCCATGCGCATGCCCTACCACGGCATCACCCCGGGCGGAGTGCTCGAACTCGGCGCTGCGGGAAAGGCGGCCCTCGCGACGTGTTCCACGATCAACTTCGAGCTCCGCTCGATGGCCGAGCAGCAGAGCCTGACCGCGGGGTTCGCCCGGTGGCTCAACTCCCTGACGGGCCCGACCCAGCTGCTGGTGCGCTGCCACCGCATCGACCTGGCACCGCTCGCCGATGCCCTCCAGCAGGATGCCGCCGCACTGCCGCTCCCCGCGCTGGAGCGGGCGGCTCTGGCGCACGCTGACTTCCTCGCCGATCTGGCCACCACCGGCAACCTCCTCGGCCGGCAGATCGTCCTCGTCGCACGCGAAGAGGCCCCCGTGTCAGGCGCGCATCGGCACGCGGGAGAAGAGGGAGTGCTCCAGCGCGTGGCTGAGGCCGCCCGAGCGCTCACCGCCGCGGAGGTCACTGTCACTCCGCTGGATGTCGAGCACAGCGCCGAGCTGGTCCGCGCGGCCTGCAACCCCGACACTCCCGTCCCGCCCGTCTCGGCGCCCACCGGAAGGTGACCTGGTATGACCGCGCTCCGCTTCAAACGCCGCCACGTCGTGAGCCAGCCGTCAGCCGTTGATGGCGCTGAACTGCTGGAGGTTGCCGGGCCCGAGTCCGTCGAGGTGCACGCCCGCGCCCTGGCTATCGGCGCGGAGCTGGCCACCACGCTCGTGGTCACCGGCTATCCGGCCGAGGTCACCCCCGGCTGGCTCGCGCCCCTGCTGAACTTCCCCGGCCATCTCGACATCGCCTTGCACATCGAGCCCGTTCCCAACCCGGTCGCCGCGGCCGGATTGAAGAGGCAACGTGCCCGGCTGGAGGCCGGCCGCCGTACCACCTTCGACAAGGGGCACCTGGACGAGCCGGAGGTCGAGGCCGCCGCGGCGGACGCCGCCGACCTCGCCTACCGCATCGCCCGCGGCGAGGGAAAACTCTTCCACCTCGCCCTCTACCTGACCGTGCACGCCCCCGACGAGAACATTCTCGCCGAGCAGGCCGCAGCCGTCCGCGCGATCGCCGAGTCACTGCTGATGACGGTTGCGCCGACGACCTACCGGGCCCTGCCCGGCTGGCTGGCCACCCTCCCTCTGGGCATCGACACCCTCAAGATCCGCCGCACCTTCGACACCGCAGCCCTCGCCGCCTGCTTCCCCTTCACCAGCCCCGACCTCCCCCTCACCACCGATCAGGACGGCACGGCATCGGGAGTCTTGTATGGGCTGAACACGGTCTCCGGCGCCCCCGTCGTGTGGGACCGCTTCGCGCAGGACAACTACAACTCCATCACCCTGGCCCGCTCCGGCGCGGGCAAGTCCTACCTGACCAAACTCGAACTGCTCCGGCTGCTGTTCACCGGCGTCACCGCTTCCGTCATCGACCCCGAGGACGAATACGTCCGCCTGGCCGACACCGTCGGCGGACACGTCATCGCGCTCGGCGCCGACGGCGTACGCCTCAACCCCTTCGACGTCCCGACGGCCACCGGGAGCCGTGACGATGTCCTGACACGGCGTGTGCTCTTCCTGCACACCTTCCTCGCCGTCCTCCTGGGCACCGATCCGGCCCCAGGCGAGAAGGCTGTGCTGGACAAGGCGCTCCTGGCCACGTATGCGCGCGCCGGGATCACCACGGACCCGCGTACCTGGCAGCGGACCCCGCCCACCCTCGCCGACCTCACCACCGTCCTCACAAGCGACGGCAGCGAGGCGGCCGTCGCTCTCGCCCACCAGCTGGCCCCCTTCACCACCGGTTCGCACGCGGCCCTGTTCAACGGTCACAGCACCGCCTCCGCCTCCGGGCACCTCGTCGTGTTCGCCCTGCGTCAGCTACCCGAGGAGGTCAAGGCACCGGCCATGCTGCTGGCGCTGGATGTGATCTGGCGCCAGGTCACCTACCGCACACAGGCTGGCCGACATCTGGTCGTGGTGGACGAGGCGTGGCGGTTGATGCGCGACGGCGCCGGTGCCGCCTTCCTCTTCCGCCTGGCCAAAGCCGCCCGCAAATACTGGACCGGCCTCGCGGTGATCACCCAGGACGCCGACGACATCCTCGCCTCCCCACTCGGACGGGCCATCGTCTCCAACGCCGCCACCCAGATCCTGCTCCGCCAAGCCCCCCAGGCCATCGAAACGATCAGCGAGAACTTCCACCTCTGCCACGGCGAGCGCGCCTTCCTCCTTGCCGCGACCCGGGGCGAGGCCCTGCTCCTGACGGGCGACCGCCGCCACAAGGTGGCCCTCATCAGCGTCGCCGCACCCGGCGAGCACGAAGTCATCACCACCGACCCGGGCGAACTCGCCACCGCCCGCCACCACGCCGACGAGGATG